>NZ_JACBYP010000133.1 GCF_018982965.1 Streptomyces mayonensis | reverse complement strand
GGGTCGCGCTGCCCGGCGCTTACGGGGCGCCTCCCCCAGAGGGGGTACCCCCAGCGCCCACCCGTGCCGCCCTGGGGGTACCTCCCAGGCCGTTCAGGCACTGGGGGAGGCACGATTGCCCGCAGTTGGGGCGGCGACGATTGCCCGCGGTTGGGGCGGCGACGGTCGCCCGCGGTTGGGGCGGCGACGGGCGCCCGCGGTTGGGGCGGCGACGGGCGCCCGCAGCCGTGCGGCTCGGTTGGCCGTGGCTGCGGCTGCCGGAAGGTCACGTTCGGCGGAGGAGGCGGGTGGCTCCTGCCGCGACCGTTGTGGCCAGGATCCACCCCAGGAGGATCAGGGCCGCGGCCAGCCACTGCCAGGCGTCGTGGAGTTGCCAGGAGCCCGCCTGGCCCAGGTCGATGACCGGGAGGAGCAGGTCGAGGGCGAAGAGGGCCGGGTTCCAGTCCGGGTGCTCGCCGCTCTTCAGCGGGGGCGGCTCGGCGCGCGCGAAGGCGAGGGAGCCGGCCGCCCACAGGACCGCCATCCACACCGCGGCCCGGCCCGGCCGGTAGCCGTAGGCGACCGTCCAGTCCTGCGCGTACCCCACCAGCTTCGCGGCGAGGGGCAGGCTCTCGCGGCGCCGCCGGTGCTTGGCGAGGAGCACCTCGCGGGCGTCCTCGTCCTCGCCGCCGGCCCGCAGCACCGCGGCGAGTCGCTCGTAGGGCTCCGGGTGGTACTCGGCGGTCGCGGCGCCCACCCAGCGCAGCCGCTTGGTGAGGGGGAACGGGCCGCGCGGCACCAGGTTCTCGTAGGCGAAGCCGCCCATGTGCAGGCGGCCGGGGCCCGGCCAGCTGTCCGCGCGGTCCATCAGGTTGACCACCCGGGCCCCCGACAGCACCACCCGCCCGCGCGCCGGCCGCTCGCCCAGGAACCTCAACTCGGGCGTCTGGACCCGCCGCAGGGACAGCTCCTGTTCGTCCGTGAAGGTGAACCGGGCGTGCTCGAGGTCGAGGGCGTCGCCGAACCGCCCGTCGTCGAGCCGTACTCCGCCCTCGCACTCGAAGCGCTGGATGCGGGTGCCCTGCGCCGGGGTGGTGCCGCGCAGCAGCGGGCTGCCCAGGCCCGCCGGGGTCAGGTACAGCGTGCGCTCCACGGTCAGCTGCGGGGCGTTCAGCGCGTGCCGCGTGTACGGGTTGAAAAGCCGGGCGCCGCGCAGGCTCAGCGAGACGCCGACCTGGGCGCTGCGCAGACTGACCTCTCCGTGCGACTCCAGCATCTCGGCCTGGAGGTCCTGCCCGACCGTCATGCCGTCCGCCGCGATCGCGCGTCCGCTGCGGTCCCGGTGCACGATCGCCTGGTTGAGCAGCAGGTCGGTGCCTATCTGCGCGTCCGTGAGCCGGATGCCGCCCGGAAAGCGGGAGCGCGGCAGGTGCAGGTCGCCCTCGGTGTGCAGCCGGGCCGCCTCCAGGCGCGGCACGGAGCAGTCCACCATCCGCACCGTCGTGAAGCGGGCCTCCGGCAGCAGCACCTCCCGCTCGAAGCGGCAGCGCCGCAGCTCCACGTACGGTTCCACCGTGCCGCCCGCGAGGTCCATCGTGTCGCTGATCCGCACGCCCACGAGTTGTAGCGAGGACACCCGCCCCGCGAGCGCCGGCGGACCGTCGAGAAGCAGCCAGCAGACTATGCGGGCCCGCACCGTACGCTCCGGACCCCACGGATGCCCGCCGTGCGGGTCGTCCACGAGCGCGTCGCCGCTGCTCAGGTCGTACACACTGCCGTTGCGAAAGGCCTGCCACATGCCGGCCTCGGCGGCGGTCAGGTCGTCCGGCAACTCTCCGTCACGGTGGCCGGCCCCCTCGGTCACAACGCTTCACTCCCTCCTCAACTACTCGGTGGTCGCTCACCCTTCGTACAACCGTTCATGCCCACTGAGTGACGTTCCGAACACTCAAAGTGAGCACGAATCGCAGGAGTTCACCGCGGGCGGGCCGGATCCCCGCGGTCTGTATCAGCCATTGATACGCGCGGACCGCGTCCAGCGCGGGTCTGAGAGAATTGGTTCCGTGATCTCCCGAATCGATCTGCGCGGCGACGCCCTCCCCGAGGGCCCCGCCCTGCGCGACCTGCTGCCCCGAGCCGACTTCGACGTCTCGGCCGCCCTGGAGAAGGTGCGTCCGATCTGCGAGGCCGTGCATCATCGGGGCGACGCGGCGCTGATCGACTTCGCCGAGCAGTTCGACGGCGTCCGCCTCGACCAGGTGCGCGTCCCGGCCGCCGCGCTCACGCGCGCGCTGGAGGAGCTCGACCCGGAGGTGCGCGCAGCCCTGGAGGAGTCCGTCCGCCGCGCCCGCCTCGTCCACCGCGACCAGCGCCGCTCCACGCACACCACGCAGGTCGTGCCCGGCGGCTCGGTCACCGAGAAGTGGGTGCCGGTCGAGCGGGTCGGGCTCTACGCGCCGGGCGGCCGCTCGGTCTACCCGTCGTCCGTGATCATGAACGTGGTGCCCGCGCAGGAGGCCGGTGTCGAGTCCGTCGCGCTCGCCTCGCCCGCCCAGGCCGAGTTCGGCGGCCTCCCGCACCCGACGATCCTCGCCGCCTGCGCCCTGCTGGGCGTCGACGAGGTGTACGCGGCGGGCGGCGCCACCGCCGTCGCCATGTTCGCGTACGGCACGGAGTCCTGCCCGCCCGCCAACATGGTCACCGGCCCCGGCAACATCTGGGTCGCCGCCGCCAAGCGCTTCTTCACCGGGAAGATCGGCATCGACGCCGAGGCGGGACCGACCGAGATCGCCGTCCTGGCCGACTCGACGGCCGACCCGGTGCACGTCGCCTCCGACCTGATCAGCCAGGCCGAGCACGACCCGCTGGCCGCCGCCGTCCTGGTCACCGACTCCGCCGAGCTCGCGGACGCGGTCGAGAAGGAGCTGCGGCCGCAGGTCGAGGCGACCAAGCACGTCGAGGACCGGATCCGCCCGGCGCTCGCCGGCCGTCAGTCCGCGATCGTGCTCGTCGACGGCCTGGACGACGGGCTGCGGGTGGTCGACGCCTACGGCGCGGAGCACCTGGAGATCCAGACCGCCGACGCCGCCGCCGTCGCCGACCGCGTGAAGAACGCGGGCGCGGTCTTCGTCGGTCCCTGGGCGCCCGTCTCCCTCGGCGACTACGCGGCCGGGTCCAACCACGTCCTGCCCACCGGCGGCTGCGCCTGCCACTCCTCGGGCCTGTCCGTGCAGTCCTTCCTGCGCGGCATCCACATCGTCGACTACACGCGCGACGCGCTCGCCGAGGTCGCGCACCACGTGGTGACACTGGCGGAGGCCGAGGACCTGCCCGCGCACGGCGCGGCGATCAAGGCGAGGTTCGAGTGGAAGGTCCCGGCAGGCAAGTGACGTTCGGCATCGACGATCTCCCCGTACGGGACGAGCTGCGCGGCAAGTCCCCCTACGGCGCGCCGCAACTCGACGTGCCGGTACGGCTGAACACCAACGAGAACCCCTACCCGTTGCCCGAGGCGCTGGTCGAGCGGATCGCCGAGCGCGTCCGCGAGGCCGCCCGCGACCTCAACCGCTACCCGGACCGGGACGCGGTCGAACTGCGCACCGGGCTGGCCGAGTACCTGACGAAGACGTCCGGACACCCGCTGGACGTGAGCAACGTCTGGGCCGCCAACGGCTCCAACGAGGTCATCCAGCAGCTGCTCCAGACCTTCGGCGGACCGGGCCGCACCGCGATCGGCTTCGAGCCGTCGTACTCGATGCACGGTCTCATCGCGCGCGGCACCGGCACCGGCTGGATCTCCGGGCCGCGCCACGACGACTTCACCATCGACGTGCCCGCCGCCGAGCGGGCGATCGCCGAGCACCGCCCGGACGTCGTCTTCGTCACCACCCCCAACAATCCCACCGGCAACGCGGTCCCCGCCGAGACGGTCCTCGCCCTCTACGGGGCGGCGCAGCGCGCCAAGCCGTCCATGGTCGTGGTCGACGAGGCGTACATCGAGTTCAGCCACGGCGCCTCGCTGCTGCCCCTGCTCGACGGCCGCCCGAACCTGGTGATCTCCCGCACCATGTCGAAGGCGTTCGGCGCGGCGGGCCTGCGCCTCGGCTACCTCGCCGCGCACCCGGCCGTCGTCGACGCCGTACAGCTCGTACGACTGCCGTACCACCTCTCCGCCGTCACCCAGGCGACCGCGCTGGCCGCCCTGGAGCACACGGACACGCTGCTGAAGTACGTCGAGCAGCTGAAGACCGAGCGGGACCGGCTCGTCGCCGCACTGCGCGCCGCCGGCTACGAGGTGACCGAGTCCGACGCCAACTTCGTCCAGTTCGGACGGTTCGCGGACTCCCACGCCGCCTGGCGGAAGATCCTCGACCGGGGCGTGCTGGTCCGGGACAACGGTGTACCGGGGTGGCTGCGGGTCACCGCGGGAACCCCGGAGGAGAATGACGCGTTCCTCGACGCGGTACGTGAAGTCAAGAAGGAGCAGAGCACATGAGCCGCGTGGGACGCGTGGAGCGCACGACCAAGGAGACCTCGGTCCTCGTCGAGATCGGCCTCGACGGCACCGGCAAGACCGACATCGCCACCGGCGTCGGCTTCTACGACCACATGCTCGACCAGCTCGGCCGGCACGGTCTGTTCGACCTGACCGTGAAGACCGACGGCGACCTGCACATCGACTCCCACCACACCATCGAGGACACCGCCCTCGCGCTGGGCGCCGCCTTCAAGCAGGCCCTCGGCGACAAGGTGGGCATCTACCGCTTCGGCAACTGCACGGTCCCGCTGGACGAGTCCCTCGCCCAGGTCACCGTCGACCTCTCCGGCCGCCCCTACCTCGTGCACACCGAGCCCGAGAACATGGCGCCGATGATCGGCGAGTACGACGTGACGATGACCCGGCACATCCTGGAGTCCTTCGTCGCCCAGGCACAGATCGCGCTGCACGTGCACGTGCCCTACGGGCGCAACGCCCACCACATCGTGGAGTGCCAGTTCAAGGCGCTCGCCCGGGCCCTGCGCTACGCCTCGGAGCGCGACCCGCGCGCGGCCGGCATCCTGCCCTCCACGAAGGGCGCGCTGTAACCGATGAACGGCACGTCCACCGCACTGATCGTCGTCGGCCTCTTCTTCGTCGGCGGCATCATCTCCTTCGCCAAGCAGCAGATGCCCAAGGGCCTGATCGTGCTGCTCTCCATCGGCGCCGCGATGTGCCTGTTCGCGGGCGTCCTGAGGCTGGAGGTCTGGAATTGACCTCGGTGAGCACCAAGCGGGTCGTCGTCTTCGACTACGGCTTCGGCAACGTCCGCTCCGCCGAGCGCGCCCTCGCGCGCGCGGGAGCCGACGTCGAGATCACCCGTGACTACGACAAGGCGATGAACGCCGACGGACTGCTCGTCCCCGGCGTCGGCGCCTTCGCCGCCTGCATGGACGGCCTCAAGGCGGCCCGCGGCGACTGGATCGTCGACCGCCGGCTCTCCGGCGGCCGCCCGGTGATGGGCATCTGCGTCGGCATGCAGATCCTGTTCTCGCGCGGCATCGAGCACGACGTGGAGGCCGAGGGCCTGGACGAATGGCCCGGCACGGTCGGACCGCTCGAGGCCGGCGTCGTGCCCCACATGGGCTGGAACACCGTCGACGCACCGGCCGACTCCCGGCTCTTCGCGGGCCTGGACGCCGACGCCCGCTTCTACTTCGTGCACTCCTACGCCGTCCACGAGTGGACCCAGGAGGCGCACAACCCGCTGCTCGCCGAGCCGAAGGTCACCTGGTCCACGCACGGCAAGCCCTTCGTGGCCGCCGTGGAGAACGGCGCGCTGTGGGCCACCCAGTTCCACCCCGAGAAGTCCGGCGACGCCGGTGCCCAGCTCCTCACCAACTGGATCGAGACCCTGTAGAGATGAGCCCGGTAGAAGAGATGAGCCCGGTAGAGATGAGCAAGCTCGAACTCCTCCCCGCCGTCGACGTCCGCGACGGCCAGGCCGTCCGCCTCGTGCACGGCGAGTCCGGCACCGAGACCTCCTACGGCTCCCCGCTGGAGGCCGCCCTCGCCTGGCAGCGTTCCGGCGCCGAGTGGCTGCACCTGGTCGACCTGGACGCGGCGTTCGGCACCGGGGACAACCGCGCGCTGATCGCCGAGGTCGCGAAGGCGATGGACATCAAGGTGGAGCTGTCCGGCGGCATCCGCGACGACGACACCCTCGCCGCCGCCCTCGCCACCGGCTGCACCCGGGTGAACCTGGGCACCGCCGCGCTGGAGACCCCCGAGTGGGTCGCCAAGGTCATCGCCGAGCACGGCGACAGGATCGCCGTCGGCCTCGACGTACGGGGCACCACGCTGCGGGGCCGCGGCTGGACCCGCGACGGCGGCGACCTCTACGAGACGCTGGACCGCCTGAACAAGGAGGGCTGCGCCCGGTACGTCGTCACCGACATCGCCAAGGACGGCACCCTCCAGGGACCCAACCTGGAGCTCCTGAAGAACGTCTGCGCGGCCACCGACCGCCCGGTCGTCGCCTCCGGCGGCGTGTCCTCCCTGGACGACCTGCGCGCGATCGCCGGGCTCGTCCCGACCGGTGTCGAGGGGGCCATCGTCGGGAAAGCCCTGTACGCGAAGGCGTTCACCCTTGAAGAGGCCCTGGAGGCTGTGTCCCCATGACATCCGAAGCCGTACGGCGCGTGCAGAGCGGGAATCCCTGGGAAGAGTCCTTCGGTTTCGCACGGGCCGTGGCGGCGGGTGATCGTGTGATCGTGGCCGGCACCACCGCCTTCAAGGGCGACATGCTGTACGGGGAGGGCGACCCGTACGAACAGACCAAGGTGGCCTTCGGCACCGCGGTCGAGGCGATCGGGGAGTTCGGGCTCGGCATCGAGTCCGTGATCCGCACCCGTGTGTGCCTGGCGCACTCCCGCGACGTCGACGAGGTGGGCCGCGCCCACAAGGAGCTGTTCGACTCCGTGCGGCCGGTCACGACCCTGCTGGTCGTGGAGGGCTTCATCGACTCGCGGGTCCTGGTGTCGGTCGAAGTGGAAGCGTATAGAGGAGCCGTGGATTCATGACCCTGGCGGTCCGAGTCATCCCCTGCCTGGACGTGGACGCCGGGCGGGTCGTCAAGGGCGTCAACTTCCAGAACCTGCGCGACGCGGGTGACCCCGTCGAGATGGCCAAGGTGTACGACACCGAGGGCGCCGACGAGCTGACGTTCCTGGACATCACCGCCTCGTCCGGCAACCGCGAGACGACGTACGACGTGGTGCGCCGCACCGCCGAGCAGGTGTTCATCCCGCTGACCGTCGGCGGCGGCGTGCGCACCGCCGAGGACGTGGACAAGCTGCTGCGGGCCGGCGCGGACAAGGTGGGCGTGAACACGGCCGCCATCGCCCGGCCCGACCTGATCCGCGAGATCGCCGAGCGGTTCGGCCGCCAGGTCCTCGTCCTGTCGGTCGACGCCCGCCGCACCGAGGCCGGCACCTTCGAGGTGACCACCCACGGCGGCCGCCGCGGCACCGGCATCGACGCGGTGGAGTGGGCACACCGGGCCGCGGAGCTGGGCGCGGGCGAGATCCTGCTCAACTCGATGGACGCGGACGGCACGAAGGACGGCTACGACCTGGAGATGATCGCGGCGGTCCGGAAGCACGTCACCGTCCCGGTCATCGCCTCGGGCGGCGCGGGCAGCCTCGCCCACTTCGCCCCCGCAGTCGACGCGGGCGCGGACGCGGTCCTGGCCGCCTCGGTCTTCCACTTCGGCGACCTGCGCATCGGCGAGGTCAAGGAGACGCTGCGGGGGGCGGGTCATCCCGTTCGGTAGGTCCGGGGACCGCTCCCCGGCCCATTCCGTGCCGGAGGGGACCGCGGCGCTGCCGGACACGCCCGTGCCTCCGCTCGCACATACCGTCGTGCCCGCCCACCGCGACCGCAACGTCCTGCGCTGGGTCGCCGCCTACACCGCGTCCATGCTCGGGGACACCGTGTTCTACCTCGCGCTGTCCTGGGCCGCCGTGCAGCGGGGCAGTGCGGCCGAGGCCGGGGTCGTCACGGCGGTGAGTGCGGTGCCGCGGGCCCTCCTCATGCTCGGCGGGGGAGTGGTCGTCGACCGGCTGGGGCCGCGCCGGGTCGTCATCGGCAGCGACGCCGTGCGGTGCGCGGCGGTGCTCACGGTGGCCGTACTGCTCTTCGCGACCGACCCCGGCCTGTGGCTGCTCGCGCTGCTCGCCCTCGTCTTCGGCGCGGTCGACGCCCTCTTCCTGCCCGCCGTCGGTGCGCTCCCCGCGCGGATCACCGCCAAGGACCAGCTCGCCCGGGTGCAGGGCATGCGCGGGCTCGCCGTGCGCTGCGCCGCCGTCGCGGGCGCGCCGCTCGGCGGACTCGGCGTCGCGGTCGGCGGGTCGGCCGCCGCCTTCGCCCTCGCGGGGCTGCTGATCGCCGTGTCGGTGCCGCTGCTGGTCTGCGTACGGATGCGTGAGCTGCCCGCCGACGACACGGTGGCCGCCGCCGAGGGCGGGACCGCCTGGCGGGACCTGCGGGACGGGCTCCGGTATGTCCGCAGGCACCGTGTCCTCGGGCCGCTGGTGCTGGTCATCGCCCTCGGCGACCTCGGTTTCGTCGGCCCCCTCAACATCGGCCTGACCCTGCTCGCCGACGAGCGCGGCTGGGGAGCCGCCGGGATGGGCTGGGTCCTCGCCGGCTTCGGGACCGGCGCCGGCGCGGCCGCCCTGCTGCTGACCGTCCGGGGGCGCGTGCCGCACGCCGGGTACGTCGTCGCCGGCGCTCTCGTCCCCGGCGCCGTCGCGATCGGCGCGCTGGCCCAGGCGCCCGCCCTTCCGGTGGCCGTCGCCACCGCGCTGCTCATCGGCCTGCTCGCGGGGCTCAGCGGCGCGCTGTGCGGGGCCCTGCTCCAGACCCAGGCCGACCCGGCCCACCTGGGGCGGGTCACCGCGGTCGCCGGGATCGTCAGCCTGGGGATCGCCCCGCTGAGCATGCCGCTGTCCGCCGCCGCCATCGGCGTCTGGGGCACCGGGCCGGTCTTCGCCGTCAGCGCCGCGGTCTGCGGCCTCGGCGGCGTCGTCGCCCTGGGCGCTCCGGGCGTACGCCGGGCCGAGCTGCCGAAGTGAGCGGCGGCGCCCGCGGGCTGCCGACGAGGCGCCGCCCATGGGCTTCCGACGGCGGGAGCGGCGCGGCGGGCAGGCTCAGAAGCCGAGCTGCTTCGTCTCCCGCAGCCTCGTGATCGCGGCCTTCTCGCCCTCCAGCTCCACGTCCGCCGCCTCCTGCCGCCCGTACGCGAACAGCAGCAGCTCGGACGGCTCGCCCGTCGCCGTCACCACCGGCGTACCGCGGTGCGCGACCGTCGTCTGCCCGTTCGGGCGGCGCAGCACCAGGCCCGTCGGGATGCCCCGGCCCATCAGCCGGGCCGAACGCTCCAGGCGGGACCACAGGGCGTCCTGGAAGACCGGGTCCAGCTCGCGCGGCGACCAGTCGGGCTGCGCGCGGCGGACGTCCTCGGTGTGGACGTAGAACTCCACCGTGTTCGCCGCCTCGTCGACCTGCTTGAGCTGGAAGGGGGAGAAGCGGGGCGGACCGGTGCGGATCAGCTGGAGCAGCTCCTCGTACGGCTTCCCGCCGTACTCCTCCATCACCCGGTCCAGACGGGACGCCAGCGGCTTGATCAGGGTGCCCCCGGCCGCGTCCGGACGCCGCTCGCGCACCACCACGTGCGCGGCCAGGTCACGGGTGCGCCAGCCCTCGCACAGGGTGGGCGCGTCCGGGCCCGCCGTCTCCAACAGGTCCGCGAGCAGAAGCCGTTCACGCTTGGCGAAAGTCGACATGGAGCCAGCCTACGGCCGCCCGCCGGGTCCGCCCAGTGGACAGCGCCGGGGCGTGTCCGACCCGCGCGGCACAATGGGCACATGACCAGCAGCTCCCCCACCGGCGACCCCACCGGCAGCGGCCCCGTGCGGCCCGGCCCGCTCGCCCCGGAGATCGCCGACCGGCTCAAGCGCACCGCCGACGGCCTCCTGCCCGCCATCGCCCAGCAGTACGACACCGGGGAGGTGCTGATGCTCGGCTGGATGGACGACGAGGCGCTGCACCGCACGCTGACGACCGGGCGCTGCACCTACTGGTCGCGCAGCCGCCGGGAGTACTGGGTCAAGGGCGACACCTCCGGGCACTTCCAGTGGGTGAAGTCCGTCGCCCTGGACTGCGACGCCGACACCGTCCTCGTCAAGGTCGACCAGGTCGGCGCCGCCTGCCACACCGGCGCCCGCACCTGCTTCGACGCCGACGTGCTGCTCGCCGACGACGCGGAGGGCGAATCCTCCCGCGCGGATCAGTAGGGTCTGCCGCCATGGACGTCACGCATGACATGGACCTCGACACCTTCCGCAAGCTGGCCGCCGACCGCCGGGTGATCCCGGTCAGCCGCAAGCTCCTGGCCGACGGCGACACGCCCGTGGCGCTGTACCGCAAGCTCGCCGCCGAGCGCCCCGGCACCTTCCTGCTGGAGTCCGCGGAGAACGGCAGGAGCTGGTCCCGGTACTCCTTCGTCGGCGTCCGCAGCGCCGCCACCCTCACCGAGAAGGACGGCGCCGCCCACTGGGAGGGCACCCCGCCCGTCGGCGTCCCCACCGACGGCGACCCGCTCGCCGCGCTGCGCGCCACCGTCGAGGCCCTGCACACCCCGCGCGACCTCGCGGACGGCCTCGGCCTGCCGCCCTTCACCGGCGGCATGGTGGGCTACCTCGGCTACGACATCGTGCGCCGTCTGGAGAAGGTCGGCCCGGGGGAGCGCGACGACCTGCAGCTCCCCGAGCTGACCATGCTGCTCACCAGCGACCTCGCCGTCATGGACCACTGGGAGGGCTCGGTCCTGCTGATCGCCAACGCGATCAACCACAACGACCTGGAGACCGGCGTCGACGAGGCCTACGCCGACGCGATCGCCCGCCTGGACGCCATGGAGGCCGACCTCACCCGCGCGGTCGCCCAGCCCCCGGCCGCGCTCCCGCCGTCCGAGCTGCCCGAGTACACCGCGCTGTGGGGCGGCCCCGACTTCCAGGACGCCGTCGAGGACATCAAGGAGCGCATCCGCGCGGGCGAGGCCTTCCAGGTCGTTCCCTCGCAGCGGTTCGAGACGCCGTGCACCGCGAGCGCGCTCGACGTGTACCGGGTGCTGCGCGCCACCAACCCCTCCCCGTACATGTACCTGCTCCGCCTCGACGGCTTCGACGTCGTCGGCTCGTCCCCCGAGGCACTGGTCAAGGTCGAGGACGGCCGCGCCCTGCTGCACCCCATCGCCGGCACCCGCCCGCGCGGCGCCACCCCGCAGGAGGACCAGGCCCTCGCCGAGGAACTGCTCGCCGACCCCAAGGAGCGCGCCGAGCACCTGATGCTCGTCGACCTCGGCCGCAACGACCTCGGCCGCGTCTGCGAACCCGGCTCCGTCGAGGTCGTCGACTTCATGTCCGTCGAGCGGTACTCGCACGTCATGCACATCGTCTCCACGGTCACCGGCCGGGTCGCGCCGGGCCGCACCGCCTTCGACGTCCTCACCGCCTGCTTCCCGGCCGGCACCCTCTCCGGCGCCCCCAAGCCCCGCGCCCTGCAGATCATCGACGAACTCGAACCCTCCCGCCGCGGCCTGTACGGCGGCTGCGTCGGCTACCTCGACTTCGCGGGCGACTCCGACACCGCCATCGCCATCCGCACGGCCCTGCTGCGGGACGGCACCGCCTACGTCCAGGCGGGCGCCGGCGTCGTCGCCGACTCCGACCCGGTCGCCGAGGACACCGAGTGCCGCAACAAGGCGGCAGCGGTGCTCAGGGCCGTGCACACGGCGGGCCGGCTGGCGCAATAGGGCCAACCGGTCGCGGCGGTGGGGCGATTCTCACGTCGGGGATTGCGAACCCCGGGTGACGGTTCGCCCGGGCTTCGGGTGATAGTGGAGTACGTGACAGCTGTTCCTCACCCCCGTACCCCAGCCGCAGGACCCGCCCGGGCCGGCCGCCGGAGCCTCGGCGTCGCCCTCCTGTGCGGCGCGCTCGGCGCCGCCGTCGCCCTGCTCGCCACCCGGCAGGAATGGGCGGAGGGCACCGCGACCGTGGCCGGCGGCGCCTTCCCGCTGACCGCCAAGGGCAGCGACGTCACGGGCGTACCCGCGGCGCTCGCCATAGTGGGCCTCGCCGCGCTCGTCGCCGTGTTCGCGGTCCGCCGCGCCGGCCGCCTCGCCGTCGCCGGACTGCTCGCGCTCAGCGGCGCGGGCACCGTCGCGGCCGCCCTGGTCGGCGCGTCCGACGGCTCCGCCCTGGACGACCAGGCCGCGAAGGCCGCCGGCGACACCTCGGCCACCGTGGACGTCCTCTCCCACACCGCCTGGCCCTACGTCGCGGCCGCCGGCGGCGCCCTGCTCCTGCTCGCCGGACTGCTCGCCCTGCGCTACGGCCGCCTGTGGCCCGCGATGTCCGGCCGCTACGAGCGCGACGGCACCCCGCGCCCGCGCCGCAGGCCGCAGACCGTCGACCCGAACCGCCCCGAGGACCTCTGGAAGGCCATCGACCGCGGCGAGGACCCGACCAGCGCGTGACCCCTCCGGGGGAGCGAGGAGCTGGTCGGTGCCCGTCCCCCGCGGGAAGTGCCCGCGGCACCGGGACCGGGCCGGCCGGTGCTCGAGTCCTGTGGGGGCGGCCCCCCGGTGTCCGTTCCCCGGGACGAGTGTCCGCGGCACCGGGACCGGGCCGGCCCGGTCCCCGAGCCCTGCGGGGCCTCCCCGCCCGGTGTCCGTCCTCTCTGAGCCCCCGCCCGGTGTCCGAGTCCTGTGGTGGAAGCCCGGCAGGTACCTGGGCCTCCGGGGAGGGCTCCGCGCGCCCGACCCTCCCGGGGCGTGGCCCACCGGACGGCGTTCCACCCGCCGGAGCACCCCCGCTCACGGCGCGTGCGCCCGTGCGGGACAATGGAGGGCGAGCGTCCTGCTCAGACACGGCACACAGCAACGAGGAGCAAGCAATGGCGGGCAGCAGCCACGGTCACACCCCGGCCGCCTGGACCGGTGTCATCATCGCCTTCATCGGTTTCTGCATCGCGGGCATGTTCATGGTGGCGGCCCAGCCGGCGGGCTTCTGGGCCGGCATGGCGGTCGTGCTCCTCGGCGGCGTCGTGGGCTACGTCATGCGCATGATGGGCCTCGGCCAGCCGAAGCAGAACCACCCCGTGCACCAGGTCGCCGACGACCGCACCGCGGCCGGCGCCAAGGGCTGACCCGGCACGGCGGTCACGGACTTCCCGAGGGGCGCCCCCGGCACCACACGGATGCCGGGGGCGCCCCTCACATGCGGCAGCGGGAGGCCGGGGGCACAATGCGGGACGTGGACGCCGAGAGCGCAGAGCACAGCCGCACCAGCACAGGCCGCACCGGCACGAGCCGCACCGGCACGAGCCGCACCGGCACGCCGCCGCGCGGCGCGGTCGCCCGCCTCGCCGCCCCGGCCGCGGTGCTCGCCGCCGTGGCCGGGGCCTTCGCGTACGTGGGCAGCGTGGACCCCTACGAACCCGGCCACTACCCCGTCTGCCCCCTGCTGCAGTTCACCGGCGTCTACTGTCCGGGCTGCGGCGGACTGCGCAGCGCGCACGCCTTCGTCCACGGCGACCTGCCGGCCGCGCTGCACGCCAACGCGCCGGCCGTCCTCGGCTACCTGGCCTTCGCCGTCCTGTGGACCGTCTGGGTGATCCGCGCGGCCCGCGGCCGCCCCGTACGGGTCGACCTCGGCCCGGTCCACCTGTGGACGCTGGGAACATTGATGCTGGTGTTCACGGTTGTCCGGAACCTGCCCTTCGGTGGCTGGCTGCTGCCTTGATCATCTCGGGAACGTCCAGGTAGTGGGACCGCGATCGGCCGGATGCGAGGCTCGTGCCCGGCTGCGGATACCATCGCATTGACCACAGCTTCAGCCGTCTGAAAGGGGACCGCTCGCGTGAGTGTGCTCGACGAGATCATCGACGGAGTCCGTGCCGACCTCGCGGAACGGCAGGCGCGCGTCAGCCTCGACGAGCTCAAGGAGCGCGCGGCCAAGGCCCGGCCGGCGCAGGACGGTGTCTCCGCCCTGCGCGGCGACGGCGTCAAGGTCATCTGCGAGGTCAAGCGCTCCAGTCCCTCCAAGGGCGCGCTCGCCGCCATCGCGGACCCGGCCGCACTCGCCGCCGACTACGAGGCGGGCGGCGCGGCCGTCATCTCCGTCCTCACCGAGCAGCGCCGCTTCGGCGGTTCGCTCGCCGACCTGGAATCGGTCCGTGCGCGCGTGGACATCCCCGTGCTGCGCAAGGACTTCGTCGTCACCTCGTACCAGCTGTGGGAGGCCCGCGCGCACGGCGCCGACCTCGTCCTGCTGATCGTCTCGGCCCTGGAGCAGCCGGCCCTGGAGTCGCTGGTCGAGCGTGCCGAGTCCATCGGACTCACCCCGCTCGTCGAGGTCCACGACGAGGACGAGGTCGAGCGCGCGGTGGACGCCGGCGCCAAGGTCATCGGCGTCAACGCGCGCAACCTGAAGACCCTCGAGGTCGACCGCGGCACGTTCGAGCGGGTCGCCCCGGAGATCCCCGCGCACATCGTCAAGGTCGCCGAGTCCGGCGTCCGCGGCCCGCACGACCTCATCGCCTACGCCAACGAGGGCGCCGACGCCGTCCTGGTCGGCGAGTCCCTGGTCACCGGCCGCGACCCCAAGACGGCGGTCTCCGACCTGGTGGCGGCCGGCGAGCACCCGGCACTGCGGCACGGCCGGGGCTGACACCCCGGTAGGCTGGCCCCGATGACACCCGTACTGACTCCGGCCCCCCGGGACCCGTACGCCCGCCTCGCGCGCGGCTGCCGGCCCCGGGGCTGCCGCGCACCCGCCCGCCGGGTGCACGGCCGCCGGGTGCGGTACGTCATCGGAGACGAGCCCGGGCAAGTGAACGGCATGCGATGGTTCAAGCGCCCCACAAGGGGCGCGGGGCTGTACTGAATCTGCGACTCCGTCGCGTGTGCGCGACGCGCCACATGCGGCCTGCGGCCGACAGGTGATCCCCCGCCCCCACGGCGATCAGTCCCCACCAGACACTCACCGTGAGGTCCACGTATGCCCAGCAACTTCTTCATCCCCGACCCGGAGGGTCAAACCCCCAGTCCCGAAGGCTATTTCGGGGCGTACGGCGGCAAGTTCATCCCCGAGGCCCTCGTCGCCGCCGTCGACGAGGTCGCCGTCGAGTACGACAAGGCCAAGTCCGACCCGGAGTTCGCCCGCGAACTGGACGACCTGCTCGTCCACTACACGGGCCGCCCGTCCTCCCTCACCGAGGTGCCCCGCTTCGCGGAGCACGCGGGCGGAGCCAGGATCTTCCTCAAGCGCGAGGACCTGAACCACACCGGCTCGCACAAGATCAACAACGTGCTCGGCCAGGCCCTGCTCACCAAGCGCATGGGCAAGACCCGCGTCATCGCCGAGACCGGCGCGGGCCAGCACGGCGTGGCGACGGCGACCGCCTGCGCCCTCTTCGGCCTCGACTGCACCATCTACATGGGCGAGATCGACACCCGCCGCCAGGCCCTCAACGTGGCCCGGATGCGCATGCTCGGCGCCGAGGTCATCGCCGTGAAGTCCGGCAGCCGCACGCTCAAGGACGCGATCAACGAGGCGTTCCGCGACTGGGTCGCCAACGTCGACCGCACCCACTACCTGTTCGGCACCGTCGCAGGCCCCCACCCCTTCCCGGCGATGGTCCGCGACTTCCACCGCGTCATCGGCGTCGAGGCCCGCCGCCAGCTCCTGGAGCAGGCCGGACGCCTGCCCGACGCGGCGATCGCCTGCGTCGGCGGCGGCTCCAACGCCATCGGCCTCTTCCACGCCTTCATCCCCGACGCGGACGTCCGCCTCATCGGCTGCGAACCCGCCGGGCACGGCGTCGAGACCGGCGAGCACGCGGCCACCCTGACCGCGGGCGAGCCCGGCATCCTGCACGGCTCCCGGTCCTACGTCCTCCAGGACGACGAGGGCCAGATCACCGAGCCGTACTCGATCTCGGCCGGCCTGGACTACCCCGGCATCGGCCCCGAGCACGCCCACCTCAAGGACTCCGGCCGCGGCGAGTACCGCGCCGTCACCGACGACGCCGCCATGCAGGCCCTGCGCCTGCTGTCGCGCACCGAGGGCATCATCCCGGCCATCGAGAGCGCCCACGCGCTCGCCGGCGCCCTCGAGGTCGGCAGGGAGCTGGGCACGGACGGGCTGCTCGTGGTCAACCTGTCCGGCCGGGGCGACAAGGACATGGACACCGCCGCCCGCTACTTCGGGCTCTACGACACCGACGCCGAGGTCGCCGCCGACGAGACCGGCGCCGCGGAGATCGAGGGGGACGCCAAGTGAGCGGGAACGTGCAGCTGCTGAACGACACCCTCGCGGCGGCGAAGTCCGAGGGCCGCGCAGCCCTGATCGCCTACCTCCCGGCCGGGTTCCCGACCGTGACCGGCGGCATCGAGGCGGTCAGGGCCGCGCTCGACGGCGGCGCCGACGTCGTCGAGGTGGGCCTGCCGCACAGCGACCCGGTGCTCGACGGCCCGGTCATCCAGACCGCCGACGACATCGCCCTGCGCGGCGGCGTCAGGATCGCCGACGTGATGCGCACGGTCCGCGAGGCCCATGCCGCCACCGGCAAGCCGATCCTCGTCATGACGTACTGGAACCCCATCGACCGCTACGGCGTGGAGCGCTTCACCGCCGAACTGGCCGAGGCGGGCGGCGCCGGGTGCATCCTGCCCGACCTGCCGGTCCAGGAGTCGGCGCTGTGGCGGGAGCACGCCGGCAAGCACGGGCTCGCCACCGTCTTCGTGGTCGCGCCCAGCAGCAAGGACGCGCGCCTCGCCGAGATCACCGCGGCCGGCAGCGGCTTCGTCTACGCCGCCTCCCTCATGGGCGTCACCGGCACCCGCGAGTCGGTCGGCGCGCAGGCCGAGGACCTGGTGCGGCGCACCCGCACCACCACCGGCACCCCGGTCTGCGTCGGCCTCGGCGTCTCCAACGCCGCCCAGGCCGCCGAGGTCGCCGCCTTCGCCGACGGCGTGATCGTCGGCTCGGCGTTCGTCAAGCGGATGCTCGACGCCCCCGACGACGCGGCCGGGCTGGAGGGCGTCCGCACACTCGCCGCCGAACTTGCCGCGGGCGTGCGCGGACAGGTGTGACGACGGGCACGTAACGGACGGGCTCGTGACCGGGGTCCCTCGTACG
Organism: Streptomyces mayonensis; assembly: GCF_018982965.1. Taxonomy (GTDB): domain Bacteria; phylum Actinomycetota; class Actinomycetes; order Streptomycetales; family Streptomycetaceae; genus Streptomyces; species Streptomyces mayonensis. Next base: position 4,090 of record NZ_JACBYP010000133.1, on the reverse strand, counting down.
AGTGGACCTGGGACCGGGGAGGCGCGCTGCGCCTCCCCGGTTCGTTCTGCGGGGTGTGAGCGAGAAGAACCGACAGGGAAAGCGCACCGCCCGCGAGAAGCTGGCGGCCCAGCGCGAGAAGCAGAAGTCCAGGGACAAGCGCCGGCGCGCGCTGATCGTCGGCGCGAGCGTGGTCTGCGTCCTCGGCCTCGCCGCGGTGATCGGCGTGGTCGCGGCGAACGCGGGCAAGGACGACGGCAGCGAGTCCACCGGACCGGTCGTGGCGCCCTCCGGCGCGCAGGGCAAGGACGGCCTCGCGATCCCCGTCGGCGAGGAGAGCGCCAAGTCGACGCTCACCATCTGGGAGGACTTCCGCTGTCCGGCCTGCAAGGCCTTCGAGCTGGCGTACCGCGACACCGTCCACGAGCTGACCGAGGCCGGACAGCTCAAGGTGGAGTACCACCTGGCGACGATCATCGACGGCAACATGGGCGGCACCGGCTCCCGCAAGTCGGCCAACGCCGCCGCCTGCGCCCAGGACGCCGGAAAGTTCACCCCGTACCACGACGTGCTGTACGACAACCAGCCGTCCGAGACCGACGACGCCTTCGCCGACGAGGACAAGCTGCTCGACCTGGCCGGCAAGGTCGACGGCCTCGACACCACCCTGTTCCAGGAGTGCGTGAAGAACGGCAAGCACAACAGCTGGGTGGAGAAGTCCAACAAGGCCTTCCAGAGCGGCGGCTTCAGCGGCACGCCGACGGTCCTGCTGGACGGCAAGAACATCTACCAGGACCAGTCGATGACACCGGCCAAGCTGAAGCAGATGGTGGAGGACGCCAACAAGTAGCGCGCCCGTCCGTGGCGGGCCCTCGTTACGGACCCGTAGCCGGGCTGGCCGCCGCGCGTCCCGCCCGACACGGTAGCGTCGACCCTGCCATGGAACTTGCCTTCATTCCCAGCCCGTCGCGCGGGGTGCTGCACCTCGGTCCCGTCCCGCTGCGCGGCTACGCGTTCTGCATCATCATCGGCGTCTTCGTGGCCGTCTGGCTCGGCAACAGGCGCTGGATCGCCCGGGGCGGGCGGGCCGGCACGGTGGCCGACATCGCCGTCTGGGCCGTCCCGTTCGGCCTGGTCGGCGGGCGGCTCTACCACGTGATCACGGACTACCAGCTGTACTTCAGCGAGGGCCGTGACTGGGTCGACGCCTTCAAGATCTGGGAGGGCGGCCTCGGCATCTGGGGCGCGATCGCGTTCGGCGCGCTGGGCGCCTGGATCGGTGCCCGGCGCCGCGGCATCCCGATGCCCGCCTACGCCGACGCCGTCGCCCCCGGCATCGCCCTCGCCCAGGCCCTCGGCCGCTGGGGCAACTGGTTCAACCAGGAGCTGTACGGCAAGGAGACCAACCTGCCGTGGGCCGTGGAGATCACCTCGACGGCCGACGGCCGGGTGCCGGGCACCTACCACCCGACCTTCCTGTACGAGTCGCTGTGGTGCATCGGCGTCGCCCTCCTCGTCATCTGGGCCGACCGCCGCTTCCGGCTCGGCCACGGGCGCGCCTTCGCCCTGTACGTGGCGGCGTACTGCGCGGGCCGGTTCTGGATCGAGTACATGCGCGTCGACGACGCCCACCACATCCTGGGCCTGCGGCTCAACAACTGGACCGCGCTCCTCGTCTTCCTGCTCGCCGTCGTCTACATGGTGCTCTCGGCGCGGAAGCGGCCCGGCCGCGAGGCCGTGGTGGAACCGGGCGCCGAGACCTCCGACGGCACTGCCGGGGACGAGCCGGACGGGGGCACGGCTGTCACGGACAGCGCGGACAGCGCGGACAGCACAGGGAAGAGTGCGGAGAAGAGCAAGGAGAAGAGTGCGGAGGACGACGCGGAGGCCGTGTCCGGGGAGAAGGCCGGGGACGCCGCCGCCGACACCGACGCCGCCGGCCCCGCGCACGACACCGATCAGGCGGACGACACGCAGACCGCCGAGGGCGTGAAGGACGGGGCCGACTCCGCGAAGAAGGCCTGACCGCCGCCGCACGCGTACCGAGGGCGCCCGGAGCCCACCGGGCGCCCTCGGCGTGTGCCGGGGCGTCGGTCAGGACAGCGTGGGCTTCCGGGCCAGCGACAGGGTGCGCCGGGCCGTCGCCACCACCGCCGCGTCGACGAACCGCCCGTCCGGCAACGCCTGCGCGCCCGGCTGGGCGGTGGCCGCCTTGAGAATCGTCTCCGCCTGCTCCAGCTCCCGCTCGGTCGGCAGATACGCGCGCTCGATGACCGGCAGCTGGCGGGGGTGGATCGCGGCCCGCCCGAGGAAGCCCAGCGCACGGCCGTGCGCGCAGGACGCCGCCAGACCCTCCAGGTCCCGCGTGTCCGGATGCACCGTCTGCGCGGGCGGCGCCAGGCCCGCCGCCCGCGCCGCCACGATCACGCGCGAGCGCGACCAGTCCAGGCCGGTGTCCCCGCGTACGCCCAGGTCGGCCCGGAGGTCCGCCTCACCGAGGGCGATGCCGCGCAGCGCGGGATGCGCGGCGGCGATCCGGTACGCCCGCTCCACCCCCAGGGCCGTCTCCAGCAGGGCGTACAGCGGCCGGCCGCCGGTGGCCGCGGCGACCCCGGTGACCTGCTCCGGAGACGTCACCTTCGGCAGCCGCAGCCCGGAGAGGCCCGGCAGCGCGGCCAGCGCCGCCAGGTCCGCGGCGGCGAACGGGCCGTCCAGGGCGTTGACGCGGACGTGCACCGGGACCGGCTGCGCCTCGGTGAGCAGTTCGGCGGTGGCCTCGCGGGCGTACTCCTTGCGGTCGGCCGCGACCGCGTCCTCCAGGTCGACCACCACCACGTCGGCACCGGCGGCCAGCGCCCTGGCGACCACCCCGGGACGGTCCCCGGGAGCGTACAGCCAGGTCAGCGGAGGCGCGGTCATACGACGCCCTCCTCACGCAGCTCCTTGACGTCGGCCGGGGAGAGCCCGAGACCGGTCAGCACCTCCTCGGTGTCGGCGCCGTGCGGACGGCCCGCCCAGCGGATCGCGCCCGGGGTGGCGGAGAGCCGGAAGAGGACGTTCTGCATGCGCAGCGGGCCCAGCTCCGGGTCGTCGACGGTCGTGACCGTGTCCAGGGCCCGGTACTGCGGGTCGTCCATCACGTCCCGCACGTCCTGCACCGGGGCGACCGCCGCCTCGGCCTTCTCGAAGGCGGCGAGCACGTCGGCGCGGGTGTGCCGGGCGATCCAGTCGCCGACCGCCGCGTCCAGCACGTCGGCGTGCCGGGCCCGCTCGGCGCCGGTCGCGAACCAGGGCTCCTCGACCAGTTCCGGGCGGCCCACCAGGCGCATCACGCGCTCGGCGACCGACTGGGCCGAGGTGGAGACGGCGACCCAGGTGCCGTCGGCGGTGCGGTAGGTGTTGCGCGGCGCGTTGTTCTGCGAGCGGTTGCCGGTGCGCGGCTGGACGTGGCCGAGCTGGTCGTACCAGGTGGGCTGCGGGCCGAGCACGGTCAGGATCGGCTCGATGATCGCCATGTCGACGACCTGGCCCTCGCCGGTGTGCTCCCGCGCCGCCAGCGCGGTCATCACGGCGTACGCCGTCGCCAGGGCCGCGATCGAGTCGGCGAGGCCGAACGGCGGCAGCGTCGGGGGCCCGTCCGGCTCGCCGGTCGTCGCGGCGAAGCCGCTCATGGCCTCGGCGAGGGTGCCGAAACCGGGGCGGCGGGCGTAGGGACCGAACTGCCCGAAGCCGGTGACCCGGGTGAGGACCAGGCGCGGATTGACCGCGGACAGCTCCTCCCAGCCCAGGTCCCACTTCTCCAGGGTGCCGGGACGGAAGTTCTCGACGACGACGTCCGCGGTGGCGGCGAGACGGAGCAGGGTGGTGCGCCCGGCGGGTTTCGACAGGTCCAGGGTGATCGTGCGCTTGTTGCGGCCCAGCACCTTCCACCACAGGCCGACCCCGTCCTTCGACGGGCCGTGGCCACGGGACGGGTCGGGCCGGGTGGGGTGCTCGACCTTGATCACCTCGGCGCCGAAGTCGCCCAGCATGGTGGCGGCGAGCGGGCCCGCGAAGAGCGTGGCGAGGTCGAGTACGCGCAGGCCGGTCAGGGGAGGGGGGACGCGGGGAG
>NZ_JACBYP010000132.1 GCF_018982965.1 Streptomyces mayonensis | reverse complement strand
TCCTCCGCACCGGCGGGCCCGGCGTCCTCCGCACCCGTAAGCCCGGCGGAGGCGGAGGCAGCGGGGCCGGAGGCGGCCGGGGCGGTACTCCCCTCGTCGGCGGCGCCCTCGCGCTCCCCCTTCGCCCCGGCACTCTCGCCGCTGTTCTGCGCCTCCCCCTTCGTCAAGGCCCCCTCGCCGCTCTCCGCCTCCCCCTTCTTCACGCCGCGCAACGCGTCCGCACGGATCCAGCGGCGGTGGAGTTCGAGCAGTTCCTCGGGCGTCGCACGGCAGACCCGGGCGAGGCGTTCGACGGGGGCGAACTCGACCGGCACCACCTCCCCGTTGACGTACCGGTGCAGGGTCGAGCCGCTCATGTGCAGCCGTTTGCCGAGCGCCCCGTAGCTGAGCCCGGACCGCTCCTTCAACTCCCGCAACAGGCCCGCGAAGTCGTCCCCCGCCACCGTTCCTCCCTCTCCTCGCACCCTGTCGTATCCCCGTACCGCATCCCAGAGGCCCACTGTTCCCGCAGGTCAGCGCGTTCCCGGTGTTCCATCGTCCCGCATGTTCCCCCATGGCTGGCGGCCGGGACGGACACGACCGCAAGCTGTGGCCATCCAAGCAGCCGCTCCCGGCGAACGGTCGAGCGGCTCACCGAACTTTATTCACCAGGGGGAACCTCCATGTCCGCACGCACCACCCGTACCCGCCTGTTCGCCGCCACCACCGTCGCGCTGGCCGCACTGTCCCTGACGGCCTGCGAGGGCGACGGGCTCAACACGGGCTCCCCGAAGCCGGCTTCCTCCTCCGCGTCGGCGGACGAGAGCACCCCGCCCTCGGACGACGCGAAGGACGGCACCGAGGACGGCGCGAAGGGCGACGCCGGCACCACCGGATCGAGCGGTTCCGCCGGAAAGGACGACGCGTCGGACGCCGGGAAGGGTTCCGGCTCGGGCTCCGCATCCGGCACGAGCGCCGGCAGCGGGAACGGCGGCAGCGACGGCTCCGACTCCGACCTGCCCGGCAAGTGCTCCGCGTCCGACATCCGGATCACCGCCGCGAACGCGCCCCGCCCCGTCAACCACCTGCTGCTGACCGCCACCAACACCGGCTCGAAGACGTGCGCGCTGCCCCCGTACCCGGCGGCGCGGTTCGGCGAGGCCCAGGCCGTGCCGCCGGTCGCGGAGTCCAGCAAGCCGCAGTCGCTGACGACGCTGGCCCCCGGCGAGTCCGGCTACGCGGGCGTGCGGCTGTCGTCCGGCGACGGCAGCGCGGAGGGCGGCCGCGAGACGAGCACCCTCACCGTCCCCTTCGAGGACGGCTCCATCGCCGAGGTCAAGCTGCCCTCCGGCGGCGTGCACGTCGACGACGACCTGACGGTCACCTACTGGCAGACCAGCGCGGCCAACGCGCTCGAGTACTGAAGGGATCCACGGGCCCGCCGCACCCCGTGCACGGCGGGCCGGCACAGGTCGTCGCTCAGCGCAGCGTGCGGGCGGCCTCGGTCGCCCAGTACGTCAGGATGTTGCGCGCGCCCGCCCGCTTGATGCCGGTGAGTGCCTCGAGGATGGCCCGGTCGCGGTCGATCCAGCCCTTCTCGGCGGCGGCCTCGATCATCGCGTACTCGCCGGAGATCTGGTAGGCCGCGACGGGCACGTCCACGGTGTCGGCGACCTTGGCGAGGATGTCGAGGTAGGGCCCGGCCGGCTTGACCATCACCATGTCGGCGCCCTCCTCCAGGTCGAGCGCCAGCTCCCGCATCGACTCTCGCACGTTGGCGTAGTCCTGCTGGTAGGTGCTGCGGTCGCCCTTGAGCGAGGATCCGACGGCCTCCCGGAAGGGACCGAAGAAGGCGGAGGCGTACTTGACGGCGTACGCGAGGATCGCGACGTCCTCCCTGCCGATCTGGTCGAGCGCGTCCCGGACGACCCCGATCTGCCCGTCCATCATGCCGCTGGGCCCGACGACGTGCGCGCCCGCGTCGGCCTGGACCTGCGCCATCTCGGCGTACCGCTCCAGGGTGGCGTCGTTGTCGACCCGCCCCCGGTCGTCCAGTACGCCGCAGTGTCCGTGGTCCGTGAACTCGTCGAGGCACAGGTCGGACATGACGAGCAGCTCGTCCCCGACCTCGGCCCGCACGTCGCGCAGCGCGACCTGGAGGATCCCGTCGGGGTCGGTGCCCGCCGTCCCGGCTGCGTCCTTCTTGTCCTCCTCAGGCACCCCGAAGAGCATGATCCCGGAGACACCGGCCTCCACCGCCTCGGCGGCGGCCTTCTTCAGGGTGTCCCGCGTGTGCTGGAAGACACCGGGCATCGCGGAGATCGGCACCGGCTCGCGCACGCCCTCGCGGACGAAGGCGGGGAGGATGAGGTCGGCGGGGTGCAGCCGGGTCTCGGCGACCATCCGACGCATCACGGGGGTGGTCCGCAGCCGCCGGGGCCGGGTGCCGGGAAAGGATCCGTACGTCGTCATACCACCTACGCTACGCCCGCCCCACCCGTGCCTTTGCCGACGACGAGTCGGCCCGGAGCAGGCCGGACACCGGCCGGGTCCGGCCCCGCCGGCCGACTCCGTGAACCGCCTGCCCCGTGACACGCAACAACCCACGCCACGCCGGGACTTGGACGTGATCACGGATCTTCGAACACCTAGGGTCCCCCTACAGGCACCTGTCGGCCCGCAGCCGCAGTACGCCTCCCGCCGACCACGCAGCGTGAAGGGCATCATGAAAATAGGTTTCGCACTCCCCCAGTTCAACCACCAGGCGTACGGCATCGCCGGGACGGCCGGTTTCGCCTCCGGGATCGAGGAAGCCGGGGGCGCCAGCCTCTGGGTGGGGGACCGCAACCTGGCCGCCGTCCGCCCTGTCGTCGGTTACGGCGGGCAGGGGAACACCATCCCCGAGGAGCTGAACCCGGCCGCGGACCCGTTCGTCCTCCTCGGTGTCGCCGCCTCCGCGACCAGCAGGGTACTGCTGGGCTCCCACGTCCTCGTCGCACCGCTCTACCCGCCCGTGCAGCTCGCCCGGTCGCTGACGACGGTCGACCTCATCAGCGGCGGACGGCTGCTCCCCGGTTTCGGTGTCGGCTGGTCGCCCGAGGAGTACCAGGCGGCCGGCCTGGACTTCACCCGCCGCGGCGCCCGCATGGAGGAACTGCTGGACGCCCTCCACGCCATCTGGACCAGCGACCCGGCGCGGTACGAGGGCGACCAGCTCTCCGTCCCCGAGCACCACGCGCCCCTGAAACCGGCGCGCCGCCCGAGGCCGCCCTTCTACCTGGGCGCGATGTCCGAGCGGGCCCTGCGCCGCGTCGCCCGCCGCGGCGACGGCTGGCTGCCGCTGGTCGTCGTCCCCAGCTACGTCGACGTGGACGGCCTGGTCGGGCAGCGCTCCCTGCTGGACGAGCTGGCCCGGCAGGACGGCCGTGACCCCGCCGCGATCGACACGGTGCTCCGGGTGAACATCGACGCCGGCACGAGCACGGACCAGGTCGCCGAAACCGTCAAGGACATCCACGAACGGACCGGCATCGACCACTTCATGATCGACTCGATGTACGACGTGGACACCGTCGACGGCTCCCTGGAGCACGCCCGCCGCATCCTCGAACTCGTCGAGAAGGGCTGACCACCCGCACCGGAACGAACCCCGGACGGGCCCCCTGGCCCTGCCCCTGCCCCTTCCCCCTAGACCCGGACGACGTGCTTGCCCCTGACCCCACCGGCCTCCAGTGCCCGGTGGGCGTCGGCTACCCGGTCCAGCTCGTGGACGGTGTCGACCACCGGCACCAGGTCACCGCGTTCGGCGAGCCGCGCGACCTCCCGGATCAGCGCGCTGTCGGGATTGCCGCTGAAGAAGCGGATCCGGCCCTTCCCGTGCACGGTGGAGGCCAGGACGGCGGCGATCCCGGCGAGCAGCCGGTCGAGGTCGGCGGTGACGGCGACCATGCGCCCGCCCGGCGCCAGCAGCCGCCGCAGCCGGGAGTGCTCGGTGCCGACCGTGTCGAGGACGACGTCGAACCGCCCCAGCCCGGACAGCGGGGTCGCCCGGTAGTCCACCGCCTCGTCGGCGCCGAGACCCCGCACGAAGTCGAGGTTCCCCCCGCCGGCCAGCGCCACGACATGCACCCCCAGCACCTTGCCGACCTGCACGGCGACGCTGCCCACACCCCCGCTTCCGCCCCGCACCAGAAGCCGTTCGCCGGGTTGCAGACGGGCCTTGTCCCGCAGCGCGGTCACCGCCGTGGTCGCCCCCGCGAGCAGCGAGACGGCCTCCTCCGGGGTGAGGCCGTCCGGGGCGGCGGCGATCCGCCGCGGGCTGACGGCGACGTACTCGGCCATGCTGCCGGTCCTCCGTCCCAGCAGCCCCCACACCCGTTCCCCCTCCCGGACCCCGGTGACGGCCGCGCCGACCCGGGCGACCTCCCCCGCGAAGTCGATGCCGGTGGCCTTGGGGAAGGCACGTCCGGTGACCAGGCCCACCTTCCCGTTCCGGTCCAGCAGGTCACCGCCGTTGATCCCGACGGCACGCACCCGCACCAGCACCTCGCCGGGGCCGGCGGCGGGCACGGGACGCCGGCCGACGTAGAGCACCTCCGGGGGGCCGTACCGGTCGAAGAGGACCGCGTTCATCTCACTCATGTCCCTGTCCCACATCGCGTTGCCAGGCGCGGAGGCGGGGCCCGCGACCGCTGCTAGGCTCACGCTAGACCGCTAAGTGGACGACCCCCTCCACTTCGCCCGGAAGTGAGAAACATGCCTGCCCAGACCTCTCACAACCCCCCGGACCCCGGACCCGCCGACGCGTCACCCGCCGACCTCCGCGCCGACGCCCGCCGCAACCGCGCACGCCTCCTGGAGGCCGCGCGCGAGGTCTTCGCGGCCCGGGGCACGGACGCCCCGATGAGTGCGGTCGCCCGCCGGGCGGGCGTCGGAGTGGCCACCCTCTACCGCCGCTTCCCCACCCGTACCGCGCTGCTGGCCGCCGCCTTCGACGACCAGCTCGCCGAATGCGCGACCGCGTTCGAGGAGGCCATGGCGGACCCCGACCCGGGGAACGGCCTCTACCGCCTCCTGGAGAAGGTGTGCGCCACCCTGGTCACCGACCGCGGATTTGACACGGTCCTCATGACCGGCTTCCCCGGGGCACTGGACTACGACCGTGAACGCGCCTGGGCGGAGGAGGGCCTGGCCCGTCTGGTCCAGCGCGCCCGCGACGCCGGCCGGCTCCGCGAGGACTTCGACCCGGCCGACATCCCGCTGCTCCTCCTCGCGGTCAACGGCCTGGCCCACCAGCCCCCGGAAGTCGCCCTCCCGGCCGCCCGCCGCCTCCTCACCTACCTCTTCCAGTCCTTCCAGGCCCACCCCCCGTCCCGCCCCGGCCCGCTCCCCCCGGCGCCACCACTGGACCTGACGAGGCTGCCCCGACCGGCGTGACGCCGCCCGGCGTCCCCGCAACACGTCCCGGGCTGCCGGCATCTCCGCTGGTCGGACGCATTCCAGCATCCCAGCGTCCCGACCCGCCCGTCGGTTGTGGCAGCTGGGACGGATCCCGCCGCAAGCTGTGATCCGTCCCCAGCACCGGGCTGGAGGACACCCGTCCGACACCACGTGAGGAACAGCCCATGCCCGCCTTCGCCACCCGCCTCGCCGTCTCCGCAGCCGCAGCCGCCGTCGCCGCCCTCGGCCTGACCACCACGGCCACCGCCACCACGTCGAGCGACGAGCCCGTCACCCAGGCCTGCACCGCCGCGAACTCGGACACCACCGTCAGCGAGGTCCCCCGCCCCCTCAACCACCTCCTCCTCACCGTCACCAACACCGGCGACACCCCCTGCAACGCCTACTACGCACCCGCGCTCCGCTTCGACGACAGCCAGGCGGCCACCCCCGTCCTGGAGAGCAGCAAGCCCCAGGCCGTCGTCACGCTGGCCCCCGGCGAGTCCGGCTACGCCGGCATCCTGACCTCCCTGCCCACGGGCGAGGGCACCAACGGCCACACCGCCACCACCCTGGAGGTCCACTTCAAGGACCGCGCCGACGAGGACACCAACGACTGGCCCACCCTCACCCTCCCCGGCAACGGCGTCTACCTCGACAGCACCGCCACGGTCACCTACTGGCAGTCCGACCTGAACGACGCCCTCTCCTACTGATCCAGCTCCGCCCACACGGTCTTGGCCGGCGGCGGCCCGTACCGTACGCCCCAGCGGTCGGCCAGTTCCTCGACGAGGAGCAGCCCGTACCCCGACTCCGCCGCCTCCGCACCCGCAGCCCCGCGAGGACCGACCGGCACCCGATCCCCCCGGGTGTCGGTCAACTCGATGCGAAGCGTGGCCCGGGGGACGACGGAGAGGGCGAGGCGGAAGCTGCGCCCCGGCACGCGGCCGTGCAGCGCCGCGTTCGCCGCCAGCTCGGCGACGATCAGCCGGGCCGGGTCCAACGGCAGGCCCCACGCGTGCAGTTGCTCGGCAGCCAGCAGCCGGGCCAGCCGGGCGCCGCGGCGCGTGGCCGACAGCGGCACGGTGAAGTGGAGCAGCGGACCCCGCTGGGTGGAGATTCCCTGATTCATGTGACCCAGCGTGTTCGCGCGTGCTTACGCTGTGAAGACAGCTGGCCCGTGCGGCCGGTGGCTGTCCGCGGTGCGTCCGGTTCCGTCCGGGCTGCCCGGGGTGACCTGCGACTCCTGGGAAGGGCGTGCGGCGACATGAGCGACTACGACGAGGAAGCCGGGGCGGTGATGCGGGCCGTCGTACGGCAGCTGAAGCTGTGGCGGGAGTCGGCCGGACTGACCCAGGCCGACTTCGGCACGGCCATCGGGTACGGGGAGGAGCTGGTGTCCTCGGTGGAGCGGGGGCGGCGGATTCCCCGACCCGAGTATCTGGACGCGGCGGACGAGGCGTTGGGGGCGGGCGGCAAGATCGCGGCCCTCAAGCAGGACGTGGCGGAGGTCCGGTACCCGAAGAAGGTACGGGACCTGAAGCGGCTGGAGGGCGAGGCGGTCGAGCTGGGCGCCTACAACAACTCGGTCGTGCATGGGTTGTTGCAGACGAGGGAGTACGCACGGGCGGTGCTCAGCGCTCGCCGCCCGGCCTTCACCGCCGACCAGTTGGAGCAGCAGGTGTCGGCCCGCGTGGCACGGCAGGAGATCGTCAACGACACCACGACTCAGGCCCTCTTCAGCTTTGTCCAGTGCGAGTCGACGCTTCACCGGCCCATCGGAGGCAAGATGGTGCTGCGCGGGCAGCTCGAACGACTGCTGGAAGTCTCCGAGTTCCACAATGTGGACCTCCAGGTGCTCCCCCTGAGCCGCGAGGAGAACCCGGGGCTCGACGGCCCGTTCCGGTTGCTCAGGCTGGGGGACGGCACCACGGTCGGCCATGTCGAGGTGGCCCACCTCAGCCGTGTGATCGCGGAGCCGAAAGAGGTGCAGCTCCTGGACATCCAGTATGGAATTATCCGGGCAGAGGCTCTCAACCCGCGGGAGTCGACGGCCCTCATCGAGAAAGTACTTGGAGAGACATGAAGCTGGAGTGGATAAAGAGCAGCTACAGCACGTCCAGCGGCCCCGACTGCGTCGAGGTGGCCACCCCGGACGAGAGCCACGTCCTCGTCCGCGACTCCAAGAACCCCACCGGCCCCCGCCTGACCCTCGCCCCCGCCGCCTGGGCCGCGTTTCTGGAAAGGGCGACGGGGCGCCCCTGACCCGGTCAGAAGCGCCCCGCTCCGCCTCACGTGGAAGAGCGCCGTCTCCGCGATCCCGGCCGGCGTTCGCTCGGCCGGGTCACCGGGTCGCCGGCCTCCAGGGCTGCCGCACGGCGTCGCGCGCCGAAGTCGGCCAGGGCCTCCGCCAGCTTCAGGACCGACGGTTCCGGAGCCATGACGTCGACCCGCAGGCCGTGTTCCTCGGCCGTCTTGGCCGTCGCCGGGCCGATGCACGCGATCACCGTGACGTTGTGCGGCTTGCCCGCGATACCGACCAGGTTGCGGACCGTGGACGACGACGTGAAGAGCACCGCGTCGAAGCCGCCGCCCTTGATGGCCTCCCGGGTCGTGGCCGGCGGCGGCGAGGCGCGCACGGTGCGGTAGGCGGTGACGTCGTCGACTTCCCAGCCCAGCTCGATCAGCCCGGCGACGAGGGTCTCCGTGGCGATGTCGGCGCGGGGCAGGAAGACGCGGTCGATGGGGTCGAAGACCGGGTCGTAGGGCGGCCAGTCCTCCAGCAGGCCCGCGGCCGACTGCTCGCCGCTCGGGACCAGGTCCGGCTTCACGCCGAAGGCGACGAGGGCGGCCGCGGTCTGCTCGCCCACCGCGGCGACCTTGATGCCCGCGAAGGCGCGGGCGTCGAGGCCGTACTCCTCGAACTTCTCACGGACCGCCTTCACCGCGTTGACCGAGGTGAACGCGATCCACTCGTAGCGGCCGGTGACGAGGCCCTTGACCGCCCGCTCCATCTGCTGCGGGGTGCGCGGGGGTTCCACCGCGATGGTCGGGACCTCGCTCGGCACGGCGCCGTAGGAACTGAGCCGGTCGGAGAGCGACGCCGCCTGCTCCTTCGTACGCGGGACGAGGACCTTCCAGCCGAACAGCGGCTTGGACTCGAACCACGACAGCTGGTCGCGGCGGGCGGAGGCGGAGCGCTCACCGACCACGGCTATCACCGGGCGGCCACCGTCTGGGGACGGCAGGACCTTCGCCTGCTTCAGGGTCTGGGCGACCGTGCCCAGCGTCGCGGCCCAGGTGCGCTGCCGCGTCGTCGTACCGGCGATCGTGACCGTGAGCGGGGTGTCCGGCTTGCGGCCCGCCGAGACCAGCTCGCCGGCCGCCGCGGCGACCGAGTCGAGCGTCGTCGACACGACCACCGTGCCGTCGGAGGCGCCCACTTCGGTCCAACAGCGTGCCGACGCCGTACGGGCGTCCACGAACCGGACGTCGGCGCCCTCGGCGTCGCGCAGCGGCACACCGGCGTACGCGGGCACACCGACGGCGTTCGCGATGCCGGGGACGACCTCGAAGGGCACCCCGGCGGCGGCGCAGGCCAGCATCTCCTCGGCGGCGTACGTGTCGAGCCCGGGGTCCCCGGTCACCGCACGCACGACCCGCCTGCCGCCCCGCGCGGCCTCCATGACAAGATGTGCGGCATCCCGCACGGCGGGAACACCGACGGTCTTTGACGCGCCGTCAACGACCGTCAGCTGGGGCGCGCCCGTGCCCGGATCCGAGGCATCGGCATCCGTGTGCACTTCCGGCACGCCCTGGCGCGCATGCGTGCGTACGACGTCGAGCACCTCGTGCTCGGCGACGAGGACGTCCGCGTGCGCCAGCGCCTCCACGGCGCGCAGAGTCAGCAGTCCCGGATCTCCGGGTCCGGCACCGAGGAAGGTGACGTGCCCGTGTTCCGGACCGGCGGGAAAGGTGGTGGGGCTCAATGTGCTCGCTCCCCCATCAGACCGGCCGCGCCCTGGGCGAGCATCTCGGTGGCGAGTTCGCGACCGAGAGCCAGTGCCGCCTCGTGCGTGTCGGGCACGGGACCGGTGGTGGACAGCTGCACCAGCGTCGAGCCGTCGGTCGTGCCGACGACGCCACGCAGGCGCATTTCCTTGACAGTCTGCCCGTCGGTCAGAAGATCGGCCAGCGCCCCGACGGGAGCGCTGCAGCCGGCCTCCAGGGCGGCGAGCAGTGATCGCTCGGCCGTTACGGCGACCCGCGTGAACGGGTCGTCGAGTTCGGCGAGCGCGGCGACCAGCGGGGCGTTGTCCGCCCGGCACTCGATCGCCAGTGCCCCCTGGCCGGGGGCCGGCAAAACCGTGTCGACCGACAGGAAGTCGGTCACCTCGTCGATGCGGCCCACCCGGTTCAGCCCGGCGGCGGCCAGTACGACGGCGTCCAGTTCACCGCTGCGGACGTATCCGATGCGGGTGTCGACGTTACCCCGGATCGGGACCGTCTCGATCTCGATGCCGTGGGCGCGGGCGTACGCGTTCAGCTGCGCCATGCGGCGCGGGGCACCCGTGCCCACGCGCGCCCCGTCCGGCAGGTCGGTCAGCTTGCGCGCGTCCCGGGCGACGACCACGTCGCGGGGGTCCTCGCGCTCGGGTACGGCCGCCACCACCAGGCCCTCGTGCTGCGCGGTGGGGAGGTCCTTGAGCGAGTGAACCGCGAAGTCCACCTCCCCCTGCAGCAGCGCGTCGCGCAGTGCGGCGACGAACACGCCCGTGCCGCCGATCTGCGCCAGGTGCTCGCGCGACGTGTCGCCGTACGTGGTGATCTCGACCAGCTCAACGGGCCGACCGGTCACCTGGCTCACGGCGTCCGCCACCTGCCCGGACTGCGCCATGGCGAGCTTGCTCCGCCTGGTCCCCAGCCTCAGTGCCTTCTCAGTCATGCCGGCCCTCGGTTCTTCTCAGTGCTGTTCTCGGCGCGGGAGACGGAGGCCACCGTCTCCTGGTCGAGGTCGAACAGGGTGCGCAACGCGTCCGCGTACCCGGCGCCGCCGGGCTCGGCCGCGAGCTGCTTGACCCGCACCGTCGGCGCGTGCAGCAGCTTGTCGACCACACGCTTGACGGTCTGGGTGATCTCGGCGCGGTGCTTGTCGTCGAGCCCCGGCAGCCGTCCTTCGAGGCGGGCGATCTCCCCCGCCACGACCTCCGCGGCCATGCTGCGCAGCGCGACCACGGTCGGCGTGATGTGTGCGGCCCGCTGGGCGGCACCGAAGGCCGCGACCTCGTCGGCGACGATCCGGCGGACCATGTCCACGTCGGCCGCCATCGGAGCGTCCGCGGAGGCGTCGGCGAGCGACTCGATGTCCACCAGGCGTACGCCGGCCAGCCGGTGCACGGCGGCATCGATGTCGCGGGGCATCGCGAGGTCGAGGAGGAAGAGGACCGGCTGCGGGCGCGGCACCTCGGCGACCGGCTCGGGACGGCGGCGCTCGGGGATCCGGCCGGCCCGGGTCGCCGTCGCGGCGAGCGCGGTGATCAGCTCGGCGTCCGCCTCGGGACCCGGCCGGCCCGGCTCGCGGGTCCGCTCCACCGCCGTACCGCCCGCGGCCCACGCCCCGTGCTGCTCCAGCGTCGCCGCGTCCAGGCCGGCCACGGCGGCCTCGCCCATGACGGAGAAGCCGGACGGGACGGAGGACAGGTCCAGGGGGCAGTTCTCGTCGGTTCCGGCGGCGCTGCCGGCAGCGGTACCGGCGTTCGGCAGTGGCGTTTCAGCAGCCTGCCGTTCCTCCTGTGCACCGGCGGTCCGTACGCCGGTGGTGCCGGCCTCGGCGACCGGGGCGGCAGCCTCGGCGGCGGGCTCACCGGTGCGGCCCGCCACCGTCTCCGCCACGGCGTCGGCCGTGAGGACGAGGCCGGTCGCGCCCGTGCAGGAGACGGCCACGTCGGCACGTGTCAGCTCGTCCGGCACCGAGTCCATCGGTACCGCGCGGGCCAGCACGTCCGTGTCGTCGCCCTCGGTCAGGATCTGTGCGAGGCGCTCGGCGCGCTCGAAGGTGCGGTTGGCGACCACGATCTCGGCGACCCCGGCCCGGGCCAGCGTCGCGGCGGCCAGCGACGACATCGAACCGGCGCCGATCACCAGGGCCTTCCTGCCCCGCGCCCACTGCCGGACGTCTGCCCCGGCGGACAGCTGCTCCAGGCCGAAGGTGACCAGGGACTGCCCGGCGCGGTCGATGCCGGTCTCGGAGTGGGCGCGCTTGCCGACCCGCAGCGCCTGCTGGAACAGGTCGTTCAGCAGCCGCCCGGCGGTGTGCAGGCCCTGCGCGCGGGCGAGCGAGTCCTTTATCTGGCCGAGGATCTGCCCCTCGCCGACGACCATCGAGTCGAGACCGCACGCCACCGAGAACAGGTGGTGGACGGCCCGGTCCTCGTAGTGCACGTAGAGATGGGGCGTGAGTTCGTCCAGGCCGACCCCGCTGTGCTGGGCGAGCAGCGTGGACAGCTCGGCGACACCGGCGTGGAACTTGTCCACGTCGGCGTACAGCTCGATGCGGTTGCAGGTGGCGAGCACCGCGGCCTCGGCGGCCGGTTCGGCGGCGACCGTGTCCTGGACCAGCTTGAGCTGCGCGTCCGTGCTCAGCGACGCCCGCTCCAGCACGCTGACGGGGGCACTGCGGTGGCTCAGCCCGACGACGAGGAGGCTCATGCCGGCATCACGGCGGGTACGTCCCCGTCCGGTCCCTGGTCGGTGGAGTGCGGCTGCTTGCGGGCGGCGACGGGCGGCACCGCGCCGTCGGCCCCGGCCCCGGCCTCCTCACCCGCCTTGCGCTGCTCGTGGAAGGCGAGGATCTGCAGCTCGATGGAGAGGTCGACCTTGCGCACGTCGACGCCCTCGGGGACGTTCAGCACCGTCGGCGCGAAGTTGAGGATGGAGGTGACGCCGGCGGCCACGAGCCGGTCGCAGACCTGCTGGGCGGCACCGGCGGGGGTCGCGATCACACCGATCGAGACACCGTCGTCCTGGATGATCTTCTCCAGTTCGTCGGTGTGCTGCACCGGGATGCCCGCGACGGGCTTTCCGGCCATGCCCGGATCGGCGTCGATGAGCGCGGCGACCCGGAAGCCGCGGGAGGCGAAGCCGCCGTAGTTGGCGAGCGCGGCGCCCAGGTTTCCGATACCGACGATCACGACCGGCCAGTCCTGGGTGAGGCCGAGTTCGCGCGAGATCTGGTAGACGAGATACTCGACGTCGTAGCCGACGCCCCGGGTCCCGTAGGAGCCGAGGTAGGAGAAGTCCTTGCGCAGCTTCGCGGAGTTGACGCCCGCGGCGGCGGCCAGCTCCTCCGAGGAGACCGTGGGCACCGAGCGCTCGGAGAGCGCGGTGAGGGCGCGGAGGTACAGCGGAAGCCTGGCGACGGTGGCCTCGGGAATCCCTCGGCTGCGGGTCGCCGGTCGGTGTGTTCGGCCAGTTGCCACGGTGCTCCTGCGGGTAGAGCGGGGCTGTAGGCGGTCATACGTCCCTACATGACCGCCCCGTCGAATGCAGGCTATGTCTTTGTGAACGCGTGCACAAAGATGGTGTCCGATTTGCCCGGCCAACGTGACCGGGGTCACGCACCCCCGGCACACGGAACGGGAACCGGCGCACACGCACCCTCGCTCCTCACTCATCGGGGGCAAAGCCGCACACACTCCTCACGATCAACGCCCCCGAGACCTGGTCACCATCGATCCTAAGCGACCATACGGATTACTTGTACTGATCGGTCAGTGCCTTGCGCAGCCGCTCCTCGTTCACACGCCAGAAGGTGTGCTGCCGCCCGTCGACCAGCACGACCGGGATCTGCTCCCAGTACTGGTCGTGGAGGCCGCGGTCCTCGGTGATGTCCTTCCCCTCCCAGGGGACACCGAGCTCGGCGCAGACCTTCTCGACGACGAGCTGGGCGTCGTCGCACAGGTGACAGCCGGGTTTGCGGATGAGGGTGACGAGATGGTTCTCGGAGGGCTCGGGGGGCCCGGGGGGCTCCGAGCGCTCGGAGTGCTCGGAGTGCTCGGGGGCCTGCGCGGGCTTCCGGCGGAAGAGGGGACTCATGCCGGCCATTCTCGCGCGCACGGGCGCCCCCGCGGACGGAACGCCGTCGGAGGGAACACCGTGGAGCGGACCGGCGGCAGGTGGACGGGCAAGTGGACCGACAGGTGGACGGGCAGCTGGACGGGCAGGTGGACGGGTGTCCGGCACGCCCTCGGCGGGAGGCCCTTTAACGGCCCGGTCGCCCAGAGTTCACAGCCTCCGAACCTCGCGACTCCGAAGCCACCGAACAAACTGGCTATGCTCACGGGCATGGCCGCTCTTCGATGGCTCACTCCCCGTAGGCGCTCCGCCACGGCGCGGAGCGTGTTGGCAGGCGAGGCCTCCGCGGAGGCAGCCCGCAAGTCCGCCCAGGCCGAACAGGCCGAGCAGTCCGCGCGGGACGCCGCCGCCGGGACGGACGAGGGCGCCGAGCCGGAGTTCCCGGTCCACGGCGACGAACGGGCGGCGGCCTTCTTCGACCTCGACAACACCGTGATGCAGGGCGCCGCGATCTTCCACTTCGGCCGCGGCCTGTACAAGCGGAAGTTCTTCGAGACCCGCGACCTCGCCCGCTTCGCCTGGCAGCAGGCGTGGTTCCGGCTGGCCGGGTTCGAGGACCCGGAGCACATGCAGGACGCCCGCGACTCCGCGCTCTCCATCGTCAAGGGCCACCGCGTCTCCGAGCTGAAGTCGATCGGCGAGGAGATCTACGACGAGTACATGGCCGAGCGGATCTGGCCCGGCACCCGCGCCCTGGCCCAGGCCCACCTGGACGCCGGTCAGCGGGTCTGGCTGGTCACGGCGGCCCCGGTGGAGATCGCCCAGGTGATCGCCCGCCGCCTCGGCCTGACCGGGGCACTCGGCACGGTGGCCGAGTCGGTCGGCGGCGTCTACACGGGCAAGCTGGTCGGCGAGCCGCTGCACGGCCCCGCGAAGGCCGAGGCGGTCCGGGCGCTGGCGATCGCGGAGAGCCTGGACCTGTCCCGCTGCGCCGCCTACAGCGACTCGCACAACGACATCCCGATGCTGTCCCTGGTCGGCCACCCGTACGCGATCAACCCGGACTCCAAGCTGCGCAAGCACGCCCGCCAACTGGAGTGGCGGCTGCGCGACTACCGCACCGGCCGCAAGGCGGCCAAGGTCGGCATCCCCGCCGCGGCGGGCGTCGGCGCGGTGGCCGGCGGCACCGCGGCGGCCATCGCGCTGCACCGCCGCCGCCGGTGAACGGACCGGCCGTTGAACGAACCGTCGCCGATGAACGCGCCACCGCCGTTGAACGGACCGCAGCCGGCACCGGCGGACCAATCGAAATGACGTACCCAGGGAGCGCCGGACCCAGTCCCCTCCACTCGCGTTTCCTCACATCGACCACAACACGCTCTGCAGTCACACGGAATCCGAACCGTTTCGGTCATCTATTGATCAGTTTGCGGCAGCTGACCGAACGTCAATCGGGCACGGAAGCGACGTAATCGATGATTTGAGCAACTGGGCGTAGCAGTGCCTGCACGAAGCGTTATTCTCCTCAGACGCATTCCGGTGCCCCACCTTCGCTACGACGGGTGAACGGTTCCGTACTGCACGTGATGGAAGCTCTGCCTCTGGGAGTCCCGTGTACCCACACGTCGGGGTCAACGCCTCGGGCCTGGCTACGCTGCGCGCAACGGTCGAATCAGCCCAAGATCTGTTGCGCGGCCTCGTCCCCACCGCGTACGCCGTCCCCGCCCTCGCCGCGGCCGCCGTGCCCGCCGGCCCGTGCTACGCACTGGCCGAAGGAAGCGCCGCCGTCGGCAGACGCGCGCGCTCCTCCTCGGCCGGGGCCGCCACCACCCACCGCCGCCCCGCCGCGGACAGCGACAGCGCCCGCATGATGGAGCTGGTCGAGCGGGCCCAGGCCGGCGAGGCCGACGCCTTCGGCCGGCTCTACGACCAGTACAGCGACACCGTGTACCGCTACATCTACTACCGCGTGGGCGGCAAGGCGACCGCCGAGGACCTCACCAGCGAGACCTTTCTGCGGGCCCTCCGGCGCATCGGCACCTTCACCTGGCAGGGCCGCGACTTCGGCGCCTGGCTGGTGACCATCGCCCGCAACCTGGTCGCCGACCACTTCAAGTCCAGCCGCTTCCGCCTCGAGGTCACCACCGGCGAGATGCTCGACGCCAACGAGGTCGAGCGGTCCCCCGAGGACTCCGTCCTCGAGTCGCTCTCCAACGCGGCCCTGCTGGAGGCCGTACGGCGGCTCAACCCGCAGCAGCAGGAGTGCGTGACCCTGCGCTTCCTCCAGGGCCTCTCGGTCGCCGAGACCGCCCGGGTCATGGGCAAGAACGAGGGCGCCATCAAGACGCTCCAGTACCGGGCCGTGCGCACCCTCGCCCGCCTGCTGCCGGACGACGCGCGCTGATCCCCCGGCGCCCGGGTGGGCTCCCCGAGAGCCCGCGCCGGGGCCACCACCCTCCGCGTTCCCCAAGTCACCACCGGTGAAAGTCTGTTGAGACAGCGGTCCGATCATCCACCGTCCGTAACCCATGTGCCGCGCCGCTCGTTGTGCGGGATGCGGACTCCCTGTGGTCTCCCTCTGGCCGGCTCCGATCACTCGATCGGATGGTTCCGGTCAGCGTGTGGAACCCTCAGGACCCCCTGGGGAGTCGACCGTCATGACGAGAGGAGGTGCCGCCAGTGATCGCGAACGTATCGGCACACCGGCGGGCGAACGCCTTCGCCCAGGCTCTGGAGGAGCAGTCCGATCCCGGGGCGGCGGCCGAGCAGTCCGGAGGACCGGCGACCGCCGGGGCCACCGCGGATCCGACCGAGCAGGGTCAGCTGACGACCCTCGCCCACGGTCTGGAGACGCTGCCCCGGCCGGAGCTGGATCCCGAGGTCAAGGTCGTCCAGCGGGCCCGGCTCGTGGCCGCCTTCGAGGCCATGCTGCAGGAGGGCACCGCGGGCGGCCCGGCGGCGGACACCGCGGTCCCGGAGCAGCGCAGGGCGCGCGGCACCCACCGCGCGGCCCCGCTGAGCAGGTTCCGGCCCCGGTCGCGGCTGGCCAAGGGACTCACCGCGGGCGGACTGAGCGTGAGCGTGGCCGCCGGTGCCTTCGGCGGAGTCGCCGCGGCCAGTTCGGACGCCCTGCCCGGCGACTCGCTCTACGGCCTCAAGCGCGGCATAGAGGACTTCCGCCTCGGCCTCGCCGACGGCAACGACGAGCGGGGCCGCGCCTACCTGGACCTGGCCTCGACCCGCCTGAGCGAGGCGCGCCGGCTCATGGAGCGCGGCCGCAGCGGCCCCCTCGACCACGAGTCCCTCGGCGAGGTCCGCCGCGCCCTCTCCGGCATGCAGCACGACGCCTCCGAGGGCCACCGCCTGCTCAGCTCCGTCTACGCCCGCGACCCCGACTCGCTCGCCCCCATGCAGGCCCTCTCGGCGTTCTCCCAGTCCCACCGGGAGACCTGGGGAGCACTGCGCGACCGGCTGCCCGTGCAGCTCGGGGACGTCAGTGACCAGGTGTCGTCGGTGTTCGACGCCATAGACGACGACGTGGCCCCCCTCCAGTCCATGCTGCCGCAGCCACCGGCCGGGGACGAGGAGAGCGGCGACGGCGGCAGCCCCGGCGGTTCCGGCCCGGCGACCGGCGAGACCCCCGGCTCCGGCCGCTCCCCGGCACCGAGCACCGGCGACGACGGCACCTCCGACCACGGGCGTTCCGACAGCCGCAGCCCCAGTGAGTCCGCCGACTCCGGCCAGGAGAACGACGGCCTACTGGGCGGCGGCACCGGCGGCCTGCTCGACCCGCCGAAGGACGACACCGGTCCGTCCTCCCCGTCGACGGGCGACGCCAAGACCCCGCCCGTCGAGCCGGACGTCACCCTCCCGCCCCTCCTCCCCGGCCTCCTGCCCGGCCTGGGCATCGAGGCGGAGGACGCGGACTGAGCCGACGCGACGCGTGTACGGCGGCGGGGTCGCCCCGCCGCCGTACCGTGCGCACACTGCTCGCCCACGGGCCCGTCAGAAGAACACCGACCGCCGTTGCACGAGCAGCTTGTAGAGGGTGTGCTGGATCTGCTCCCGCACCTGGTCGGTCAGGTTGAACATCAGCATGGGATCCTCGGCGGCCTCCGGCGCGTAGCCGTCCGTCCGGATCGGCTCGCCGAACTGGATCGTCCACTTCGTCGGCAGCGGCACCGCACCCAACGGCCCCAGCCACGGGAAGGTCGGCGTGAGCGGGAAGTACGGGAAGCCCAGCAGCCGCGCCAGCGTCCTGGAGTTTCCGATCATCGGGTAGATCTCCTCCGCGCCGACGATCGAGCACGGGATGATCGGCGCCCTCCGGCGCAGCGCCGTGGACACGAAACCGCCCCGCCCGAACCGCTGGAGCTTGTAGCGCTCGCCGAACGGCTTGCCGATGCCCTTGAACCCCTCCGGCATCACTCCGACCAGCTCGCCCTGCGCCAGCAGCCGTTCGGCGTCCTCGGCGCAGGCCAGGGTGTGGCCGAGCTTGCGGGCCAGCTCGTTGACGACCGGCAGCACGAACACCAGGTCCGCCGCCAGCAGCCGCAGGTGCCGGTCGGCCGGGTGGTGGTCGTGCACGGCGACCTGCATCATCAGGCCGTCCAGCGGCAGCGTCCCCGAGTGGTTGGCCACGATCAGCGCGCCGCCCTCCGCCGGGATGTTCTCGACGCCCTTCACGTCGACCCGGAAGTACTTCTCGTACACCGGCCGCAGCATCGACATCAGGACCTGGTCGGTCAGTTCGGCGTCGTAGCCGAAGTCGTCGACCTCGTAGTCCCCGGTGAGCCGGCGGCGCAGGAACGCCAGTCCCCCCGCGATCCGCCGCTCCAGACCGCCGTCGCCGTCCCCGTCGCCGACGCCGGGGTCGGTGCCGGTGTGGGTGTCGGCCGGGTCGTGGTCGCCGGGGCCGGCCCCGTCGTGCTGGTCCTGCGCGGCGGCCCCGCGCACCGGCAACGGCTGCACCTCGCCCGCCGGCGCCGCCGCACCCGCGGTGCCCCGGCGCCGCCCCGACCCGCCACGGCGCCGCGACGAGCGGGAACCCGCACCCCCGCCGCCCCCACCGCCCTCGCCGCTCCCCGCACCGCTCGCACCGTTCCCCCGCGACCGGTCGTCGTCGAACGGAATGACCTTGGCGTCCGCCATCGTTGATGCGCTCCTCAGTTGGCGCTCTGCGTAGGGAGGTGGCCACTGCCCCGCCGGGACAGCTCCGCGAGCCGGTCGACGGCCCCCGCGAGGGCCTCGGGCGGCAGCAGCCCGGGACCGCTGCCGCGCACGAAGTCCGCGAACGCCCCGGCCGTCGTGTACGCCGGCCGGAAACCCAGGGTCTCGCGCATCTGCGTGGTGTCCACCACCCGCCCGTGGGTGAGCAGCCGGATCTGCTCGGGGGAGAAGTCCGTCATCCCCAGCGTACGCACGAGGGTGCCCGCCCAGGTGACCGCGGGCAGCAGCAGCGGCACCGTGGGACGGCCGAGCCGGCGCGAGCACTGCGACAGCAGCAGCACACCGTCCCCGGCGATGTTGAAGGTCCCGCTGTTCAGCGTGGACCGCCGCGGCTCGTTCGAGCAGACCCGCAGGACCTCGACCACGTCGTCCTCGTGCACGAACTGCAGCCGGGGGTCGTACCCGAAGACCGTCGGCAGCACCGGCAGCCCGAAGTACGAGGCGAGCGGCGTGTCCGCGGCCGGGCCGAGGATGTTGGCGAACCGCAGCACGGTCACCGAGACGTCCGGCCGGCGACGCGCGAAGCCCCGCACGTACCCCTCGACCTCGACCGCGTCCTTGGCGAAGCCGCCGCTGGGCAGGGACTTGGGCGCGGTGGTCTCGGTGCACACGGCGGGGTCGCGCGGCGCCGAACCGTAGACGTTCGTACTGGACTTCACCACCAGCCGCCGCACCGTCGGTGACTTCTGGCAGGCGCCGAGCAGCTGCATCGTGCCGATGACGTTGGTCTCCTTGACCGACGTACGGCTGCCGCCGCCCAGCGGGGTGCCCGTCACGTCCAGGTGGACGACCGTGTCCGGCCGCGTCTCGGCGAGCACCCGCCCGACGGCCGACTGCCGGATGTCGGCCCGCACGAAGTCGGCGCCGCCCAGGTGGTGCTCCGGCGCCACGGCGTCCACGCCGACGACCCGTTCCACCTCGGGATCACGCAGGATGCGCCGGACGAACCGGCCCCCGAGATGCCGGGCCACTCCGGTCACGAGCACGACCTTGCCCAAGATCCGCGCCTTCCTTCCGCCCTGCTCCAGCCCTACCGCGTACCCTGCCGCGTTCCCCGTCCGCGGGCCAACTTAGCCGCTCGGTGTTGCCTTGTGATGACCACCGGATGCGGCAGGTGACGGAAAAGAGCCGCCGACGGAAAGAGCCGCCGACGGAAAGGAGCGGCCGTACGACTGTGGCCCCCCACCGGATCCCGGTGGGGGGCCACGAGCCACGCTGACGGCGCGGCGTCGCCTACTTCTTGTTGCGACGCTGCACGCGCGTGCGCTTGAGCAGCTTGCGGTGCTTCTTCTTGGCCATCCGCTTGCGCCGCTTCTTGATAACAGAGCCCACGACTATCCTCGCTCACTTCTCATCACTCGGTTGGTGAGCGCCATGGGCCCACACGACCTACGAGGGGCCAGCCTACCCGCCCGAGCGCTGAGCTCGTAATCGAGGGCCGTCAGGCCGTTTCCACCCCCACGTAGCTCTCGCGGAGGTACTCGTGAACCGCTTGCTCCGGGACTCGGAACGACCGTCCCACCCGGATCGCGGGCAGATGACCGCTGTGCACCAACCGGTACACGGTCATCTTGGACACGCGCATCACCGAGGCGACCTCCGCCACGGTAAGGAACTGAACCTCGTTCAGAGGCCTTTCGTCGGCTGCAGCCATGACACACCTGAACCTTCCGCACTCGACGGCCACCGGCTTCCCCTTCCGGTGACTCTTCGTCGCTGCGTGCTCACTCCCCAATGTAGGGGCGGGTGATGCGAATGGGGAAGAGGTGCACCCATCGCTTCCCTACCGTGACAGACACGCCCGATTGAGTACGTAGCGGGTAAGCGGCCGGTAGTACTCAGACCGCACAGCGTCATCAAGTGGAACGACGACGGACACGAACCCCTCGGCCTGACCCACGAAGGGTGCGGGATCGTCCGTATCGGCCGGCCCGACGGCCTCAAACCCCAGCTGACCTGCCCCGCAGAGCCAGCCGTGATCCCCGATCACCAACTCCGGAAGCGGCCCGCCCGACTCGGAGGCGGCATCCAGCGCGACCCGAACCGGCAGCGGGGAGTGAGTGTGCGCGCCGGGCTCACCACCGGCGTGCCCGGCACCGGACTCCCGCACCAGCGCGACTCCCCGGACGTAGTCGAGGTTGTGCGTGCGTAGACCGAACCGGGTCGTTATGTCGACAGAGCGACCCTGCGCCGGGGTGAGGACGGCACACCCCGCCGCCGACAGCGCCTCGGCCAAGGCGACGTAGAAACCGAGCAGCCGGTGGGGATGCCCGGTGCCGATCAGCACCGGAGCGCGACGCTCAGCGACCGCCGCGAGCCGGCCGGCGAAGGCGTCGAGGGCCGCGAGGGTCCGACCGGGGTCGATCACGTCCTGCCCGGACGTGTCCCGCGGATCGGCCGAAACCCCGCACCTGGCGGCCATCAACCGGAGCACGTCCCGCTGCCCCCACTCCCCCTGCGGGTCGGTCCCGATCAGCACCCGGGGATCCCGCGCGGCGAACAGCCGGTAGCTCCGCAGACTCACCTCCCGGGCAGTCGCCACCACCCCGGCCAGCCCAACGCCCACCAGATGAGCCCGAAGCACCCCAGCATCCACCACCCCGCCGATCCTGCCGCCTCCCCACCCCCAG
>NZ_JACBYP010000131.1 GCF_018982965.1 Streptomyces mayonensis | reverse complement strand
CGGACCCGGGCACCGGCTTCGGCGGCGCCGCGGGGCAGGCCGCGGCGGGCGGGGGTGTCCTCGTTCGGGATCTCGGGGACGAACGCGCACGTCATCCTCGAAGAACCCCCTGCCGACACGTCGGCTCCCGCGCGCAGGGACGTACGGAATGGTCCCGCGGGCACGGACACACCTGAGCACTCCTCGGCCGGCCACCGAGGCGGCGCACTGCCCCTGGTGCTGTCCGCGAAGACACCGACGGCCCTGCGGACCCAGGCCCGCCGTCTCCACGACCTGCTCAGCGGACCGTCCGGATCGCGGCACCTGCCGGACGACGCCCCGGCCGCCCTCGATCCGGCGGCGGTCACCTACACCACCGCCCGTGTCCAGTCCGGCTTCGACCACCGCGCGGCGATCGTCCACGAGGACGCGACCGGTCTCCTCGACGGCCTCGCCGCACTGGCCGAGGACCGCCCGGCAGCCCCTCTGTCACGAGGCGTGGCAGGCCCCGCAGACGGCCGCCGGATCCTCATGTTCGCCGGGCAGGGCACCCAGCGGCCAGGCATGGGCAAGCAGCTGCACCAGCGGTTCCCGGCGTACGCGGAGGCCTTCGACGAGGCGTGTGCCGCCTTCGACCCGCACCTGGAACGGCCGCTGGCGTCCGTCGTCTTCGCGGAGCACACGACCGCCGAGGCGGCGGCACTGCACCGGACCGCCTTCACCCAGCCCGCGCTCTTCGCCACCGAGTACGCACTGTCCGAACTGCTGCGGTCCTGGGGCGTACGGCCGGACATCGTGCTGGGACACTCCGTCGGCGAACTGGTCGCCGCCCATGTCGCGGGCCTCTTCTCCCTGGCGGACGCCGCCGAACTCGTCGCGGCCCGCGGCCGGCTGATGCAGTCGCTGCCGTCGGGCGGCGCGATGGTCGCGGTACGGGCGGGCCTCGCGGACGTCGAACCGCTGCTCGCCGGCCTGGAGGACGTGGTGGGGATCGCCGCCGTCAACGGCCCCCGGGCGGTCGTGGTCTCCGGCGCGAGCGACGCGGTGTCGACCGTGGTCACCCGGTTGAAGTCCGCCGGGCACCGGACCACGGCGCTCACGGTCAGCCACGCCTTCCACTCACCTCTCATGACGCCGGTCCTCGCCGAGTTCCGGGAGACCGCGGCGAGGCTGACGTACCGGCGGCCGGTCCTGCCGCTCGTCTCGAACATGACCGGCCGGATGGCGACAGCGGCGGAACTCATGTCGCCCGACTACTGGGCGGACCACATACGGCGCCCGGTCCGCTTCGCCGACGGGATCGCCGCCGCCCGCGCGGAAGGCGGGCGGCACTTCGTGGACATCGGCCCCGACGGCACGCTGTCGTCCATGGCGTCGGCGATCCTCACCGGCCTCGCCGGGGACCCCGGGCGGGACGAGGCGCACGGCCGTGCCGTCGTGGTGCCGCTGCTGCGCGGTGCCCGCGAGGAGGCGCGGACGGCGGTGGACGGACTCGCGGCCGGGTTCACCTCCGGCCTCGACGTGGACTGGCCGGCCGTGGCCGCCGCCTGGGGCGGTGAACTGACCACGCTGCCGACCTACCCCTTCGAACGCCGGCGGTACTGGCTCAACCCGACGGAGTCCGTGACGGAGCCGGCGGGAGCAGGCGCTCCGCGCGCCACGGGCCACCCCGTGCTGGACCGACCGCTGGACCTGCCGGACAGCCGTGAACTGGTGTGGTCCGGACGGCTCGACCCGGCCGAGCTCCCCTGGCTGACCGAACACGTGGTGAGCGGTCGGGCCCTGGTGCCGGGCGCCGTGCTCGCCGAACTGGCCTGCCGCGTGGCGCGCGAGGCGGGATGCGCCCGGGTGGAGGAACTGGTCCTCGTCAGTCCCCTCGTCGTGCCCGACCGGGCGGCGCTCGAACTCCGCGTGGTGGCACGCGCCGCGGACGGCTCCGGACGCCGGCCCTTCACCCTCCACGCGCGCACGTCCGCCGACCCCGACCCCGCATGGCGGCCCACGGCCACCGGCGTGCTGGCCGGCGCCCCGGACGGCTCCGCCGCCCCGGTCCCGTCGGTGACCTGGCCGCCGCCCGACGCCGAAGTCCTGCCGCTGCACCAGGAGGGCGACTACGCCCGCCTCGCCGCCCGAGGCCTCGCGTACGGGCCGGCCTTCCGGGGACTGCGCGCCCTGTGGCGCACGGCCGACGGCATCTGCGCCGAACTCGCACCGCCGGCGCCCATCGCCTCGCAGACCACGCTCTTCGGCCTGCACCCCGCTCTGCTGGACGCCGCCCTGCACCCGGTCGAACTCTTCGGGCTCGCGGGCGAGACCTCCGCGTCCGGCGTCCGCGCTCCCGGTGTCCGCGTCCCCTTCACCTGGCGCGACATGACCCACCACGCACACCCGAGCACCCCTCGGGTGCGGGTCCGGCTGACGGCCGTGGGACGGGACGAGGTCGCGTTGGAGCTGTCCGACACGGACGGCAACCCCGTCCTGTCGGTCGGAGGCCTGTCCCTGCGCGCGCCGTCGACGGCGGACGACAGCCTGCTGCGACGCCTGAGCTGGACGACGGCCGGCCGACGCACCGGGGACGTGACCGGGGAACGGGCCGACGACTCCGAGCGGCCCCACCGGCTCGCGCTGCTCGTTCCCGGCGGCGCCTCCGTCCGTGAGCCTCACGACGCCTTGCCCGCCCTGGACGCCGAGCGCTGTGCCGATGTCGCCGAACTGGTCCGACGGGCACCCGGGGGAGTACCCGACACGGTGGTGATCCCCTGCCCGGCGGGCACGCTGGACGAGGTCCGCGAGGTGACCGCCGGCGTGCTGGCCGCCGTGCAGGAGGTGCTGGCCGAACCGGCGCTCGCCCGGTGCGGGATCGCCCTGGTGACGAGTGGAGCGGTCGGCACCGCCGACGACGACCCGGCGACGGACGCCGCGGCCGCCGCGGTGTGGGGGCTCGGCCGGTGTGCTCAGCAGGAGGAGCCGGGACGGATCCGGCTGGTGGACGTCGACGCGAGCGGGGAGTCGGCGGAGTCGCTCGCCCGCGCCCTCCGGTCCGGCCTCCCCCAGGTCGCCCTGAGGAAGGGCGAGTGGCTCACCCCGGAGCTGACCCCCACGACCGGCAGGCTGCTCGACGCGCCGTCCGGCGACGGAAGCTGGCGGCTGGACTTCGTCGGACGCGGGACCCCCGACGACCTGGCCCTCGTGGAGTGGCCGGACGCCGACGCGCCCCTCGGCGAGGGCCAGGTGCGTGTGGCGCTGCACGCGGCCGGGGTCAACTTCCGCGATGTGCTGCTCACGCTGGGCGTCGTCGACCCGGGGGCCGGTGTACCCGAGGGCGAGGGGCGGCAGAGCGTGGAGGGCGCGGGCGTCGTCGTCGAGGTCGGCCCCGGAGCGGGCCGACTGCGTCCGGGGGACCGGGTGATGGGCCTCTTCGACGGGATCGGGCCGGTCTCGGTCACCGACGAGCGGCTGCTCGCACCCGTCCCGGCGCACTGGTCGTTCGCCGAGGCGGCCGCCGTTCCGGTGGCGTTCCTCACCGCGTACCACGGCCTCGTCCAGCTCGGCCGGCTCCGCGCCGGAGAACGCGTGCTCGTCCACACGGCGACCGGCGCGGTCGGCTTCGCGGCCCGCCAACTCGCCCTGCACGCGGGAGCGGAGGTCTTCGCCACCGCGAGCCCGGCGAAGTGGCCCGTACTGCGGGACGCGGGCATCGGCTCCGACCACATCGCCTCTTCCCGCGACGACGCCTTCGAGGCGTCCTTCCGTACCGCGTCCGACGGGGCCGGCATGGACGTGGTGCTCAACTCGCTCGCCGGACCGCTCACCGACGCGTCGCTGCGGCTCCTCGCGCCGGGCGGCCGGTTCCTGGAGATGGGCAAGACGGACCCGCGCGACCCCGAGGAGGTGGCCGCCGCGCACGACGGCGCCGCGTACACCGTCTTCGACATCCGGCAGGCGGGGCCCGAGGGCATTCGGCGGATGCTGGCCGACCTCCTGCCGCTCTTCGAGGACGGCACGCTGTCGCCTCCACCCCTCACCCTGCGCCACGTGCGCGACGCCCCGGCCGCCTACCGGTACGTCGCCGAAGCACGGCACGTGGGC
Organism: Streptomyces mayonensis; assembly: GCF_018982965.1. Taxonomy (GTDB): domain Bacteria; phylum Actinomycetota; class Actinomycetes; order Streptomycetales; family Streptomycetaceae; genus Streptomyces; species Streptomyces mayonensis. The sequence continues at coordinate 17,639 of NZ_JACBYP010000131.1, read as the reverse complement.
AAAGTGGTCCTCACCGTCCGGGACTTCGACACCGACCGCGCGGTGCTGATCACCGGCGGCCTCGGCACACTGGGCGCGCTCGTCGCCCGACACCTGGTGACGCGGCACGCGGTACGGGACCTCGTACTGGTCGGCCGACGCGGCGAGGCGACCCCCGGCAGCGCCGAACTGGCCGAGGAACTGCGCGGATCGACCGCCCGCGTCACCGTCGCCGCGTGCGACGCGGGCGACCGGGAAGCCCTGGCGGCGCTCCTGGGCGAGCTGTCCGCGCGCGGCATCCGCATCGGATCGGTGGTGCACGCGGCAGGCACGACGCGGGACGCGGCGATCGGCTCGCTGACCGGGGACGCGATGGACGAAGTGCTCCGGGCCAAGGCGGTCGCGGCCCTGAACCTGCACGAGCTGACAGCGGACCTCGGGCTCTCGTCCTTCGTCCTGTTCTCCTCGGTGGCCGGAGTGACCGGTTCGGCCGGACAGGGCAACTACGCCGCGGCCAACGCCTTCCTGGACGCGCTGGCCGAACACCGCCGCGCCCGGTCACTGCCCGCACTGTCCATCGCCTGGGGGCTGTGGGAGCCGGCGAGCGGCATCACGGGGCGGCTGCGCGCCGAGGACCACGACCGGCTCGCCCGTCACGGCATCCGCGCACTGTCCGCGGACCGGGGGCTGGCCCTCTTCGACGAGGCCGTCGCCACCGCGGCACCGGTCGCGGTCGCCGCCCGCCTCAGCACGCCCCCGCCCGCCGCCCGCCCGAACACCGCCGCGCCGGCGAACGGGAGCACCACCGCGGCGGCGAACGGCGCCGGGCCCGCCGGGCCGTCCGAGGCCGTCCGCCGCGGGTCGCTGCTCGAACTGGTGCGAGCGGAAGCCGCCTCGGTACTCGGACACGACTCGCCGGAGGCCGTCGCGCCCGAAGCGCTCTTCCCCCAGCTCGGCTTCGACTCGCTCGGAGCGATCGAACTGCGCAACCGCATCGTCGCCGCGACCGGCGTCCCGCTGCTGTCCACCCTCATCTACGACTTCCCGTCCCCGAAGGCATTGGCGGACCATCTGCGTGAGGAACACCCGGAATGGCCCGACGGCGGCCGCACCCCTCATGGAAAGGGAAGCGCGAACGGAATGGGGTACCACAAGGGAGCGGAAAGCGACAGGCGCGCGGGAATCGACGACGTAAAGGGAACCGGCGGCGCAAAGGGAAGCGGTGACTTACAGGGAACCGACGACCTGAAGGGAACCGACGGCGTAAAGGGAAGCGACGAGGCAAAGGGAACCGACGACGTAAAGAGAACCGGCGACGCAAAGGGAAGCGGCGACATGCGGGGGCCGGGCCATGAGTACTGACGCGGGCGGCTGGACGATGTCCCTGAACCCGGGCCGGGACGCACGGTTCCGCCTGGTCTGCTTCCCGCACGCGGGCGGTTCCGCCGGCTCCTTCTTCCCGCTGGCGCGCGCCGCGCCGCCCGGCCTGGAGGTGGTCGGCGTCCAGTACCCGGGACGGCAGTGGCGCCGTAGGGAACCGGCCGTCACCGACATCCGCGGCCTGGCACGCGGCGTGGCGGACGCGCTGCCGGCCGGGCGGGATCTGCCGACGGCCGTTCTCGGCCACAGCATGGGCGCGCTGGTCGCCTTCGAGACGGTACGACTGCTGCAGCGGGAGCGGCCGGGAGCCGTCGGGCACCTCTTCGCCTCCGGCAGCCGTGCGCCGTCCCGCCCGCGCGAGGAGGATCAGCGGGCGCGGTGGACCGACGAGCGGATCATCGCCGAACTGGGCGCCCTCGGCGGCACCGGCGACCGGCTGATCTCCGACGAGGAGGCGCTGGGGCAGGCCCTGCCGGCCCTGCGCGACGACTACCGCGCGCTGGCCGCCTACCGGCCCTCTCCCGGCGCGCGCGTCAGGGTGCCGCTCACCGTGCTCGTGGGGCGCGAGGACCCGAAAGCGGGGCCGGACCACGCCTCGGACTGGCAGCCGTACACCGACGCGGCCTTCGCATCGAAAATCTTTCCCGGCGGTCACTTCTTTCTCGATGAGAACGCGGCGGAACTTCTGGAACTCGTGCGGTGCAGCCTTGTTGTGACACAGCACCCGTGAGAGCCTTTCGGGCGCCATCCAAAAGAAAAGCACGAAGAGAATCGGAGAGGCGATGTCGAATCCGTTCGAGGACGAAAACGCCGCGTACGTCGTACTGATCAACGACGAACTTCAGTATTCGCTGTGGCCGGTGATCGTCGACATTCCCGACGGCTGGCACACGGTGTTCGGCGAGGCCCCGAGGACCGAGTGCCTGGACTACATAGACCAGCACTGGACGGACATGCGTCCCAAGAGCCTGGTGGACGCGATGAGCGCGGAGGCCGGTGCCCAGGACCGCACCGAATGACCGCCACGCCCGGCCCGGACCGTCCGCCCGCGGCCCGGCCGCGGGTCCGGACGGATCTGGACGGCCTGCCGCTCTTCCGGGGAGGGGCCGCCGAACCCGGAACGATCGGCCTGGACTGCAACGAGTCGCCGTTCGCGCCGCCCGCCGCCGTACAGGCCGCGCTGTCCGGCGCGGCCCGGGGGCTGAACCGCTACCCCGACAACGCGTCGGCCGACCTCACCGCCCGGCTCGCCGAGCGCCACGGAGTGCCGCCCGACACCCTCAGCCTGGGGCCGGGATCGGTGGGCCTGTGCGTGCAGCTGATCCAGATCGCCTGTGCGGCGGGCGACGAAGTGGTGGTCCCCTGGCGCTCGTTCGAGGTCTATCCGACCGTCGCCGGGACGGCGGGCGCGCTGGTGCGCCGGGTCCCGCTGACCGCGGGGCACGCCCTCGACCTGCCGGCGATGGCCGCGGCGGTCTCCGACCGCACACGGCTGGTCTTCGTGTGCTCGCCCAACAACCCGACCGGGACATCCGTGTCCCGGTCGGGTGTGGAGCGCTTCCTCGCCGAGGTGCCGCCGGACGTCCTGGTGGTCCTCGACGAGGCCTACGCGGAGTTCACCGGACTGGAGGACGACCCGCTCGACGGGTTCGGCCTGGTGCGCGACCTGTTGCGGCAGGGGCGCACCAACGTGGTCGCGCTGCGCACCTTCTCCAAGGCGTACGGGCTGGCCGGGCTGCGGATCGGCTACTGCCTGTCCGCCCCGCCGGTGGCCGAACTGCTGGCCCGGGTCGCGGTCCCGTACGCGGTCGGCAGCCTCGCCCAGCGGGGCGCGGTCGCCGCGCTGGACTGCGAGCGGGAAGTGCGGGAGCGCTGCCGGCACCTCACCGAGGAGCGGGAGCGGGTCCGGGCCGCTCTCCTCGACGCGGGCTGGCACGTGCCGGTCAGCGGCGCGAACTTCCTGTGGCTGCCCGCCGGTCCGGCCGCCGAGGCCTTCGCCGCGCACTGCCGTGAGCAGCGGATCCTGGTCAAGGCATTCCCCGGCGAGGGGGTACGGGTGACGGTCGGCACCGCCACCGAGAACGACGCCTTCCTGGCCGCGGCGGCACGGTTCGCCCCCCTCGACGCGGGTGGCGCCGTCCGGCCGACGCCCCTCGGCTGAGGAGGCGCGCTGCGGATCCGAGAGGCGAGGCCGTCCGAATCCACCTCTCCCCCCCCCACGTCCTCCCCGACACATGTCCTCCATTCCGGTGACTTCATCCGCGGGTTTTCAACTTTTGGTTGACAACTTCTGGTTGAAGTTGCCACGCTCCCTCCATGACCGATCATGCGGAGGGGCCGGACGCCCTGGACCGTGCCGAAGATCCCGACCATGCCCGTGCCCGCCGGGAGCACGTGGCGCTGCGGCACGTGGTGGAGCGCCTGGCCGACGCCGAGCGGCGGGGGCCGGCCGACCCGTCGGCTCGTCTCACCGCTCAGGAGGCCGTCCACCTCATCGCCTCCCGGGCCGCCGGCGGGCGTTCTCCTGACGAGCCCGAGATGGACAGGACCGACATCATGGCGGCCCTGACGTTGCTCCCGCGCGCCCGCGCCGACTTGGACGTACTGGAGGCGAGCCTGCTGTTCGTCGCCCGGGACATCGGCCTGACCTGGCAGGACATCGCCTACGGCCTCGGCCTCCGGTCCCCCCAGGCGGCGCAGAAGCGGGCCGGACGCGGCACCCAGAGCCCGGGCCCGACCCCACCGTCACGGCCCCAGACCCCAGCCGCAAGCGACCTCAAGGGTGAATGTGAGCACTGAACTCGCGGTCGAGACCGTCGGCATGGTGAAGTCCTTCGGGGCCACCAAGGCCGTCGACGGCCTCGACCTGTCCGTCCCGGCCGGCGCCGTCTACGGAGTCCTCGGACCCAACGGCGCGGGCAAGACCACGACCCTGCGCATCCTGGCGACGCTGCTCGCCCCCGACGCGGGCAGCGCCCGGGTCTTCGGTCACGACGTCGTCCGCGAGGCGAACCGCGTACGGGAACGAGTCAGCCTCACCGGCCAGTTCGCCAGCGTCGACAACGACCTCACGGGCATGGAGAACCTGTTGCTGCTCGCGCGGCTGCACGGATACCGCTCCACGGCCGCCCGGGAGCGCGCCCGCGACCTGCTGGAGGCCTTCGACCTGGTCGAGGCCGCCGACCGCCCGGCCCGCGGCTACTCCGGCGGCATGCGCCGCCGGCTGGACGTGGCCGCCGGGCTCGTCGTCCGGCCTCAGCTGATGTTCCTCGACGAGCCGACCACCGGACTCGACCCCCGCAGCCGCAACGAGGTCTGGGACATCATCCGGGCGACCGTCGAGCGCGGCACGACCGTCCTGCTCACCACCCAGTACCTGGAAGAGGCCGACCAGCTCGCGCAGCGCGTCGCGGTCATCGACCACGGCAAGCTGGTCGCCGAGGGGACCCCCGGCGAGCTGAAGTCCTCGGTGGGCCACGGCTCACTGCGCGTCGAACTGACGGACCCCGACGATCTGCCGGAGGCGAGCCGCATCCTCGTCGGTGCCCTGGGAGTGCCCGCCGAGACCACCGGCCCCGCCCGGCTCACCGCCCGGGGCACCGATCCCCGGAGCGTGGCGCGCGCCCTGGGCGAACTCACCCGGACCATCGAGGTCGACGACTTCGCCATGGACCGCCCGAGCCTGGACGAGGTGTTCCTCGCGCTGACCGGGCGGCCCCCCACCTCCGAGGTGCCCGCCGCCCGCAAGCCGGCCCGCAAGTCCGGCCGCAAGTCCGCCACGAACGAGGAGAGCCGATGACGACCGCCGCGCGCCCGATCGAGGTGGAGGAGAGACTGCTCCGGGTCCTCGGCGAGGACACCCGCCCGCAGCAGCGCCCCGGGGCGCTGTCCACGTCGCTCACGATGGGCTGGCGGGCGCTGGTGAAGATCAAGCGCTCGCCGGGGCAGCTGTTCAACGCGACCATCACCCCGGTGATGTTCACGCTGATCTTCACCTACCTCTTCGGCGGCGCGATCTCCGGCAGCAGCCGCGAGTACCTGCAGTTCCTGCTGCCCGGCATCCTCGTGCAGGGCGTGCTGTTCATCTCCACGCAGACCGGTGTGGCCCTCACCAGCGACCTCCAGCAGGGCATCTTCGACCGCTTCAAGTCGATGCCGGTCTGGCGGCCGTCCCCGCTGACCGGCGCCCTCATCGGCGACGTGGTGCGCTATCTGATCTCGTCGGCCGTCGTGGTCGCCGTCGGGCTCGCACTGGGCTTCCGGCCCGACGGCGGACCGCTCGGCGTCATCGGCGGCATGCTCCTCGCCGTCCTCTTCGGCTTCTGCGTCTCCTGGATCTGGACGTTCCTCGGCCTGGTGCTGCGCACCCCGCAGGCCGTCTCCGCGCTCGGCATGCTGCTGCTGTCGCTCCTGACCTTCGCCAGCAACATCTTCGCCGAGCCGACCACCATGCCCGGCTGGCTGAAGGCGTTCGTCGACATCAATCCCATCGGATACGTGGTCACCGCGAGCCGCTCCCTCATGAACGGGGACGGCGCGGCCGACCTCGCTCCCGCCCTCGTCTCCTGTGCGGTACTGCTGATCGTGTTCGTGCCGCTCAGCCTGCTGCGCTACAACAAGAGCGAATAACGGAGCGGGCTGTAATTCAGCCCGTCAAACGGCGTTCCCCCTTCTAATTTCTGAACGTTTGCCGCCGGTGGAGACCGTGGATAGCATCGTCCCCACCGCACCGGAAATCGTCCGAATTTTAGTGGGGGAGCGCCGTGCTCAACAGTGAGAATTCCCGGGTCGACGTCCCCGAGATCGCGATGGTCGACCCCGAGGTACTCAGTGATCCGGTTTCCGCCTATGGGAGGGCAAGGGAGCAGACCCCCATAGTGCGCCTCATGGCGCCGGGATTCGGATCGATATGGGCGGTCACCCGCCACAGCGACGCCAAAGCCATGCTGAGCGACCCGCGCCTCGCCATGACCGCCGACAGCTGGAACCAGCGCATCCCGGACGACGTACGTCCCTACCTGCTGACCATGTCGCACATGGACGGCGCCGACCACGGCCGGCTGCGCAAGCTCGCCGTACGGGCCTTCACCGCCCGTCGCGCCGCAGCCCGCCGCGACATGATCCGGCAGAGCGCCGACCGGCTGCTCGACGCGCTGCCCGGCCTCGCCGAAGCGGGCACCGTCGACCTCCTGAAACACTTCGCCCAGCCGCTGCCGACCTTCGTGGTCGGCGACGTCATGGGCATCCCCGAGGCGGACCGGCCGCTGTGGCGCACCTACGTCGCCCGGATCAGCTCCGGCGGCCAGACCTACGACGAGGCCCTGCGCGATGCCATCGAGGGCGCCAAACGGGTCATCGAACTGCGGCGCGAAGAGCCCGGCGACGACCTGGTCTCCGACCTTCTGCGGGCCCAGGCCGAGGACGCCGACCGGATCAGCGACACCGAACTGGTCACCATGGTGTGGCACACGGTCTTCGCGGGTCAGGACAATCTCGCGAACTTCATCGCCAACTCCGTGGTGGCCCTCCTCTCCCATCCGGAACAGCTCGCCGCCCTGCGCGCCGACCCGTCCCTGATGCCCCGGGCCGTGGAGGAGCTGATGCGGTGGCGGCCCCCGCTGCTGCTGACCGCCATCCGCTACGTCCTGGAGGACTTCGAGCTGTGCGGCGCGCAGGTGCGCGCCGGGGACTCCGTGGTGGCGGTGATCGCCTCCGCCAACCGCGACCCCCGCGTCTTCGACGACCCCGACACGCTCGACATCACCCGGCCCGCCGGCGCGGTCCAGTTCGGCTTCGGCCACGGAGCGCACTACTGCATCGGCGCCTCCCTGGCCGCCGTCGAGGCGGAGGTGGCGCTCGAGGCCCTGCTGAGCCGCTTCCCCGACCTCGCGCTCGCCGTCCCGCCCGAGGAGGTGCCGCGGCTGCCCAACCCCGGCAGCTGGCACCTCACCGGGCTCCCGGTCACCCTCTGACCCCTCCGCCTCCGAGTCCTTTGCGGAAACCGGCCTGCGAAATCACTCGGCGAAGCATTGGGCCGATGACGCATTGACCGGGTGTTCGAGTGATTTGTTGACGGTGGTCGGGCCGAACCATAGATTGACGACTGCCCGAATTTCCCGCCTCCCGGCAAGCAATTTATTTGCAGCGCTCCCGAGATATTCGAGAGTGCCGGGAGGTGGTATGGAAAAGCGGACCGGGCTGGGAGGTGAACCGATATGCGTTACCTGCACTGAAAGCAGAGATGAGAACGTACGGCCGTAGCCCGGCATGGTCAGACCTGCCGGGCTACGGCACCGTTGACGGGGGTTGCGCATGGCAGGGCCCGCAGACACCGGCACAGCAGATCCCGGCATACCGGACCTGATCGCACGCGCCGATGAATTCATCCGGCTGTACAGCTCGGAGAACGCCGTCGACCGCCCGCCGGCCGACCGCATGGCCGAGATCCGCCGCGAGATCCGCCAGAGCGGCACGTATGTGCACACCGCCGGCGAACTGGCCTTCGGCGCCAAGATCGCCTGGCGCAACAGCAGGCGCTGCATCGGCCGCCTGTACTGGCCCGGCCTCGTCGTACGCGACCTGCGACACCTGCGGACGGCCGAGGACATCCACCGCGCGTGCGTCGAACACCTGCGGCTGGCCTTCAACGGCGGCCGGATCCGTCCCACGATCAGCGTCTTCGCGGCCGACGGACCCGACGGCACGGGACCGCGCATCCACAACCCGCAGCTCATCCGCTACGCCGGCTACCGCGGCCCCGGCGGCCGCGTCACCGGCGACCCCGCGTCCGCCGACCTCACCGACCGCGTCCGAGCCCTCGGCTGGCCCGGCGGCCCGGGCACCCGCTTCGACGTCCTGCCGCTGCTCGTCGAGGCGCCCGGCAATCCGGCCCGGCTCTTCGACCTCCCGCCCGACGCCGTGCGGGAGGTCCCGCTGCGCCACCCCGACCACGACTGGTTCGCCGACCTCGGCCTGCGCTGGCACGCGCTGCCCGTCATCTCCGACATGGTGCTGGAGATCGGCGGCGTACGGTACGGGGCCGCCCCCTTCAACGGCTGGTACATGGGCACGGAGATCGGCGCCCGCAACCTCGTCGACGCCCGGCGCTACGACCTGCTGCCCGAGATCGCCGACCGGCTGGGCCTGGACCGCACCAGCGAAAGGACCCTGTGGAAGGACCGGGCGCTGGTCGAGCTGAACGTGGCGGTGCTCTGGTCGTTCGAGCGGGACGGCATCACCATCACCGACCACCACACCGAGTCGGAGCGGTTCCTGCGCCACCTGCGCCGCGAGGAAAGGGCCGGCCGCACCGTGGCTGCCGACTGGTCCTGGATCGTCCCCCCGCTCTCGGGCGGCGTGACCCCCGTCTTCCACCGCTACTACGACGACCACGAGTCGTCGCCCGCGTTCCTGCAAGCACCGGCCCCCGGCCGCTGCCCGGTCACCGGACACACTCCGACGGCCGCCGGCGAGGCCCACGGACCGGACCCAGAGCCGCCCGTCAGCGTCGGCGCCAACACCGGAGACAGCCGTGACCGTATCGCCCGCCCCTGAGGCCACCGACCCCCTGTTCAGTCCCCTCGACCCCGCGGTGCTCGCCGACCCCTACCCGGTCTACCGGCGGCTGCGCGAAGCCCAGCCGGTCTACTGGCACCCGGGCATCGACTCCTGGCTGATGACCCGGCACGCCGACTGCACGGCGATCCTGCGCGACTCCGCCCGGTTCAGCACCGACTTCCGGAAGATCGGCATCCCGACCCCGCCGACCCTGCTCAGCCTGCAGACCCTCGACCCGCCCGACCAGACCCCGCTGCGCCACCTCGCCCTCGACGCGGTACGCGCGCAGGACCTCGACGCGCTGCGCGAGGAACTCGGCACGTTCGCCGACCGGTTGCTCGACGAGCTGGCGGACCGGCCGTCCTTCGACTTCATCCACGACTACGCCGACGTGTTCACCCTGCGGGCCATCACCCGGTTCATCGGCGTCGAACCGCCCGAGACCGACGAGACGTTCGCCCGCTTCAACGACGACCTCGACCACAGCATGGACGCGCAGCTCGACCCCGACGCGGAGGAACCCGGACTGCGCGCCCGCGCCCACTTCAACGACCTGGTCCGCACCTGGCTCGCCCACCCCGGCCCGCACGGTGTCCTGCCCGAGGTGGTGCGCCGCCTGCCCGGTTCCGGCGTCGAGGCCGACGACGTACTGGTCAATTCCGTACGCGCCTTCTTCCACGCCGGGTTCGAGGTGCCCAGCCGCTTCCTCGGCAACGCCCTCGCGGCCCTGCTGGCCACGCCCGGCGCGTGGGAGTCCCTGGTACGCGGCGACGTCGGCCTCGACACCGCCGTCGAGGAACTGATCCGGTACGTCGGCCCGGTGCAGGCACTGGCCCGCGCCTGCACCCAGGACACCGAGCTGGGCGGGGTCGACGTCAAGCGCGGCCAGGTGGTGACCGCGCTGATCGGCGCGGCCAACCGCGACCCCGCGCAGTTCCCCGACCCCGAGACGCTGAGACTGGACCGCAAGCCCAACAACCACCTGGGCTTCGGCCGGGGCGCGCATTCCTGTCTCGGCCTCAACCTCGCCCGGATCGAGGCACATGTGACACTCGGCGCCCTGCTGCGGCACCCCGGTGTCCGCGCGGCGGGCGAAGCGGTGGTGCGGCCGAACGGCACGCTGCGCGGCCTCTCCCGGCTACCGCTCGCACTCGGCTGACCCGAAGGAGTGTCGGCGGCGATGGAGACGGTGAGCGGGAGCAGCGAGGCGGCGGACACCCGGCCGGTCCGCTCGGCCAGGGCCGCGGGCGAGGCCCGCCTGGGCCGGCTGGCGTCCGCCCTCGGCCTGGGCGACCGAGGCGGCGTGTGCGCGGAGGCCTTCGGCGCGATGACGGGCTCCTGGGGCACGGCCACGGCCGCGCAACTGGCCGAGTCCGACGTGTCGTCCGACGGGTCGCCGCTGGAGTTCGCGATCGGCCTCGACGACGACCCCTCGCTGCAGTTCGCGGTGGAGGCACTGCGCCCCGGGGACTGCCCGGTGGACCGGGTCGTCTCCGCCCGCGCCACGATGGCCGGCCTGGTCCGCCGGTACGGAACGGACGCACGGCGGTGGGCGCGGGTCGCCGACCTGTACCTGCCCGAGAAGCCCGCCACCGAGCACGTCGCGATGTTCGGCGCAGAGGTGCGGCGGCAGGGGGACGCCCAGTTCAAGGTCTGGTTCTACCCGGCCGTCGGCGGGCCCGAGCGGGCCGCGGAGCTGTGCGAACGGGGTCTTGCCGCCGTCGGGCTCGGCGCGGCCTGGCCCGCCGTGACCGCGCACATGGCGCGGGGCGAGCGTCTCGACCGGCCGGTGATGTTCTCGCTCGACCTCTCGGCGGACCCCGAGGCGCGGGTCAAGCTGTACTTCCGGCACTACGCCACCGATGCCGACGGCCTGGCCGAACTCATGGCGCCGTACCCGGGCTTCGCGGTCGCCCCCGTGCGGCGGTTCTGCGAGACGATGCTCCCCGAGGCGGTCGCCGACCTCTCCGCTCAACCCCCCGTCACCTGCCTGTCGTTCACCGGCGCGCGGCCCGCCACGGCCGGGGGGGCGACCGTCTACCTCCCCATGTGGACCTACGCCCCGGACGACGAGGCGGTGCGCCGCCGGACGAAGGCGGCGCTGGCCGCCTGCGACCGGTCCTCGGGCCTCTACGAACGGGCGCTGCGCGAGGTGGCGTCCCGCCCGCTCGACGCCGCCCGGGGCATCCACAACTACGTGGCCTGGCGGCCGGGCCCCGGCCGCCCCCGGCTCAAGGCGTACTTCTCGCCCGAACTGCGGCACACGGACCCGACGGCGCGATACGCCATCGAGGGGCTGGAATGACCGTCGAAAGGGCTGCCGCCCGTCGCCGGGCGCATGCCATAATCGGGCCTCGTGTATGAGCCTGTGGTCGACGTGTGGAAGCGGTATTCGGGACTGGTGGACAGGCCGGGCACCCCCTGGCGTGTTCCGTCGGGGGTGCTGGCGGAAATCCATACCCGTTTCGGGCAGCTTGACATGCTGATGGAATCCGTCGTGACGGTTCTGGATTCGCCGTGGGAATCCGCGGACGAAAGACAGACCGCCGCCGACGAACGTCGGGTGTTCCTTCGGGCATGGGACTGGGCGGCGGTGTACACCGACGCCTTCTACTTCTTCGGCTGGCGTACGGTCGACCTGCTCAACGGCACCGTCGGCGGCCCGCTGCCATGTCTCGAACCGGTTCGGCCAGCCGGTCTCCTCGCCGTCCGCGACGTCCTCCACGAACACCCCGAGAGCCAGGGCGCCTACTACCGGCACGGCCTCGAGCTCCGCGACGAGGCCCTGGAGAAGATCGGCCGCGCCGCGGACGCGCTCGCGGCGGGCGGCGACGGCACGGTGCCGGACGGTTCGGATCCCGGTGGGCGGTGAAGGCACGGTGCCGGACGGTACGGATCCCGGCGGGCGGTGAGAACACCGTGCCGGGCGGTGAGACCGCCCGGCACCCGGAGCGAACCGTCACTTCAGGATCTCGACGACCGGTGCGAACGCCTCCCACCACGGCTCCAGGACCACGATGTAGCTGAGGCCGAACCGCTCCCGGTACTCCGTCAGCCGATCGGCGATCTCCCGCCGCGACCCGATCAGCCAGGCCGGCGTCGCGAGCAGCTGCTCGGGGGTGAAGTGGGCCAGCGGATGCCGCGCCCACTCCTCGGCGGTGCCCCGCGGATCGTCCGTGACGATCACCTGCTGCACCAGCAGGTTCAGTTCCACCTCCGCGACCCGGGCGCCCAACTGCTCGCGGACCAGGGCCACCCGCTCGCCCAGTTCTTCCGGACTCGCCAGCTGCGGGAACTCCCCGCGCCCCGCGAAGATGCCGGTGAAGCCGATGATGTCGGCGTGCTCGGCGGCCAGTCGCAGCACCCGGTCGCCGTTGCCGGCCACCAGCAGCGGCGGGCCGCCGGGCCGCACCGGCCGGGGTGTGTGATCGGGGTTCACCATCAGCCCGCGCAACTCCTTGACCGTGCGCTCCAGTTGGCTGACACGCTCACCGGCGGACGGGAACGGCACCCCGTCGGAACCGGTGCCCTGCCGGATGGAGCCGGCCGCCAGCCCCACCTCCAGGCGGCCGTCGGTCAGCAGGTCGGCCGTGGCCGCCTCCCGGGCCAGCAGCACCGGGTTGTGGAACGCGGCGTTGAGGACGAAGGTGGTCACCCGGACCCGCTCGGTGGCCTCGGCCGCCGCCACCAGGGCGGGGAACGGGGCGGGCGCGCCCAGGTGGTCCGGCACGCCCAGCACATCGAACCCCAGGTCCTCGACCTTGCGGGACTTTTCTGCCCATTCACGCCGCGGCGCGGGCGTGACGAGATTGACGCCGAAACGGAACGGCCGATTCTCGGGAAGAGTCATGGTGCGACGTTAGCAGCGTGGCCGGAATCCGAAAACGAACGCGCTTTTGCCTCCGCGCCCGGTGCTTCGGCGGCGGCTGTTCAAATTCTGCAATCTTGACACCGGCAAGGCCCGTGATCGAGTCTCGGAACGAATGTCACTTGCCTTGTTTCCTTCATCGCGCGGGGAGAAGGAGTTTTTCGTGCGCCCAGAGCAAGCACAGGCCAAAACCACCGTGGGGAATTCGACACCTGCTCCGCCCTATTCCGAGGACGACGGAAAAGCGCTCCAGGACTGGTTCCGCGCCATGAGGGACGAACACCCCGTCCACCAGGACCCCGCGACCGGCGCCTGGCTGGTGCTCCGGTACGCCGACGTCGTCACCGCCAGCCTGGACCACGCCACGTACTCCTCCGAACTGTGGCGGGCCTACCCGGCCGAGTGGGGCAAGGGAGACGCCTGGGGCCAGGGCCGACTCACCGAGATGGACCCGCCGAGGCACCGGCTGCTGCGAGCACTGATCGGTAAGGCCTTCAACCAACGGACGGTCGCCGGTCTCGCCCCGGAGATCGAGGCAACCGTGGAACGCCTGCTGGACGCCGTGGACGGCAACGCCGGGATCGACGTGGCCCGCGATCTGGCCGACCCCCTGCCGGTCATGGTCATCGCCGAACTGATCGGGCTCCCCTTCGAGGACCGGGAGCTGCTGCGGGGCTGGGCGGACCGGCTGCTCTCCTTCGAGGCGGGTGAACTGGCCGGCGAGGAACTCGTCAAGGCGATCGACGCGGCGGGCGCCGAACTGCTCGCCTACCTGCGCGAGCACTACCGGCTACGGCTCAAAGCCCCCAAGGACGACCTCTTCAGCAGGCTCGCGCAGGCCGAGGTGGACGGCGAACGCCTCACCGAGGAGGAGGTGGTCAACATCGGCAAACTGCTGCTCATCGGCGGGCACGTCACCACCGCCTGCTCACTCGCCAGCCTCGTCTTCGAGCTGCTGCGCCACCCCGACGCGCTGACCGCCGTACGGCAGGACCCGGACCTGATACCGGCCGCCGTCGAGGAGTCGGTCCGCTACCGCCCCGCGGTCCCGAACAGCCTGCGACTGACCACACACGACACCGAACTCGGCGGAGTCGCCATCCCCGCCGGGCAGTTCGTGTCGCTCTCCGCGCTGTCGGCCAACCACGACGAGCGGCAGTTCGAGGACCCCGAGCGCTTCGACATCCGCCGGCCGCACAACCAGCACGTCGGCTTCGGACAGGGCGTCCACTACTGCCTGGGCGCCCCCCTGGCACGCACCGAGATCCGGATCGCGCTGACGGCGCTGCTGCGGCGGTTCCCCGTACTGGAGAGGACCGACGGCCCCCTCCAGTACTACCGGAACCCGAGCATCGCCGGCCTCAGGTCCTTCCCCGTCGCCGTCGGACGAGGCTGACGGCCACCGCCGCCGACGGCTCCCACCACCCCGCCCGCCGCCACCTTCACCTCCACGGCCACCACAACTCCGCCGCGTCGCGAACCACTCGGACCCCAGGGGCAGAAGAATTCATCATGCGATACGTTGACGAGCCGAACACGAGCGGACGGTCCACGGCCGGGAGCGGACACCAGGGGACGGCACCCGACCCCGCCACGCTGCCGGACATCTTCGAGACCCGCGCGGCGCTGACACCGCAGGCCCTGGCCGTCAGCGCGGGCACGACCACCTGGACGTACACCGAACTCGACGCGCGCGCCAACCGCATCGCCTGGTGGCTCATCGGCCAGGGCCTGGGACCCGACGACCGGGTCGCCGTCGCCCTGCCGCGCGGCCCCGAACACATCGCCGCCCTCCTCGGCATCATGAAGGCCGGTGCCGCCTACCTCCCGCTGGACCCCGAGCAGCCCACCGAACGCCTCGCCCGCCTGCTGCGGGACAGCGGGCCCAGAGCAGTCCTGCTCCACACCGGCCTCGCCCGCCGCCTGCCGCCCGGCGCCGCCCGGCCGCTCCCGCTCGACGCCCCCGCCACCGGCACCGCCCTCGCCGCCTGCCCCGCCACCGCGCCCCACGACGGCGACCGGACCCGGCCGCTGCTCCCGAGCGACCTCGCCTACGTCATCCACACCTCGGGCTCCACCGGCACACCGAAACCGGTCGGCGTCCCGCACACGGGCTTCGCCGCCCTCGTCGCCACGGCGGCCCGGCACCAGACCACCGAGACCGGCTCCCGCGTGCTCCAACTGGCGCCCCCCACCTTCGACGTGGCGATCTGGGAGCTGCTCACCACCTTCGCCGGAGGCGGCACCCTCGTCGTCCCCGGACACAGCCGTCTGCTCGGCGAGGAACTCGCCGACGTGCTGGCCGACGAACGGATCACCCACGTCACCCTGCCGGTCCCGGTGCTCGCCACCCTCCCCGCCGGTACCGAGTCCACGCTGCCCGACCTGCGCCGGGTGCACATCGGCGGCGAGAGCTGCCCGCCCGACCTCGTGCGCCGGTGGTCCGCCGACCGCGAGCTGGTCAACGGCTACGGCACCACCGAGTGCTCGGTCGCCACCACTCTGACCGAACCGCTCACCGCCCTCGACGGCGACCCCGCACCGATCCCGATCGGGACACCGGTGGCGGAGGTCCAGGTGTTCGTCCTGGACGACGTACTGACCCCGGTGCCCGCCGGCACGCCAGGGGAGCTGTACGTGACCGGCCCCGGCCTCGCACGCGGATACGTGGAGCTGCCGGGTCTGACGGCGGAGCGGTTCGTGGCGTGCCCGTTCGGCGCGCCGGGCGGCCGGATGTACCGCACCGGCGATGTCGTCCGGTGGAACGCGGACGGTCAACTGGAGTACCTGCAGCGGGTGGACGACCAGGTGAAGATCCGTGGCTTCCGGGTGGAGCCCGGCGAGGCGGAGGAGGCGCTGCGGCGGCACCCCGCGGTGGCACAGGCCGTCGTGCTGCCCCTCACGCACACCACGGGCGATACGCGGCTCGTCGCCTACGCCGTCCCCGCCCCCGACGCCGACGTGACCCCCGCGTCACTGCGCGCCGACCTTCAGGAGGTGCTCCCCGACCACCTCGTGCCGTCCGCCGCCGTCATGCTGGACGCGTTCCCGCTGACACCGAACGGAAAGATCGACCGCACCGCACTCCCCGCCCCCGAGTACGACGGCACCGGCGTGTCCCGCGCACCCCGCACGGAGACCGAAGCCGCACTGTGCGGCTTGTTCGGGGACATTCTGGGGGTGGCGTCGGTCGGGGTGGACGACAGTTTCTTCGACCTGGGTGGGCATTCGCTGCTGGCGACGCGTCTGGTGAGCAGGGTCCGTCGTGTGATGGGTGTCGAGTTGCCGTTGCGGGTGCTGTTCGAGGCGCCGACGGTGGCGAGGCTCGTTCGCCGGCTGGGCACGGGACAGGTGCGTCCGGCGCTGGGGGCGCGTCCGCGGTCGGAGTCGCTGCCGTTGTCGTACGCGCAGCAGCGTCTGTGGTTCCTGCACAAGCTGGAGGGACCTTCTGCGACCTACAACATGCCGCTCACCCTCCGCCTCACCGGCGACGTCGACCGCGACGCGCTGGAGGCCGCCATCAACGACGTCGTGGCACGCCACGAGCCGCTGCGCACCGTCTTGTCCGAGACCGCCGACGGACCCGTCCAGCGCGTCCTTCCCGCGGACCAGGCACACCTGGTGCTGCGCACCGTCACCGTCGCGCAGGACCACCTCGAAGCGGAGATCCGCGCCGCGGCCCGGCTCCCCTTCGACCTCGCGGCCGACATCCCGGCCAAGGCGTGGCTCTTCCGGACCGAGGACGACCCGAACGCCGCAGTCCTGGTGCTCGTGCTGCATCACATCGCGGGGGACGGGTGGTCGGCGGGCCCGCTGGCGCGGGATCTCGTGGCGGCGTATGCGGCTCGTTCGGGTGGCGGGGCTCCGGCGTGGCCGGCGCTGCCGGTGCAGTACGGGGACTACACCGTGTGGCAGCACGAGGTGCTGGGGGACGTGGACGATGCGTCGAGCGTGCTGGGCAGCCAGTTCCGGTACTGGCAGCGTCAGTTGGACGGCGCGCCGGAGGAGGTGACGGTACCGGGTGACCGGCCGCGTCCCGCTTCGGCGTCGTACGAAGGGGGACAGGTGCCCTTGGAGATCGACGCGGCCCTGCATGCCGGGCTGCGGGACCTGGCCCGGTCGGCGGACGTGACACCGTTCATGGTGCTGCACGCGGGACTCGCGAGCCTGTTGTCACGGCTGGGTGCGGGTTCGGACGTCGTCGTCGGTTCGCCGGTGGCGGGACGGATGGACGAGGGGCTGGACGACCTGGTCGGTCTGTTCGTCAATACGTTGGTGGTGCGGACGGATGTGTCGGGTGATCCGTCGTTCGGTGAGTTGTTGGGGCGGGTGCGTGAGGGGTGTCTGGAGGCGTTCGCGCATCAGGATGTGCCGTTCGAGTTGGTGGTGGAGCGGCTGAATCCGGTGCGGTCGGGTGGTCGGCATCCGCTGTTCCAGGTGGCGTTGGTGTTGCAGAACAACGAGGAGGCATCTTTCGAGTTGCCGGGGCTCGGTGTGCGGACCGAGTCGGTGGGGACGGGGACGGCGAAGTTCGACGTGACGGTGAGTCTGTCGGAGGCTTTCGATGAGGATGGGCGTCCGGCGGGGATGTCCGGGTTCATCGAGTATGCGACGGATTTGTATGACGTGGGCACGGTGGAGTTGTTCGGGGCGCGGTTGGTGCGGGTGTTGAGTGGGGCGGTTGCCGGGCCTGAGGTGCGGGTGGGTGAGCTTGATGTGCTGAGCGGGGGTGAGCGGGAGCGGTTGTTGGGGTGGTCGGCGGCTGATGGCGTGCCTGCGCCTGTGCCGGTGACGTTGGCGGGGTTGTTTGCGGGGCGGGTGCGGGAGTGCCCGGATGCGGTGGCGGTGGTGTGTG
>NZ_JACBYP010000130.1 GCF_018982965.1 Streptomyces mayonensis | reverse complement strand
CGGCGCCCCCCCCCCCCCCCCCCCCCCCGCCCCCCCCCGCCCGCCGCGCGCGGCGGGGGCGGCGCGCCCCCCCGCGGCCGGGGCGCGGGCCGCCGGGGGGTGGGGGGACGGGGGTGGCGCGGGTCAGCCGAAGTCGACGTCGCTGCACAGGAAGTACGTCTGGTCCATGTGCGAGGCCTGCCAGATCGTATAGACCACGTGCCGGCCGCTCAGACCCGAGGTGCTCACCGGGATCTCGTACTCCTGGCTGGGCCCGTAGCTTCCCGTACGTGCGACCTCCTGGAGGTCGCCCCAGGTCAGGGCCTGGGTGGCCGGGTCGAAGCCCTGGCGGGTGACGTAGACCAGGAAGTAATCGGCGCCATGGCTGGCCTGGTCGTACAGCTTGACGGTGAAGTCGTCGGCGACGTCGGTGGTCTGCCACGCGCCCACGGTGTCCAGGGAGTTGTAACGCCCGCTCTCGGTCCGGCCACCGCTGCAGAGCTGCCCGTCGGGCACGACGGCCTGGAAGTCACCCGCGGAGCCGTTGCGGTAGAGGCCGTTCCAGTTCCACATGGCGCTGGGTTCGTCCTGCCACGCCTGCCAGCACATGGGGTCCTCGTCGGCCATCGCCGGGTTCTGGAAGTCGTCTCCCCAGCGGTCCCAGCAGCCGTAGTTGCGGGACGCGGGGTCCACGACGGAACCGTGGGCGAATGCGGTGCCGCTCCACGGGACCAGTGCGAGCAGGATCGCGGTCAGGGCCCCGAGGACCAGGTTTCCTGTGGTGCGACGGGGGCTCCTGGTGGTGCGTCCCTGACGACTGGGGCGCTTGGCTCTCTTGCCGTGCTCATGACATCCCATGATGCCTTCTTCCGGGTGGGGGGAGGGTGGGGTCGCGGACTTCGAGGGTTGGGAGCGCAGCGTGGGAGCGCTCCCAACCCGTTCGGAGACCAGGCTGCGCCCGGGTTCGCGGATTGGCAACATTCCGATTGAGCCACTTCCCGTACGACGGTGGCGGGTTCTGAGAGGGTGGCGCGTTCTGACGTGGCGGGCGCGACAGGTGCGACGGGCGGACGGGACAGGTCTCCCGTCCGCCCGTCGTCATGCCGGTGTCATACGGAACGCCGCCTGGAGCGGACCAGCAGCACGCAGCCTCCGGCGAAGAGGACGCCGCCGATCGCGGCGGGCCAGAGGCCGAGTCCGGAGCCGGTCTCGGCGAGTCCCCCCTGTGCCTGCTGCCCGGGGGCCGATCCGCCGCCGTCACCGCCCTTGCCGCTGTCTCCGGTCGGGGCGGGAGCGGCCACGGCGCTGCCCACCTCGTCCGGGTCGTCGGCCGGCGTCGTGGCGGCCCTGGGTTCGGCAGCCGGGGAGTCCCCGGTGCCCTGCCCCTCGGCCGGGGACGCGGGCTGCTCCCCGCCGTTCTGTGCGCCGTTCTGCGCGGGGGCCGTTGCGTCGCCCTTTCCGGCGTCCTTTCCGGCGCCCGTCCCGGCGTCGTCGGCCGCGTCGCCTCCGGAGTCGTTTCCGTCCGGCTGCTCCTCGTCCTTGCCGCCGTCCCCGTCCTTGCCGCCGTCCTCGTCCTTGCCGTCGTCCTGGCCCTTGCCGTCGTCGGGCGCCTCGGTCGCGGCGGGGTCCTCGCCCTGGCCCGGCTCGGCCCCGGGGGGCGTGTCCGGGCCGCATTCGCGACCGGAGTTGATGCAGTCGACCATCTCCCGCATCAGGTCCTCGTCGAAGACGTTGATGAAGTCGCTGTGGTCCGTGACGGGCTTGTGCAACTGCTCGGGGAACGAGTCCACGGCGAACAGCGGCACGGACTTGCCGCCGTCCTTCAGACTGGGCGCCGCCACGTCGTACACCACGCGCTGCACCAGGCGCGGTACGGCCTTGAACCCGTCCGGGCAGGCGCCGTCGGCGGCGGCGAAGGCCATGTGGGTGCGGTGGTTGGCGCTGTCGATGTTGCGGCCGTCCCAGCAGCTCTGGAAGGTGAAGGTGCGCACCACGTCGCTGCCGGACGGGCAGAGCGGGTACTTGTCCTTGAGCTGGCGGTCCTCGAAGCCGGTGCAGCTCCAGGAGGCGTTCGCGTTGGCGTTGCCGTTGACGAAGGCCTTCGCGTCACCGGTGATGATGCGCAGCAGGCGCGGCATCGCGGTGACCTTGGCGCGTTCGTTGCCCTCGAAGGTGAGGGTGACCTCGGCCGGGGTGACGATCTCGCCCGCGTTGCCCTCGACCCCGCCGCCGGGCGACTGGGCGTCCTGTTCGACGGTGCCGTTCTGGAGGCGGACGACGGGCCAGTAGTACGAGGACTTGTCGCGCTGGTCGGCGCAGCTCGTGTCCCCGGCGGCCAGGTCCTCGTCGCTGGCGAAGGCGTCGTTGGCCTGGTTGCCGACGTAGTCGTGGAAGTGGTGGGCGCCGTTGCCGACGCCGGGGGCGGCGATCAGGTTGTCCGAGTTGAACAGGCCGTCGGCGTTGACTCCGCAACTGGTGGCGAAGGAGCCGTTCGAGGCGCCCTGCTGCCGGGCGGCCTTGCGCACGTTCGGCTGGACGGACTTGATGTCGGCGAAGTCCGCCGCCACGGGGCCGTTGCCCGCCTGCCCGCCGTTGCCGGGCGGCTGCTGCCCGTCCCCGCCGCCCGCGCCGTCTCCGGCCCCCTCCCCGCCGCCGGCTTCCTCACCCTCGTCGTTGCCGTCGCCGTTGCCGTTGCCCTCTCCGTCGCCGTTCTGCTGCTGTTCCTGCGGGTCGGGGCTGCCGCTCCCGGCCCGGTCCGCGGTGATCTCGGTGCGGCGCAGGGTGCACTGCGCGAGGGTGTCGAGGCCCTCCGGCGGGTCGCCCGCCTTCTCGACGGCGGCGACGATCCGCTCGATCGTGGCCGCCCGGTCCTTCTCCAGCGGACCGAGGACGGCGCCCTCGTCGAGGCTGCCGTCGTCCGCGGTGCGGGCCGCTTCCTGGAGTTGGCGGTAGGCGGTGGCGATCTGCTGGTCCAGCTGGGCCAGTTCGGTGTCGACCTCCGGCCGCGCCTGCTCCGGCACGGCCGTCAGCCGCTCGGTCAGGTCGGGGCAGTCGACGGTCGCCGCGACACCGGAACTGCCCAGGGGAACGGCCGTGTTGCCGGACTCGGTCGCGGAGGCGAAGACGTTGACGGCCACCAGGCCGCTGCCCCCCAGTATCAGCGCGACCGCTCCGAAGGTCGCGCGTCGCGCCCCGGTCGGGCGTCTGCGCCTGTTGTGTCCCAAGACGTGCTCCTGTGTCGTGACGGACTCGGACATGGAATGCCCCCGGCTCCATACGCAGCGGCGGGCCGGAGCGTTCAGCCCGGTCGCGAATTCTCAGGAATCCCTCACTCCCCCTTCGCGGCCCGTCTCACCGTTCGGCCCTCTCGGCCCGTCTCACTGTTCGGCGCCCGGTTCCCACTGTTCGCCTCCCGGATCCGGGGAACCCGGGAGGCCGTCGCGGGCGACCACGCGCCGTAGGAGGAGCCATGGACAGCAGCCGACCGCTCGCCCTGGTCACCGGGGCCTCCAGCGGGATCGGGTACGAGCTCGCCGCGTTGTTCGGCGAACACGGCTACGACCTCGTGGTCAACGCCGAGGACGAACGGCTGGAGCACGCCGCCCGCCGGCTGCGGGAGTCCGGCGTCGAGGTGCGGGCGGTACGGGCGGACCTCCGCTCCCCGGAGGGGGTGGACCACCTGGTCGCCGCGCTCACCGGGCTCGCCGTGGACGTCGCGGCCCTCAACGCGGGAGTGGGACAGGGAGGTGCCTTCGTCGACACCGACCCCGACGACGACCAGTCGGTCATCGACCTCAACGTCACGTCGACGGTGCGGCTCACCAAGCCCCTGCTGCGGGACATGGTCGACCGCGGGGTGGGACGCCTGATGTTCACGTCGTCGGTCGCCGCCACGATGCCCGGGTCCTTCCAGTCGGTCTACAACGCGTCGAAGTCCTTCGTGCAGTCCTTCGCCCAGGCGTTGCAGGAGGAGGTCGAGGACACCGGTGTCACGGTCACGTCCTTCATGCCGGGCCCCACGGAGACCGACTTCTTCAGGCGGGCGGGCATGGACGACACCAAGGTCGGCACCATGCCGAAGGACGACCCGGCGCAGGTCGCCAGGCAGGCGTACGACGCCGTCATGAAGGGGCGCGGCAAGCTGGTCACCGGTTCGGCGAAGACCAAGGCGCAGGGGGTCGCGGGCAAGGTGCTGCCGGACCGCGTCAAGGCGGCCGTGCACCGCCGGACGGCGGAGCCGGGGACGGCCCGGGACGACGACGGCCAGTAGCCGCGGCGGGCATCGCCCACCGGGGTCCTTGTCCACGGCTCGCCCCCGGTGGAACGATGCCGACGGCACCGCCTCACCGCACCGGAGGGACCGCCACGTGACCGATGAGCAGCAACGGCCGCAGGCCGCCGCCGCGTTCGACGCCCTGGGCGCCGAGTACGAGAAGGCGTTCGCCGGGTCCGGGACGCACCGGCGTTCGCTGGAGTGGCTGCTCGGCCGGCTGGCACCGGGCAGCCGGGTGCTGGACGTGGGCAGCGGCACGGGCCGGCCCACCGCCGAGACCCTCGCCGGGGCCGGTCACGAGGTGCTGGGCGTGGACGTCTCGCCGGTCATGGTGGAGCTGGCGACCCGGCAGGTGCCGGAGGCCGTCTTCCGCTGCGCCGACATCCGTGACGTGCCGCTCGACGACGGCTCGTTCGACGCGGTGTGCGTGTACTTCTCGCTGCTCCAGCTGGACCGGCGGGAGCAGACGGAGCTGGTCGGGCGCCTCGTTCGGTCGCTGCGGCCGGGCGGCTTCCTGGTGCTGGCCACCGTGCCGCTGGACGTCGAGGGCGTCGACGCCGTCTTCATGGGCCGGCCCGTGCGCGTCACCAGCTTCCCGGCACGGCGCTTCGTCGCCCTGGCCGAGGAGGCCGGTCTGGAGGTGCTGGAGCAGGAGGCGTCGATGTTCACTCCGGCCCACCCGGACGCCCGGCCCGAGCCGCACCTCTTCCTGCACTGCCGGCGCCGGGCCGCCGCCGCGCCGGGCGTCTGACTGCCCCTCCCTCCTGCCCGATGCGTCCGCCGTCCCCGTGGCCGGGCGGCACCGCGCCCGGGAGGCGGCCCCGCGCCCGGGACGTTCACGGTTCATGAGCGATCGCTATGATGACGAAGAATCGCTCAAACGAACATTCACGGGTGGGGAGACCTGATGCGGGAGCCGGTCGATCTCAGGCGCCAGCGGATTCTGGCGGCGGTCCAGTCGCGCGGCAGCGCCCGGGTGCGCGACCTCGCCGAGGAGTTGCAGGTCTCGGTGGTCACCGTGCGCCGCGACGTGGAGGAACTGACGCGCGAGGGCAGACTGCGGCGCGGGCACGGCGTCGTGCGCTCGACGCTGCCGGTCCAGGAGGCGCCCGCCGAGGGCGACGCCGCGCCTGGCGGCGACCGGGTGGCCGTGGTGGTGCCCGTACGGCACTCGTATCTGAACGAGGCTCTGCACGGCGCCCGCACCGTCCTGGAGGAGGCCGGGCTGCGTATCGCCCTGCACCTCGCGCCGCAGGCGGCGGGTACCGAGCGCCCGCTGGTCGAGCGGGCGCTGGCCGACGGGGCGCACGGGCTGCTGATCGCGCCGCGCTGGCGCGGCCGGGCCGAGGAGGAGGCCGACCACGAGTGGCTGGCCGCGACCGGGGTGCCGACGGTGCTGATGGAGCGCCGTCCGTGGCGCGGGAGCGCGCTGCACGCCCTGGACTCGGTGTGCTCGGACCACTGGTACGGCGCGTACCTGGCCGTGGAACACCTGGTGGGCCTCGGGCACCGGCGCCTCGTCTTCGCCACCCGGCACGACAGTCCCACCGCGCGTTCCCTGCGTGCCGCGTTCACGGAGATCGCCGGGGCGCATCCGCTGGTGGACCAGTGGGCGTGGACGCTGGTCGCGCCGGAGGCCGGGGCCGACGGACCGTACGCGGCGGACGAGACGGCCGAGCTGCCCGCGCTGATGCGCAAGGTGGGCGCCACCGCGGTGGTGCTGCACGGCGACGTGGACGCGCTGGTGGTCGTGCAGCGGCTGGCGGAGGAGTCGGTACGGGTGCCGCAGGACTGCTCGGTCGTGGCCTACGACGACGTGGTGGCCGGTCTCGGTTCGCCGCCCCTGACGGCCGTCGCACCGCCGAAGGCCGAGGTCGGACGGGCGGCGGCGGAACTGCTGCTGCGGCGGCTGTCCGAGGCGCCCGGCGCCCGTCCGGGGCGGCGCGTGGAGCTGCTGCCGCGGCTGATGGTGCGGGGGTCGACCGCTCACCCGGCCGCGTGAGCGTTTGAGCGTTTAATTTTCTTCTGATCGATCTATTGACCGTTTGAGGTGGGCGGTTCAGGATTCCCGTGTCCCGAACAGTCGGGTCCGCGCAGTCGCGGTCCCGCAGGAGCCGCGGGAGGCGCCATGCCCGGACGACACAGCCGTCGTTCCGTGCTCGCCGCGATGGCCGCCGTACCTCTGACAGGAGCCGTGAGCGCCTGCAGCGGAGGAGACGGGGCATCGTCGGCCCGCACCGGAACCACCACGCGCGTCACCTTCTGGTCCGCCCTGCGCGGCAGCCAGGAGGTGGTCGACGCGTTCAACCGCACGCACCGCACCGTCCAGGTGGACTTCCAGCAGATTCCCTCGGGCGGTCAGGGCGGCTACGCCAAGCTCAGCAACGCCGCCCGGGCCGGCAACGCGCCCGACATCGCCACCCTGGAGTATCCGCAGGTCCCGGGGTTCGCCATCGACGGCGTCGCCCGCGATCTCACCGACCTGGTGAGTGACGGACTGCGCCGCAGGCTGCTGCCGCAGGCGCTCGGCCTGACCACCTTCGAACGCCGGGTGTTCGCCGTGCCGTTGGACGTCGAGCCCATGGTGATGCACTACCGCGCCGACCTCTTCGGCCACTACGGTCTGCGCCCCGCCCGCACCTGGGACGAGTTCGCCGAGCAGGCCGCGCGCGTGCACCGCGAGGCACCCGACCGGCGGCTGGTGCTCTTCCCCACCGACGGGATGACGCAGTTCGCGTGCTACGCCTGGCAGGCGGGCGCCCAGTGGTTCGACACGTCGAAGGGCGCCTGGAACGTCTCCCTCGCCGACGCGCCGTCCCGGCGGGTCGCGGACTACTGGCAGCGGCTCATCGACCGGGACGACGTCTTCATGAACGCCGTGGAGAGCAGGCAGGCGGACGCGCAGATCGGCAACGGACTCGTCCTCACCCGGCTCAGCGGCGCCTGGGACGCGGGGGCGCAGATGAACGCGCGGCCCGGGCAGAAGGGCCAGTGGCGGATCGCGCCGCTGCCGCAGTGGGACACCGGCAGCCCCTCCGTCGGCACGCACGGCGGTTCGACCTTCGCGGTCACCGAGGACAGTGAACACCCCGAGGCCGCCATGGAGTTCATCGAGTGGCAGGTCTCCCACCCGGACGCGCTGCGTGCCCGGCTCTCGAGCGGCGCCAGCAGCCAGTACCCGGCCGCGCCCGGCCTGGTCCCCGTGGGCAGCGAGGCCTTCGACCGGTCGTACTACGGCGGCCAGGACATCTACGCCCTGTTCGACCGGGAGGCCCAGAAGATCGGCGAACAGTGGCTGTGGGGACCGCGGATGAGCGCGACGCAGAAGGTCATGCAGGACTCCTTCGCCCGCGTCGGCGGCGGCCAGGGCAGCCTCGTCGAGTCGCTGCGGGCCGCGCAGGAGGGGACCATGCCCGACCTCAGGGCCCTCGGCCTGTCCACCACCCAGCACAGCACCTGAGCCGGCGAAAGGCAGGTGAACCCTCCATGAACACGACCACGACCACCCACACCCGGGTGCCGGCCGGCACGCCCCGCGCCGCCTCACCGGCGCCCTCCGCCTCGGGCCTGCGCGCCCGCAGAGCGGCCAGGCGCCGTCAACTGACCGCTGCGGGCGTCCTCATGACGCCGTTCTTCGCACTGCTGGTCACCGTCTTCCTGATCCCCGTCGGCACCGCCGTCTACCTCAGCTTCTTCAGCGACGACCAGCCCGGTCTCGGCTTCGGGCCCGAGCGTCAGGTCTTCGTCGGGCTGCGCTCCTACGCGGCCGTGCTCACCGACCCCACCTTCCTCGGCGGACTCGGCACCGTCGCCCTGTACTGCCTGATCTACCTCCCGCTGATGGTGCTCGGCGCGCTCGCGCTGGCCCTGCTCCTGGACTCGGGCGTGGTGCGGCTGCGGGCCCTCGCCCAGCTCGGCCTGTTCCTGCCGCACGCGGTGCCCGGCATCATCGCCGCGCTGATCTGGCTGTACCTGTACACGCCCGGCATCAGCCCGGTGATCGAGCTGTTCGCCAAGGGCGACATCACGGTCGACTTCCTGGGCGTGCACACCGTCGTCCCGTCCATCGTGAACATCGCCCTGTGGAGCAACCTCGGCTACAACATGGTGGTCTTCTACGCCGCCCTCCAGGCCGTGCCGCGCGAGGTGATCGAGGCGTCCGTCGTCGACGGCGCCGGGCCGGTGCGCACGGCGCTGCAGGTCAAGACGCCGCTGGTGCGGGCCTCCATCGTGATGGTCTCGATCTTCACCCTGATCTGGGCGCTCCAGCTCTTCACCGAGCCGATGCTGCTCAGCCAGTCCTCCCCGATGATCAGCTCGCGCTTCTCGCCCAGCATGTACATCTACGACGCGGCGTTCACCCGCAACAACTACGGCCTCGCGGCGGCCGCCTCGGTGGTCCTGCTGGTGTGCACCATCGCCCTGTCCTACGGCGTCACCCGCTTCACCGGCCGCGCCGACTCCGAGGAGGTCCGATGAGCGCCGCAGACAGCTCCCTGCTCCGCCCGAGGCTGCTGGGCCGGGCGACCGTCAACGTGGTCGTCGCCGTCTCCGTCCTGTACACGCTGCTGCCGGTGCTGTGGCTGGTGCTGGCCTCGGCCAAGAACCGGGACGCGCTGTTCAGCAGCGACCTGCTCTCCCTGAGCGACTTCTCCTTCCTGCAGAACATCGGGGACCTGTTCGCCATGGACGGCGGACTGTACGGCCGCTGGTACGTCAACAGCCTGCTGTACGCCGTCCTCGGGGCGGCCGTCGGCGCGCTGGTGAGCGTGGCCTGCGGGTACGCCTTCGACAAGTACCGCTTCCGGCACAAGGAGAAGCTGTTCGGCCTGGTGCTCGCGGCGGTGATGGTGCCGCAGACGGTGCTCGCGCTGCCGCTGTACCTGATGGCGTCCGAGGCCGGCCTGGTCAACACCTTCTGGGCGGTGTTCATCCCGGTGCTGTTCAACCCGTTCGGCGTCTACCTCGGCCGGATCTTCGCGCGGGGCTACGTGCCCGACGAGGTGCTGGAGGCCGCGCGCGTGGACGGGGCCGGGGAGCTGACGACGTACGCCCGGGTGGCGTTCAGAATGCTCGGCCCCGGGCTGATCACCGTCTTCCTCTTCCAGTTGACGGCCATCTGGAACAACTTCTTCCTGCCCATGGTGATGCTGTCCGACCAGGACCTGTATCCCGTCAGTCTCGGCCTGTACCAGTGGAACAGTTCGGCGTCCGTGTCGCCCGAGTACTACCCCGTGGTGATCATGGGTTCGCTGCTCGCCGTACTGCCGCTCATCCTCGCCTTCGTGCTGCTCCAGCGTTTCTGGCGCAGCGGCCTGACCGCCGGAGCCGTCAAGTGACCGTGCACGCCCCCGGAAACGGCCACCGGCCCCGTGCCGCCGTGGCCATGTCCCCGGACGCCGCCTCGGCCGTCCTCGACCCCGAGTCCCTCGCCGCCTTCCGCCGGGTCTGCGACCTCGCGCCCTTCCCGGTCCTCGACGACCTGTCCACCCCGCGGGCAGCGTCCGTGCTGGCCGACGTCGACCTGCTGATCACCGGGTGGGGGTGTCCGCCGCTCACCGCGGAGGTGCTGCGGGCCGCGCCGCGGCTGCGGGCGGTGGTGCACACGGCGGGAAGCGTCCGCGGGCACGTCACCGACGCGTGCTGGGAGCGGGGCGTCGAGGTCTCCTCGGCCGCCGCGGCCAACGCGCTGCCGGTGGCCGAGTACACCCTGGCCATGATCCTGCTGAGCGGGAAGCGCGTCCTGGAACGGGCGCGCGACTACCGGGCCGCCCGGGTGCGCGGCGACTGGCTGCGCACCTCGCGCGGCGTCGGCAACTACCGGCGCACGGTCGGCATCCTGTCGGCCTCACTGATCGGCCGCCGGGTCGTGGAGCTGCTGCGGCCGCACGACGTCGAGGTCCTGCTGCACGACCCGTACCTCAGCGACGCCGAGGCCGCCGAGCTGGGCGTGGAGAACGTGGCGCTGCCGGAGCTGTTCGCGCGCTGCGACACCGTCAGCGTGCACACCCCGCTGCTGCCGGCGACCCGGCATCTGGTCGGCCGTGAACTGATCGAGTCGATGCGGGACGACGCGGTGCTGATCAACACCTCCCGCGGGGCGGTCGTCGACCAGGACGCGCTGACCGACGCCGTGCTGGCGGGCCGTGTCCGGGCGGTGCTGGACGTCACGGACCCCGAGGTGCCGGCGCCGGACCACCCGCTGTGGGACTGCGAGCACGCACTGATCACCCCGCACCTCGCCGGTTCCGAGGGCAACGAGTGGCGCCGGCTGGCCGACCTCGCGCTCGCCGAGACGACCCGCTGGGCCTCCGGTTCCGGCTTCCTCCATCCCGTACGACGCGAAAGGCTGGCGTTCCTGGCATGAGCATCCCGTTCGAACTGCCCACCGAGGACCGTGCGTCGAGCCCGTACACCGGTTACACCCGGGCCCACTGGGAGGCCGTCGCGGACGGGCTGCTGTGGTCCGCGTGGCGCTGGAGCACTCCCGGCCGTGCCCTGCTCGACCTGCCGGGACGGCCCTCGCGCTCGGGCGTGCGCTCCGACGGCCTGGAGGGCTTCGCGCGGACGTTCCTCGCGGCGGGCTTCCGCGTCGCGGGCGCGGACGGCGCGGACCCGCACGGCTGGCTGGACCGCTACGCACAGGGCCTCGCCTCGGGCACCCGCACCCCGGGCCGCGACGACACCGAGTCCTGGCCGCTGATCCTCGACCACGACGTGCAGGGCCAGCCGATGGTGGAGTCGGCGTCGGTCGCACTGGGGCTGCGGCTGACCGCGCCGTGGCTGTGGAAGAACCTCGACGCCGGGGTGCAGGACCGGGTGGAGGAGTGGCTGCGCGGTGCGCTGCGACACGTGCCGGCGCCGAACAACTGGTACCTGTTCCCGTACACCGTGGCCGGGTTCCTGGAGTCGGTCGGCCGAGGCGACGCGGAGACGGCCGCGGCCCGGGAGCGCGCGCTGGAGCTGCTGGAGGGCTGGTACCGGGGCGAGGGCTGGTACGCCGACGGCGACGGACGCGCCTTCGACCACTACAACGGCTGGGCGCTGCATCTGTACCCGGTGCTCGACGCGCACCTCGGCCGCGACTCCGGCGCCCTGGCCCGGTACGGGGACCGGCTGCGGGCCCATCTGGACGGGTTCGCCCTGATGTTCGGCTCCGACGGGGCGCCGCTGCACTTCGGCCGTTCGCTCACCTACCGCTTCGCCGCGTCGGCGGCCGTGGGCCTGGGCGCGCTGACCGGGCACACCCCGCTGGCGCCGGGGGCCTCGCGCCGTCTGGTGAGCGGCAGCCTGCGGTACTTCGTGGACCGCGGGGCGCTGACGGACGAGGGGCTGCTGAGCCCGGGCTGGTACGGGCCGCACGGGGCGACGCTGCAGCGGTACTCGGGCCCGGCGTCCCCGTACTGGGCGTCGAAGGCGTTCGTGTCGCTCCTCGCCCCGGCGAACGACGCGTTGTGGACGGCGACGGAGGAGCCCGCACCGGTGGAGGAGGCGGACCGGGTGCTGGCGCTGGCCGCGCCGGGACTGCTGGTGCAGGCGACCCGCGGCGACGGGATCGTACGGCTGCACAACCACGGCAGCGACCACGTCCGGCCGCACGAGGGCGAGTCGGCGGCCGAGGACGACCCGCACTACGGCCGGCAGGCCTACTCGACCCGGACGGGTCCGACGTCGGCGGAGAACGTGGCGGACAACCACCTGTCGGTCGAGGTGAACGGCCGGCCCAGTGTGCGGCGCCGCGTCCACCCGCTGGGCGCCGGGCAGGGCGAGGGCTGGGGCTGGGCGGCGTCCTGGCACCGGCCCGTCTTCGCCACCGGGGCACCGATGGTGCCGGGGCTGCGGGTGGAGAGCGTGACGGTGGCCCGGGGTCCGTACGAGCTGCGGGTGCACCGGGTGGTCGGGGCGCCGCCCGGGGCGCGCGTCACGCTCACCGGGTGGGCCACCGGTCCCGAGGAGCCGCTGGCCTCGGCGCTGCACGGCCTGTACGGGTGGGAGCCCGAACCGGAGAATGTGCGTGCGCCGCAGGGCACCGCGTACGTGCCGTGGGCCGAGCTGCCCCGCCTGTCCGGCCCGGCGGGCGGCACCTCCCTGCACGTGGGTCTGGCGGCGCTGACCGGTGAGCCGGGCGGCGTCGGAACGGCCGACGCGGTCGCGGCGACGGTGGCCGTCGCGGACGGTGCCGACGTGGTGTGGGCGAACGGCGGCGGCCGCACCCGGGTGTTGTTCGATCCGGTACGGGTGACGCACACGGCGGAGTAGCGCCCCCTGCGCGGGAGTCCGCCGTACGACCGCACGACGGGTGCTTCGAGGGCCCCGGCCGATTCCACCCCGGCCGGGGCCCTCCTCCATGCGCCCCTCCTCCATGCGCCCTCCCTCGCACGCCCTCCCGCGTGCTCTCCCCCGCTCTCCCCCGTGCGCGTGTCTCCGGTGGCGGGCCGCGCCCGGGGCGGTGACGCTGGTACGGCACCGGTGAGAAGGAGTCCCGTCATGCGCAAGTCGTCCTGGGGCGTGGGTGCGGCCCTGGCCGTGTCCGTCCTGTGCGCCGTCCGGGCACAGGACGCCGTGGCGGATGTCCCGTACTTTCCGGGCGAGGTCACGGCCGACGAGTGCCTGCGCGGCGGCGGCCTGGTCGTGATCTCGGCGGACGGTGAGGAACCGGACTCCTTCCTGCAGGTGTGCCGGGGCGGCGTCCACGACGGGCAGACCGTCACCCGGGCCTGAGCCGGCCGAACCGTCACCCGCTCCCATGCCTTGACTTCCGCACGCCGGGTACACGGGCTCGGCCCACCACCGCAGTCGGTACACCGAACACGACCGGGCGTGTGCAACGGCCCGCCCAGAACGGAGAATGGCCGATGAGTGAGGCCAACCCCCTCAAGCGAGCGGCCCACAAGGTCGCCGAGAGCCTGCAGGGCGAGGGCGGCGGCCCGCCGGACGGGATCCCCGGCAGGCCCTCCCCCGAGTCGCCTCCCGTCGCCGAACCCACCGAGCCCCGCGAGCCGCTGCCGCCGAAGCCGGACCAGAGCGGCCCTGACACCGTGTCGCCGACCGGCCAGCCCACGGGCGCCGACCAGGCACGGGTGGCCCAGTCCGGCGCCTACCTGACGGACGCCCAGGGCACACGGCTGTACGACACCGACCACTCGCTGAAGGCCGGGCCGCGCGGTCCGGTGCTGCTGCAGGACCACCATCTGCGCGAGAAGGTCATGCACTTCGACCACGAGCGCATCCCGGAGCGGGTGGTGCACGCCCGCGGCGCGGGCGCGCACGGGGTGTTCCAGAGCTACGGCACGGCGGCCTCGGTGACCAAGGCCGGGTTCCTGGCCGCGGACGTGGAGACGCCGGTGTTCACGCGCTTCTCGACGGTGGTCGGCTCGCGCGGCTCGTCGGACACGGTACGGGACACCCGCGGCTTCGCCACGAAGTTCTACACCAGTGAGGGCGTCTTCGACCTGGTCGGCAACAACATCCCGGTCTTCTTCATCCAGGACGCCATCAAGTTCCCGGACGTGGTGCACGCCGCGAAGCCGCACCCGGACCGGGAGATCCCGCAGGCGCAGAGCGCGCACGACACGTTCTGGGACTTCGTGTCGCTGCACACCGAGGCGACGCACCACACCATCTTCTTCATGGGCGACCGCGGCATCCCGCGCTCCTTCCGGATGATGGAGGGCTTCGGCGTCCACACCTTCCGGCTGGTGAACGCCGAGGGCGCGACGACGCTGGTGAAGTTCCACTGGAAGCCGAAGCTCGGCGTGCACTCCCTGGTCTGGGACGAGGCGCAGATCGTCAACGGCGTCGACCCGGACTTCCACCGCCGGGACCTGGCCGACGCCATCGAGGCGGGCGCGTACCCGCAGTGGGAGCTCGGCATCCAGACCTTCCCCGACAACCCGGAGCAGACCTTCGAGGGCATCGACCTGCTGGACCCCACCAACATCGTGCCCGAGGAGCTGGCGCCGGTGCAGCCGGTCGGCCTGCTGACCCTCAACCGCAACCCGTCCAACTACTTCGCCGAGACCGAGCAGATCGCCTTCCACGTCGGCCACCTCGTACCCGGCATCGACGTCACCGACGACCCGCTGCTGGCCGGGCGGCTCTTCTCGTACCTGGACACGCAGCTGACGCGGCTCGGCGGTCCCAACTTCCCGCAGCTGCCGATCAACCGGCCGCAGGCGCCGGTCAACGACATGCTGCGGGACGGCATGCACCAGACGGCCGTGCACCGGGGTGTGGCGCCGTACCGGCCCAACTCCCTGGACGGCGGCTGCCCGTTCACCGCCGGCGCGGACATGAGCGCGTTCGTCGAGACGCCGGTGCGGGTGCCGGAGGGGCGCAAGGTCCGTGAGGCGCCGGAGTCGTTCGCGGACCACTTCAGCCAGCCCCGGCGGTTCTGGCTGAGCATGAGCCCGGTGGAGCGCGAGCACATCATCGGCGCCTACACGTTCGAGCTGGGCAAGTGCTACGAGCAGGCGATCAGGGAGCGGACGCTCCAGGTCCTGGCCAACATCGACCCCGAGCTGTGCGCGGGCGTCGCCGAGGGCCTCGGCCTGCCCGCCCCCGAGCCGACCGTGCCGCTGGCCGACGTGCAGCCGAGCCCGGCGCTGTCCCAGGTGGGCGGTACCTGGCCGCTGGACGGCAGGGTCGTCGGCATCGTGACCGGCGGGGCGGACCTGGAGGGCGTGTCGGCGGTGCGGGAGGCGGTGCTGGACGCCGGGATGGTGCCGCTGGTCGTGGCGCCCACCGGCGGCACCCTCGGCTCCGGCGACGCGGCGCTGACCGTGCAGCGCAGCTACGTCACCGCGCGGTCCGTCGAGTTCGACGCCGTACTGCTGGCGGGCGCCCCCGACATGGGCGGCGACGCGTACACGCCGCGGGACTACAAGGCGGGCCCGGCACCCGCGGGGCAGGCGACGGTCGACCCGCGGGTGAGTCTGCTGGTGTCGGAGGCGTTCCGGCACGGCAAGGCGATCGGCGTGTGGGCGGGCGGGGAGAGCGCGCTGGAGGCGTCCGGCGTGCCCGTCGACTCGGCGGGTGTGGTCGTCGCCGGGTCCGGCACCGCTGCCCTCGAGCAGGTCACGCAGCTGATGGGCTCGCACCGGGTGTGGGAACGCTTCACCACGCCCCGGGGCTGATCCGTACGGCCCGTGGGCCGGCTGCCGGCACCGGCGGCCGGCCCACACGTGTGCCGGTCCGGGATGGTCGGGGACCGGCGAGTCGGGCGGACTGCGCCGGGCGGGCCGGGCCGGGCGGTTCAGTGCAGGACGCGCAGCGCTCCCGGCAGCACTCGCGCCGTGACGGGGACGGCCGCCTCGACCTCCCCGTCGGCGCCGTAGGGTATCGCCCGGTCCGCCTCGATACGGACCTCCCGTCCGCGCAGGACGTGGACCTGCGGCCGGGCGACGTGGGCGCCGGTGGAGAGTTCGTTCATCAACGCGAAGAACAGCCGGCGCGACGCGTGGTGGACCATCACCACGTCCAGCAGCCCGTCGTCCACGCGGGCGGAGGGGGCGATGAGGCGGTTGAAGCCGTAGTAGCCGGAGTTGGCGGCCACCGCCGTGTAGCCGGTGAAGGCGTGCTCCGTGCCGTCGACCGTGACGCGGTAGCGCGTCGGGCGCCAGCCCGCGACGGCCCGCACCGCCCCCGCGTAGTAGGAGGCGGCGCCCCGCAGCAGGCGCGTGGTGTTGGCGTGCCGGTTGGCGAGCGCGTCGACACCGGCGTAGACGCTGCCGAGGACGACGGTCCGGTCGTGGACGGCCGAGGTGACCTCGACGGTGTCGACGGGCCGGGCATCGCCCTCCAGCAGCACGCGGGCCAGCGCCGCCGGCTCGGTGGGCAGCTTCAGGGCACGCGCGAAGTCGTTGCCGCGCCCGGCCGGGACCAGCCCGAGGACGGTTCCGGTGCCGCTGAGGGCGCCGCCGATACCGCCCGCCATGCCGTCGCCGCCGACGGCGAGCACCACCCGGTCCCGCTCCCCCGCCCGCCGGGCCAGTTCGCGGGCGTGCGCGAGGCTGTGGCTGTACTCGGTCTCCAGCCCGGCCCCCGCCTCCCGCAGCAGCCGGGCCACCGCGAGCAGTGCGGCGGCGGAGGTGGCGCCGCCCGCGGTGGGGTTGACTACGGCGGTGAACTGTCGCATCGGTGTGCCTCCGGGCCGGCGGGTGGTGCCGGACTGTTGTCTCACGGGTTCACGGCGCATGAGTGGTCGCGGTCGACCGGCGCGCGGGGTCAGTCGGCGGGCAGCAGGACGCCGGGGTTGAGCAGTCCGGCGGGGTCCAGGCTCCGTTTGACCGCGCGCAGCGCCTGGACCCCGAGGGGTCCGGCCTCCCGGACGTACCAGTCGCGGTGGTCGGTGCCGACGCCGTGGTGGTGGGTGATGGTGCCGCCCGCGGCGAGGATCGCCTCGCTCGCGGCGTGCTTGGCGCGGGCCCAGTGCGCCACGGCGTCCTCGCCCCGGGCACAGACGACGGTGAAGTACAGCGAGGCGCCGTTCTCGTAGACGTGCGAGATGTGGCACATGACGAGCGGCGGGGTGCCGGCCTCGGTGAGGGTGGCGGTGAGCGCGTCCCGGACGGCCGAGTAGAGGGCGGGGACGCGGGACCAGTACGTCGCCGTCTCCAGCGTCTCGGCGAGCGCGCCCGCGTCGAGCAGGGAGTCGCGCAGGTACGGCGCCGCGTAGCGGCCGTGGGCCCAGCGCTCCCCCGGCTCCTCGCCCGCGAAGGTGCCGCCGGCGGCGCGCAGCACGGCGGCGGCGCCCTCGCGGCGGTACGCGGTGTCCTGCTCGGTGCCCTCGAAGCCGACGACCGCCAGGCAGCCGGCGTCCGGCTGGTCCAGTGCGGCTCCGACGGCGTCGGGCTGGGCGAGCCCGACGAGGGTCTCGGTCTCGTCGGACAGCCGGAGCACCGTGGGGAGCGGGCCGTCCTGCGCGAGCCGGCGCAGGGCGGCGGCGCCCGCGTCGAAGGAGGCGAAGCGCCAGCCCTCGTAGCGCCGGACGGCCGGCGCGGGCCGCACGCGCACGGTGACCGACGTGACGACGCCGAAGGCGCCCTCGGAGCCGAGGACGAGCTGGCGCAGGTCGGGTCCGGCCGCCGAGCGCGGGGCACTGCCGGTGACGAGGGTGCCCGCGGGGGTGGCGAGGGTGAGGCCGAGGACCATCTCGTCGAAGCGGCCGTGTCCGGCGGAGGCCTGGCCGCTGGAGCGGGTCGCGGCGAAGCCTCCGACGGTGGCCCACTCGTAGGACTGGGGGAAGTGGCCGAGGGTGTGGCCGTGCTCGGCGAGCAGGGCCTCGGCCTCGGGGGCGCGCAGGCCGGGCTGCAGACGGGCGGTGCGGGAGACCTCGTCGAGTTCGAGCAGGCGGTTCATGCGGCGCAGGTCGAGGGCGACGAAGGCGCCGCCCGGCCGGGGGGCGAGGCCGCCGACGACGGAGGTGCCGCCGCCGAAGGGGACGACCGTCAGCCCGTGCTCGGCGCAGGCCTCCAGCACGGCGAGGACCTCGTCGTGGCCGTCCGGCAGGACGACGGCGGCCGGCGTGTCGGCGGTGTCCCCGCTCCGCATCCGCAGGAGGTCGGGAGTGGACTTGCCCCGGGTGTGCCGGATGCGGCTCTCGGTGTCCGTGCGCACGTGCTCCGGACGGCCGCCGACCGCCGACTCCAGGGCCCGGCGGGCCGCCAGGGGCAGCGGCGAGTCGGGAACGTCGATCTCCTCCAGCGGCAGCGGGTCCCGGTCACTCGGCTCGACGCCGAGCATGTCGCGGAGCAGTCCGGTCACCGTGTCCGGCAGCGGCGTCGCCCTGGCGGGGTCGCCCCAGCCGTTCCACAGCATGTCCATCGCCTGTCGTCCTCACGGTCGCTTCGAGGGGTGCCGTCCGCACCGCCCCACTGGGCGTTACACTGTTACACATGACGCCCAACCGTCACAACCACTCGAGCAGACCGGCCTCCTCGGACAACGACGCGGTCCTCGACGCCGTGCGCGACTGCGTGCTGGCCGTCGGCGTCCGCCGCACGACGATGACCGACGTCGCCCGCCGCGCAGGCGTCTCCCGGATGAC
Organism: Streptomyces mayonensis; assembly: GCF_018982965.1. Classification (GTDB taxonomy): domain Bacteria; phylum Actinomycetota; class Actinomycetes; order Streptomycetales; family Streptomycetaceae; genus Streptomyces; species Streptomyces mayonensis. The sequence continues at coordinate 3,946 of NZ_JACBYP010000130.1, read as the reverse complement.
CCTGTACCGGCGCTGGCCGGACGTGCGGTCCCTGGTCGGCGACCTGATGACCCGGGAGTGGATCGCGGTGGCGGCCGGCGCCGTCCCGGAGCCCCGGCCGGGCGACGGCACCCTCCCGCGCATCGTCGAGAGCATGGTGGGCGGGGTGGAGGCGTTCCGCGCGCACCCGCTCTTCCGCAAGATCGTCGACGTCGATCCGGAGCTGCTCCTGCCCTACGTCCTCGACCGGCGGGGCGCGAGCCAGGAGGCGCTCCTCGGCCTGCTGGCCGACGCGCTGCGCGAGGGCCACGCCGACGGGTCCGTGCGCCGGACCCACGTGGCACGGCAGGCACGGTCCGTGCTGCTGGTCGTCCAGTCGTACGCCCTGTCGCTGCGGACCATGACCGACGAGGAGGACCCCGAGCTGACCTCCGCGGCCCTCCTCGCGGAGCTGCGCACCGTACTGGAGAGGATCCTCGCCCCATGAGCACCGCCCCCAGCCCCGCCGCCGGGGCCTCCCTGTCCGCCGAGCGGCGGGCGCGCGAGCTGACGTCCACCGTCGGCGGGCCGGTGGTGGACGTCCTGGTCGTCGGTCTCGGCGCGACCGGCGCCGGCGCCGCCCTGGACGCCGCCGCCCGCGGCCTGAGCGTCGTCGCCGTGGACGCCCACGACCTGGCCTTCGGCACCTCCCGCTGGAGTTCCAAACTGATCCACGGCGGGCTGCGCTACCTTGCCTCCGCGCAGCTCGACGTGGCCCACGAAAGCGCCGTGGAGCGCGGGGTGCTGATGGAGCGGACGGCGCCGCACCTGGTGTGCGCCCAGCCCTTCGTACTTCCCCTGACACCGCTGGTCCCGCGGGGCCAGGCCGCACTGGCGTGGGCCGGTTTCCGGGCCGGCGACGCCCTGCGGCTGGCGGCGCGCACCGCCCGGGCCACACTGCCCGCCCCGCGCCGCCTGTCCGCCGTCGAGACCCGCCACCTCGCCCCCGCGGTGCGTTCCGAGCGGCTGCGCGGCGGGCTGCTCTCCTGGGACGGGCGGCTCACCGACGACGCCCGTCTGGTGGCCGCGCTGGCCCGGACCGCGGCGGCCCGCGGAGCCCGGATCCTGACCCGGGTCAGGGCGCTCGAGCTGACGGCCTCCGGCGCCCGCGTGCGCGACGAGACCACCGGCGAGGAGGGCGTGGTCCGGGCCCGCGCCGTGATCAACGCCTCCGGGGTGTGGGCCGGCGACCTCGTGGACGGCATCCGCGTCCGCCCCTCCCGCGGCACCCACCTCGTCCTGCGCGCCGAACGCCTCGGCACGCTGCCGGCGGGCCTGCACGTGCCGATTCCCGGGGAGACCAACCGCTTCGTCCTGGTCCTGCCGCAGGGCGACGGGCGCGTCTACGTCGGCCTCACGGACGAACCGGTGGACGGGGGCATCCCGGACGTGCCGGAGGTGCCCGAGTCCGACGTCGGCTTCCTGCTCGACGTGCTCGGCTCGGTGCTGGACGTGTCCGTGCACCGCGAGGACGTGGTGGGCGCCTTCGCGGGCCTGCGCCCGCTGCTCGACACCGGTTCGCCGGACCGGGCCGGCGCCGGGCCCCGCACGGCGGACGTCTCCCGGCGGCACGCCGTGCTCACCTCGTCCGAGGGCGTGATCACCGTGGTCGGCGGCAAGCTCACCACGTACCGGCGCATGGCCGAGGACGCGGTGGACGCCGCCGTCGCCGCCCGCCGCCTGTCCGCGGGACCGTCCCCCACCGCCGCCCTGCCCCTGGTCGGCGCCGCCGCACCGGGCACGCTGGCCGCGGTGCGGGCGCCCGGCCGGCTCGTACGGCGCTACGGGACCGAGGCACCGCACGTCCAGGCGCTCGCCGCGCGGGACCCCCGGCTCGCCGAGCGAGTGCTGCCGGACCACCCGGTCACCGGGGCCGAACTGCTCTGGGCGCTGCGTCACGAGGGCGCACTCGACGAGTCCGACCTCCTCGACCGGCGCACCCGCATCGGCCTGGTGCCCGAGGACCGGGCGGCGGCCCTTCAAACCGCCCGCGACCTCGTCGGCGAAGCAGCGGCCCGGCAGCGCTGACCGGCGGCCCGGCACCGTCGGCCAGCGCTGCGGCGACGCGGACGGACCCGCGCCGCATCACCGCCTCTCGACGGCAGACGGCCCTCGGGGCGGGAAGCGCCACGGCGGCGCGGAAACACCGCCCGGCACAGGCAGCCGGCCCGGCGGGGCCGGAAAGCCGCCCCACAGGGCCGGCGGTCGGGAAAGGGAGCGGTGGGCGGCCGGCGGACCGGGGCGGTTCAGGCGCCCCGGCCGCCGTCCCGCACCGCCTTGCGGACACTTGCCTCGATCTTGTGGCGGGACCGGCCTCCCTCCTTGACGTACTCGGTCATCGCGGTCCGCGCGTCCCGGTCCAGGTCGCGCCAGGCCCGTACGGCGGTCTCGTAGGTGTCCGACTGCCGCGGGGTCCACCGGTGCTGCGTGGGAGGCCCGTACGAGTCGCGCAGTTCCTCGACCCGGTGCTGTGCCAGGTCCGCCGCGCGGCGCTTGTGCACGAGCTCCTCGAATGTGTGTGCCACCACACCTCGACGGTAGTCAGCGCAGCGCCGTCGCGCGCGTCGAGCCCGTCACGAGCGGCCCGGTGGCCCCGGGGCGCGGTCCGCGCAACTGGTCCGCGCGGGCTGCGCACAAGTGGTCCGCCGAGGCCCGGGAGGGCCTTAACATCAAGCCACACCGGGGACCGGGCAGGTGCGGGGAAGCGAGGACAGCGTGGCGGAGATCGAGGGAGCGGCGGTTCCCGAGCGGCTGCTGATCACCCGAACCACCGCGGGCGGCGGTGTCTGCGTCGTCGTCCTCGCCGGCGAGGTGGATCTCGACGGCAGCCGTCAGCTCCGAGACGTCCTGCTCTCCTCGGTGGAGTCGGCGCCGGGCACCGTGGTGGACTTCCGCGAGGTGGGCTTCCTGGACTCCAGCGGCATCAACGTACTGATCTCCGCGCACCGGGCGGCCGAGTCGCGCGGGGTGTGGTTCCGGCTGGCCGCACCGCGGGACGCGGTCGAGCGCGTGCTGCGGCTCGTGGGCGTCGACGCGCTGATCGCCTGCTATCCGAGCGTCGAACAGGCCCTGTCCGCCTGAGCACGTCACCTCAGCAGCAGGCGCGCGTACACCGTCTTCCCCTTGGCGTGCGGCCTCGTGACGACCTCGTCGCACAGGCGCGTCACGATCTCCAGACCGTGCCGCCCGATCCGCTGCGGGTCGCGGGCCAGGAAGGTGGGGAAGCCGTCCCCCGTGTCCGACACGGCGATCTCCACGCGGTCCTCGACCAGGGTCAGCCGCAGCCGGCAGGGGCCGGGTGCGTGCCGCAGCGCGTTCGTCACCAGTTCGCTGGTGACCAGGCGGGCGGCGTCCAGGAAGGAGTCGGCCGGCTCCAGGCCCGACGCGGCGAGCCGTGCCACGAAACCGTGCACGACGTCCCGCGAGGCGGGGATCATCGCCGATCCGCCCCCGAACTCCACCGCCGTGGACACGGCGGAGGCGCCCGCGGCATCGGGTCCGTGCGCCGGAGTCATACAGAGCCTCACCGTCCGGTCGGGGCCCGGGTCCCACAGCCCCCGGCCACTCACCTTACGCACCGACGCGGCCACGCCGACCCGTTTACCCCAACTTCCGGCGGACGCGCGGTTTTCCGGACCGGGGTGACCCGCGCCGGGCCCTCGGGAAGCGGGCGGGGCCCGACGCGCTCCGGGCGGAGCCCGGGAGGGGGGTGCGGGTGCCGAGCGCGGGAGCGGCGCCGCTGCGGTTCTCCGCGACGGCCGACCCCAAGCCGACGGAACGGGGCACCGGCGGCCGGCGCCCCGTTCCGACCGGGCCGTTCCGACCGGGCCGGGCCGGGCCGTCGGGAGGCTGCCGCCGTCCAGGGTCGACGTGCCGCACCACAGGGCGGAGGGGACCGCGGGGACCGCTGGGCCGAGGGGGCTGCGGG
>NZ_JACBYP010000012.1 GCF_018982965.1 Streptomyces mayonensis | reverse complement strand
CACCCGTCCACCCCCGCCAGCAACCGCCCCTTCACCTCGTCCGGCGCCGCCGACCCCCGCACCGACTGCCGGGCGAGTTCCGCCAGTTCGGCGTCCGTGAAGCCGTGGTGGTCGCGGGCGATCTCGTACTGCGCCGCCAGCCGCGCCCCGAACAGCAGCGGATCGTCCGCGCCCAGCGCCATCGGCACCCCCGCCTCGAACAACGTCCGCAACGGCACGTCCTCCGGCTTCTCGTACACACCCAGCGCCACATTCGACGCCGGACACACCTCGCACGTCACCTGCCGGTCCGCCAGCCGCCTCAGCAGCCGCGGATCCTCCGCCGCCCGCACCCCGTGCCCGACCCGGTCCGCCTCCAGGTCGTCCAGGCAGTCCCGCACCGACGACGGCCCGGTCAGCTCGCCCCCGTGCGGCGCGCTCAGCAACCCCCCGTCCCGCGCGATCGCGAACGCCCGGTCGAAGTCCCGCGCCATCCCGCGCCGTTCGTCGTTCGACAGCCCGAAGCCGACCACACCCCGCTCGGCGTACCGCACCGCCAGCCGCGCCAGCGTCCGCGCGTCCAGCGGGTGCTTCATCCGGTTCGCGGCCACCAGCACCCGCATCCCGATCCCGGTGTCCCGCACGGTCGTCTCCACCGCGTCCAGGATGATCTCCAGCGCCGGAATCAGCCCGCCCAGCCGCGGCGCGTACGACGTCGGATCGACCTGGATCTCCAGCCATCCCGACCCGTCCCGGAGATCCTCCTCCGCGGCCTCCCGCACCAGTCTCTGGATGTCCTCCGGCTCCTGGAGGCACGACCGCGCCGCGTCGTACAGCCGCTGGAAGCGGAACCAGCCCCGCTCGTCGGTGGCCCGCAGCTTCGGGGACTCCCCGCGGCCCAGCGCCTCGGTCAGCGTCTCGGGCAGCCGTACGCCGTGCTTGTCGGCGAGTTCCAGCAGGGTGGTGGGCCGCATCGACCCGGTGAAGTGCAGATGCAGATGCGCCTTGGGCAGTTCAGAGAGATCACGTACACGCTCCATCTGGTGATCCTGCCGCACGACACACCCGACCCGACAGCACTTTCCCCGTACGTGGTCTTGCTCGCACAAACGTCAGGGCCCCCGACTCCAAGGATCAAGTCCTGGGTCGGGGGCCCACCACCTGCAGAGAGGGGAGTCAGTCCCGCGCCTCCGCCAGCAGCTTCTGGATCCGGCTCACGCCCTCGACGAGGTCCTCGTCCCCGAGCGCGTACGACAGCCGCAGGTATCCCGGCGTGCCGAACGCCTCACCCGGCACCACCGCGACCTCGGCCTCCTCCAGGATCAGCGCGGCCAGCTCGACCGAGTCCTGCGGACGCTTGCCGCGGATCTCCTTGCCGAGCAGCTGCTTCACCGACGGGTACGCGTAGAACGCCCCCTCCGGCTCCGGGCACAGCACGCCGTCGATCTCGTTGAGCATCCGCACGATCGTCTGGCGGCGCCGGTCGAAGGACTCCCGCATCTTCGCCACGGCGTCCAGGTCACCGGAGACCGCGGCCAGCGCCGCCGCCTGGGACACGTTGGACACGTTGGACGTGGCGTGCGACTGGAGGTTGGTGGCCGCCTTGACGACGTCCTTGGGGCCGATGACCCATCCGACCCGCCAGCCGGTCATCGCGTACGTCTTCGCCACGCCGTTGACCACGATGCACTTGTCGCGCAGCTCGGGCAGCAGGGCCGGCAGGGACACGGAGACGGCGTCGCCGTACACGAGGTGCTCGTAGATCTCGTCGGTCAGCACCCACAGGCCGTGCTCGACGGCCCACTCGCCGATCGCCTTCGTCTCGGCCTCGCCGTACACCGCGCCCGTCGGGTTCGACGGCGACACGAAGAGGACGACCTTGGTCTTCTCGGTGCGCGCGGCCTCGAGCTGCTCCACCGTCACCCGGTAGCCGGTCGTCTCGTCGGCGACCACCTCGACCGGGACACCGCCCGCCAGCCGGATCGACTCGGGGTACGTCGTCCAGTACGGCGCCGGGACGACGACCTCGTCGCCCGGGTCGAGGATCGCGGCGAAGGCCTCGTAGATCGCCTGCTTGCCGCCGTTGGTGACGAGGATCTGCGACGGGTCGACCTCGTAGCCGGAGTCGCGCAGCGTCTTCTCGGCGATCGCGGCCTTCAGCTCGGGCAGTCCGCCGGCCGGCGTGTAGCGGTGGAACTTCGGGTTCTTGCACGCCTCGACGGCGGCCTCGACGATGTAGTCCGGCGTCGGGAAGTCGGGCTCTCCCGCGCCGAAGCCGATCACGGGACGCCCGGCGGCCTTGAGGGCCTTGGCCTTGGCATCCACGGCGAGGGTCGCGGACTCGGAGATCGCGCCGACTCGGGCGGAGACCCGGCGCTCGGTGGGTGGGGTTGCAGCGCTCATGACCCCATCGTTCCAGACCCGAAACCTCCCCGGCACAGGGGTTTCACGGACTGAACCTGACCGGTCCAGGAGCTGAACGCCCGTCCGGCCCACGCCCTGCCTACCTCGGGCCCACGCCCTGCCTACCCGGGGCCCACGACCTGCCTACCCCCTGCCCACGCACGCCCTATCCCCCCGCCCCACGCCCCTCCACGCCTCCACCCACGCCTCCACCCACGCCCTGAACATCAGTCCGGACGTGCTTTCTGTTCGACGCCCGGGCCCCGAGCACGTACACTCTCACCTCGTTGGCCTTCACCGGCTCGCGATCACCGGGTGCACACCAGGCATCCGGACGAATGCGGTACGTTGGGGAACACACAAAGGGTCGTAGCTCAATTGGTAGAGCACTGGTCTCCAAAACCAGCGGTTGGGGGTTCAAGTCCCTCCGGCCCTGCTACACACACCATCGCCAGGATGTGTGCGCATGTACGTACAGCAATGCACCGCCGTGCGGCTCCAACCGGGCGCGGCACGGCCACGACCCGGAATCAGGTGAGGACGAGTGACGGACGCCGTGGGCTCCATCGACATGCCTGATGCCCAGGACGAGGCGCCGGACTCCAAGAAGAAGTCGCGCAAGGGCGGCAAGCGGGGCAAGAAGGGTCCGCTGAAGCGGCTCGCGCTCTTCTACCGCCAGATCGTCGCGGAACTTCGCAAGGTTGTCTGGCCGAGCCGGAATCAGCTGACGACGTACACCACCGTGGTGATCATCTTCGTGGTCATCATGATCGGCCTGGTGACTCTGATTGACTATGGCTTCTCTCACGCCGCCAAGTACGTCTTCGGCTGAGTCGAGAGCGAAGGGCGCCGAGGTACCCGGCGCCCCTTTCGCGTGTTCCACCCCTATGTATCCAGGAAGAAGCAGCCACAGTGTCTGACCCGAACGTGAACGACGCCATCGAGCCGGTCGAGTCCGTCGAGGACGCGCTCGGCACCGTCGAGGGCGCCGGCAACGAGGACACCAAGGCCTCCGCCGAGGCCGAGGCTGCCGACGACGCCGTCGCCACGGGCGCGGACGAGGCCGACGAGTCCACCGCGAAGCCCGAGGCGCCGACCGGCGAGACGGAGACCGGCGACGCGCGCACCGGCGACGCGGAGGCCGAGGCCGCGGACGAGGAGTCCGACGTCGACCCGATCGAGAAGCTCCGCCAGGAGCTGCGCGTCCTGCCCGGCGAGTGGTACGTCATCCACACCTACGCCGGTTACGAGAACCGCGTGAAGACCAACCTCGAGCAGCGCGCCGTCTCCCTCAACGTCGAGGACTACATCTTCCAGGCCGAGGTGCCGCAGGAAGAGGTCGTCCAGATCAAGAACGGCGACCGCAAGACGATCCGCCAGAACAAGCTGCCGGGCTACGTCCTGGTCCGTATGGACCTGACCAACGAGTCCTGGGGCGTCGTCCGCAACACCCCCGGCGTCACCGGCTTCGTCGGCAACGCCTACGACCCGTACCCGCTGACGCTGGACGAGATCGTCAAGATGCTCGCCCCGGAGGCCGAGGAGAAGGCCGCCCGCGAGGCCGCCGAGGCCGAGGGCAAGCCGGCTCCGCAGCGCAAGGTCGAGGTCCAGGTCCTGGACTTCGAGGTCGGCGACTCGGTCACCGTCACCGACGGCCCGTTCGCGACGCTGCAGGCGACGATCAACGAGATCAACGCCGACTCGAAGAAGGTCAAGGGCCTCGTCGAGATCTTCGGCCGCGAGACCCCGGTCGAGCTGAGCTTCGACCAGATCCAGAAGAACTAGCACCCACCTCACCGGTACCGCGGTACTCCTCTGGACGTACGTACAGCTTCCGACCAGGTCAGGCGATCGCTCAGGCGTCGTCTGACCTGCTCGGTTTCAAACCGCGCATCCATACCCGTTATCGTTGTGCGGTATGCCTGTGTCCGGGTAGCTCCCGCGACCCAGGCAGGACCCGAATCGAAAGGACCCGGAGAGCCATGCCTCCCAAGAAGAAGAAGGTCACGGGGCTCATCAAGCTCCAGATCCAGGCCGGTGCCGCGAACCCGGCCCCGCCGGTCGGCCCCGCGCTGGGTCAGCACGGCGTCAACATCATGGAGTTCTGCAAGGCCTACAACGCCGCGACCGAGTCGCAGCGAGGCTGGGTCATCCCGGTGGAGATCACGGTCTACGAGGACCGCTCCTTCACCTTCATCACCAAGACCCCGCCGGCCGCGAAGATGATCCTCAAGGCCGCGGGCGTGGAGAAGGGCTCCGGCGAGCCGCACAAGACCAAGGTCGCGAAGATCACGCGTGACCAGGTCCGTGAGATCGCCACCACCAAGATGCCCGACCTCAACGCCAACGACCTGGACCAGGCGGAGAAGATCATCGCCGGTACCGCCCGTTCCATGGGCGTCACGGTCGAGGGCTGACCTCCACCCCCGTAACCAAAGCAGTAGTGGCAGGGCCTGCTCGGCCCGCACCACGACTCCTCAGAAGCCACCAGGAGCAGTAGTGAGCAAGCGCAGCAAGTCTCTCCGCGCTGCGGACGAGAAGATCGACCGGGACAAGCTCTACGCCCCGCTCGAGGCCGTCCGTCTCGCCAAGGAGACCTCCACGACCAAGTTCGACGGCACCGTCGAGGTCGCCTTCCGCCTGGGTGTCGACCCGCGCAAGGCCGACCAGATGGTCCGTGGCACCGTGAACCTCCCGCACGGCACCGGTAAGACCGCCCGGGTCCTGGTCTTCGCGACCGGTGACCGTGCCGAGGCCGCGACCGCCGCGGGCGCCGACATCGTCGGCTCCGACGAACTGATCGACGAGGTGTCGAAGGGCCGTCTGGACTTCGACGCCGTCGTCGCCACCCCGGACCTCATGGGCAAGGTCGGCCGCCTCGGCCGCGTGCTCGGTCCCCGTGGTCTCATGCCGAACCCCAAGACCGGCACCGTGACCCCGGACGTCGCCAAGGCTGTCAACGACATCAAGGGCGGCAAGATCGAGTTCCGCGTCGACAAGCACTCGAACCTGCACTTCATCATCGGCAAGACGTCGTTCGACGACACCAAGCTGGTGGAGAACTACGGCGCGGCGCTGGAGGAAGTCCTCCGTCTGAAGCCGTCCGCCGCCAAGGGCCGTTACATCAAGAAGGCCGCCATCAGCACCACGATGGGCCCCGGCATCCCGCTCGACTCCAACCGCACCCGCAACCTCCTCGTCGAGGAGGACCCGGCCGCGGTCTGAGCCAACGGCTCGCCCAACCGGTCACGGGCCCCGCACCTTCCGAGGTGCGGGGCCCGTCCCTTTTCCCGGTGCCCTGGGTTAGCGTGCGGGGAGCGGACTCGCGTACGAGGCGCGGGGGGCGCACGGGGCTCAGGGGGTGGGCGGATGACGGGCACGACGGTACGCCGCACGGTCGTCGCGATCGCGGTGACGGCCACGCTGGCGGGCCTCACCGGCTGTACGTCCTCCGACGGACCGGCAGACGGCGACCCGGCCGGATCCGGCGGCTCCACACCGTCCGCCGCGCCCCCGCAGTCCGCCGCGCCGGGGTCGGCGACCCCGCCCTCCCCGGCACTCACCGGGCCGGTGGCCGACGCCCTGCGGGCCGTCGAGCGGGCCACCGCACGCGCGGGTTCGGCGCGGGTGGAGTCCACGACCGTGATGGGCAGCGAACTCTCCCTGAAGGCCGTCGGCGCCCTCGGCTGGCGCGGCGAAGGCCTCACCGGCACCCTCACCATCACGTACACCGGCGGCACCACCGCCGAGACCATGCGACGGCTCGGCACCACCGCGATGGAGGCGCGTTACCTGCCCGACGCCTACTACGCCGAGGTGGGCGACGAGTTCGCCGACCGGGTGGGCGGCCGGCACTGGATCAAGTACGTCTACGAGGATCTGGAGGACCTCGGCGGCGGCACGGGCGCAGGGTTCGCGGACCAGATGCGCACCACCACGCCCCACCAGGCGGTGAAGCTGCTGCTGAGCGCCGAGGACGCGCACAGGGTCGGCGAGGAGAAGACGCGCGGCCGGCGCGCCACGCACTGGTCCGGCACGGTGGGCGGCACCACCGCCCAGACCGTCGACATCTGGGTCGACGACCGGAACCTGCTGGTCAAGAAGGTCGAGCGCGGGCGCACCGAGACCGGAGAGCTGACCCAGACCGCGTACTACGCCGACTACGGCGTCACCGTCTCCGCAGAGCGCCCGCCCGCCGCGGACACGGCGGACTTCAAGGAACTGCTGGCCTCACAGGGCGGGTAGCACAGCATCCGCAGCAGGTAAATCACAAGATCGTTCGAACCGATTCGGCTAGGCTCACGTCCTTGCTGTGGAGAAGTTGTGTGCTCCCTAAAGCCTGTTGCATCTCGATGCATCCCGTTGTGTCCGTGTCCCGTTGCATGCCGTTGAGTCCCGTGGGGGGAAATCGATGAACACTTCCGTACGTGTGCCGGTGGGTGCCGGACTGGCCGCGCTGGTGCTCGCCGCCGGCGCGGTGGGCTGCGCCAAGGGCGACGACGAGGCGGGCGGGTCCACGGACATGGCCCCGGCCGCGGCCGTGGCCGAGGCGGCGAAGAACACGGAGGAGATCGACTCCCTGCGCTACCGCATGACCGGCAGGGTCCCCGAGGAGGGGCGGATCAAGGCCGAGGCGCAGATGCAGCTCAAGCCCGCGCTCGCGATGAGCATGAAGATGACGGCGCTCGACCAGGGCGCCGACGGCAGCGCGGAGATCCGGCTCGTCGACAAGGCCATGTACATCGGCGGCGGCCCCGAGGCGGCCAAGGAGATGGACGGCAAGAGCTGGCTCAAGCTCGACCTCGGGGCGATGGGTGCAGGCGACGACCTGAACCAGCTGGGCGGCGCCGCCCGGGCCGAGCAGAACCCGGCGACCGAGTCCACCTTCCTCACCGGCGCCGAGGACGTCGAGAAGGTCGGCACCGAGACCGTGGAGGGCGTGGAGACCACCCACTACAAGGGCACGGTGGCCCTCGCCGACCTGGAGAAGACCCTCGGGGACGAGGACGAGGCCACCCGGGAGAAGCGCCGGAAGAGCCTCGAACAGTACGAGAAGATGGGCGTCGACGAGCTCGCGATGGACATGTGGGTCGACGGCGACGACCGGCCGAAGCAGTTCCGCATGCAGGGCGAGGCCGACAAGGGCCCGCTGGACATGACCATCACCTTCCTCGGGATCAACGAGCCCGTGAAGGTCGCCGCGCCGCCGGCCGAGGACACCGCCGACCTGGCCGAGATGATGAAGGAGGCGGCGGCCGAGGGCTGATCCCCTCGCCCCTCCGGGTCGACGCCGGGACGGATTTGCTTGACACTGCCCCGGTCCCGTACGCTTCGACGGAAGCCAAAGACCGCTGGTCGTTGCCGTGTGTTCGAAAGAGGGCACGGTGGCCGAAGGATCCGCTGAACTGCGGACGACCCGCGCAGGTGACTGTGGATGAGCTCCCGGAAGTCCCCGCCCCGTGCGTGTGACGACGGTCGAGCCACGCCCCGTGCGCCTGCGCCGGGGCGTTTCGTTTGCCCCAGTCCTCCTTCGGGTCCGCGCGGTCCGAATCACCCGGAAGGAGGCCGAGGCTCTATGGCGACGCCCGAGAAGGCTGCCGCGGTTACCGAGCTGACGGACAAGTTCCGCAGCTCCAACGCCGCCGTGCTGACCGAGTACCGCGGTCTCACCGTGGCGCAGCTCAAGACGCTGCGCCGGTCGCTCGGTGAGAACGCCCAGTACGCCGTGGTGAAGAACACGCTGACCAAGATTGCGGCCAACGAGGCCGGGATCACGCTCGACGACCAGCTCTTCGCTGGTCCGACGGCCGTCGCCTTCGTCACCGGTGACCCGGTGGAGTCGGCGAAGGGTCTGCGCGACTTCGCCAAGGACAACCCGAATCTCGTCATCAAGGGCGGTGTCCTTGACGGCAAGGCGATGTCCGCCGACGAGATCAAGAAGCTTGCGGACCTCGAGTCCCGCGAGGTTCTGCTCTCCAAGCTGGCCGGTGCCATGAAGGGCAAGCAGTCCCAGGCTGCCTCTGTCTTCCAGGCGCTGCCCTCGAAGCTCGTCCGTACCGTGGACGCGCTCCGTGCCAAGCAGGACGAGCAGGGCGGTGCCGAGTAACTCGGCTCGCTTTCTGATCCGGGCCGCCTGAGCGCGGACGGATCGCAGCGGGCCCGACGTACGCCCGCCTCACCCCGTACATCCGGCACCTGCCGAATTAGTGGAAGGACCGCCATCATGGCGAAGCTCAGCCAGGACGACCTGCTCGCCCAGTTCGAGGAGATGACCCTCATCGAGCTCTCCGAGTTCGTGAAGGCCTTCGAGGAGAAGTTCGACGTCACCGCCGCCGCTGCCGCGCCGGTCGTCGTCGCCGGTGGTGCCGCCGGTGGCGCCGCCGCCGAGGCCGCCGAGGAGAAGGACGAGTTCGACGTCGTCCTCACCGGTGCCGGCGACAAGAAGATCCAGGTCATCAAGGTCGTGCGCGAGCTGACCTCCCTGGGTCTGAAGGAGGCCAAGGACCTCGTGGACGGCGCCCCGAAGCCCGTCCTCGAGAAGGTCGCCAAGGACGCCGCGGACAAGGCCAAGGAGTCCCTCGAGGGCGCCGGCGCCACCGTCGAGGTCAAGTAGGACCGCACCGGCACCACGGATCCGTCAGGGTCTGTAACGCCGTAGCACCGAAGAGCGATCATCCATCCGGGTGGTCGCTCTTCGGCGTATCCGGGGTCCGGCTGCGGCTGCCTTGCACGCGTGACGGTGAAGAGTATGGTGATCTTCGTCGTGCCGTCTCCGGGGCCCTGAGAGCCACTGGAGGCAACCGGTTCGGGCCAAGGGGGGCCTTGACGAACCGCACGCAGCGCGCAATTCTCAGGGCGTCGTCAAAGGATCCGAATCCGAGGCATGGATCGACGGCGAAGAGGGCAGTATCTCGGTGCGTTGAGGGCGAGGCCTTGCCGCACAGGTGGTGAGAACAACGAGGAGCGAACACGGTCCCCGAGAACGGCACTGGACATCAGTGTGCCAAGTGGCTACACTGACCCTTTGCGCTGCCTGTTAGCTGCCCCCTGCCCGTCACCAGGGGTCTGCCCTCGCCCGAGCACTGACGACCAGAGCACGCCTGACCTGGCCTTTTAGCCACATCAGGCACCCCCTGTCTCCGTGCACGGAAGAGGGGCCGGTACGCGCGTAGTGAGTCCGAGCCCTCGGAAGGACCCCCTCTTGGCCGCCTCGCGCAATGCCTCGACCGCGAATACGAACAACGCTGCCAGCACCGCCCCGCTGCGCATCTCCTTTGCAAAGATCAGGGAGCCCCTCGAGGTTCCGAACCTCCTCGCGCTGCAGACCGAGAGCTTCGACTGGCTGCTCGGCAACGACGCCTGGAAGGCTCGCGTCGAGTCGGCTCTGGAGTCCGGTCAGGACGTCCCCACCAAGTCCGGTCTGGAGGAGATCTTCGAGGAGATCTCCCCGATCGAGGACTTCTCCGGGTCGATGTCGCTGACCTTCCGCGACCACCGTTTCGAGCCCCCGAAGAACAGCATCGACGAGTGCAAGGACCGCGACTTCACGTACGCGGCCCCGCTCTTCGTCACCGCCGAGTTCACCAACAACGAGACCGGCGAGATCAAGTCCCAGACGGTCTTCATGGGCGACTTCCCGCTCATGACCAACAAGGGCACCTTCGTCATCAACGGCACCGAGCGTGTCGTCGTCTCGCAGCTGGTCCGTTCGCCCGGCGTCTACTTCGACTCCTCCATCGACAAGACGTCCGACAAGGACATCTTCTCCGCCAAGATCATCCCGTCCCGGGGTGCCTGGCTGGAGATGGAGATCGACAAGCGCGACATGGTCGGTGTGCGCATCGACCGCAAGCGCAAGCAGTCCGTGACCGTCCTCCTCAAGGCCCTCGGCTGGACGACCGAGCAGATCCTCGAGGAGTTCGGCGAGTACGAGTCCATGCGCGCCACCCTGGAGAAGGACCACACCCAGGGCCAGGACGACGCGCTGCTCGACATCTACCGCAAGCTGCGCCCGGGCGAGCCCCCCACGCGTGAGGCCGCGCAGACGCTGCTCGAGAACCTCTACTTCAACCCGAAGCGCTACGACCTCGCCAAGGTCGGCCGCTACAAGGTGAACAAGAAGCTCGGCGCGGACGAGCCGCTGGACGCCGGCGTGCTCACCACCGACGACATCATCGCCACCATCAAGTACCTGGTGAAGCTGCACGCCGGTGAGACCGAGACGACCGGCGAGTCGGGCCGGGAGATCGTCGTCGAGACCGACGACATCGACCACTTCGGCAACCGCCGCATTCGCAACGTCGGCGAGCTCATCCAGAACCAGGTCCGTACGGGTCTCGCCCGTATGGAGCGCGTCGTGCGCGAGCGCATGACCACCCAGGACGTCGAGGCGATCACGCCGCAGACCCTGATCAACATCCGGCCGGTCGTCGCCTCCATCAAGGAGTTCTTCGGCACCAGCCAGCTGTCCCAGTTCATGGACCAGAACAACCCGCTGTCGGGGCTGACGCACAAGCGTCGTCTGAACGCCCTCGGCCCGGGTGGTCTCTCCCGTGAGCGGGCCGGCTTCGAGGTCCGCGACGTGCACCCGTCGCACTACGGCCGCATGTGCCCGATCGAGACGCCCGAAGGCCCGAACATCGGTCTGATCGGCTCGCTCGCCTCGTACGGCCGGATCAACCCGTTCGGCTTCATCGAGACGCCGTACCGCAAGGTCGTCGACGGCCAGGTCACGGACGACGTGAACTACCTGACCGCCGACGAGGAGGACCGCTTCGTCATCGCGCAGGCCAACGCCACGCTCAACGACGACCTGCGGTTCGCCGAGGCCCGCGTCCTGGTCCGCCGCCGCGGCGGCGAGGTCGACTACGTCCCCGGCGACGACGTCGACTACATGGACGTCTCGCCGCGCCAGATGGTGTCGGTCGCGACCGCCATGATCCCGTTCCTGGAGCACGACGACGCCAACCGTGCCCTCATGGGCGCGAACATGATGCGTCAGGCGGTGCCGCTCATCAAGAGCGAGTCCCCGCTCGTCGGCACCGGCATGGAGTACCGCTCCGCCGCCGACGCCGGCGACGTGGTCAAGGCCGAGAAGCCGGGTGTGGTCCAGGAGGTCTCCGCGGACTACATCACCACCACCAACGACGACGGCACGTACATCACGTACCGCCTGGCCAAGTTCTCCCGGTCCAACCAGGGCACCTCGGTCAACCAGAAGGTCATCGTCGCCGAGGGCGACCGGGTCATCGAGGGCCAGGTCCTCGCCGACGGCCCGGCCACCGAGAACGGCGAGATGGCGCTCGGCAAGAACCTGCTGGTCGCGTTCATGCCGTGGGAGGGTCACAACTACGAGGACGCGATCATCCTGTCGCAGCGCCTCGTGCAGGACGACGTCCTCTCCTCGATCCACATCGAGGAGCACGAGGTCGACGCCCGTGACACCAAGCTCGGCCCCGAGGAGATCACCCGGGACATCCCGAACGTCTCCGAGGAGGTCCTCGCCGACCTCGACGAGCGCGGCATCATCCGCATCGGTGCCGAGGTCGTCGCCGGCGACATCCTCGTCGGCAAGGTCACGCCCAAGGGCGAGACCGAGCTGACCCCGGAGGAGCGCCTGCTCCGCGCGATCTTCGGTGAGAAGGCGCGCGAGGTGCGCGACACCTCCCTGAAGGTGCCGCACGGCGAGATCGGCAAGGTCATCGGCGTCCGCGTCTTCGACCGCGAGGAGGGCGACGAGCTTCCCCCCGGTGTCAACCAGCTGGTGCGCGTCTACGTCGCGCAGAAGCGCAAGATCACCGACGGTGACAAGCTCGCCGGCCGCCACGGCAACAAGGGCGTCATCTCCAAGATCAACCCGATCGAGGACATGCCGTTCCTGGAGGACGGCACGCCCGTCGACATCATCCTGAACCCGCTGGGCGTCCCGTCCCGAATGAACCCGGGGCAGGTCCTGGAGATCCACCTCGGCTGGCTCGCCAGCCGCGGCTGGGACGTCTCCGGCCTCGCGGAGGAGTGGGCGCAGCGCCTCCAGGCCATCGGCGCCGACAAGGTCGAGCCCGGCACCAACGTCGCCACCCCGGTCTTCGACGGTGCGCGCGAGGACGAGCTGGCCGGCCTGCTCCAGCACACCATCCCGAACCGCGACGGCGAGCGCATGGTGCTCCCGTCCGGCAAGGCGCGGCTGTTCGACGGCCGCAGCGGTGAGCCGTTCCCGGACCCGATCTCGGTCGGGTACATGTACATCCTCAAGCTCCACCACCTGGTCGACGACAAGCTGCACGCCCGGTCGACCGGCCCGTACTCGATGATCACCCAGCAGCCGCTGGGTGGTAAGGCCCAGTTCGGTGGCCAGCGCTTCGGTGAGATGGAGGTGTGGGCGCTGGAGGCGTACGGCGCCGCGTACGCCCTCCAGGAGCTGCTGACCATCAAGTCCGACGACGTGACCGGCCGCGTGAAGGTCTACGAGGCCATCGTCAAGGGCGAGAACATCCCTGAGCCCGGCATCCCCGAGTCCTTCAAGGTGCTCATCAAGGAGATGCAGTCCCTGTGCCTCAACGTGGAGGTGCTGTCCTCGGACGGCATGTCCATCGAGATGCGTGACACCGACGAGGACGTCTTCCGCGCAGCGGAGGAGCTCGGCATCGACCTGTCCCGGCGCGAGCCGAGCAGCGTCGAAGAGGTCTGACGGGAGTCAGGCGGGGCCTTCCGCCCGAAGGCCCCGCCGATCCCGCGACCCCCGTTTCAGACCACAGACTTACAACCCTGAGAGGGATTGACGCATAGTGCTCGACGTCAACTTCTTCGACGAGCTCCGGATCGGTCTGGCCACCGCTGACGACATCCGTCAGTGGAGCCACGGCGAGGTCAAGAAGCCCGAGACCATCAACTACCGCACCCTCAAGCCCGAGAAGGACGGACTCTTCTGCGAGAAGATCTTCGGTCCGACCCGGGACTGGGAGTGCTACTGCGGCAAGTACAAGCGTGTCCGCTTCAAGGGCATCATCTGCGAGCGCTGCGGCGTCGAGGTCACTCGCGCCAAGGTGCGCCGTGAGCGGATGGGCCACATCGAGCTGGCCGCGCCCGTCACCCACATCTGGTACTTCAAGGGCGTCCCGTCGCGCCTGGGCTACCTGCTGGACCTGGCGCCGAAGGACCTCGAGAAGGTCATCTACTTCGCCGCGTACATGATCACCTTCGTGGACGAGGAGCGCCGCACGCGCGACCTGCCCTCGCTGGAGGCCCACGTCTCCGTCGAGCGCCAGCAGATCGAGCAGCGCCGCGACTCCGACCTGGAGGCCCGCGCCAAGAAGCTCGAGACGGACCTCGCCGAGCTGGAGGCCGAGGGCGCCAAGGCCGACGTGCGCCGCAAGGTGCGCGAGGGCGCCGAGCGCGAGATGAAGCAGCTGCGCGACCGTGCGCAGCGCGAGATCGACCGCCTCGACGAGGTGTGGAACCGGTTCAAGAACCTCAAGGTCCAGGACCTCGAGGGCGACGAGCTGCTCTACCGCGAGCTGCGCGACCGCTTCGGCACCTACTTCGACGGCTCGATGGGCGCCGCCGCGCTGCAGAAGCGCCTGGAGTCCTTCGACCTCGACGAGGAGGCCGAGCGCCTCCGCGAGATCATCCGCACCGGCAAGGGCCAGAAGAAGACCCGTGCGCTCAAGCGCCTCAAGGTCGTCTCCGCGTTCCTGCAGACCAGCAACAGCCCCAAGGGCATGGTGCTCGACTGCGTGCCGGTCATCCCGCCGGACCTGCGTCCGATGGTGCAGCTGGACGGTGGCCGCTTCGCGACCTCCGACCTGAACGACCTGTACCGCCGTGTCATCAACCGCAACAACCGCCTGAAGCGGCTTCTCGACCTCGGCGCGCCCGAGATCATCGTGAACAACGAGAAGCGCATGCTCCAGGAGGCGGTGGACGCCCTCTTCGACAACGGCCGTCGCGGCCGCCCGGTGACGGGCCCCGGCAACCGTCCGCTGAAGTCGCTGTCCGACATGCTCAAGGGTAAGCAGGGCCGCTTCCGTCAGAACCTGCTCGGCAAGCGCGTGGACTACTCCGCGCGTTCCGTGATCGTCGTCGGTCCGCAGCTGAAGCTGCACCAGTGCGGTCTGCCGAAGGCGATGGCGCTGGAGCTCTTCAAGCCGTTCGTGATGAAGCGCCTGGTCGACCTGAACCACGCGCAGAACATCAAGAGCGCCAAGCGCATGGTCGAGCGCGGCCGCACGGTCGTGTACGACGTGCTCGAAGAGGTCATCGCGGAGCACCCGGTCCTGCTGAACCGTGCGCCCACCCTGCACCGCCTCGGCATCCAGGCCTTCGAGCCGCAGCTGGTCGAGGGCAAGGCCATCCAGATCCACCCGCTCGTGTGCACCGCGTTCAACGCGGACTTCGACGGCGACCAGATGGCCGTGCACCTGCCGCTGTCCGCGGAGGCGCAGGCCGAGGCCCGCATCCTGATGCTGTCCTCGAACAACATCCTCAAGCCGGCCGACGGCCGTCCGGTGACGATGCCGACCCAGGACATGGTCCTCGGTCTGTTCTTCCTCACCACCGACGGCGAGGGCCGCGACCTCCAGGGCGAGGGCCGTTCCTTCGGGTCCGCCGCCGAGGCGATCATGGCGTTCGACGCGGGCGACCTGTCGCTCCAGTCGAAGGTCGACATCCGCTTCCCGGTGGGCACCATCCCGCCCCGCGGCTGGGAGCCCCCGGCCCGCGAGGAGGGCGAGCCGGAGTGGCAGCAGGGCGACACCTTCACCCTGAAGACCACGCTGGGCCGCGCGCTCTTCAACGAGCTGCTGCCCGAGGACTACCCGTTCGTCGACTACGAGGTCGGCAAGAAGCAGCTCTCCGAGATCGTCAACGACCTCGCCGAGCGCTACCCGAAGGTCATCGTGGCGGCGACGCTCGACAACCTGAAGGCGGCCGGCTTCTTCTGGGCGACCCGTTCCGGCGTCACCGTGGCCATCTCCGACGTCGTCGTTCCCGAGGCGAAGAAGGAGATCGTCCGCGGCTACGAGGCGCAGGACGAGAAGGTCCAGAAGCAGTACGAGCGCGGTCTGATCACCAAGGACGAGCGCACGCAGGAGCTCATCGCGATCTGGACCAAGGCGACCAACGAGGTCGCCGAGGCGATGAACGACAACTTCCCGAAGACCAACCCGATCTTCATGATGGTGAACTCGGGTGCACGAGGCAACATGATGCAGATGCGTCAGATCGCCGGTATGCGTGGTCTGGTGTCGAACGCGAAGAACGAGACGATCCCGCGTCCCATCAAGGCCTCCTTCCGTGAGGGCCTGTCCGTGCTGGAGTACTTCATCTCCACGCACGGTGCCCGCAAGGGTCTGGCGGACACCGCGCTGCGGACCGCCGACTCGGGTTACCTCACGCGTCGTCTGGTCGACGTCTCCCAGGACGTCATCATTCGCGAGGAGGACTGCGGCACCGAGCGCGGCCTCAAGCTGCCGATCGCCACGCGCGACGCGGACGGCACGCTGCGCAAGGCCGAGGACGTCGAGACCAGCGTGTACGCCCGCATGCTCGCCGAGGACGTCGTCATCGACGGCAAGGTGATCGCGCCGGCCAACGTCGACCTCGGTGACGTCCTGATCGACGCCCTCGTCGCCCACGGCGTCGAGGAGGTCAAGACCCGCTCGATCCTGACCTGCGAGTCCCAGGTCGGCACCTGCGCCATGTGCTACGGGCGTTCGCTGGCCACCGGCAAGCTGGTCGACATCGGTGAGGCGGTCGGCATCATCGCCGCCCAGTCCATCGGTGAGCCCGGCACCCAGCTGACGATGCGCACCTTCCACACCGGTGGTGTGGCCGGTGACGACATCACGCAGGGTCTGCCGCGTGTCGTCGAGCTCTTCGAGGCCCGTACCCCGAAGGGTGTCGCCCCGATCTCCGAGGCCTCCGGACGCGTCCGGATCGAGGAGACCGAGAAGACCAAGAAGCTCGTCGTCACCCCGGACGACGGCAGCGACGAGACGGCGTTCCCGATCTCGAAGCGCGCCCGTCTGCTCGTGGGCGAGGGCGACCACGTCGAGGTGGGCCAGAAGCTCACCGTGGGTGCCACCAACCCGCACGACGTGCTGCGCATCCTGGGTCAGCGTGCCGTCCAGGTCCACCTGGTCGGCGAGGTCCAGAAGGTCTACAACTCGCAGGGCGTGTCGATCCACGACAAGCACATCGAGATCATCATCCGGCAGATGCTGCGCCGCGTGACGATCATCGAGTCCGGCGACGCCGAGCTGCTGCCCGGCGAGCTGGTCGAGCGGACCAAGTTCGAGACCGAGAACCGTCGCGTGGTCCAGGAGGGCGGTCACCCGGCCTCCGGTCGTCCGCAGCTGATGGGTATCACCAAGGCCTCGCTGGCGACGGAGTCCTGGCTGTCGGCCGCCTCCTTCCAGGAGACGACCAGGGTCCTGACGGACGCGGCGATCAACGCCAAGTCCGACAGCCTCATCGGCCTCAAGGAGAACGTCATCATCGGTAAGCTCATCCCGGCCGGTACGGGCCTGTCCCGCTACCGCAACATCCGGGTCGAGCCGACCGAGGAGGCCAAGGCCGCGATGTACTCGGCCGTCGGCTACGACGACATCGACTACTCGCCGTTCGGCACGGGCTCCGGCCAGGCCGTTCCGCTGGAGGACTACGACTACGGTCCGTACAACCAGTAGGCGGTAGCGGATCGAGCGAAGGGCGGTCACCCCACGGGGTGGCCGCCCTTCGGCGTGTGTACCGGCGTGTGTACGGGGTGGTGGGCCGCCGCGCGGGACGAGCCGCCGCTCGTACGCGGGACGTGCGGCCCTGGGCGCCTACGGCACGCCCAGTTCGAAGATGACGTAGTGGGCGTACCAGCCCGAGGCGAGGGACGCCGTGGTGAAGAAGACCGTGAGGGTGGGCAGCTTCTGGCGGGCGAGGGCCGCGGCCGGGGCCAGCAGGAGGGGGAAGGCGGGCAGCAGGTAGCGCATGGTGTTGCCGAACATCTGCTGGGTGCCCAGGACCGTGACGATCGTCGCCAGCGTGTACGCGACGAGCACCAGCGGGGGCTTGCGGCGCAGCATCACCGCGAGGAGGAAGGGCAGCGCCACGACCAGCTGGAGGGAGAGCAGGTCCGGCGTGGAGAAGGCGAAGGGGTAGTCCCCGCGGCCCACCGCCAGGTTGCGCAGCACGTCCCAGGTGTAGGCGCCGAAGTCGAAGTAGTGCGCCCAGCCCTCGCGCTGGAGCCTGAAGTACGCCATGGCCTCGCCGCTGCTCCAGCCGACCCAGGCGACGTAGCACAGCAGGCCGAGCGGAGCGACGACCATGGCGTACACCGGGCCCCGTACGCCGTGCTCGCGCCGGGAAGCGGGACGGGCCAGCGTGACCAGCGCCGCCAGGCCCACGGCGCCGATGAGGACGGCGGAGGTGGGACGGTTCAGGCCGGCCGTGAAGGCGAGCAGCCCGGCCGTCAGCCAGCGCCGGGTCATCACGGCGTAGCAGGTCCAGGCGGCGAGGGCGACGAACAGCGACTCGGAGTAGACGGCCCACTCGACGCCGGCGCCCGGTGCCACCGCCCACAGTCCGGCGGCGACCGTGCCGGCCCGGGCGCCCGCGAGCAGCGAGATCACGGCGTAGATGCCGGCCGCGGCGACGAAGGACGACACGACGGAGACCAGGATCCCGGAGCCGTACAGGCCGAGGCCGGTGGTCTCCGAGACCATGCGGATCAGGGCCGGGTAGAGAGGGAAGAACGCGACCGAGTTCTGCTCGACCGTGAACAGGCCGCCGGGTTCGAGCGGGACCAGGGGGGAGGGGCTGTAGCCGTGCTCGGCGACCTGGAGGTACCACCAGCCGTCCCAGGTGCCCAGGACGTCCCACCAGTGGGCGCCGCCGCCGAAGCGCGGGTTCTTCTCCCGGAAGTCCCCCGCGTACGTGAGCAGGGTGGCGAAGACGCCGAGGCCGACGAGTTTCGTGACACCGTAGAGGAGCAGCGGGTTCAGGTAGGGCCGGGCGGCGGGAGGAAGGGCCGGGGGCCAGGTCCGCCAGGAGCGGGCCGCGCGGTCGCCGCGGCCCTCGTCCGCCGCACCGGCCGGCCCGTCGGTCGCCGAGCCCGTCGCCTCGCCCGTCGCCGAGCCCGGCGTCGTGCCGGCCGCGCCGTCGGTCGTCGTGTCGTCGGCAGCCGCGTCCATGGCTGTCATCCCCTCGGGCCACCCTCACTCGTCCAGCGCTGCCATAAGATCGCACAAGAGTCGCACATCTGTACTCAAGGTCACGGGAGAGGGGAGGCGCGGTGCCGGAGGAACGGGACGCCGAGCGGCACGAACCGGTCGTGTTGTCGGTCGTCATCCCGATGTTCAACGAAGAGGACGTCCTGCCCGCGCTGGTCAGCAGGCTGCGCCCGGTCCTTTCGGAGCTGGACGTCCCCCACGAGGTCGTGGCGGTGGACGACGGCAGCGGCGACCGCACGGCGGAGCTGCTCGCCGCCTTCCGGCTGGGCTGGCCGGAGCTGCGGGTGGTTGCGCTGCGGCGCAACTTCGGCCACCAGGCGGCCCTCACGGCGGGCCTGGAACGGGCGCACGGCGCGTACGTGGTGAGCCTGGACGCCGACCTCCAGGACCCGCCGGAGAAGATCCCCGACATGCTGGCGCTGGCCCGCGCGGAGGGGCTCGACATCGTCTACGGCGTGCGCGCCGACCGCAGCAGCGACTCCGGGTTCAAGCGGTGGTCCGCGGGCGTCTACTACCGCCTCATGCGGCGCCTGGCGGGCCCGTCGGTACCGGCCCAGGCGGGCGACTTCCGGCTGCTGAGCCGGGCCGCCGTGGACGCCCTGAAGGCCCTGCCCGACCAGCAGCGGGTGTACCGCCTGCTGGTGCCGTGGCTCGGCTTCCCCAGCGGGGAGGTGCGGTACGAGCGGGCCGCGCGCACCGCCGGCCGCACCAAGTATCCGCTGGGCCGCATGATCCGCCTCGCGGTCGACAGCGTCACCGGCTTCTCCGCGGCCCCGCTGCGCATCGCCACCTGGCTGGGCGCCGGCGCCTTCGTGGTCTGCCTGGTGCTGCTGGTCTACACGCTGACCGCCTTCGCGCTGGGGCGCACGGTCCCCGGCTGGACCTCGCTGTTCACCGGCATCGTCTTTATCGGTGCCGTGCAGCTGATCTGCGTCGGCCTCCTCGGCGAATACGTCGGGCGCATCTACACGGCGGTGCAGAACCGGCCGACGTACTTCGTCCGCGACGACACGGCGGCCACGGCGGCCACGCCGGCCCCGCCGGGTACGCCGGCCCCGCCGGGTACGCCGGGTGCCTCTGAGCCGGACGAGCCGCGCGTCCCGTTGCCGCGGGCCTGAGGCGTCCGCCGGGGGTGCGGCTGATCAGGACAGAGCGCTGATCAGGACAGAACGGAGCGAACCGGGTGCGGGAGCCGGTCTCGCCCATTTGTTTTGACCGCAGCGAATGCGATAGGTACGCTCAGACCTTGTGCCTGGGGTGTGCCCTGGCCTCCGCGCGTGCCTACAACCGCATCGGAGGTCGTGACCGGCCACCGCAATCCGCGCTTTCCCTCCGCCTGGCGGCAGGGGCTCGCGGCTTCGACACACCCGACCGCGTGGGTCGGTGACGTTCCAGGTTAGCTTCACCATTCGGCACACAGAAACCGGAGAAGTAGTGCCTACGATCCAGCAGCTGGTCCGCAAGGGCCGGCAGGACAAGGTCGAGAAGAACAAGACGCCCGCACTCGAGGGTTCCCCTCAGCGTCGTGGCGTCTGCACGCGTGTGTTCACGACCACCCCGAAGAAGCCGAACTCGGCCCTGCGTAAGGTCGCGCGTGTGCGTCTGACCAGCGGGATCGAGGTCACCGCTTACATTCCGGGTGAGGGGCACAACCTGCAGGAGCACTCCATCGTGCTCGTGCGCGGCGGCCGTGTGAAGGACCTGCCGGGTGTTCGTTACAAGATCATCCGCGGCTCCCTCGACACCCAGGGTGTCAAGAACCGCAAGCAGGCCCGCAGCCGCTACGGCGCCAAGAAGGAGAAGTAAGAATGCCTCGTAAGGGCCCCGCCCCGAAGCGCCCGGTCATCATCGACCCGGTCTACGGTTCTCCTCTGGTGACCTCCCTGATCAACAAGGTGCTGCTGAACGGCAAGCGCTCCACCGCCGAGCGCATCGTCTACGGCGCCATGGAGGGTCTGCGCGAGAAGACCGGCAACGACCCGGTCATCACGCTCAAGCGCGCTCTCGAGAACATCAAGCCGACCCTCGAGGTCAAGTCCCGCCGCGTCGGTGGTGCGACGTACCAGGTGCCGATCGAGGTCAAGCCCGGTCGCGCCAACACCCTCGCGCTGCGCTGGCTCGTCGGCTACTCCCGCGCCCGCCGCGAGAAGACCATGACCGAGCGCCTGCTCAACGAGCTCCTCGACGCCTCCAACGGCCTGGGTGCCGCGGTGAAGAAGCGCGAGGACACGCACAAGATGGCCGAGTCCAACAAGGCCTTCGCGCACTACCGCTGGTAGTCGCTACCCACATCGAGACCGAGAGAAGACTGAAGCCTTATGGCTACCACTTCACTTGACCTGGCCAAGGTCCGCAACATCGGGATCATGGCCCACATCGACGCGGGCAAGACGACCACCACCGAGCGGATCCTGTTCTACACCGGTGTGTCGTACAAGATCGGTGAGGTCCACGACGGCGCCGCCACGATGGACTGGATGGAGCAGGAGCAGGAGCGTGGCATCACGATCACGTCCGCTGCCACCACCTGTCACTGGCCGCTCGAGGACAACGACTACACGATCAACATCATCGACACCCCGGGGCACGTCGACTTCACCGTCGAGGTGGAGCGTTCCCTGCGCGTGCTCGACGGTGCCGTGACCGTGTTCGACGGTGTCGCCGGTGTCGAGCCGCAGTCCGAGACGGTGTGGCGTCAGGCCGACCGTTACGGCGTTCCCCGCATCTGCTTCGTCAACAAGCTGGACCGTACCGGCGCCGAGTTCCACCGCTGCGTGGAGATGATCTCGAACCGCCTGGGCGCCCAGCCGCTCGTCATGCAGCTCCCCATCGGTGCCGAGGCCGACTTCAAGGGCGTCGTGGACCTGGTCCGCATGAAGGCGCTCGTGTGGTCCGCCGAGGCGGCCAAGGGCGAGATGTACGAGACCGTCGACATCCCCGACACGCACGCCGAGGCCGCCGAGGAGTGGCGCGGCAAGCTGGTCGAGGCCGTCGCGGAGAACGACGACGAGATCATGGAGCTGTTCCTGGAGGGCAAGGAGCCCACCGTGGAGCAGATGTACGCCGCGATCCGCCGCGTCACCATCACCTCCGGCAAGTCGGCGGACACCACGGTCACCCCGGTGTTCTGCGGCACCGCGTTCAAGAACAAGGGCGTCCAGCCCCTGCTCGACGCGGTCGTGCGCTACCTGCCGACCCCGCTCGACGTCGAGGCCATCGAGGGCCAGGACGTCAAGGACCCCGAGGTCGTCATCACCCGCAAGCCGTCCGAGGACGAGCCGCTGGCCGCGCTGGCGTTCAAGATCATGAGCGACCCGCACCTCGGCAAGCTCACCTTCCTCCGGGTGTACTCCGGCCGCCTGATCTCCGGCACCGCGGTGCTGAACTCGGTCAAGGGCCGCAAGGAGCGCATCGGCAAGATCTACCGCATGCACGCCAACAAGCGTGAGGAGATCGAGTCGGCGGGCGCCGGTGACATCGTCGCCGTCATGGGCCTGAAGCAGACCACCACCGGTGAGACGCTGTCCGACGACAAGAACCCGGTCATCCTGGAGTCCATGGACTTCCCGGCGCCGGTCATCGAGGTCGCGATCGAGCCCAAGTCGAAGGGCGACCAGGAGAAGCTCGGCGTCGCGATCCAGCGCCTGGCCGAGGAGGACCCCTCCTTCCAGGTCCACTCGGACGAGGAGACCGGCCAGACCATCATCGGCGGTATGGGCGAACTGCACCTCGAGGTGTTCGTCGACCGGATGAAGCGCGAGTTCAAGGTCGAGGCCAACGTCGGCAAGCCGCAGGTCGCCTACCGTGAGACGATCCGCAAGACCGTCGAGCGCGTGGACTACACCCACAAGAAGCAGACCGGTGGTACCGGCCAGTTCGCCAAGGTGCAGATCGCGATCGAGCCGATCACCGGCGGCGACGCGTCGTACGAGTTCGTGAACAAGGTGACCGGCGGCCGCATCCCGAAGGAGTACATCCCTTCGGTGGACGCCGGTGCGCAGGAGGCCATGCAGTTCGGCATCCTGGCCGGCTACGAGATGACGGGCGTCCGCGTCACGCTCATCGACGGTGGCTACCACGAGGTCGACTCCTCCGAGCTCGCCTTCAAGATCGCCGGTTCGCAGGCGTTCAAGGAGGCCGCGCGCAAGGCTTCGCCCGTGCTCCTGGAGCCGATGATGGCCGTCGAGGTCACCACGCCCGAGGACTACATGGGTGACGTCATCGGTGACATCAACTCCCGCCGTGGCCAGATCCAGGCCATGGAGGAGCGGATGGGCGCCCGCGTCGTGAAGGGCCTCGTGCCGCTGTCGGAGATGTTCGGCTACGTCGGGGACCTCCGCAGCAAGACGTCGGGTCGCGCAAGCTACTCGATGCAGTTCGACTCCTACGCCGAGGTTCCCCGGAACGTCGCCGAGGAGATCATCGCGAAGGCCAAGGGCGAGTGACGGACTACTCCGTTTAACGGACCCCGTTCCCACGCTTTAGGCTTGACCCCGGAGCCTGCATGGGGCATTCCGCCGCGAACCCGGTGGAATGCCCCCGGCACCCGGGCTTTCCAGCAAAGATCACCTGGCGCCGATGAGTAAGGCGTACAGAACCACTCCACAGGAGGACCCCAGTGGCGAAGGCGAAGTTCGAGCGGACTAAGCCGCACGTCAACATCGGCACCATCGGTCACATCGACCACGGTAAGACGACCCTCACGGCCGCCATTACCAAGGTGCTGCACGACGCGTACCCGGACCTGAACGAGGCCTCGGCCTTCGACATGATCGACAAGGCGCCCGAGGAGCGCCAGCGCGGTATCACCATCTCCATCGCGCACGTCGAGTACCAGACCGAGACGCGTCACTACGCCCACGTCGACTGCCCCGGTCACGCGGACTACATCAAGAACATGATCACGGGTGCCGCGCAGATGGACGGCGCCATCCTCGTGGTCGCCGCCACCGACGGCCCGATGCCGCAGACCAAGGAGCACGTGCTCCTGGCCCGCCAGGTCGGCGTTCCGTACATCGTCGTCGCCCTGAACAAGGCCGACATGGTGGACGACGAGGAGATCCTGGAGCTCGTCGAGCTCGAGGTCCGTGAGCTGCTCTCCGAGTACGAGTTCCCGGGCGACGACCTGCCGGTCGTCAAGGTCTCCGCCCTGAAGGCCCTCGAGGGCGACAAGGAGTGGGGCAACTCGGTCCTCGAGCTCATGAAGGCCGTGGACGAGGCCATCCCGGAGCCGCAGCGCGACGTCGACAAGCCGTTCCTGATGCCGATCGAGGACGTCTTCACCATCACCGGTCGCGGTACGGTCGTCACCGGCCGCATCGAGCGTGGTGTCCTCAAGGTCAACGAGACCGTCGACATCATCGGCATCAAGCAGGACAAGACCACGACCACGGTCACCGGCATCGAGATGTTCCGGAAGCTGCTGGACGAGGGTCAGGCCGGTGAGAACGTCGGTCTGCTGCTCCGCGGCATCAAGCGCGAGGACGTCGAGCGCGGCCAGGTCATCATCAAGCCGGGCTCGGTCACCCCGCACACCGAGTTCGAGGCCCAGGCCTACATCCTGTCGAAGGACGAGGGTGGCCGTCACACCCCCTTCTTCAACAACTACCGTCCGCAGTTCTACTTCCGTACGACGGACGTGACCGGCGTCGTGACCCTCCCCGAGGGCACCGAGATGGTCATGCCGGGTGACAACACCGAGATGAAGGTGGAGCTCATCCAGCCCGTCGCCATGGAGGAGGGCCTGAAGTTCGCCATCCGCGAGGGTGGCCGGACCGTGGGCGCCGGCCAGGTCACCAAGATCAACAAGTAAGCTCCGCTTGCTTGTCGGTCGACTGACCTGACATGGGCTGATGCCTGAAAGGGCCCGCACGACTTCGGTCGTGCGGGCCCTTTCGCGTGGGGATCCGCAGTCATGCGGAGGCGGCGCACGACGTCAACCGCCATCGGGGTGGTATTCACCCGTTTGCAGGAAGTACTGGCATATGTCGCGTCGGATTGCCAGTGAAGATCTACCGTCTGACGCATGGTCAGTTCACCTCACGAGGCGCTGCACAGGATCTTCCAGGAGGATCCGGCCCTCTTCGTACGAGCGGTCAAGAGCATCGGCATCACCTTCGACGCCCCGGTCTCGGCAGGCCCTCTCCCTACCGACCTCACCGAGAACCGCCCGCTGGAACGCCGGGTGGACACACTCCTGCGCCTCGACACCGAGGACGGCGCCAGTTTCCTCCTCGCCGTGGAGTCCCAGAGCGCCCCGGACCCCAAGAAGCCCGCGAGCTGGGCGTACTACGCCTCGTACTTGCACGCCAAGTACCGTCTCCCGCCGGTCCTCCTGGTCGTCTGCGCCGACCGCCGCACCGCTGCGTGGGCGAGTCGGCAGGTGGACATCGGCCCTCCCCAGTGGCGCTCGCTCACGGTGCGCCCCCTGGTCCTGGGGCCGGACAGCCTGCCGGTGATCCGCAGCTCCGAGGAGGCGGCGCGGGACATTCCCCTGACCATCCTCTCCGCGGCTCTGCACCGCCGGGATCCGGGCGCCGGTGCCATACTGAAAGCACTGGGAACGGCACTGAAAGACCTGTCGGCCGACGACGAGAAGACCGCAAGCAAGTTCACCGTCTATATGGAACAAGGCCTCGGCACGACGCCGGCCGCGAATCTCTGGAGGCAGATCATGGCCGCCGACCTCTCTTTCTTCCAGTCGGAGACCGCGCAGAACCTTCGGGCGGAGGGGCGCGAGGAAGGGCGTACGGCTGGGCGCGCCGAGGACATCCTGCTTCTGCTGGACCGACGGGGGCTCAAGGTCTCCGAGGAGGAGCGGGCGCGCATCGTCGGATGCGGTGATCTGGAGACCCTGGGCGTCTGGTTCACCCGGGCCATCACGGCGTCGGCGGCGGCCGAGCTGTTCGTGCCCGGCGACGCCTGAGAGGCCGGTTCACTGGCGGACACCCGCGAGCTCCGTCGCGCCGCGACGCAAGGCCGGCGCGGTAGGAACGACCGTGGCGGCGAGCGCAGGTCCGATGCACGCGCCCGCGGCCGTTCCGACGGCCGGCCAGGGGGGCACCGGTGTCGGCGTTTCGTGGTCGCGCTCCGGGGCGGCGTGGAGGAGTTCGTGGACGCGCTGACCGGGGTCGCGGACGGCGGCACGGTCGTCGCCCCCGAAGTCGTACGGCAGTTGCTGCGCCGCCGCCGTGATCCCTGGAGCGGCTCAGCCCTCGCGGGTGCGACGTACTCGCCCTGATCGCGGAGGGCCGCTCCCATGCCGCGATGGCCCGCGCACTCGTCGTCTCCGATGCGGCCGTGGGCAAGCGCGTCGCCAGCATCCTTGCCCCACTCGACCTGCCCCCGGCGACCGGGACCCACCGCAGGGTGCTGGCGGTACTGACTTATCCGAGGGCCTGACGTGAGTCGACGCTGAACGAGAAGTACAGGTTCGGTCACGAATTCCGACATCCGGCGGCACCTTTCCTCCACATGACGGCACGATGGACCGCCGGTGATACCGGCCGGCACCGGCATCAGGCACCGTCATCAGGAAAGTGAGCCCGTGAGCCCTCTCCCACCCCCCGAGCGCCCGGAAGACGACCCGTCCTCCTCCCTCTCCGACGAGGAACTGGAGTCCTTCCTGCGGGAGGCCGCCGAAGGCGGGGGTACCTCCGCGCCCAGGGAACCGTCGGCGCGGGCGCGGATGGTGGCCCGGCGGTTGCGCGAGGAAGAGGAGACGGCGGCACGGCGTACCCCGCAGCCGGCCCCGAAGAGGGACGGTCGCCCTCGGCGGCGCCGGACGTGGGCGGTCGCCGGTGTGCTGGCACTGGCGGTCCTCGCGGTCGTCGCCGTACGGCCCTCGCTGCTCCTGGACCGGCTGCCCGGCGGCGGGGACGACGGCTCCGCGACGCCCCTGGCCGCCGAGACGGCGCGCCCCACCGGCGCCCCCGGTGGACCCGCCGGGTCGGAGCGGGCCACGCGCGCCCACCCGTTCCGCGGCTCACCGGCCGAGAGGTGGGCCGAGGGCGCCGACGCCATCGAGGTGCCGGAGGCCAAGGCCCTGTCCGGCATGAGCGAGAAGGACGTGGCGTTCGCGCTGCGCCGCACCAAGGAACTCCTGGTCGCCGCCAATCTGGACCCCGCCGTACTGAGCGGGGAGCATCCGGACGAGGCACTGGACGTCCTCGACCCGAAGCAGCCGGAACTGCTGCCGAAGCTGCGCCGCTCGTTGAGCCGGCCGGACGAGGACCACGACCCGCTCCGTCTCTTCACCCGCTTCGAGCCGGCCGAGACCCGCCCGGCCGGCGACGTCGTCAAGGTCCGCGGCCGCATGACGCTCGCCGCGGGCGAACCGGGCGTCGTGAAGGTCGACGCGGACTACACCTTCGTCTACCCGCGGGTGCGGACCAACGACCAGGACGGCCCGGTGGCGCGCACCGTCATCCGCCGCGTGCTCACCCTGACCCTGAACGACCCGGCCCGGTGGAACGTGACCGAGGGCAAGCTCCTGGTGGAGAGGTACTTCTCCGAGTACGGCAACACCAGCTGCGGCATCCACGACGGCTACCTGCACCCCGGCTTCGGCGACGAGGCCCCCGACGGCGAGCGCGCCACGGGTCCGCTGACCGACCCCTACGACCGCAGCCGCCCCCTGACGGGGTCCGAGCCGGACGACTGCGGGAGGGTCTCCCGCACCTGATCCTCGACCGGGGCCGGCCCCCTCTCCAGTGGCGGCGTACGTGCTCCCGAGCACAGCGCCGGCCTGGTCGGCAGGCCCACCTCGACCTCG
Organism: Streptomyces mayonensis; assembly: GCF_018982965.1. Lineage (GTDB taxonomy): Bacteria > Actinomycetota > Actinomycetes > Streptomycetales > Streptomycetaceae > Streptomyces > Streptomyces mayonensis. Next base: position 87,173 of record NZ_JACBYP010000012.1, on the reverse strand, counting down.
GCGAGCGTGCGGTGCCGCGTACGGACTTACTGCTTACTTGCGTGTTGTTCAACAATTGTGTGAGGGTCGGGAATCGCTCGCACCGTCCCTCCGGAGGCATGTCATGACCGCCGTGTTCGTGAACGGCAACCCCGAGTCCGCAGTGGTGTGGGACCTGCTCTGTGCCGAGTTGGACAGGACGGACGTCGTGCGGTTGTCACCGCCCGGCTTCGGCGCGCCCGTTCCGGACGGCTTCGCCTGCACGCTGTCCGGGTACCGGGACTGGCTCGTCGCGGAACTCGAGAAGATCGGTGAACCGGTCGATCTCGTCGGTCACGACGTGGGCGGCAGCACGGTGATCGGCGTCGCCATGACCCGGCCCGATCTGCTGCGGACCTGGGTCAGCGACTCCGTGGGCGTCTTCGATCCGGATTACGTCTGGCACGACCTCGCCCAGCAATGGCAGACACCGGGGGAGGGCGAGCGGTCGGTGGCGGAACTGCTGGGCGGCACACTCGACCAGCGCACCGAGCGCATGGTGGCCAGGGGCATCGACCGGGCGATCGCGGCACAGCTCGCCGCCGCCCAAGGGCCGGAGATGGGGAAGGCCATCCTCTCCTTCTACCGGTCCGCCGTTCAACCGGCCCTGGCCCGTCTGGGCCAGGATCTTCCGGCCGCGGCCGCACGCCCCGGTCTTGCCGTCATCGGCACCGAGGACCGGCTGGTCGGCTCCGAGGAGATGCGCCGCCGGTCGGCAGCCCGGGCAGGAGCGCAGCCGGCGATTCTGGAGGGACTGGGCCACTGGTGGATGGTGCAGGACCCGGTCGCCAGTGCGCGTGCCCTCCTCTCGTTCTGGGGATGACGGTGCCGGTGCGTCTCGGCCCCTTCTCGGTTTCGTCCTGGGAGAGGGCTGCTGCGCCGACCTGTCGGAGGCACATGGGAGATACGACGGCGTGGCGTCAACAGCGCGAACGGCCGTTGGAGGCGGGGTGGTTGCACAACGCGGTGCTTCAGGTCATGCCATGAACCGCGGCATCGGTCCGGGACGGGACGGCACAATCGAGCTGGTGAAGTCCGAGGTCGCGGCGGCAGCCCCCGGCACCGTCCGGGTCCGTGACGCCCAGCAGGCCGACGGTCCTCGGCCGGCGCTCACTCCTGACGCCTGGGCGGGCTTCCCGCCGTACGCCTCGGAGCAGTAACGGGCGGTCCCCCGGCGAGCCGGAACGCGCGGGTTGTCACCGGCAGGGGCGGCTGCCGGCCCCCCCGCTCAGGAGGCGTGCCGGGCCGGTTCTGCTCCGGTTCCGGTCAGGAAGTCGATGAGTACCCGGGCGAGTTGTCCGGGCTGGTCCTCGGGGATGAGGGTGGACGAGTCGGCGATCTCCACCAGCCGGCCCTGCGGGTACAGCGCGGCCAGCCGGGGGCCGTGCTCGCGCGGCATCAGGCGGTCCTCGGTCGCCCAGACGACCAGTACCGGCCGGTCGAAGTCACGCATCCGCTCACTCCAGGCGAGCAGGGTTTTGCGCCCGGGCGCGCCGGTGGCGAACTTGGCGAAGTCCCTGCGGACGGCCCTGCTGCGGGTGGCGGGAGCGAACCAGTCGTCCATGACCTCGTCGGGGATCCCGCGCAGGCTCATCCCGCCGTACCCACCCCGGTTGTGACGGACGGCCGGAACGCGCATGAGGCGCGTCAGGAGCCAGATGCTGCCCGGAATCCCGGACACGCGCGCCATGGCCTTGGCCGGTCCCGGAGGGAAGTTGTCGAAGGCCTCGCAGGCCACCAGCACCATGCGCGCGATCTGCTGGTCCCGCCCCTCGGACACCAGGAACTGGCCCCCGCCCCAGTCATTGAGTACGAGGGTCACCGGGCCCGCACCGAGCTTCTCGATGAACTCCCCCAGGAGCAGGGCGACACCGCGCTGGGACAGGTCGGCGTCCGGGTTCATCGGCTGACGGTGGCCGCCCAGGGGCAGGGTGGGCAGGATGCACCGGTATCCGTCCAGCAGCGGGACCACCTTGCGCCACTGACTCTCGTTCATCGGCGGGCCGTGGCCGAACACCAGCACCGGCCCCTCGCCGCCGGTGTCCTGGTAGTCGATCGGTCCGGACGACGTCTCGATTCTCGGCATCGCGACCTCCCGCTTGTGTTCTTGATAGATCGCTCTACTGTAATTTTGGAGGGGAGAGAGGTGGAAGGCAATGGGACGGTCGGACACGCGAGCCAGGATCCAGGGCGCCGCCACGGTGCTGTTCCGCCGGCACGGCTACTCGGCCACCGGCCTGAAGCGGATCGCGGCAGAGGCGGACGCGCCGTTCGGCTCGATCTACCACTTCTTCCCCGGCGGCAAGCAGCAACTGGCCGAGGACATGATCCGCACGTCCGGAACCGAGTACGGCCGGATGGTCCTGGCGCTGCTGGACAGCGTGCCGGACCCGGTGGAATCCCTCGTGCACGCGTTCGAGGCGGCCGCGGACAGCCTTGCAGCGGCCGACTACGCCGACGCGTGCCCCATCGGGACGGTGGCCTTGGAAGTCGCGAGCAGCAACGAGGCGCTGCGCATCGCGACGGCCGAGGTCTTCGAGGAGTGGGTCGGCGCGGCGACGCGGTGGTTCGGCCGTTGGGTGGCCGAACCGGAGACGGCGCGGTCCCTCGCGTACTCGATGGTCATGACGCTGGAGGGAGCCTTCATGCTCAGCCGGGCGGCCCGTGACCCGGAACCGCTGCGGGTGGCGGGCCGGTCGATGGCCACGTTGCTGCGCGCCGCCATCGCCCGGGCCGACGGGGAATGACAGTGCCGACCACCGACAACCGCCGTGCTTCGGCTCAGGCGACCTCCTGCGTCCCCACCACCCCCAGCAGCTCCAGCAGCCCCGCGCTCTCCGTCCCGACCGCCGGGGTGAACCAGAGGAGGCGCTGGCGGCCGTCCTCGCTGAAGAGGTGGAGGCAGTTGACCTCGATCAGGCCCAGCTCGGGATGGAGGAGCCGTTTGCGGTCCCTGCGCCGGACGGCGACCTCGTGGTCGGCCCAGAGCGCGGCGAACTCCGGTGAGACGTCGAGCAGCGTACGGACCATCGTGCCCGTCTCCGCGTCCTTCGCATCCCGCCTCGCGGCGGCGGCCCGCAGGTCGGCGACGAACGAGCGGGACTGGGTCTCGTGGTCGGCCTCGGGGTAGAGGCTGCGGGCCTCCGGCTCGGTGAACCAGCGGTGGACGAAGCTGGCCCGCGGCCCCCGCAGCCCGGACTGGTCGCCGAGCAGCGCCACGGCCAGCGGGTTCTGTACGAGGGTGACGTGCAGGTCGGTGATGACCTGCGCCGGAGTGGACGGCATGCGGTCGAGCAGGTCGAGCATGCCGGGGTGCACGTGCGAGGCCGCACCGCCCTGCACGGGCACCGGCCGGTCGGCGAGCCGGTAGAGGTAGTCCCGCTCGTCGGCGGAGAGCCGCAGCGCCCGTGCCAGTGCGGCGACCATCTGCTCGGAGGGCTGGGAGCCGGCGCCGCGCTCCAGCTCGTTGTAGTAGTCCACGGACGCCCCCGCGAGCTGGGCGACCTCCTCGCGGCGCAGCCCCGGCACCCGGCGCCTGGGCCCGGCCGGCAGGCCGACCTCGGCCGGGCGGATGCGCTCGCGCCGCGACCGCAGGAAGGCTCCCAGCTCGGCGTACTTCACAGCGCTCATGCCGACCATTCTGCGCCCGGCCGGGCCGGTGACCCAGGGGATGGCGTCCCCTGGCTGCGGCGGCCGGCCGCGCGCATCGTGGAGGCATGACCACGCACACCAACCAGCAGACTCCCGCATCAGAGGCAGACACCCGGGTCGCCGTCGTCACCGGGGGGTCGCGCGGCATCGGCCGGGCGGTCTCCCGGAAGCTCGCCGCGGACGGCCTGGCCGTCGTCGTGAACTACGCCCGCGACGCCTTCGCCGCCGAGGAGGTGGTGGCGGCGATCACCGGTGCCGGCGGCCGCGCCGTCGCCGTACGGGCGGACGTGGCGGAGGAGAAGGAGGTCGCCGCGCTGTTCGACCGGGCGGAGGCCGAGTACGGCGGTGTCGACGCGGTGGTGAACTCGGCCGGGCGGATGACCCTGTCGACCATCGCCGACCTGGACCTGGCGGCGCTCGACGCCATGCACCGCACCAACATCCGCGGCACCTTCGTCGTCGCGCAGCAGGCGGCGCGGCGGCTGCGCGCGGGCGGCTCGTTCGTGGGGTTCTCGACCTCCGTGGTCGGCACGCAGTTCCCCACGTACGGCGCCTACGTGGCGAGCAAGGGCGCCGTGGAGGCGATGACGCTGATCCTGGCGAAGGAGCTGCGCGGGCGGGACGTCACCGTGAACACGGTCGCGCCCGGCCCGACGGCCACGGACCTGTTCCTCGACGGCAAGACGCCCGAACAGATCGACCAGCTCACGAAGGCCCCGCCGCTGGAGCGGCTGGGCAGCCCCGAGGACATCGCCCGCGTGGTCGCCTTCCTCACCAGCCCGGCCGGCCACTGGGTGAACGGCCAGGTCCTGCGCGCCAACGGCGGACTGGTCTGACACCCGGCAACGAGGAACCACCCCGTACGAGCACCGACTGCCAGGAGACACGCATGCCGTTCGCCCAGTTCAAGGTCCCCGCGGGCACCCTGACCGCCGAGGACAAGAAGAAGATCGTCGAGCGCACCACCGACCTCTACGCGGAGATCTACGGGGAGCGGGCCCGCCCGACGACCGTCGTCCTCGTCGACGAGGTCCCCGACGGCGGCTGGGGCGTCGCGGGCAACGTCCTCACGGCCGCGATGCTGAACCAAGAGGGGTGACGCAGGGACCCGCCCGGAGATCGGAGGCCGGAGGCCAGAGGCCGGATGCAGGCGGTTCATGTGCCGACTATCACCCGATATGAGAAATCTGCATCTCATATACTGAGCGTGCTGTGCGCCGGGTGCTGGCCAGAATGTTTACATGCGCGTAACACTTAAGTGTCCCGCGCGCGGCAACGGCGCCGAGCGCCCACCACCGGACCGACCGGACGACGGACGTACGCCCCCCTCACCCACGCGGACGCGTACCCCCCACCCCGCCCCGGTCTCCGGTGTCAGCCGTGCCAGAAAGGGCCCCCGTGACGACGCGAAGCGAGACCAGGACCACCCTCGACCATCTGCTCACCGAGATCGAGCACCGCAATCCGGCCCAGCCCGAGTTCCACCAGGCCGCCCACGAGGTCCTGGAAACGCTCGCGCCGGTCGTCGCGGCCCGCCCGGAGTACGCCGAGCCCGGCCTCATCGAGCGGCTGGTCGAGCCGGAGCGGCAGGTCGTCTTCCGGGTGCCGTGGCAGGACGACAAAGGCCGCGTCCACGTCAACCGGGGTTTCCGTGTCGAGTTCAACAGCGCGCTGGGCCCGTACAAGGGCGGCCTGCGCTTCCACCCCTCGGTCAACCTGGGCGTCATCAAGTTCCTGGGCTTCGAGCAGATCTTCAAGAACGCGCTGACCGGCCTCGGCATCGGCGGCGGCAAGGGCGGCAGCGACTTCGACCCGCACGGGCGCAGCGACGCGGAGGTCATGCGGTTCTGCCAGTCGTTCATGACGGAGCTGCACCGGCACATCGGCGAGCACACGGACGTACCGGCCGGGGACATCGGCGTCGGCGGCCGTGAGATCGGTTACCTCTTCGGCCAGTACCGCCGGATCACCAACCGCTGGGAGGCCGGTGTCCTCACCGGCAAGGGCCAGGGCTGGGGCGGCTCGCTGATCCGCCCCGAGGCGACCGGCTACGGCAACGTCCTCTTCGCGGCGGCGATGCTCCGTGAGCGCGGTGAGGACCTGGAGGGCCAGACGGCCGTGGTCTCGGGCTCCGGCAACGTCGCGATCTACACGATCGAGAAGCTCGCCGCCCTCGGCGCCAACGCCGTGACCTGCTCGGACTCCTCCGGCTACGTCGTCGACGAGAAGGGTGTCGACGTGGAGCTGCTCAAGCAGATCAAGGAGGTCGAGCGCGGCCGCGTCGACACGTACGCCGAGCGCCGGGGCGCCTCGGCCCGCTTCGTCCCCGGCGGCAGCGTCTGGGACGTCCCGGCCGACCTCGCCCTCCCGTCGGCCACGCAGAACGAGCTGGACGAGAACGCCGCCGCGACCCTGATCCGCAACGGCGTCAAGGCGGTCTCCGAGGGCGCCAACATGCCGGCGACCCCCGAGGCCGTGCACCTCCTCCAGCAGGCCGGCGTCGCCTTCGGCCCCGGCAAGGCGGCCAACGCGGGCGGCGTCGCGGTCAGCGCCCTGGAGATGGCGCAGAACCACGCCCGTACGTCGTGGACGGCGGCGAAGGTGGAGGAGGAGCTGGCCGACATCATGAACGGCATCCACACCACCTGCCACGAGACCGCCGAGCGCTACGACGCCCCCGGCGACTACGTCACCGGCGCGAACATCGCCGGCTTCGAACGCGTGGCGGACGCGATGCTGGCCCAGGGCGTCATCTGACCCTCCCAGCGCGGCCCGGCCGATGACCGGCGCGGGCGTGGCCGATGACATTGGGCACCTTGTCCCGGGCGACACGCCGTCCGCACGGCGTGTCGCCCGGGACAAACCGTCCAATCGTCACTCCGCGTGGTCCTTGAACCGGAGGAGAACGGCACACGAACAGGGCAGGGAATCCGGGCGGCGGCTTCCCCAAACCCCTACCGCCCGCGTGACGACTGTTCTTGTCTGTTCGGATGGTGCGTGCAGCGGACAACGAAACAGTGGTGCCCGAACGGGCGGCGGGACGGACGAGCCAGCCACTCCCACCGCTCGCCGTCGTCCCGCCGGGCCGGCGCCCCCCGCAGGACGGCACGCAGCAGGACGGCACGCAGCGGGACGGCACGCAGCAGGACGGCACGCGCACGGGCGGTAAGCCCGTACCCCGCGGCAAGCGCCAGGGTGGCGGCCGCCTCTACGTCCTCGACGGCGTCCGCATCCTCGCCGCGCTGATGGTGGCCGCGCACCACTACGCCGGCACCTGGCGCGCCGACCGCCCCGGCAACCCGTTCTGGGACCGCCCGGTGTCGGACCTCATGCCCACCGTCTTCCGGTTCGCCTCCTACGGCTGGATCGGCGTCGAGATCTTCTTCGTGATCAGCGGCTTCGTGATCTGCATGTCGTGCTGGGGCCGCACGCCCCGCCAGTTCTTCGTCTCCCGCGTGATCCGGCTCTACCCGGCGTACTGGTTCGGGGTGCTGTTCACCACGGCCGTGCTGGTCGCCGTACCGGGCGTGTGGGAACGCCTGCGCCTGCGCGAGATCCTCCTGAACCTCACCATGCTCCAGTCCGGCTCCGCCGTGCCGAACGTCGACGGCGTCTACTGGACCCTCTGGTCCGAGCTCCGCTTCTACCTCCTCTTCCTCGTCGTGGTCGCCATGGGCCTGACGTACCGCAGGGTCGTGGTCTTCTGCTGCGTGTGGGGCGCGGCGGCGATGCTCGCGCCCATCTCCGACCTCCGCCTGCTGGAACTGGTCGCCAACCCGGAGGGCGCCTGGTACTTCATCGCCGGCCTCGCCCTCTACCTCATGCACCGCTTCGGCCAGGACCTGCTCCTGTGGGGCATCCTCGCGATGGCGTGGCTCATGGGGCAGCTGGAGCTGGGCGACCGGATCGACCAGGTCGAGCACGTCTCGGGCTGGCGCGGCAGCGTGGCGATCTTCACCGTGTTCCTGCTCTTCATGGTCGCCGTCGCGCTCGGGTACACCGACCGCGTCCGCTGGAAGTGGCTGGTCACGGCCGGCGCGATGACGTACCCGCTCTACCTGGTCCACTACGCCGCCGGCACGGCCCTCATCGGACGCCTCCACGACACGATGGACCCGCGCCTGCTGCTCGTCGTCCTCATCGGCGGCTTCCTCCTCCTCAGCTACCTGATCCACCGCCTCGTCGAACGCCCGGTGTCGCGCCTGCTGAAGAAGGGCCTGGACACGTCCTTCGCCCGACTGCGGGCCGCGGACAAGCGGACCTGACCCCCTGGGCGTCGGTGCGAAGATGGTGCCCATGGCCCGTTACACCGAAGCACTGACCGTCGAACGCGGCGGATTCCGGATCAAGGTCCCGGAGTCGTGGTGGGAGTTCGACGTGCGCCCGGAGTCGCGGGACGACTCGATCCGCCGCATGGTCGACGACCGCATCCGCCAGCACCCCGAACTGAAGCCCTCCCGCTCCGCCTACGTCACCTTCCTCCAGAAGGCGGCGGCCGACGCGTGGAAGTCGGGCGCGCTGTACTGCGGTTGCATGGCGGAGAGCTTCGGCGGCGACACCCCCATCACCGGCTCGGTCACCGTCTCCCTGGTCGGTGGCCGCGCCGCCTCCGGCTCCCCCCTCCCCACCGACCCGGCGGCCATCGCGGCCCAACTCGCCGTCAAGGAGGCGAAGAAGCCCGGCGACTCCTGGCGCAAGGTGACGACCGTCGACATCCCCGGCGTGGGCCCGGCCGCCCGCACCCAGGGCATCGAGGACATCCCGGTCCCCGACGACACCCTCAACCGCACCGTCCGCGCGGTCCTGATGCAGACCTACATCCCGGTCCCGGGCCAGGAGGGCAAGGTCGCCCTGGTGGCGGGCAGCAGCCAGATCCTCGACCTGGCGGACTCCTTCTTCGACATCTTCGACGCGGTGACGTCCACGTTCCGGTTCGTGGGGTGAGGGGGAGCGGGCCCGCGCTCACCCGGGGTCAGTGCGCATAGCGCCGTACCGCGTCCGGGTGGATGACGACCCGGCACTGGTCGGCGGCCAGTATCCCGGCCAGGTCGTGGCGTCGGGTGTCGTCGGTGAGGTCCCAGTAGCGGGCGGCCAGGCGGGAGCACAGGTCGTGTGCGCCGTCGGGCTCCACGGTGGCGCGGCCGGTGACCGACACCCAGCGCTCGCGCTCGCCCGCCGGGGCCGCCACGACGATCGAGACGCGCGGGTCGCGGCTCAGGCGCCGCATCTTCAGCGAGTCGGGTGCCGTGAAGAACTGGAGCGTCCCCCGCGCGGTGACCTCGAACCACACCGGCCGGGGCTGCGGCGGCTGCGGGCCGGCGGCCACGGACAGGAACCCGTGCAGGGGGCGCCCGAGGAAGCGGAGGTCGTCGGCGGTCAGCAGGCCGGTGGCGGTGCTCATGGTGTGTCCTCTCCTGCGTGGGGTCTCCTACGTGGGGCCGGGCCGGAGGTCACGGCCGTCGCCGCCAGGCTCCCGCCGCCGCGGCCCGCACGACGTACTCCTCGAAGTTGCGGGGCGCGCGTCCCAGTACGGTCGCGACGCCGTCCTCCGTGCCGGAGATGTTCTGGCGCTCCATCATCACGAACATCTCCGCGACGTGCCGTGCCTCCTCCTCGCCCAGGCCCTCCCCGACCAGCGCCGCGGTGTACGCGTCGGGGGAGACCCGCGTGAAGGTGAGGGGCCGCCCGGACGCCCGGGCGATCAGCTCGACGGCCTCGGCGAAGGTCAGCGCGCGCGGCCCGGTCAGCTCGTACGTGCGCCCCGCGTGCCGGTCGGGCTCGGCCAGCACCGCAGCCGCCACGTCGGCGACGTCCTCCAGGTCGACGAACGGCTCGGGCACCGGGCCGGCCGGGAGCGCAAGCCCGCCGGAGAGCAACGGGGCGTGGAAGACGTCCTCGTCGAAGTTCTGGTTGAAGTTCGCCGCCCGCAGGACCGTCCAGCCCAGGCCGGACCGGCGTACGGCGTCCTCCGCCGAGCGCATGTCCAAGCCGAACGCGGAGTCGCCCCACCGGTCGGCGCCGTGCCCGGACAGCAGGACCAGGTGCCGTACGCCGGCGGCCTCGGCCCGCGTCGCGAACGCGTGCACCGGCCCGGGTACGGACGGCGGGACCACGTACACGGCGGTGACACCCCGCAGGGCCGTGTCCCAGCCGCCGGGCTCCGACCAGTCGAAACGGGTCGGGCTGGACCGGGAGGCGGGCCGCACCGGTGTGCCGCGCAGCCGCAGCCGGGCCAGCACCCGTCGGCCGGTCTTGCCGGTGGCGCCCAGGACGAGGGTGACGCCCGGGCGCCCGCCGGTGCCCTGTGTACTGCCGCTGCCGCTGCCGCTGTCGGTGATGTCGTTGCTCATGGCAGCAATACAACGGCGTCGGCTCGGACGAACCCATGGTCGAGAAGCCGGATTGCCTTCGTGATCGTCTATCTTCGGAAGCATGGATGCCTTCGGTGATCTCTTCCGCGGCATGCGCGCCCACGGCTCGCTCTTCGGCAGCTCGACCCTGACCGCGCCCTGGGCGCTGCACTTCGTGGACGGTCCGCCGCTGACCCTGTGCGCCGTCCTCGAAGGGGAGGGCTGGATCGTGCCGGAGCAGCACCCGCCCGAGAAGGTCGGCGCGGGGGAGACGGTCGTGGTCCGGGGCCCGGGAACGTTCACCTTCGTCGACGAGGTGGACACCCGCGCCGAGCCGGTCCCGTGCGGCGAGGCCTGCGCGACGCCGGAGCAGGGCGGCACCCGGCACCGGCTCGGCTGGAGCGACCCCCGCGACGACCGCGGTGACGGCGCGACGACCCTGATCGTCGGCGCCTATCCCGTACGGGGCGAGGTCAGCCGCAGGCTGCTGGACGCGCTGCCCGTCGTACTGCGCGTGCCCTCCGGCGGGGGAGCCGACCCCGTACTGGACCACCTCGCGGCCGAGGCCGCCGCCGACACCCCGGGACAGCAGGTCGTCGTGGACCGGTTGCTGGACTGGCTGCTCGTCTGCGCGCTGCGCGACTACTTCGACCGGCCGGACGGTGAGCCGCCCGCCTGGTACGCCGCTCAGCAGGACCCGGTGATCGGCGGCGCACTGCGGCTGATGCACGCCGAGCCGGCGGCGCCGTGGTCGGTGTCCTCGCTGGCCGAGCGGACCGGGGTGTCACGCGCCACGCTGGCCAAGCGGTTCACGGACCTGGTGGGCGAGCCGCCGCTGACCTACCTCACCCGCAGGCGCATGGCGCTGGCCGCGGACCTGCTGACCGAGCGGGCGGGGGCGACCGTGGCGGAGATCGCCCGTGCGGTGGGCTACTCGGACGCGTTCGCGTTCAGCGTGGCGTTCAAACGGACCCGCGGCGTCACCCCGAGCGGCTTCCGGCGGACCGCCGCGACGGCACGCTGACGGCGAACGGCGGGGCGGGGACCGCTCTCACCGGGGCGGCCGCGTCGGGCGGTCGCGTCCCCCGTATGCCCCGGCGGGGCGAGGGCCGGTACGACGGCCGACACCCGACAATGCGGGAGTTCACCGCCCGACCGAGGAGACCGTGTGCCGCGCCCCCCTCGCCCGCACTCCGCCGCTCCCGCCGCCTCCACCGCCTCCCGCGAAACCGCTCAGCCGCCGAGGACCGGCCAGCTCCTCCTCGCCATGGTCACCGTGACGCTGCTGGTGGCGCTGATCGGAGCGCTGGCGAATTCGGTCATGGCGCTGGTCGGACTGCTGGTGTTCCTGCCGGCGGCAGCGGCGGCACTGTGCACGGTGCGGCAGACGGCGCTGGTCTGCGCCTGGACCGCGCTCCTCGGCTCCACCGCCTTCCTGACGGGCGGCAGCGACGTCGCGTTCGCCGACCGCGTCCTGCTGCTCGTACTCACCGCCTGCCTGATCGCGGCATCGCTGTACGCCTGCCGCCGCCGCATCGCCAGGGAGCACACGATGGTGCGGCTGCACTCCGCGGCCGTGGCCATGCAGCAGCAGATCCTGCGCCCGCTGCCGCTGGTCACCGAGGACGTCCGGGTGGACGGCGTGTACGAGCCGGTGCAGGAGGACCGGCTGGTGGGCGGCGACATCTACGACGTCGTCCAGTCGCCCTGGGGAACCCGTGTCCTCATCGGTGACGTCCAGGGCAAGGGGCTGGCCGCGGTGGGCGCGGCGTTCGCCGTCATCGGCAGCTTCCGCGAGGCCGCCCACCGCGAGTCCACCCTCACCGCCCTCGTCGACGCCCTCGACGCCTCCGTGACGCGGCACAACTCCTACGTCGCACGGGACGGCGACGACGAACGGTTCGTCACCGTCCTCGTCCTCGACATCGACGCCCGCGACGAGGTGCAGGCCGTCAACTGCGGCCACGTGCCACCGCAGTTGATCGCCGCGCACTCGACGACCACACCCCCGCTGGAGAGCGGCGTCCCTCTCGGCCTCGCCGCCCTCACGACCGAGCCCGCGCGCGTGGGCCGCTTCCCCTTCCCCGACGACGCGACCCTGCTGCTCAGCACCGACGGCCTGACCGAGTCCCGCGCGGCCGACGGCGCCTTCTACCCCTTGCCCGACCGCCTCGCCGCCCTCGGCCCCCTGCCGCCGAGCGACCTGCCCCGGGCACTTCAGCAGGACGCCCACGCCTACGCGGGCACGACCTCACCCCACGACGACATCGCCATCCTGACGGTCCGGCGCAGGCCGCGCGTGGCAGGTCCGTAGCGCGAACGCGGCTCAGCGGCCCCTTCTTTCGAGGGCGCGGTGCCCTGTAGGTTCACGTGTGCATACGGGTTGTTGCTGATGCGCACGGGGTGACGGGGGTTGCGTGATGGTGGGCCACAGGCCGAGTGACTGGCATGTCCTGGACCTGGACAGGGACCCGACGCCGGGCGACCCGCAGCGCGTGCGCACGCTGGCGAAGACGTTGCAGGACTTCGCCGACGACGTCTCGGAGGCGTTGCGTCTGGTGAAGGGGATGGCGGGGGAGTCGACGCTCGCGGAGTGGGCGGGCAAGTCGGCCGCCGTCTTCAAGGAGGAGTTCTCGGGAGTCCCCAAGAACTTGAAGAAGCTGGAGAAGTCGTACGGGATGTGCGGCGACGCGCTCGCCGACTTCTGGCCGAAGCTGGAGCGCGCCCAGGCACTGGCGGACAAGGCGCTGCGCAAGGCACGCGAGGCCCGCGAAGACCTCACCACCGCGCAGTCGAAGCTGTCCTCGGCGGACTCCTGGGTGACGCGGGCGTCGAAGGAGGCCGACAAGTACAAGGACGACCCGACCGGCAGCAAGTCCGACGGCGACAAGCCGGACGAGGCGAAGGTCCGCGCCGCCACCCGGGACGCCCAGCACGCGAAGACCGCGCAGACGAACGCACAGTCGGCCGTCGACGATGCGCAGAGTGCGCTGGACGCGGCGAAGAAGATGGCCGAGGACGCGCGGAAGATGCGTGACGAGGCGGCGCGGGACGCGAAGAACAAGATCGACGAGGCGTCGGACGCTGGGATCCAGAACCGGTCGTGGTGGGAGGACATCGGGGACTGGTTCTCCGACAACTGGGACTCGATCGTCGCGGTCTGCAAGGTGGTCGTCGCGGTCGTCGGCATCGTCGCGATGATCATCGGCGGCCCGATCCTGGGCGCGATCGTGCTGGTCGCGGCGCTGGTCGTGCTCGCGGACACGCTCTACAAGTACAGCAAGGGCCAGGCGTCGCTATGGGATGTGGGACTGGCCGCCCTGGACTGCATACCCGGCATGAAGGGGCTCACCACCCTCGGCGGGCTGGCCAAGGGGCTCAAGGGCGGCGTGGCGGCGGTCAAAGGTGTCAAGGGCGGCCTGAGGGCCATGGGACTCGCTCTGCGAGGGCTGGGTAAGAATGCCCGTCGCATGATCGCAGACGGTGCCAAAGGAGCGTACAACCGGGCCAAGAATGTCGTACGTTCCAAGGGCAGCGACCCCATCGACATGGCCACGGGAACGATGTTCTTCCCGGAGACCGACATCACACTGCCCGGCAGCCTGCCACTTTCCTTCACTCGTCGCGCGGCTTCGGACTACCGGTGTGGCTGGTGGTTCGGTCCTTCGTGGGCCTCCACCATTGACCAACGACTCGAAATCGATGAGGCCGGAGTCGTTTTCGTCACCGAAGACGGCATGCTCCTTGCCTACCCGCACCCCTCGCAGGATCTTCGTCCGGAGATGCCGGAAGCCGGTCCTCGCCTGCGACTGACACGATCCGGCGACGGCGGCTACAAGGTCGAGGATCCACTCACGAGAGTTGTCCGGCACTTCTGCGCGCCGCAGGACGGCGTCGCCCTCCTCAAGCGGATATCCGACCGCAATGGCGATACCGTGGAAATCGATTACACGGCTGATGGAACCCCGTTTGCCATTCGGCACTCAGGGGGGTACCACATCAAGGTCACTGTCGATGGAGAGCGCGTGGTAGCTCTCAGCCTGGCCGGTGCCGGGGATGACGGCGCGGACGTCATGGTGCGCAGGTACTCCTATGCGAATGGTTGCCTCACCGCCGTGTTCAACGCGAGCGGCCGTGCGATGAGGTTGACCTACGACGACAGATACCGCATCACATCGTGGAGTGACCGCAACGGACACAGCTATTTCTACACGTACGACGATCAGGACCGTTGCGTCACCGAGGGTGGTGAAGCTGGACATCTCACTCTCGCGCTGGACTATGGCGGAGCACAGCCTGCCTGGCCCGGAAACAGGGTCACCACGGTCACGACCTCAGACGGCGCGGTCGACAAGTATGTCGTCAACGACAATTGCCAGATCATTGCGGAGATCAACCCGCTCGATGGCACAACGCTCAGTACATGGGACGGGAACCATCACCTCACGTCCTGGACCGATGAACTGGGCAACACGAGTTCTAGGAATTACGACGAGTGCGGTCGTCTGGTCACCGGCGTCCGTCCGGACGGTGCGACGATCCAGGTCACCTACGACGTTCAGGGCAATCCGACCGCTGTCACCCGCCCTGACGGGCAGGCGCTGACCCGTCAGTACGACACTCGGGGAAATTGTGTGGCTGTCGTCAAGCCCGGTGGTGCCTCCATGCGTTACACCTACGACGCCGCCGGACACCTCGATTCCGTCACCGATCCGACAGGACGTGTGACGGAGGTGGCGTGCAACGCGGCCGGTCTGGCGGAACGCGTCCGCGCCCCTTCGGGCGATGTAACGCGCTATGAGCACGACTCCTTCGGCCGTGTCGCGACGGTGGTCGACGCGCACGGCTGTACGACTCGTATGAACTGGGGCGTGGATGGCGAACTGTTGCGGCGGACCGTCGCAGGTGGAGCCTCCGAGGAGTGGACATACGACGCTGAGGGAAACAGGACCAGCCACATTGACGCTGCTGGAAACGTCACAAGGTTCGAGTACACCCACTTCAATCTGCTTTCGGCTCGAACCTCGCCCGATGGTGTCCGTCATGAATTCTTCTATGACTCTTCGTTGCGGCTTGTAGCAGTCAATCGTCCCGACGGCCGGCGCTGGGAATACAGCTACAACGCTGCGGGGCAGCTCGTCGCGGAGACAGATTTCGACGGCCGTACTCAGACCTATCGTCATGACGTCAGAGGCCAGGTCGTCGAACGGGCCAATGCACTCGGCCAGACCATCCGGATGGCCCGTGACGAGTTCGGGCGCATGGTCGGTAAAGAGGCGGAAGGCGCCGTCAGCACCTACGTCTATGACGTAAACGGCTGGCTGGTCCGGGCCGACAGCCCAGACGCGGCTGTGACACTGCAGCGGGATGAGGAAGGACGCCTTGTCTCGGAGACGGTGAACGGCAGAACCAGCACCTATACCTACGATTCCGCCGGTCGGCCTCTTACTCGCACCACTCCCACGGGAGCCACCAGTACCTGGACCTACGACGGTGCCGGTCACCGGTGTTCGAGTCGCACTGCGGGTTGCTCCCTCACTCATGACCGCGACTCGACGGGGCAGTTGCTTTCCCTCACAGTGAACGAATCCCTGTCGCTGACGCGCGAGTACGACGACGCCGGGAGACTCACGACACAGAACGTCGAGACTGTCGTCGGCCACACAGTGCTGCATCGTGCCTACCAGTACCGCGAGGACGGGCACCTCGTAGGCATCGACGGCGTCGCTGACGGACACACGACCTTCGACCTTGACAAGGCTGGCCGCACCACGTCGATCCGGGCCGAAGGATGGGCGGAGTCGTATGCGTACGGCATCGACGGAGTGCAGACCGCCGCGGACTGGCCGTCTCAGCACCCCGGCCAGGGTGCTGTGGGACAGCGGGAAAGCGTGGGTACCAGGCTCATCGGAGCCGGCAGTACGCGATACCACTACGACGAGCAGGGCCGAATCGTGCAACGTCAACGCACCCGGCTCTCCCGCAAGCCCGATACATGGACGTACACATGGGACGCGGAAGACCGCCTCGTCTCTGTCCGCACGCCCGACCGCACGGTGTGGACGTATCAGTACGACCCCATGGGGCGGCGTATCGCCAAGCAGCGACTGGACGCGAACGGCGCCACCGTGGTGGAGCGGACGGACTTCACCTGGGACGGCGATGTCGTCAGCGAACAACTCACGAGTGCCATCGATCGTCCGCACAACAAAGTGGCAGTGACCTGGGAGTACGACGGATCCCGTCCTCTGATTCAGGCGGAGCGCCTGCTGACGGCGTCGCAGGAAGAGGTCGACTCAAGATTCTTCGCCATTGTCACGAATCTGGCGGGAGCTCCCACCGAACTGATCGGTGAGGACGGTCGTCTGGCCTGGCGGTCACGCAGCACGCTGTGGGGTGTCACCGCCTGGGCGGCCGAGAGCAGTGCGTACACGCCATTGCGCTTCCCTGGCCAGTACTTCGACCCTGAAAGCGGCCTGCACTACAACTTCCATCGCTACTACGATCCGGAGACGGCCTGTTACATCACCCCGGATCCTCTCGGTCTCGGCCCGTCGCCCAATCCATACCTCTACTTCCTCGACCCGCTTCTGTCTGCGGACTTGCTGGGACTTTACGAAATCGGGAAACCAGATCCTGCAAGCCAGGCGGGAAACCTCCCGTTGGTGGCCGACAAGATCGCTGCACACGCAGATCTCAAAGGGCGCCAAATCCCTGGTGTGGACGATCTTGATGTACCGGAATACTTGGAGGACGTCATGGCCGGGTCTCATGGGTTCCGCTTGCGCAGTAGCTCGGGTGGCAGTCCGCGCTTCACATGGTGGGACGACGCCACGAATACGATGGTGATCCGGGAAGGTGATGCCGGGACTTTCATGCAGCCGTCCCGAGGATACGAATACTTCTTGGAGCAGTTGAAAGGGTGAATGCATTGGCGGATGTGGGCGAGGGTGGCCGGTCCAGGCGGAGCAGGAGGAAGCCGCTCGACGTATTCCGGGATGCCCCGGAGAGCAGAGCTGTGTGGGAGAAGCTGCCTGGGCCTGTACTGGAAGCTGTCGCCAGATGCGATGCGGATCGGTTGGAAGTGGAGCTGTCAGGTGTCGCGCCTCACGTGCGAGAAGCGAAGACGGCCCCCTTGTACTCCGTGGCGTACCGGTTCGCTTCGTGGGAACGCCTGGTGCGTCGATTGGAGCCCGACTGGCCCGCTGAAGACCTCTACATGGAGGTTGAGTACAACAACGACCTCGACTCCAGGGACAGTTTGAGCGATGTGATGTCGGTGCTCGTCGAGGAGGAAGGGGGACAGGAACTCTCTCAGCTCCTGGAATGCTTGGACGCGCGTTTCCGTGCCGCCACTGTCCCCGATCCTGATCTTTCGCTCCGTCCTTGGATTCGGCCCACGAAGGAGAGGCCGGAAGAGGAATTGGGCGAGTGGTGGAAGCGTAAGCCGGTACGTGTTCCCTGGGCCGGCTGATCGCTCGGCCTGTTGCGCGGGCCGAGCCGCACCTTGAAGGCCGGCCTGTACACCGGTCTCGGCGCGTCCAGAGCGGCGTCAGCGGTCACCGGGGCGGGGCGAGGGGCCCTGTTCCGGTCGGTCCCGTCCCACCTCCGCCCAGACCGTCTTGCGCGGAGGCGGGCCCGGGACGACTCCCCAGCGGTCGGCGAGGGCGTCCACGAGCAGCAGGCCGCGGCCGGACTCGGACTCGGCGTCGGCCGTGGAGTGCCGCGTGCACGGCAGCCGGTCACCGCGCGTGTCGGTGACCTCGATGCGGAGCGTGTCGCCGATGACGTACAGCGACAGTCGGAAGTCGCGGCCGGAGACGCGGCCATGGGTGACGGCGTTCGTGGCCAGCTCCGCGACGATGAGCTCCGCCGGGTGCGTCGGCAGCCCCCACGTGCGCAGTTGCTCGGTGGCGAGCAGCCGGGCGAGGCGGGCGCCGCGAGGCGTGGGGGACAGCTGGAGGCTGAAGTTGCGGGTGGTGTCGAAGGTCCGGGGCGCGGGACCACGGGATTCCTGATTCACGTCACTCAGCGTGTCGGAGCATGCTTCCGTGAGTGAGTGACAACGCCTGCACGTACCGTCACTGTCCCGGCTTTTGTCTCGGCTGTCTCGGCTGTCCCGGGCGTTGTACGAGTACGAAGTACGCGCCGAAGGAGGAGCCGTGGACAAGGGTGTCGACGAGGCGGGCTGGGATGTCGAGCCGGGCGACGAGATCGAGCCGGTGGTGCAGGCGGTGGGCCGGCTGCTCAGGGTCTGCCGGGAGGCGGCCGGGGTGAGCGTCCCCGAACTGGCGGCATCCCTCGGGTACGGCGAGGACATGATCCGCAAGATCGAACGCGGGGCCCGCATCCCCCGCCCGGAGTGCCTGGACCGGGCGGACCAGATCCTGAAGGCCCAGGGACATCTCAGGGCCTTCATGGAAGACATGCGCAAGGCGCGGTATCCCAAGAAGGTGCGGCAACTGGCCGAGCTGGAGGAACGGTCGGTCGAGATGCTGCTGTACAGCAACCACAACATCCACGGGCTCCTGCAGACCGAGGAGTACGCGCGGGCGCTGCTCCGCACCTGGCGTCCCGCCTACTCGCCGGACGAACTGGAGCGCATGACGGTCGCTCGCATGGCCCGGAAGTCCGTCTTCGAGCGCTCACCCGCGCCGGAGTTCAGCTTCGTCCTGGAAGAGGTGACGCTGCGCCGCCCGATCGGGGACACAATGGTGCTGCGCCGACAGCTCGAACACATGCTGGAAATGGCGAAGTTGCCGTACGTGGAGCTCCAGGTGATGCCGACCGTGCGCGCCAACCACCCGGGAACAGGAGGACGTATCCAAGTGCTCAAGTTCGCGGACGGCACGGGGATGGGGCGTACCGACGGCGACTTCGGAGGCCGCCCGGTCTCGCAGCCCAGGCAGCTCCGCGTACTCGATCTTCGCTATGGCATCATCCGGGCTCAGGCGCTCACACCAGAGGAGTCTCTGGTCTTCATCGAGCAAACGCTGGGAGAGCTATGAGCACGCCGGAACTCCACTGGTTCAAGAGCAGCTACAGCGACAGCAGTAACGGCAACGACTGCGTCGAAGTCGCCCCCACCGCCGTCACCATCCACGTTCGCGACTCCAAGCGGGCATCCGGCCCCCGACTCGCGCTCACGCCGCAGGCGTGGACCGCGTTCGTCGCGTCGTCCACGGCTCTGGGGCGCAGGCCGTCACGGTGAACCGGTAGCCCGGTCCCTGGGGCGCCGCATCGCAAAGTCGTGTGCGAGCGCAGACGGGGAGACGACCGTTGAGCGAGTGGACTTCACAAGGGTCCCGTTTGAAGGATGCCGGCTTCGAGGTGCTCGGCATGCACGCGGAGCAGGACGGTCCGACGGTGACCGAAGTGTTCCGCAGGGTCGTGCACCTCGACGCCGAGCCTGTCGAGCGCATTCGGCGGAACGGGACCGACGCGGCCCAGGCCGTCGATGACCGGTGGAGGGCGCGTGCCCGAGCCGGACAGCTTGTGGCCGGTGACGGTTCGTTCCTGGTGGGCGCCGGCATGGAGCTGGGTTGGGTCCGAGTACGGGTGACCGATCGGACGTCCGTCTCGGCCACGGAGGATCAGCCGGGCGATCTCCTCTTCGTCGCCAGATCGCTGAGCGGCCACTTCGCCCTTGCCGCCAGTGCGGAAGAAGGGGAGTACTGGCTCCTGGAAGCGGAGTTCCCGGAGGCACTCCGAGGGTCGCGTGTTTGATCTCCGTCACCCCCGGGGTATCCTCCCCGCCCCGATTGGCCACCCTCCCCGCCCGTATGGCAGACTAGCGGGGTTGCTCGGTCGAGTGCCGATGCTGCGCGCCTCCCGCCGGGGGGACCGGAAGCGAGTCCCACAGTACTCGTCGTCCCATGTATGACATCGAAAGATGTAGGGGCGGACGTACGGGAATCTTCCGGGAAGCGTCAGCGGGGTACCGGCCAGGCGCCCGGTGGGCCTCTCGCCCCCGGTCCGCGGTTCCGGAAGGGCCCGCACCTCCCAGAGCAGGGATGTTCGAACAAGGGGCATCTGTGTCAGCGAGGGTGCGACACGCCCGACCGCGTGGGTCGGAGGGGGAGGGGAGCGGTAGGGAACCGCCGGGTTCCAGAGCGTTACGAGAGACAGGACTACTGAGTAGCCATGGCGGGACAGAAGATCCGCATCCGGCTCAAGGCCTACGACCACGAGGTCATCGACTCCTCGGCGAAGAAGATCGTCGAGACGGTGACCCGCACTGGTGCGTCGGTCGCGGGCCCGGTGCCGCTGCCCACTGAGAAGAACGTGTACTGCGTCATCAAGTCGCCGCACAAGTACAAGGACTCGCGCGAGCACTTCGAGATGCGCACGCACAAGCGCCTGATCGACATTCTCGACCCGACCCCCAAGACCGTTGACTCTCTGATGCGACTCGACCTCCCGGCCGGTGTCGACATCGAGATCAAGCTCTGAAGGCCGGTGATCTGAAGAATGGCTAAGCAGATCAAGGGCATCCTGGGCGAGAAGCTCGGCATGACGCAGGTGTGGGACGCGAACAACCGCGTCGTTCCGGTCACCGTCGTCAAGGCCGGCCCCAACGTCGTCACCCAGGTCCGCACGAACGACGTCGACGGCTACGAGTCCGTCCAGATCGCGTTCGGCGAGATCGACCCGCGCAAGGTGAACAAGCCCCTCAAGGGCCACTTCGCCAAGGCCGACGTCACCCCCCGCCGTCACCTCGTCGAGATCCGTACGGCCGACGCCGCCGAGTACACCCTCGGTCAGGAAGTCACCGCCGAGGTCTTCGAGTCCGGCGTGAAGGTCGACGTCACCGGCAAGAGCAAGGGCAAGGGCTTCGCCGGTGTCATGAAGCGTCACAACTTCAAGGGCCTCGGCGCCGGACACGGCACCCAGCGCAAGCACCGCTCGCCCGGTTCCATCGGTGGCTGCGCCACCCCGGGCCGCGTGTTCAAGGGCCTCCGCATGGCCGGCCGTATGGGCAACGAGCGGGTCACCACCCAGAACCTGACCGTCCACGCCGTTGACGCGGAGAAGGGTCTGCTGCTCATCAAGGGCGCGGTTCCCGGTCCGAACGGCGGCCTCGTCCTGGTCCGCACCGCGGCCAAGGGGGCCTGAGGTACCGATGAGCACTGTTGACATCCTTTCGCCGGCCGGCGAGAAGACCGGAAGCGTCGAGCTGCCCGAGGGCATCTTCGGTGTGGAGAAGGTCAGCATTCCGCTGATCCACCAGGTCGTCGTCGCCCAGCTGGCCGCTGCCCGCCAGGGCACGCACAAGACCAAGACCCGTGGCGAGGTCCGTGGTGGCGGCAAGAAGCCGTACCGCCAGAAGGGCACCGGCCGCGCCCGCCAGGGTTCGACCCGTGCGCCGCAGTTCGCCGGCGGTGGCGTCGTCCACGGCCCGCAGCCGCGTGACTACTCGCAGCGGACCCCGAAGAAGATGAAGGCCGCGGCCCTGCGCCACGCCCTCACCGACCGGGCCCGCCACGACCGCATCCACGTCGTCTCCGGCGTCATCGAGGGCGAGACCCCGTCCACGAAGGCCGCCAAGACGCTGTTCGGCAAGATCAGCGAGCGCAAGAACCTGCTCCTGGTCGCCGACCGCACCGACGAGGCCGCGTGGCTGTCCGCCCGCAACCTGCCCCAGATCCACATCCTGGAGCCGGGCCAGCTGAACACGTACGACGTTCTCGTCTCGGACGACGTGGTCTTCACCCAGGCCGCTTTCGAGTCCTTCGTGTCTGGCCCCGACAAGGCCACTGACACCGAAGGGAGCGAAGCCTGATGGCTACGCGTCACCCGAGCATCGCCTCCAAGGCGGCCAAGGCCGCCAAGGCCGCGCGCGTCGCCAAGGCGCGCCGCCACGAGGCCGAGGGCAAGAACACCGTCGTCACCCCGGCCAGCAAGGCGTTCACGGACCCCCGTGACGTGCTGCTGAAGCCGGTCGTGTCCGAGAAGAGCTACGCGCTCCTCGACGAGAACAAGTACACGTTCATCGTCGCGCCGGGCTCCAACAAGACCCAGATCAAGGAGGCCGTCCAGGCGGTCTTCTCGGTCAAGGTCACCGGGGTCAACACGATCAACCGCCAGGGCAAGCGGAAGCGGACCCGCACGGGCTTCGGCAAGCGTGCCGACAGCAAGCGCGCGATCGTGACCCTCGCCGAGGGCGACCGTATCGACATCTTCGGCGGTCCGACCTCCTGAGGGAGGTCCGGATCGTCCGGAATCGGACGAGGACTGAGAAATGGGAATCCGCAAGTACAAGCCGACTACGCCGGGCCGTCGCGGCTCCAGCGTCGCCGACTTCGTCGAGGTCACGCGGTCCACGCCGGAGAAGTCGCTGGTCCGCCCGCTGCACAGCAAGGGCGGCCGTAACAACGCCGGTCGTGTGACCGTTCGCCACCAGGGTGGCGGACACAAGCGCGCCTTCCGTGTCATCGACTTCCGTCGGCACGACAAGGACGGCGTGCCGGCGAAGGTCGCGCACATCGAGTACGACCCCAACCGCACCGCGCGCATCGCGCTGCTGCACTACGCCGACGGCGAGAAGCGCTACATCCTCGCCCCGCGCAACCTGCAGCAGGGCGACCGCGTCGAGAACGGTCCCGGGGCCGACATCAAGCCGGGCAACAACCTGGCGCTCCGCAACATCCCGGTCGGTACCACGATCCACGCGATCGAGCTCCGTCCCGGTGGCGGCGCCAAGTTCGCCCGCTCCGCCGGTGCCTCCGTGCAGCTGCTCGCGAAGGAGGGCTCCATGGCCCACCTGCGCATGCCGTCCGGAGAGATCCGCCTGGTCGACCAGCGCTGCCGCGCCACGGTCGGCGAGGTCGGCAACGCCGAGCAGAGCAACATCAACTGGGGCAAGGCGGGCCGCAAGCGGTGGCTGGGCGTTCGCCCGACCGTCCGCGGTGTGGTCATGAACCCGGTGGACCACCCGCACGGTGGTGGTGAGGGCCGGACCTCCGGTGGTCGTCACCCCGTGTCCCCGTGGGGTCAGAAGGAAGGCCGTACTCGTTCGCCCAAGAAGGCGTCGAACAAGTACATCGTCCGCCGCCGCAAGACGAACAAGAAGCGCTAAGGACGGGTTGAGATGCCGCGTAGCTTGAAGAAGGGGCCCTTCGTCGACGACCACCTGATCAAGAAGGTGGACACGCAGAACGAAGCCGGCACCAAGAACGTCATCAAGACCTGGTCCCGTCGCTCGATGATCGTCCCGGCCATGCTCGGCCACACGATCGCGGTGCACAACGGCAAGACCCACATCCCGGTGTTTGTCACCGAGTCCATGGTCGGCCACAAGCTCGGCGAGTTCTCGCCGACGCGCACCTTCCGGGGTCACGTCAAGGACGACCGGAAGTCGAAGCGCCGCTAGTCAGCGGGGTGACAGACCATGACAAACACTGAAGGGACAACCATGGAAGCCAGGGCCCAGGCGCGGTACATCCGCGTCACGCCCATGAAGGCCCGCCGCGTGGTGGACCTCATCCGTGGCATGGACGCCACGGAGGCTCAGGCGGTCCTGCGTTTCGCCCCGCAGGCCGCGAGCGTGCCGGTCGGCAAGGTGCTGGACAGCGCCATCGCCAACGCCGCGCACAACTACGACCACACCGACGCCGACAGCCTCTTCATCTCCGAGGCGTTCGTCGACGAGGGCCCGACCCTGAAGCGGTTCCGGCCGCGCGCCCAGGGCCGTGCCTACCGGATCCGCAAGCGGACCAGCCACATCACCGTGGTCGTCAGCAGCAAGGAAGGAACCCGGTAATGGGCCAGAAGGTAAACCCGCACGGGTTCCGGCTCGGTGTCACGACCGACTTCAAGTCGCGTTGGTACGCCGACAAGCTGTACAAGGACTACGTCAAGGAAGACGTCGCCATCCGTCGGATGATGACGTCCGGCATGGAGCGCGCCGGCATCTCCAAGGTGGAGATCGAGCGCACCCGTGACCGCGTCCGCGTGGACATCCACACCGCCCGTCCCGGCATCGTCATCGGCCGCCGCGGCGCCGAGGCCGACCGCATCCGCGGTGACCTGGAGAAGCTGACCGGCAAGCAGGTCCAGCTGAACATCCTCGAGGTCAAGAGCCCCGAGACGGACGCTCAGCTGGTGGCCCAGGCCGTCGCCGAGCAGCTGTCCTCCCGCGTCTCCTTCCGTCGCGCCATGCGCAAGAGCATGCAGGGCACGATGAAGGCCGGCGCCAAGGGCATCAAGATCCAGTGCGGTGGCCGCCTCGGCGGCGCCGAGATGTCCCGCTCGGAGTTCTACCGCGAGGGCCGTGTGCCCCTGCACACGCTCCGCGCGAACGTCGACTACGGCTTCTTCGAGGCCAAGACGACCTTCGGCCGCATCGGTGTGAAGGTCTGGATCTACAAGGGCGACGTCAAGAACATCGCCGAGGTCCGCGCCGAGAACGCCGCCGCCCGCGCCGGCAACCGTCCGGCCCGTGGCGGCAACGACCGCCCGGCCCGCGGTGGCCGCGGTGGCGAGCGTCGTGGGCGCAAGCCGCAGCAGCAGTCGGCTCCCGCCGCCGAGGCCCCCAAGGCCGACGCGCCCGCCGCTGCCGCTCCGGCCGAGGCCTCGTCCTCTTCTACCGGCGGAACGGAGGCCTGACCGTCATGCTGATCCCCCGCAGGGTCAAGCACCGCAAGCAGCACCACCCCAAGCGCCGCGGCATGGCCAAGGGCGGTACGCAGGTTGCGTTCGGCGAGTACGGCATCCAGGCCATCACCCCGGCGTACGTGACCAACCGCCAGATCGAGGCCGCCCGTATCGCGATGACCCGCCACATCAAGCGTGGCGGCAAGGTCTGGATCAACATCTACCCGGACCGCCCGCTCACGAAGAAGCCGGCCGAGACCCGCATGGGTTCCGGCAAGGGTTCTCCGGAGTGGTGGGTCGCGAACGTGCACCCGGGCCGGGTCATGTTCGAGCTGTCCTACCCCAACGAGAAGATCGCCCGTGAGGCGCTGACCCGTGCGGCCCACAAGCTGCCGATGAAGTGCCGGATCGTCAAGCGCGAGGCAGGTGAAGCGTGATGTCGGCCGGCACCAAGGCGTCCGAGCTGCGCGAGCTGGGCAACGAGGAGCTTCTCGCGAAGCTCCGCGAGGCCAAGGAAGAGCTGTTCAACCTCCGCTTCCAGGCGGCGACCGGGCAGCTCGAGAACCATGGCCGTCTGAAGGCGGTCCGCAAGGACATCGCGCGGATCTACACCCTGATGCGCGAGCGTGAGCTGGGCATCGAAACGGTGGAGAACGCCTGATGAGCGAGAGCAACGTGACTGAAGAGACGAAGGCCGCACGCGGCTTCCGCAAGACCCGCCAGGGTCTGGTCGTCAGCGACAAGATGGACAAGACCGTCGTCGTCGCCGTCGAGGACCGCGTGACCCACGCGCTGTACGGCAAGGTCATCCGCCGTACCGAGAAGCTCAAGGCGCACGACGAGCAGAACGCCGCGGGCGTCGGCGACCGTGTCCTCCTCATGGAGACCCGGCCGCTGTCCGCGACGAAGCGCTGGCGCGTCGTCGAGATCCTCGAGAAGGCCAAGTAATCCCTGCGGGGCCTCGAAGCAGAGGCCCCGCAGGCCAGAAGCGCCGACCCCGCAGGGGGTCCGTGAGGCGACTTGCGGACCCCCCGCGGGGAAACCGGCCGGGCAGCGTGAAGCACTCACGTGACGCGTAAGTCGTTTTACGCGGCCCGGCAGGTACGGCCTCGTAAGTTCCTGCGGGGACCATCCGCAGGGGAGTTCCGCCAGGCTCTCCGGGCTCGACCCCCGGAGGGAACCGGCAGACATTCAGGAGATAGACGTGATCCAGCAGGAGTCGCGACTGCGTGTCGCCGACAACACGGGTGCGAAGGAAATCCTGACCATCCGTGTGCTCGGTGGCTCCGGTCGCCGCTACGCGGGTATCGGTGACGTCATCGTCGCCACCGTCAAGGACGCGATCCCCGGTGGCAACGTGAAGAAGGGTGACGTCGTCAAGGCGGTCATCGTTCGCACCGTCAAGGAGCGCCGCCGTCCCGACGGCTCGTACATCCGCTTCGACGAGAACGCCGCCGTCATTCTGAAGAACGACGGCGACCCTCGCGGCACCCGTATCTTCGGCCCCGTGGGCCGTGAGCTGCGCGAGAAGAAGTTCATGAAGATCATCTCCCTCGCGCCGGAGGTGCTGTGAGCATGAAGATCAAGAAGGGCGACCTGGTCCAGGTCATCACCGGCAAGGACAAGGGCAAGCAGGGCAAGGTCATCGCGGCCTTCCCCCGCGAGGACCGTGTCCTGGTCGAGGGTGTCAACCGGGTCAAGAAGCACACCAAGGCCGGGCCGACCGCTCGCGGTTCGCAGGCCGGCGGCATCGTGACCACCGAGGCCCCGATCCACGTCTCCAACGTCCAGCTGGTCGTGGAGAAGGACGGCAACAAGGTCGTCACGCGCGTCGGTTACCGCTTCGACGACGAGGGCAACAAGGTTCGCGTTGCCAAGCGGACGGGTGAGGACATCTGATGGCTACCACCACCACTCCGCGTCTCAAGACGAAGTACCGCGAGGAGATCTCGGGCAAGCTGCGTGAGGAGTTCTCCTACGAGAACGTCATGCAGGTCCCCGGCCTCGTCAAGATCGTGGTCAACATGGGTGTGGGCGACGCCGCCCGCGACTCCAAGCTGATCGAGGGCGCCATCCGCGACCTCACCACGATCACCGGTCAGAAGCCGGCCGTCACCAAGGCCCGCAAGTCCATCGCGCAGTTCAAGCTGCGCGAGGGCCAGCCGATCGGTGCCCACGTCACGCTCCGTGGCGACCGCATGTGGGAGTTCCTGGACCGCACCCTGTCGCTCGCGCTGCCGCGCATCCGCGACTTCCGCGGTCTGTCCCCCAAGCAGTTCGACGGCCGTGGCAACTACACCTTCGGTCTCACGGAGCAGGTCATGTTCCACGAGATCGACCAGGACAAGATCGACCGCGTCCGGGGTATGGACATCACCGTGGTGACCACGGCGACCAACGACGCTGAGGGCCGCGCGCTCCTTCGTCACCTCGGCTTCCCCTTCAAGGAGGCGTGAGCGAGATGGCGAAGAAGGCTCTGATTGCCAAGGCTGCTCGCAAGCCCAAGTTCGGTGTGCGTGGCTACACCCGCTGCCAGCGCTGCGGCCGCCCGCACTCCGTCTACCGCAAGTTCGGCCTGTGCCGCGTGTGCCTTCGTGAGATGGCTCACCGCGGCGAGCTGCCGGGCGTGACCAAGAGCTCCTGGTAATCCGGTAATTCCGGGTTATTCAGACTCTCGGTAAGTATCTGGGTGGGCAGATGCCCGGCTCCGCATGCCTTAGGCTTGCGGGGTTGGGCGTCTGCCGCCCGAATCGACTTACTACGCCGTAGGTCCACCGCGCCGCACCCGTCCCGTCTCGGATCGGGGAGAGGGATGGCGCACCAGGAAACCCCGGCGAGAGAGGCCGAAGGCCAATTCATGACCATGACTGATCCGATCGCAGACATGCTTACGCGTCTGCGGAACGCGAACTCGGCGTACCACGACTCCGTGACGATGCCGGCGTCCAAGATCAAGTCTCACATCGCGGAGATCCTCCAGCAGGAGGGCTTCATCACCGGCTGGAAGACCGAGGACGCCGAGGTCGGCAAGAACCTCACCCTCGAGCTGAAGTTCGGTCCGAACCGTGAGCGCTCCATCGCGGGCATCAAGCGGATCTCCAAGCCCGGTCTCCGGGTGTACGCGAAGTCCACCAACCTGCCCAAGGTGCTGGGCGGCCTCGGCGTGGCGATCATCTCCACGTCGCACGGGCTCCTCACCGACAAGCAGGCCGGCAAGAAGGGCGTAGGCGGAGAAGTTCTCGCCTACGTCTGGTAACGGAAGGGAACGGAGGAAACAGCTATGTCGCGCATCGGCAAGCTCCCCATCGCGGTTCCCGCCGGCGTGGACGTCACCATCGACGGCCGTACGGTCTCGGTCAAGGGCCCCAAGGGCTCGCTGACCCACACCGTCGTGGCACCGATCGACATCGCCAAGGGTGAGGACGGCGTGCTGAACGTCACCCGCCCCAACGAAGAGCGTCAGAGCAAGGCCCTGCACGGCCTGTCCCGCACGCTGGTGGCGAACATGATCACCGGCGTGACCCAGGGTTACGTGAAGAAGCTCGAGATCAGCGGTGTCGGTTACCGCGTGATCGCCAAGGGTTCGAACCTGGAGTTCTCCCTCGGCTACAGCCACCCGATCCTGGTCGAGGCCCCCGAGGGCATCACCTTCAAGGTGGAGAACCCGACCCACTTCTCGGTCGAGGGCATCGACAAGCAGAAGGTCGGCGAGGTTGCGGCCAACATCCGCAAGCTGCGCAAGCCCGACCCGTACAAGGCCAAGGGCGTCAGGTACGAGGGCGAAGTCATCCGCCGCAAGGTCGGAAAGGCGGGTAAGTAAGCCATGGCATACGGGCAGAAGATCCTCAAGGGCGACGCCTACAAGCGCGCCGCGATCAAGCGCCGCCACATCCGGATTCGCAAGAATCTCTCGGGTACGGCGGAGCGTCCCCGTCTGGTCGTTACTCGCTCGAACCGCCACATCGTGGCCCAGGTGATCGACGACCTCAAGGGTCACACCCTTGCGTCGGCGTCCACCCTGGACACCTCGATCCGCGGCGGCGAGGCCGACAAGTCCGCGCAGGCCAAGCAGGTCGGCGCCCTGGTCGCCGAGCGTGCCCGGGCCGCGGGCATCGAGGCCGTCGTGTTCGACCGTGGTGGTAACCAGTACGCCGGGCGCATCGCCGCCCTGGCGGACGCCGCCCGCGAAGCTGGACTCAAGTTCTGAGCCCGGTTCCGTATCGCTAGCGGAAACAGAGAGAGGTAATTCCAATGGCTGGACCCCAGCGCCGCGGTGGCGGTGCCGGTGGCGGCGAGCGGCGGGACCGGAAGGGTCGCGACGGTGGCGCAGCCGCCGAGAAGACCGCGTACGTTGAGCGCGTTGTCGCGATCAACCGCGTCGCCAAGGTTGTGAAGGGTGGTCGTCGCTTCAGCTTCACCGCGCTGGTCGTGGTGGGCGACGGTGACGGCACCGTGGGTGTCGGATACGGCAAGGCCAAGGAGGTGCCGGCCGCCATCGCCAAGGGTGTGGAGGAGGCCAAGAAGCACTTCTTCAAGGTCCCCCGCATCCAGGGCACCATCCCGCACCCCATCCAGGGTGAGAAGGCTGCCGGCGTCGTGCTGCTCAAGCCCGCGTCGCCCGGTACCGGTGTGATCGCCGGTGGTCCGGTGCGTGCCGTGCTCGAGTGCGCCGGTATCCACGACGTGCTGTCGAAGTCGCTCGGCTCCGACAACCAGATCAACATCGTGCACGCGACCGTGGAGGCCCTCAGGGGCCTGCAGCGTCCCGAGGAGATCGCGGCCCGCCGTGGTCTGCCGCTCGAGGACGTCGCCCCCGCGGCTCTTCTCCGTGCGCGTGCCGGGGCGGGTGCGTAATCATGGCGCAGCTCAAGATTACGCAGGTCAAGTCCTACATCGGCAGCAAGCAGAACCACCGTGACACCCTGCGTTCCCTTGGTCTCAAGGGCATCAACACGCAGGTCGTCAAGGAGGACCGCCCCGAGTTCCGCGGCATGGTGCACACCGTCCGCCACCTCGTGTCGGTCGAGGAGGTCGACTGATCATGGCGGAGCAGAACCCGCTCAAGATCCACAACCTCCGTCCCGCCCCGGGCGCCAAGACCGCCAAGACCCGTGTCGGTCGTGGTGAGGCGTCGAAGGGTAAGACGGCCGGTCGTGGTACCAAGGGCACGAAGGCCCGTTACCAGGTTCCGGAGCGCTTCGAGGGTGGCCAGATGCCCCTCCACATGCGTCTCCCGAAGCTGAAGGGCTTCAAGAACCCGTTCAAGACCGAGTACCAGGTCGTGAACCTCGACAAGCTGGCCGCGCTGTACCCCGAGGGTGGCGAGGTCACCGTCGAGGGCCTGGTGGCCAAGGGTGCCGTTCGCAAGAACAGCCTCGTCAAGGTCCTCGGCCAGGGCGAGGTCTCCGTGGCGCTGCAGGTGACGGTCGACGCCGTCTCCGGCTCCGCCAAGGAGAAGATCACCGCCGCCGGCGGTACCGTCACCGAGCTCGTCTGAACCCTTCAGGCGCCTCGATGACTTGAGCGATCCCGACCGGGGATGCCCCACAAATGGGGTATCCCCGGTTGGTCGTTCCAAGGTAAGTGCTCCCGCCGGTAAGGTGGCCTGCGCTGCCCTCTTTCACGAGTGCGTCGCATGAGGCACTCTGAGCGGCGGTCCACCGTTACTCACTTAGCCGTCCACTTATCAGTCGTCAGTCGAACCTCAAGACCGTCACCCTTGACGCAGTAGCGCGGGGGTCGCAGGAGGCACCGTGCTCACCGCGTTCGCCCGGGCGTTCAAGACGCCCGACCTGCGCAAGAAGCTGCTCTTCACGCTCGGCATCATCGTGGTGTACCGGCTCGGTACCCACATCCCCATTCCCGGCGTCGACTACAAGAACGTCCAGGAGTGCGTGGACCAGGCGTCCGGCAACCAGGGTCTCTTCGGCCTGGTCAACATGTTCAGCGGTGGCGCCCTGCTGCAGATCACGGTCTTCGCGCTCGGCATCATGCCGTACATCACCGCCAGCATCATTCTGCAGCTGCTGACCGTGGTGATCCCGCGTCTGGAAGCCCTCAAGAAGGAGGGCCAGGCGGGCACGGCGAAGATCACGCAGTACACCCGTTACCTGACCATCGCGCTCGCCATCCTCCAGGGCACCGGCCTCGTGGCCACCGCCCGCAGTGGCACCCTCTTCTCGGGCTGCACCGTCGCCGGCCAGATCGTCCCCGACCAGTCGATCTTCACCACCATCGTCATGGTCATCTGCATGACCGCCGGCACCGCCGTCGTCATGTGGCTCGGCGAGCTGGTCACCGACCGCGGCATCGGCAACGGCATGTCGATCCTGATGTTCATCTCGATCGCCGCGACCTTCCCCTCCGCCCTGTGGGCCATCAAGAAGCAGGGCGACCTGGCGGGCGGCTGGATCGAGTTCGGCACCGTCATCGCCGTCGGCCTCGTCATGGTCGGCCTCGTGGTCTTCGTGGAGCAGGCACAGCGCCGCATCCCGGTCCAGTACGCCAAGCGCATGATCGGCCGCCGCTCCTACGGCGGCACCTCGACGTACATCCCGCTCAAGGTGAACCAGGCGGGCGTCATCCCCGTCATCTTCGCCTCGTCGCTGCTCTACATCCCCGCGCTGATCGTCCAGTTCTCGAACTCGCAGGCGGGCTGGGCGACCTGGATCACGAAGAACCTCGCGGACACGGCCGCGACGCCGCACATCATTCTGTACTTCTTCCTCATCGTGTTCTTCGCCTTCTTCTACGTGGCCATCTCGTTCAACCCCGAGGAAGTCGCGGACAACATGAAGAAGTATGGTGGCTTCATCCCGGGCATCCGGGCTGGCCGACCGACCGCTGAGTATCTGAGCTACGTACTCAACCGGATCACCTGGCCGGGTTCGCTGTACTTGGGTCTGATCGCTCTCGTCCCGACAATGGCGTTGGCTGGTTTCGGGGCAAACCAGAACTTCCCGTTCGGCGGCACCAGCATCCTGATCATCGTGGGTGTCGGTCTCGAGACGGTGAAGCAGATCGAGAGCCAGCTCCAGCAGCGCAATTACGAAGGGTTCCTCCGCTGATGCGAATCGTCCTCGTCGGGCCGCCGGGCGCCGGAAAGGGAACGCAGGCCACCCGCCTTGCCGAGACGCTGCACATTCCGCACATCTCCACGGGCGACCTGTTCCGCGCGAACATCAGCCAGCAGACCGAACTGGGCAAGCTCGCGAAGTCCTACATGGACGCCGGCAACCTCGTCCCCGACGAGGTCACCATCGCCATGGCGAAGGACCGGATGGAGCAGCCCGACGCCGAGGGCGGCTTCCTCCTGGACGGTTTCCCGCGCAACGTCTCCCAGGCCGAGGCGCTGGACGAGCTGCTCGAGACCGAGGACATGAAGCTCGACGCGGTGCTGGACCTGGAGGCCCCGGAGGACGAGGTCGTCAAGCGGATCGCCGGCCGGCGCGTCTGCCGCAACGACTCGGCCCACGTCTTCCACGTGTCGTACACCCCGCCGAAGAAGGAAGGCGTCTGCGACGTCTGCGGCGGCGAGCTGTACCAGCGGGACGACGACTCCGAGGAGACGGTCCGCAAGCGGCTGGAGGTCTACCACACGCAGACCGAGCCGATCATCGACTACTACAAGTCGCAGGGCCTGGTCGCCACCATCGCGGCGACCGGTCCCGTGGACGAGGTCACGCGCCGTGCGCTGGAGGCGCTCAAGCGCGACCAGTAGTGCTCCGCCCGGCTGCAGCCGCGGTCCCTCGCCCGGGGCCGCGGCTGTGCTGTGGGCGGGGCGGCCCCGCCCGTATGGTTGAAGTACTCCTCATTGTTGAATCAGCCCTCGTTGTCGAACAGTCCTCGTCCCGTCCCCACCGGTTCAGTCCAGAAAGGCCGCAGCCCCCATGGTGCAGATCAAGAACCCCGAGCAGATCGCCAAGATGCGCGAGGCGGGGCTGGTCGTAGCCGCCATCCACGCGGCCACCCGTGAGGCCGCCGTGCCCGGTGCGACGACCAGGGACCTGGACCAGGTCGCCCGCAAGGTCCTCGCGGAGCACGACGCGAAGCCGAACTTCCTCGGCTACGGCGGCTTCCCGGCCACCATCTGCACCTCGGTGAACGAGGTCGTCGTCCACGGCATCCCGTCCGACGAGGTGGTCCTGAAGGACGGCGACGTCATCTCGGTCGACTGCGGCGCGATCATCGACGGCTGGCACGGCGACGCCGCCTACACGGCCTTCGTCGGCTCCGGTCACTCCCCGGAGCTGGTCGAGCTCTCCCGGGTGACCGAGGAGTCGATGTGGGCTGGCATCGCGGCCATGAAGCAGGGCAACCGCCTGGTGGACGTCTCCCGGGCCATCGAGACCTACATCCGCCGCCAGCCCAGGCCCGGCGGCGGCAAGTACGGCATCGTCGCGGACTACGGCGGCCACGGCATCGGCACCGAGATGCACATGGACCCCCACCTGCTGAACTACGTCGACCGCAAGCGCGGCAAGGGACCCAAGCTGATCCCCGGTTTCTGCCTGGCCATCGAGCCGATGGTGTCCCTCGGCACCCCGCGCACGCAGGTCCTGGAGGACGAGTGGACGGTCGTCACGACCGACGGCACCTGGTCCTCGCACTGGGAGCACTCGGTGGCGCTGACGGATGAGGGCCCGCTGGTCCTGACGGCGCCCGACGGGGGCCGGGCGAAGCTGGCGGAGCTGGGTGTCACCGCGGCGCCCGATCCACTGGCGTGAGGGACCGGTGCCGACGGCGCAGGCCCCGCATAACGATCTCGCATCCGGGGCAGACTTCCCGGTTTCGTCTTTCCGGGGGTACTGACGTAGACTGACTCGTCGGCTCCCGTGCATCCCCATGTCTCCATGGATTGCCGTGCGAGTCGATCAAGGTAGTCGATTCGAAGGGCAAAGCGTGGCCAAGAAGCAAGGTGCCATCGAGATCGAAGGCACTGTCGTCGAGTCTCTTCCGAACGCGATGTTCAAGGTGGAGCTCCAGAACGGCCACCAGGTCCTGGCACACATCAGCGGCAAGATGCGCATGCACTACATCCGCATCCTCCCTGACGACCGGGTCGTGGTGGAGCTGTCTCCGTACGACCTGACGCGTGGCCGGATCGTCTACCGGTACAAGTAGATCTTGCCCACGTCCCGTGTGTGCTCCACGCG
The DNA here is from genome assembly GCF_018982965.1 of Streptomyces mayonensis. GTDB lineage: Bacteria > Actinomycetota > Actinomycetes > Streptomycetales > Streptomycetaceae > Streptomyces > Streptomyces mayonensis. The sequence goes on along the minus strand of NZ_JACBYP010000012.1, from coordinate 53,404 downwards.
GGTCCGCCGGCAACTGACCCGGAGAACCTCACACCCATGAAGGTCAAGCCGAGCGTCAAGAAGATCTGCGACAAGTGCAGGGTGATCCGCCGTCACGGCCGGGTCATGGTCATCTGCGACAACCCGCGCCACAAGCAGCGCCAGGGCTGACGCCTGACCGTTCCCCCCGCGCTTCGCAGTACTTCGCGCGACGCGAGCTGAACATGTTCATACGCAGGACCCGGGCGAGCGATCGTCCGACACCCCCGGCTCGGAGGCCGGGGACCCGAGCCGTACCAAGTCTTCGGCTGTCTTTTCCGAACAGCGTGAAGGTGCCGGCGGCCGGGATCCGGTTCTGTGGAAGACCTCCGACAACAAACTGGAGCCATTGAATGGCACGCGTTTCCGGTGTTGACATCCCGCGCGAAAAGCGCGTGGAGATCGCCCTCACCTACGTGTTCGGCATCGGCCGGACCCTCTCGCAGCAGACGCTCGCCGCCGTCGGCGTGGACCCGAACACCCGTGTCCGGGACCTCTCCGAGGAGCAGCTCGTCGCGATCCGCGAGTACGTCGACAACAACATCAGGACCGAGGGTGACCTCCGTCGTGAGATTCAGGCCGACATCCGCCGCAAGGTGGAGATCGGTACCTACCAGGGTCTCCGTCACCGTCGCGGTCTGCCCGTCCGAGGTCAGCGCACCAGCACGAACGCCCGTACCCGCAAGGGCCCGCGTCGCGCCATCGCCGGCAAGAAGAAGCCGGGCAAGAAGTAGTCCGCAGCGGACTCGCCGTCCAGCGGTCTTCGCTGTAGGACCGACCACCTCCCGTAGGAGAACGACATGCCCCCCAAGGGACGTCAGGGCGCGACCAAGAAGGTGCGCCGCAAGGAAAAGAAGAACGTCGCTCACGGCCACGCGCACATCAAGAGCACGTTCAACAACACGATCGTGTCCATCACGGACCCGACCGGCAACGTGATCTCCTGGGCCTCCGCCGGCCACGTCGGCTTCAAGGGCTCCCGGAAGTCCACGCCGTTCGCCGCGCAGATGGCCGCCGAGTCGGCTGCCCGCCGCGCGCAGGAGCACGGCATGCGCAAGGTCGACGTCTTCGTGAAGGGCCCGGGTTCCGGTCGTGAGACCGCCATCCGCTCCCTGCAGGCGACCGGCCTCGAGGTCGGCTCCATCCAGGACGTCACGCCGACCCCGCACAACGGCTGCCGTCCGCCGAAGCGCCGCCGCGTCTGACGCACCGGCTGCTTCACCAGGGTCTTCCGGGCGGTACGGCTCTTTCGGGTCGTATCGCCCGTACCCTTGCAGTACGAGTCGGGCGTCAAATAGCGGGCGCCCCTGACTGAAGGAACACCACATGCTGATCGCTCAGCGTCCCTCGTTGACCGAAGAGGTCGTCGACGAGTTCCGCTCCCGGTTCGTCATCGAGCCGCTGGAGCCGGGCTTCGGCTACACCCTCGGCAACTCCCTGCGCCGGACCCTCCTGTCCTCGATCCCGGGTGCGGCGGTCACGTCGATCCGGATCGACGGTGTCCTGCACGAGTTCACCACCGTGCCGGGCGTCAAGGAGGACGTCACCGACCTGATCCTCAACATCAAGCAGCTGGTCGTCTCCTCGGAGCACGACGAGCCCGTCGTGATGTACCTGCGCAAGCAGGGCCCGGGTCTGGTCACCGCCGCCGACATCGCGCCCCCGGCCGGTGTCGAGGTGCACAACCCCGACCTCGTCCTCGCCACGCTCAACGGCAAGGGCAAGCTGGAGATGGAGCTGACCGTCGAGCGCGGCCGCGGCTACGTCTCCGCCGTGCAGAACAAGCAGGTCGGTCAGGAGATCGGGCGCATCCCGGTCGACTCGATCTACTCGCCGGTTCTCAAGGTCACGTACAAGGTCGAGGCCACGCGTGTCGAGCAGCGCACCGACTTCGACAAGCTGATCGTCGACGTCGAGACCAAGCAGGCGATGCGTCCGCGTGACGCCATGGCCTCCGCGGGCAAGACCCTCGTCGAGCTGTTCGGTCTCGCCCGCGAGCTGAACATCGACGCCGAGGGCATCGACATGGGTCCGTCCCCGACGGACGCCGCGCTCGCCGCCGATCTGGCGCTGCCGATCGAGGAGCTGGAGCTCACCGTTCGGTCGTACAACTGCCTCAAGCGCGAGGGCATCCACTCCGTGGGTGAGCTCGTTGCCCGCTCGGAGGCGGACCTGCTCGACATCCGCAACTTTGGTGCGAAGTCGATCGACGAGGTCAAGGCGAAGCTCGCGGGTATGGGGCTGGCGCTGAAGGACTCGCCCCCCGGCTTCGACCCGACCGCCGCGGCGGACGCGTTCGGCGCGGACGACGACGCGGACGCCGGGTTCGTGGAGACCGAGCAGTACTGAGAGCTCGGGCCGGCTGGTCCGTTCTCGGGCGCGGGTGCGCTGTGGCTTCTCGCGCGCACGCGACGGAGTCGCACATCGACATCGCCCCGCGCCCCTTCCGAGCACGGTCCCTTCGGAACCTGTGCTCGGATCTCCGACAGGCGACCGCCTGCTCGGATACTGACTCCGGTACCTGATACGGCCGGGGCAGACCCCTAGGAGAAACACCATGCCGAAGCCCACCAAGGGTGCCCGTCTGGGCGGCAGCGCCGCGCACGAGAAGCTGCTCCTCGCGAACCTGGCGAAGAGCCTCTTCGAGCACGGCCGCATCACCACCACCGAGGCGAAGGCGCGCAGGCTGCGTCCGTACGCCGAGCGTCTGGTCACCAAGGCGAAGAAGGGCGACCTTCACAACCGCCGTCAGGTGCTCCAGGTGATCACGGACAAGAGCGTCGTCCACACGCTCTTCACCGAGATCGGCCCGCGCTACGAGAACCGTCCCGGTGGCTACACCCGCATCACCAAGATCGGGAACCGCCGTGGCGACAACGCGCCCATGGCCGTCATCGAGCTGGTCGAGGCGCTGACCGTGGCCCAGGAGGCCACCGGTGAGGCCGAGGCCGCGACGAAGCGTGCCGCCAAGGACGCGGAGGGCTCCGCCGAGGTCTCCGAGGCCAAGGTCGACACGACCAAGGCCGACGACGAGGCTGCGGCCGAGGAGTCGAAGGACGCGTAAGCGCTCCGGCTGCGGGTCCGTTCCTTTCGGGGGGCGGGCCCGCTTTCGTTTGGGCTGAGAGGATCTCTGGGTGAGTGATGAAGTGGAGCCCGGGTTCGTGCGGGTGCGTCTGGACCTCTCCTACGACGGGACCGAGTTCTCCGGCTGGGCCAAGCAGGCCGGCGGCCGGCGGACCGTGCAGGGGGAGATCGAGGACGCGCTGCGGACGGTGACCCGGTCGGGCCGGACGTACGAGCTGACCGTGGCGGGACGCACCGACGCCGGGGTCCATGCCCGGGGGCAGGTCGCCCACGTCGATCTGCCGCGCGAGGTGTGGGCCGAGCACCACGTGAAGCTGCTCAAGCGGCTCGCCGGACGGCTGCCCAGGGACGTAAGGGTCTGGGCGCTCAGGGAGGCGCCGGCCGGGTTCAACGCCCGGTTCTCCGCCGTCTGGCGGCGCTACGCCTACCGCGTCACCGACAACCCGGGCGGTGTCGACCCGCTGCTGCGCGGGCATGTGCTGTGGCACGACTGGCCGCTCGACGTGGACGCCATGAACGAGGCCGCCCGCGGGCTGCTCGGGGAGCACGACTTCGCCGCGTACTGCAAGAAGCGGGAGGGCGCCACCACCATCCGCACGCTGCAGGAGCTGAGCCTGGTGCGGGGTGCGGACGACGGGATCGTCACGGCCACCGTGCGGGCGGACGCCTTCTGCCACAACATGGTGCGCTCCCTGATCGGGGCGCTGCTGTTCGTCGGCGACGGCCACCGCGCCCCTCACTGGCCGGCGAAGGTGCTCGCGGCGGGCGTACGGGACTCCGCCGTGCACGTCGTACGGCCGCACGGGCTGACCCTGGAGGAGGTCGGCTACCCGGCCGACGCACAGCTGGCCGCCCGTAACAAGGAGGCCCGCAACAAGCGGTCGCTGCCGGGTGCGGGCTGCTGCTGAGCGGCTGCCGCACACGCGGGGTCAGTCGTCCGACCAGGTGGTGAGCAGGTCCGTCACGGCGGTCGCGGCCTCGTCGGCGTCGCGGCCGTCGCCTCGGGCGTCGGGGGACAGCTCCAGGTGGACGAAGGTCGCGTGCTGCCGCTGGGCCGCCCGGCCCTGGACGTTCGTGGTGCCCTCCAGCGGGCAGCGCGCCGACCAGCCCCGGCAGACCCGCAGCCCCTCCGACTCCATCCGGTCGGCCAGGGCGGAGACCTCGCCGGGGGCGCTCTCGGCCGCGCCGGTGGACAGGACGGCGTCGTAGCGGTCCGTGGTGGACTCGGCGAAGCCGTGCAGCTGGATGCCGGGCACCCCGCGTTTCTGCAGCTCCAGGACGATGCCGTGGAAGGCGCTGTCCTCGCGGTGGGCGACGTCGGCCGCGCCCCCGCTCCCGGCCCGCCGGTGCGCGCCGGCCACCACCAGGGCGCCGCCCGGGGTCTTCTCCAGCAGGCGTACGCCGAGGTCCTCCGTGTACTGGTCGGACACGGGATGCGGCACCTGGGCGCTCCAGCGGACGCCGGAGTCCGCGGTCAGGTACAGCCGGCCCCAACGGGCGCTCTTGCCCCGGCCGTTGGCCGCGACCTCGTCGTAACGGCGGCCGGACTCCATGTCGGTGAGCCGGGTGACGCCGAGTCCGACCGGTGCGAGCAGGTGCTCCGCCTCCCGGGCGTCCCCCTCCAGCAGGCTGCCGACGCCCTTGGCCAGCTGCGTGAGTTGTTCGTCCGAGGGAGGTGCGTACGGGCCGTCGGGGTCCAGATCCTCCGTGTAGGACAGCACGCGGCTGCGCAGGTCGACCAGCTCCCGGGCCGTCGGCTGGGTGTCCTCGGTGGCGGGATCCACCGATGCCTGGCACCCGGCCAGAACAAGAATGGCACCGATTAGGCCGATAACGCACACAAAGTGTGACTGTCTTGTGATCGAAGAGGCAGAACTAGTTGTGATGTTCATGTGAACATGTGTCGGTGACATTCCGTAAGTCTCTCCGTATCGGTTGCCCCCTGGCGACCCTGGTCGTCACCGCCTCGCTGGCGACGGCGTGCGGTGCCGAGTCCGTGGAGCCGCAGGCGAAGCCGGGCGGCCGCGCGTTCACCGTGGCGGCCGCGGGGGACATCCTCATCCACCCCGAGCTGGTGGAACAGGCGGCCAAGGACGCCGAGGAGACCGGCAAGGGCGTGGAGGGGCTCGACTTCGGGCCGCTGCTCGCCGGGGTGAAGCCGGTCGTCGGCAAGGCCGACCTGGCGATCTGTCACATGGAGACGCCCGTCGGAAAGCCCAAGGGGCCCTTCCAGGGGTACCCGGAGTTCCTGGTGCCGCCGCAGGTCCTGACGGCGCTCAAGGACGTCGGCTACGACACCTGCTCCACCGCCTCCAACCATACCTTCGACCACGGCATGACGGGCGTACGGAACACGCTCGACGCCATGGACGAGGCCGGCCTCGGACACACCGGCTCGGCGCGTACGCCCGAGGAGGCCAAGAAGACCAACATCCGGGACGTCAACGGAGTCAAGGTCGCGCACCTGTCGTACTCCTGGGAGTCCTTCGTCCACCCGACGCCCAAGGACAAGGACTGGGTGCTCAACAGCACCGACTGGTCGGCGATCAAGAAGGCCGAGACCAGGGCCCGGAAGCAGGGGGCCGAGGTGGTCGTCCTGTCCGTCCACTGGGGCGCCGAGTACTACAACGAACCGAGCACCTCCCAGATCCGGCTGGCGCAGTGGATCAGCGAGGAGACCGGGATCGACCTGGTCATCGGCCACCACGCCCACGTGGTCCAGCCGATCCAGAAGGTCAACGGCACCTGGGTCGCCTACAGCCTCGGCAACCAGGTCGCCCGGCACTCCACCCCGAGCGGGATCACCGAGGAGGGGGCCATCGGCTGGTTCGAGTTCCGGGAGACGGCGGACGGCTGGGACGTCACCGCGCGCTACCGGACCACGCTGGTGGACATCCCGCCCGAGGTCCAGCCCGGCGAGGAACTCCCCGACGGCGTCGTCGGGGACCACCGGGTGAGGGACGTGCAGTCGGTGCTGGACGAGCCCGGCGACCTCTCCGAGGACGGGCTCGCCCGCTACCGGCTCGCGGCCGACCGCACTCGCGGCTTCCTCTACAACCGGGGTGCGCCGGGAGGCGACGGACTGGAGCCGCTCTCCCTGGGGGAGTGACGAGCCTCCCCGGGGCTCTCGGGGCTCTCGGGGCTCTCTGGGCTCTCTGGGCTCTCTGGGCTCTCTGGGCTCTCTGGGCTCTCTGCGGGAAGAGCGAGCGGCGAGATTGCCGCTCGGTTTCCGCTTCTGAGCGCGAGTACAACCTTTTCTTTAATTATCAGTCTTTTGTATGACGGCGTCGCACGACCGCTGCGGCGGTACGTCCAGCGCGCGCTGGACATCCCTGTTGCGACCAAGGAAGAAGACCGGTGACATCGAGTCGTGCCGCGCAGCCCGGCCGGAAAGGGCGTCGGCGCAGCCGCAGACGTGCGGACATGCCGCTCCTGGGCGGCATCCGTCCCCCGATCGCGGTGCTGTGTCTGCTGATCGTCGCTCTCGCCGGTCTCACGGCGAAGGTGCTGGGCCCCGGCGAGGACGCCGTGGTGCCCAAGGCGGTGCTCTCCTCGCAGCAGCACTTCGCGGAGGACGGCGCCATCGCGCTGCGCGCCTCGATCGACGAACGGGTCACGGACCTGCAGCGCACCGCCGCCGCCCTGAACGAGGGGCCGCGCGTCGAGCCCGAGCGGATCCTGTCCGACCTCGGGAAGACCTACCAGAAGTGGACCGGCACCACGGTCCTCGACCTCGAGAGCGGTGACGTCCTCGCCGCACGTGGCGAAAGGATTCCTCTCGCCTGGCTCGACAAGGACGTCCTCACCGGAGAGCACGCGCTGACCCCTCGTATGGTCCGGCTGGAGACCGGTGACGTCCGGCTGATGACGATGGCGGTCCTCGACTGGGAGGACGGGCCGCAGCACCTGCTGGTCGCCTCCAACAGTCTGTCCGTGCCCGCCATCACCATGGGCCCCTTCCGCACCATGGCGGTCGCGGCCCGCGACGGAGAAGTCCTGGCCACGGCCGGGTTCGAGGAGTCCGAGGCGCTCAACTCGGACACCCAGCGCAAGGAACTGGCCTTCCTCCAGAAGCAGATCTCCCGTCTGTCCGACCAGGCCGCCGAACGCACCGAGGTCCATCCCGTCACCGCCCGGGAGCCGGGCTCCCGGGGCTATCCCGGCGTCAGCGGGACACTGCTGGGCGACGACTACAACGGGCGGATCACCACGGCCGGTTACGCCTCCCTCGCCTCCTCCGACCCGGAGGAGAAGGACAGCGTCGCCGCCGGCCTCGGGCTCACGGTGGTGGCCATGCTGCCCGTGGTCCAGCAGCAGGGCGCGGCCGAGACGGGCCGGGAACTGGGCGGTCTCGTCGCGGCCGGGGCGCTGGTCGTGCTCGGTCTGCTGGCCGCGGCGGTGCTGTGGGCGGCCGTGCAGCGCCCCCTGCTCCGGCTGTTCCTGGAGTCCCGCCGGCTCGCCCGCGGCGACCTGACCCGCCCCGTCGCGGTGCCCCGCTGGGGCGAGGCCGCCCGGATCGGCGCCGCACTGGAACGCCTGCGGGCGCAACTCGACGGCACCGGGGACGCGGAGGGCCAGGGACCGGGCACCAAGGGCCGCGGGGTCCGCCTCGGCGTGCGCGTGCCGCTCGCCCTGACCGCCGTCCTGCTGCTGCTGTGGTGTGTGCCGGTCGGCCTGCTGCTGAACCGCACCGACGGCTCGGTCAGCGTGCCCGCCACCATCGTCAACGACCAGCGCGACCGCACCGACCTGATCGCCGACCGGGTCCGGCGCGCGCTCAACGAGGCCCAGGCGGACCTCGTCTCCACCTCCGGGCTGATCGACGCCGACGACCCGGACACGGCCGGAACCCTGCTGGCGGACACCCTGAAGGAGCACACCCGCTACCAGGCCCTGTACGTCGTGGGCTCCGACGGAGAGGTCGTCGCCCGCGCCGGGGGAGACCCGCACGAGTGGAGCGACGACGGGGACCTGCCGCTGGTCCGCGTCTCGGGCAGAGGTGACAAGAAGCCGGTGATCCAGGCCGGTGCGCCCGTGCCGGAGCACAAGGGCACCACCCTGGTCGGCGAGGTGCGGGTGGAGTTCCTCAACTCGCTGCTGAAGCGGCCCGGCCTCGGCGAGGTCAAGGTCGTGAACGCCGACGCACGGACCGTCGCCGCCAGCGACGGCTTCCTGGCCTTCGAGAAGCTGTCCGGCACGCTGACCGACCTGGTCCGCGCCGGCAACGTACGGGTGGGCGCCGGACCGGTCGAGAACGGCCTGCTGATCCGCGAGGGCGGCAACGTCGAGGTGGCCGCGGCGGCGCCCTTCTCCGGCGGCGGCATCGCCTCCGACCTCGGCTGGACCGTCGTCAGCAGCCAGAACGCCGACCACTTCGAGATCGCCGCCTACGAGCGCGAGGACCGCGGCGTCCTCGCCGGGATGCTCGGCCTCGCCGCGATCGTCGTCTGCCTGGGCTGGATCCACCTGGTCGTCGCACGGCCGCTGCGGGCCCTGGCGACCAGCGCCGAGAAGCTCGCCGGCGGCGACCTCAAGACCGTGCACTACCCCCGCTACCAGGACGAGGTCGGGGCCGTCGTCCGCAGCCTCGAACTGCTCCGCCAGCAGTTGCAGGCCCGCGGCCGGCACCAGACACGCCGGCCCGCCGAGTCCCGGCCCGGCGCCGGAGGAAGGTGACCCGTGCTCTACCTGTACTTCGTCCTGCTGGCAGGCAGCCTGTTCCTGCTCGCCGCCGGCATCCTGGAACAGCGCCGCCACTACGCGGCACTGCACTCCATCCCCTCCCGCGTGCTCGTCAACGGCATCCGCGGCAAGTCCTCGATCACCCGGCTGTGCGCCGGCGCGCTGCGCGGCGGAGACCTGGTCACGGTGGCCAAGACGACCGGCACGGCCGCGCGCTTCATCCATCCCGACGCCACCGAGGAGCCGGTCTACCGCAAGTTCGGCATCGCCAACGTCGTCGAGCAGATCGGCATCGTGCGCCGGGCCGCCACCTACCGCCCCGACGCGCTGGTCATCGAGTGCATGGCGGTCATGCCCGCCCTCCAGGAGGTCAACCAGAGCAAGCTGATCCGCTCCACGATCGGCGTGCTGTGCAACGTCCGCGAGGACCACCTCGCCGAGATGGGACCCACCCTGGACGACGTGGCCCGCTCGCTGTGCCGTTCGATGCCGGAGAACGGCATCTGCGTCACGGCCGAGCAGGAGCGCTTCCACATCCTCCAGGAGGAGGCGGACGCCCGTAACTGCAAGCTGGTCTACGCCGACCCGGAGATGGTCACCGACGACGAGCTGCGCGGCTTCAGCTGGTTCACCTTCAAGGAGAACGTCGCGATCGCCCTGGTCGTCGCGGAACTGCTGGGCGTGGAGCGGCAGGTCGCCCTCCAGGGCATGTACGACGCCCCGCCGGACCCGGGCGTGCTCTCCGTGGAGCGCTACGTGGCGCCCGACGACAAGCGGCTCGCCTTCGCCAACGTCTTCGCGGCCAACGACCCCGAGTCGACGCTGATGAACATCAACCAGCTGCTCGACCTCGGCGCCGTCCGCCGCCCGCTCAACGTCGTGATCAACTGCCGGCCGGACCGCGTCGAGCGCAACGGGCAGATGGGCGAGATCATCCCCGACCTGCGGCCGGACAACGTCTTCGTCATCGGGCACCCCGCCAAGAGCGCCATCGACGCGATCCCCGACCCGTGGCGCGAGCGGGCGGTGGACCTGGGCGGTGAGCGACGCTCGGCGGACGAGTTCATGCCGGCGCTGCTCGGCCGGATGTCCGACGGGTCCTCCCTCGTCGCCATCGGCAACATCCACGGCCAGGGCGAGGAACTCCTGGAGTACCTGGCCGAGCTCCCGGCGGACGACGGCGACGGCGACACCGGTGCCGCCGCGCCGAGCCCGGCCGCCGCGGCCCCGGTCCAGGCACCGCGCCTGGACCCGTACGCCTCGTACCCGACCGCGTACGAGGAGCGCTACCAGGCCTCGCAGACCCAGGAGATCCCGGTCCTCCGCGTCCCGGCCCAGCCGACGGGACCGTACGGAGCGGGCCCGCGGTACGGCGAGCGGTACGACGAGCAGCCGTACGGGCAGCGGCACGACGCGCGGTACGACGCGCAGTACGACGAGCAGTACGACGAGTACGAGGAACAGCCGTACCGGCAGCAGCAGTACGACGAGCAGCCGTACGAGGAGCAGTACGAGGAGCAGCCGCGCGAGGAGCAGTACGACGAGCAGTACGAGCAGCAGTCGTACGACGACCGGCACCACCGCGCCCAGCCGCGGTACGGGCCGTACGCCACCCCCGACCGGCAGGCCTGGCCGCCGCACGACGCGACGCATGACGCAGCGCACGACGAAGCGCGTGACGCAGCGCACGACGATCCCCACGGCGGGACCTCCCGCCCACCCGCCCGGAGACCCCGTTGACCACCGCCGCACTCACACCCGAGATGGCCGCCCTCGGCATCGCCATAGGCCTGTTCTTCTCACTGCTGTGCTACCTCACCACCAACCTCTCGCCCGGCGGCATGATCACCCCGGGCTGGATCGCGCTGACCCTCATCGAGGACCTCCAGCGCGCGGCCATGATGGTGGGCGTCACGGCGTTGACCTACGCGGGCACCAAGATCATGCAGCGGCTGGTGATCCTCTACGGCAAGCGGCTCTTCGCCGCGGTGGTGCTCCTCGGCGTGCTGCTCCAGGCCACGGTGATGATCGTGCTCTCGATCGAGTTCCCGCTGCTGTACGGCAACCAGACCCTCGGGTTCATCGTGCCCGGCCTGGTCGCCTACCAGATGGTGCGCCAGCCCAAGGGCGCCACCCTGCTGGCCACCGGCACGGTCTCGCTCATGGCCTACATCGTCGTCGCGGCCGGGCTGCTGCTCGGCATCATGCCCACCGTCTGAGAACGAGAACGAGGAGGAGCAAACCATGGCAGCGAAAGCCAAGAAGAAGTCCCGCCCGGTCGTCTCGGGCCTGGTGGTGCTGGCGCTCGTCGGAACCTCCGGATACCTCACCCTGGAACTGCGCAAGCAGGAGGACACGGGGGTCACGGAGGTCCGCAACGTCGGTGTCCTGGACGGGTCCCGCGGCTCCGGCGGCGACAAGGCGGAGACCAAGGGCGAGGAGAAGTGGTCCCGGCTGGAGAACCCGGCGCGCTCGGTGCTGCGCGACGCGGACGGCCGGATCAAGGCCGTGCTCACCGACGGGGCGCGCACCGCGACGCTGACCGGACCGGCCCGCACCTTCGAGGAGCCGGCCTCGACCTCCTCCAAGGTCTCCACCACCGACTGGGTCCGGCTGATGCCCGAGCCCTGGAAGAAGGGCGCCGAGAAGGAGAAGTGGTTCAAGGAGTGGTACGCCGAGTACGAGGACAGCAAGGAGGACGACCTGTTCGCCTTCGCCTTCCAGTACGTGGCGGGCGCCCCGCAGAAGAAGGACGAGCAGGGTCTCGTCTACGCCGGTGACGCGAACTTCGGCCCGCTGAACACCACCGGCGCCGAGGGCGGCGACCTGCGCCTGGAGCAGTCCGACTTCTACGACTACCTCGGCACCCCGTACCCGTTCCGCGACGGCGCCACGGGCACCCCCGAGGCGATGCGCGCCAAGTCCCTGGACTGCTCCGGCTTCATGCGCATGGTGCTCGGCTACCGCGCCCGCTACCCGCTGATGTCCACCGACAAGTCCGGCGACGGCCTGCCGCGGACCGCCAACGGCATGGCCCGCTCCAAGGAGGGCGCGGACGTGCTCCCGCTGACCGGCATCACGCCGGACGACCGGCCGTCCGGCATCGACCAGCTCCAGCCCGGCGACCTCGTCTTCTTCAAGCTCGACACCCGCACCCAGGACCGGCTGGACCACGTGGGCATGGTGCTCGGCTACGACACCGAGGGCCACCTGATCTTCATCTCCAGCCGGGAGGAGGTCAACGGCCCGACCATCGGCGATGTGGGCGGTGTCTCCCGGCTGGACGGCAACGGGTACTACGCCAAGACGCTGCGCAGCGCCAAGCGGCTCTGACCACCGGGGTCGGCGGCGGCGGGGCTCAGCCCTGCGCGGCCGCCGATGCCTGGGCCTCGCCGCGCCGGCGGATCTGCTGGAAGGAGAACTCGGCGAGGTCGTCGCCGGCCCGGAAGACCTCCGTGGACTTCTCCGTGACGTCCTTGCCGCCCGGGAAGCCCGCGACGGTGAAGTAGGCGTAGCGGCCGTAGGAGTTGGTGGTGGAGCGGCACACGGCGCCGGTGCAGAAGGACTTGACGCCGCCGCCGGACAGGGAGCGCACGATGCTCTTCTTGTCGGCGTCCTTCTTCGCCTTCGCGGCCTGCGCCTCTTCGTCGAAGACGGCGACGCCGACCGTCACCGCGGTGTCGCCCTGGGTGTACGTGACGCGGATCAGACGCGTGCACTCGTTGGTGTCCAGGACCTTCGGCAGGGTGCCCTGGGCGGCGGAGCCGCAGGTGCGGGTGTCGGCCGTCGGGCCCTTCTTGTAGACCGTCTCGCCCATCGTCAGCTGCGTGCCGGGGAAGAGCTGGTCGGGGCCGAGGGGGGCCTTGTCCTTCTTGGCGCTGGAGACGAAGTCCTTCGGGTCCAGCGGCGGCGGCGCGCTGGTCGGGGCGAAGGACGGGTTCGTCGCCGACGCGCTGGGTATGTCCGCCGCCGAGGGAAGCTGCGAGGAGGGGCCGTCGGACGCCTGGTCGGAGCCGCCCGCCGAGACGACGGCCACGGCCACGGCGCCGGCTATCGCCACGGTGGCCAGCGCTCCGCCGCCGACGAACAGCAGCCGGCGTCGCTTGGTGCGGGCCTCGGAGGCCTCGGCGAGGGCCGCCCAGTCCGGGGTGCTGCCGCTCTCACCACTGTTCCAGGGCTGCGGCTGCTGCTGCGGCTGTGGTTGCTGCGATTGCGGTTTCCAGGGATCCCACTGCGACTGAGGTCCCCCCTGCCCAAAGCTCATGGGGCGCATCTTAGACGGGCCGAGTGGCGTGCTGGTGCGCCAGTTGGGGGCTCGGAGGGCCTAGCGTGCCGGGCATGCGGACGGGCAAAAGCGACATCTCGGGGTGGTTGGTGCGACCGGCCGGCGGGCACCTGTGGGCGGTGCTCGCGGTGGTCCTCGCGGCCTGTGCCGGGCATGCGGCACGGGCGGCCCCGGACGGCGGGATGGACAACGCGATCGTCGTGCGGGCCGCCCGTACCTGGCTGGACGGCGGCTCCCCGTACGACGACCCGCACTTCCTCTACCTCCCGAGCGCGGTCCTGGCCGCCGTGCCGCAGGCGCTGCTGCCCGCCCCGGTGCTGCGGGTGCTCGTGCCGTGCGCGGTGACGGTCCTGCTCGCGCTCGCCTGGGTCTGCGCGCTGCGCCTGCACCGCGTGCCGCTCGGCAGCCGGCTCGCGGTGCTCGGGCTGACCGGGCCGGCGCTGGGCTTCGCACCCTTCGGGCACCTGGTGCGCCTCGGCAACTGGACGGTGACGGCCGCGGTGGCGCTCCCGCTGTGCCTGCTGCTGGCGAGCCGGGGGCGCTGGACGGCGGCGGGCGTGGTGATCGGCGCGGCCGTGGCACTCAAGCCGCTGCTGGCGCCGGTCGTCCTGCTCTTCCTCTTCGCCGGGCGGTGGCGGGCCCTGGGGGCGGCCGTCCTGGTGCCCGCGCTGGCCTCCGGGGCGGCGGCGCTCGCGATGCCCGACCCGGCCGGGTTCTTCACCCGCACCCTGCCCTTCCTGCTCCACGGCGACGACGGCTTCGTACGGCTCTACGAGGCGTCGCCGGCCGCCGTACTGCCCCGGCTCGGCGTGCCGGCGCCGCTCGCGCAGGGGCTTGCGGTGGCCGCGGCCTGCGCCGGGGTGTGCTGCGCGTACCGGCGCTGGCGCCGCGCGGATCCCGGGCCGCTGCGGCTCGCGGAGACCGGCGCGGGCCTGATGCTCTCGGCGTTCCTGGTCTCCCGGCCGTCCTACGACCACTACCTGCTGGTCGCCCTGCCGCTGCTGCTCGCCGGGCTGCCGTACGCCGGGTCGGTCGCCCGCGGGGCGTGGTTCTGGATCGCCCTGGTGCCCCAGGTGCCGGGGGCGGGCTGGCCCTGGCTGGAGTCGGAGCGGCGGCGGGCCTTCCGGGACGCGTTCACACTGTGCGTGCTGGCGGTTGCGGTGGCCCGGCAGGCCCTGTCCACGGGCGCGGAGCCCGGTGACCGGGTGCCGCCGGGACGGGCCCCGGAGCCCGAGCGGGCCCCCGCGACCCCGTTTTGACCGGGCCACCGGGGCCCGGGTATTCTGCACAGCTGTATGTGTATTGGCTTGCTCATTCTCACGTGAGGGGCCCTTACACCGGTCCACCGGGACCGATGACCAGCGACCTGCACGCGGTATGCGTCACCGCGGTGCGGTCAGGGCTGTCGTGATCGTCTTCGGTGACCATGTCAGGACCACTCACTGAAGAAGCGAAGGCTACGAACCGTGCGTACGTACAGCCCCAAGCCCGGCGATGTGACGCGCCAGTGGCACGTCATCGACGCTCAGGACGTCGTCCTGGGTCGTCTCGCCACCACCGCCGCCACCCTGCTGCGCGGCAAGCACAAGCCGATCTACGCCCCGCACGTCGACGCTGGTGACTTCGTCATCATCATCAACGCCGACAAGGTGCACCTCTCCGGCAACAAGCGCACCCAGAAGATGGCGTACCGCCACTCCGGCTACCCCGGTGGTCTGCGCTCCGTCCGCTACGACGAGCTGCTGGACAAGAACCCGGAGAAGGCAGTGGAGAAGGCCGTCAAGGGCATGCTCCCCAAGAACTCCCTGGGCCGTCAGATGCTCTCGAAGCTGAAGGTCTACAAGGGTGACCAGCACCCGCACGGCGCGCAGCAGCCGCAGCCGTTCGAGATCACCCAGGTCGCGCAGTAAGTCCGGCCACCCCCTAAGACTGAAGAGAATCTGAGGAGCATCGTGGCCGAGACCACTGCCGAGCAGCCGCTCGAAGAGATCGACATCGACAGCTACACCACCGAGTCCGAGGTGCCCGTCGAGGGCGAGTACACCTCGGAGTCGCTGGCCTCCGCGTTTGGCGAGCCCCAGCCGGCCGCCGGCCTGGGCCGCCGCAAGAACGCCATCGCCCGTGTCCGGATCGTTCCGGGCACCGGCAAGTGGAAGATCAACGGCCGCACCCTCGAGGACTACTTCCCGAACAAGGTGCACCAGCAGGAAGTCAACGAGCCCTTCAAGGTGCTCGAGCTGGACGACCGTTACGACGTCGTCGCCCGCATCGCCGGTGGCGGTGTCTCCGGCCAGGCCGGCGCGCTCCGTCTCGGTGTCGCCCGCGCCCTGAACGAGGCCGACGTCGACAACAACCGCGGCCCGCTCAAGAAGGCCGGCTTCCTGACCCGCGACGACCGCGCGGTCGAGCGGAAGAAGGCCGGTCTGAAGAAGGCCCGCAAGGCTCCGCAGTACAGCAAGCGCTAAGTCGCGCCCGCTGTACTCCGAACGCCCCGGCGGCACGCCACTGTGCTGCCGGGGCGTTCGTTTATCCCCACCATGGGGCGTATAACGGCACAAGACGTTCAGACGTTGAGGTGTTGAGACGTTGAGGGGCTCAGATGCTGAGGTGCTCAGACGTCGAGATGTTGAGAAGCTGAGACGTTGGGATGTTTTGGTGTCAATAAGCTCAAAGGCTTGTGTGATCGGATGACCGGGCGGGTGGGTTACGACGCGAGGCCGTGACCTCGGAGCCGACTGCGCGGGCCGCACCGGCAGCCGCTTCCGGAATTGACGTTTCCTCAGGAGGACAAGTGGGACGACTCTTCGGCACGGACGGCGTGCGCGGCGTCGCCAACGCGGACCTGACGGCGGAGCTGGCACTCGGCCTCTCCGTCGCCGCGGCGCACGTACTGGCCGAGGCGGGCACCTTCGCCGGTCACCGGGCGACCGCGGTGGTGGGCCGGGATCCGCGCGCCTCCGGGGAGTTCCTGGAGGCCGCCGTGGTCGCGGGCCTGGCCAGCGCCGGCGTGGACGTGCTGCGCGTCGGCGTCCTGCCGACGCCCGCCGTGGCCCACCTCACCGGTGCGCTCGGCGCGGACCTCGGCGTGATGCTGTCCGCCAGCCACAACGCCATGCCCGACAACGGCATCAAGTTCTTCGCCCGCGGCGGCCACAAGCTCGCCGACGAGCTGGAGGACCGCATCGAGTCCGTCTACGCCGAACACCGCACCGGCGCCCCCTGGGACCGCCCGACCGGCGCCGGCGTCGGCCGGGTCCGCGACTACGACCCGGGGCTCGACCAGTACGTCGCCCACCTCGTCGGAGTCCTCCCGAACCGTCTCGACGGGCTGAAGATCGTGCTCGACGAGGCGCACGGCGCGGCCTCCCGCGTCTCGCCGGAGGCGTTCGCCCGGGCCGGCGCCGAGCTGGTGACCATCGGCGCGGTGCCCGACGGCCTCAACATCAACGAGGGCTGCGGCTCCACCCACCTCGACCTGCTCAAGGCCGCCGTCGTCGAGCACGGCGCCGACCTCGGCATCGCCCACGACGGCGACGCCGACCGCTGCCTGGCGGTCGACCACACCGGCGCGGAGGTCGACGGCGACCAGATCCTCGCCGTACTCGCCCTCGCGATGCGGGAGCGGGAGGCGCTGCGCGAGGACACCGTCGTGGCGACCGTCATGTCCAACCTGGGCTTCAAGCTCGCCATGGAGCGCGAGGGCATCCGGTTCGTGCAGACCGCGGTCGGCGACCGGTACGTCCTGGAGGAGATGAAGGACAAGGGCTTCGCCCTCGGCGGCGAGCAGTCCGGCCACGTCATCATCCTCGACCACGCCACCACCGGCGACGGCACGCTGACCGGTCTGATGCTGGCGGCACGGGTCGCGCAGAGCGGCCGTACGCTGCGTGACCTCGCGTCCGTCATGGAGCGGCTGCCGCAGGTGCTGATCAATGTGCCGGACGTGGACAAGTCGCGGGTCACCACCTCCGCCGAGCTGGCTGCCGCGGTGTCCGAGTCCGAGCGTGAGCTGGGCAGCACCGGGCGGGTGCTGCTGCGGCCCTCGGGGACGGAGCCGCTGGTGCGGGTGATGGTGGAGGCGGCGGACATCGAGCAGGCCCGGTCGGTGGCGGGGCGGCTGGCCGATGCGGTGAAGTCGGCGCTGGGGTAGGTTCCCGCGCCGCGCGCCGGGTTCGGGCGGGGGTGCTGTGTGTCGCGGGCCGCGGGGGCTTGTCGTGGCTTGTCGTGGCTCGTCGTGGTCTGTCGCGGCGGGGCCGGGGGTACGGACAGGGCCCCGCGCCCCTAGCCGGGCCGGCCGGGTTTGCTCATCCGGCCGCGCTGCGTCGCCCACAGGCCCTTCTGGGCCAGCAGGGTCAGGGTGCCGGCCAGGACGATGCCCGCCAGGTTCAGCAGGAGCTGTTCGCTGGAGCCCACCGTCTGCTTCGTGTCGCCGAAGCTCAGCGCCACGGCCGCGTTCGCGGCGGCCGGGACCGTGGTCACCGAGATCGCGACGCCCACCAGGGCGCCGGACTTCGCCGAGGTCAGCGAGAGCGTGCCCGCGATGCCGGCGAGGACCGCCACCACGAACGAGAAGGCGTCCGGCGCGTAGACGAAGCCGGTGTTGGGCCGCTCGCCCTCCAGCTTGGCCTCGCTGAACTGGCCGAACTCGGCCATCACCCAGCTGAAGCCGACCGTCACCGCCATCGCCACCGCGAACCCGGCCAGCAGGGCGGTCAGGGAGCGCAGGGCGAGGCGCGGGGCCCGCTGGACGATCGCCGTGCAGATCCCGGCCAGCGGGCCGAACTCCGGGCCGACCGCCATCGCGCCCACGATCAGGACCGCGTTGTCGAGGACCACACCGCACGCCGCGATCATCGTGGCCAGCGTGATGAAGGCGACGTAGGTGACGGAGAGCGTCGACTCCTCGTGCGTCGCCTCCTCCAACTGCTCCCACAGCACCGCGTCGGCGGCCTCGCCCGGCGCGTCCCGTTCCGCCTGGTCGGCGCGCTCGGACAGGGACAGGTCGATGTTCTCGGCGGTGATGGCCCCGCAGCTGTCGAGGCCCAGCCGGCGCAGGCCGTTGATGAGTTCGTCACCGGCCTCGCGGGCCACGTCGCACATGACGACGTCGCCCTCGGGATCGCGGGCGGCGCCCGGCAGGACGACGAGGTGGGTGGTGCCGACCGTGCGGCCGATCAGGTGGACCACCTCGTCGGTGCGGTCGGCCGGGGCGATCACGCGCAGTTGCAGCATCCGGTATTTCTACCGTCGTCGGCGGCTCTCGTCACAGCTTGCGCAGGCTGAGCCGCTGCACCTTGTGGTCCGGGCCCTTGCGCAGCACCAGGGTGGCCCGGCCCCGGGTGGGCGCCACGTTCTCCACCAGGTTGGGCCTGTTGATGGTCCGCCAGGTGGTGCGGGCGTAGTCGAGGGCCTCCTCCTCGGACACCTGGGTGTACTTGCGGAAGTACGAGGACGGGTTCTGGAAGGCGGTCGCGCGCAGCTTGCGGAAGCGGCTCAGGTACCAGCTCTCGATGTCCTCGGTGCGCGCGTCGACGTACACGCTGAAGTCGAAGTAGTCGGCGAGACCGACCCTGGTGCGGCCGTCCTTGCCGGGCAGTGCGGGCTGGAGCACGTTGAGGCCCTCGACGATCAGGATGTCGGGGCGGCGCACGACGAGCCGCTCGTCCGGGACGATGTCGTAGATGAGGTGGGAGTAGACCGGCGCGGTCACCTCCGCCTTGCCCGCCTTGATGTCGGCGACGAAGCGGGTCAGGGCCCGGCGGTCGTACGACTCGGGGAATCCTTTCCGCGACATCAGACCGCGCGCCTCCAGCTCCTTCGTCGGCAGCAGGAAGCCGTCGGTCGTGACCAGCTCCACGCGCGGGTGCTCGGGCCAGCGGGAGAGCAGCGCCTGGAGCAGGCGGGCGACGGTGGACTTGCCGACCGCGACCGAGCCGGCGACCCCTATGACGAAGGGGGTGCCGGACTGGGAGCCCTGTTCGCCGAGGAAGGTGTTCAGGGCGCCGCGCAGGCCGTCGGTGGCGCCGACGTAGAGGTTGAGGAGCCGGGAGAGCGGGAGGTAGATGTCCCGCACCTCGTCGAGGTCGATGACGTCGCCGAGGCCGCGCAGCTTCTCGACCTCCTCGGCGCTCAGCGGCAGCGGCGTCTTGTCGCGCAGCGCGCTCCACTCGGGGCGGGTGAGGTCGACGTAGGGAGTCGCCTCCGGCCGTTGCCGGTGGGCGCTCCGGGGCATCGAGGGGACCGGAGAGATCACAGTCCATTGTTAACGGAGTTCGAACGGGGCGGCAGGTGGGGTGTGTCACGCCTGCCGGAGCGAGGGGCCGAGGTGGTCACGGAGATGTCACGGCCGGGTACCGGACGGCCGGTTGTCGATCGTCTGTGTGATTCCGATGTGTACGGTGCACAAGATCGCGCGGAGCCCGCTCCCGGGCCCGACGCATCTCGACGAACCGCATAAACCTCGATCAACTGAACCTCGATCAATCAACCTCGATCAACCTCGATCAATCCCGACGAAAGAGTGCCCACGTGAGCTCGACCGCTGTCCGCCGTACCGCCATCGCGGCCTCCGCCGCCGCCCTGGCCCTGCTCGCCACCGCCTGCGGCGGGTCGTCCGACGACGAGACCAAGGCCGGTGACGACAAACCTTCGGCGGCTCAGTCGGCGTCCACGGGCGAGTCCGGCCGGTCCGGGTCCGCGTCCGCGGGCAAGGCGCTGAGCGCCGCCGAGCTGGAGAAGATCGCCCTCGCCCAGGCCGACGTCAAGAGCGGCGAGGTCGCCACCAAGATCCCGGCGGAGGAGGACGTCGCGAAGGACCAGATCTCGACGAGCGACGAGGCGTGCAGGCCGCTCGTGCACGTCCAGGGCGCGGTGGCCCAGGGCGAGCCGGCGGCGGACGTGAAGCGTTCCTGGCAGGGGCAGACGGAGGCGCCCTCCGAGAGCAAGGGCCCGCACGGGCAGGACATGACCACGATCGACGTGAACCAGGTCATGCTGAACGTCGCCTCCTACGAGGGTGACGGCGCCGAGCAGGCGCTGAAGAAGCTGAACGCGGCCGCCGAGAAGTGCGCGGGCGGCTTCGACGCCGGTGTGGGCAGCGACAAGATGCGGGTCGCCGAGGTCACCAAGACGGCCGCTCCCGAGGGCGGCGACGAGGGCTTCGCGGCCAGCGTCGGCGTGGCCACCGGCAAGGACGCCAACGGCCTCATGAAGCTCGTCGTGGTCCGCAAGGGCTCCACCCTCGCCTCCTTCGGCATCGTCAACCTCTCCTCCGTGATGACCGGCGAGGACTTCGACGTGCCCTCGGACGTCATCGACGCCCAGGTCGCCAAGCTCGGCTGACCGCCGGGGCCCGTCCGCGGGCAGGGTGTGCGGATGCGCGGACAGGGTGTCCGGAGTTCGTACCCCGGTGGTAATTTCCGATTTCGGGCAGGAAAGCTCCGCTTCATGCCCGCTTTCCGCCCGATCTTGCTCGTAGGCTGCCGCCTATGTGCGGAATCGTGGGATACGTAGGGTCTCAGTCGGCGCTCGATGTCGTGATGGCCGGACTGAAGCGGCTCGAATACCGGGGCTACGACTCGGCGGGTGTCGCCGTGCCGGCGGACGGCGGCCTCGCCACCGCCAAGCGCGCCGGCAAGCTCGTCAACCTCGACAAGGAACTGTCCGAACACCCGCTGCCGGCCGCCGCGACCGGCATCGGCCACACCCGCTGGGCCACGCACGGCGGGCCCACCGACGCCAACGCCCACCCCCACCTCGACAACGCGGGCCGGGTGGCCGTCGTCCACAACGGCATCATCGAGAACTTCGCCCCGCTGCGGGCCGAGCTGGCGGAACGCGGCCACGGTCTCGCCTCCGAGACCGACACCGAGGTCGTGGCCCACCTGCTCGCCGAGGAGTTCTCCGGCTGCGCCGACCTCGCCGAGGCGATGCGGCTGGTGTGCCGGCGCCTCGAGGGCGCGTTCACGCTGGTCGCCGTGCACGCGGACGCGCCGGACGTGGTGGTGGGCGCGCGCCGCAACTCGCCGCTGGTGGTGGGCGTGGGGGAGGGGGAGTACTTCCTCGCCTCCGACGTGGCGGCCTTCATCGCCCACACCCGGGACGCCCTCGAGCTGGGCCAGGACCAGGTCGTGGAGCTGAACCGGGAGGGCGTGACCGTCACCGGCTTCGACGGCACCCCGGCCGACGTGCGCTCCTACCACGTCGACTGGGACGCCTCGGCCGCCGAGAAGGCCGGCTACGCCTCCTTCATGCTCAAGGAGATCGCCGAACAGCCGAAGGCCGTCGCGGACACCCTCCTCGGCCGCATCGACGCCTCCGGCGCCCTGAGCCTGGACGAGGTGCGCATCCCCGCCGGGGTCCTCCGCGAGGTCGCCAAGGTCGTCGTCGTCGCGTGCGGCACCGCCTACCACGCCGGGCTGATCGCCAAGTACGCCATCGAGCACTGGACGCGGGTCCCCTGCGAGGTGGAGCTGGCCAGCGAGTTCCGCTACCGCGACCCGATCCTCGACCAGCAGACCCTGGTCGTCGCGATCTCTCAGTCCGGCGAGACCATGGACACCCTCATGGCCCTGCGCCACGCCCGCGAGCAGGGCGCCAGGGTCCTCGCCATCTGCAACACCAACGGCTCGACGATCCCCCGCGAGTCCGACGCCGTGCTCTACACCCACGCGGGTCCCGAGGTCGCCGTCGCCTCCACCAAGGCCTTCCTCACCCAACTGGTGGCCTGCTACCTGGTCGCCCTCTACCTCGGCCAGGTGCGGGGCACCAAGTACGGCGACGAGATCCGCGACGTCGTCCGCGACCTGTCCGGCATCTCCGGCGCCGTCGAGCAGGTCCTCGGGACCATGGAGCCGGTACGGGAACTGGCCCGTTCCCTCGCCCACAAGGACACGGTGCTCTTCCTCGGTCGGCACGTCGGCCACCCCGTCGCCCTCGAAGGCGCCCTCAAGCTCAAGGAGTTGGCGTACATGCACGCCGAGGGCTTCGCGGCGGGCGAGCTGAAGCACGGGCCGATCGCACTCATCGAGGAGGACCTGCCGGTCGTGGTCGTGGTCCCGTCCCCGCGCGGCCGCTCCGTCCTGCACGACAAGATCGTGTCCAACATCCAGGAGATCCGCGCCCGGGGCGCCCGCACCGTCGTCATCGCCGAGGAGGGCGACGAGGCGGTCACCCCGTACGCCGACCACCTCGTCCGCGTCCCGGCCACCCCGACCCTGCTCCAGCCCCTGGTGGCCACGGTGCCCCTCCAGGTCTTCGCCTGCGAACTGGCGACGGCCCGGGGCAACGAGGTCGATCAGCCCCGCAACCTGGCGAAGTCGGTGACGGTGGAGTGAGCGGGCTGCAGGGCGTCGAGGAAGGTGGTGAAGGCGGCGGGCGGGAAGGTGAGGGTCGCCGTCGCCGGGGTCTTGGAATCGCGGACGAAGGTGTGCGTGGGGGACTGGGCTATCTCCACGCAGGAATTGCCGTCGCCGGGACCCGAGTAGGACGACTTCCGCCAGTTGCCGGGGGTCTCCATGCGCGCCTCACCGCTCCTTCGTCAGTCCGTGGATGAAGTCGCGCGACTGGTCAGTTGACTGCACTAGCTCAGGCCACGGCTCGACTGCGTGACCTTGGTTCAAGAGCATGCGGGGGTGCATAAAGCTCCTTTGATTCATCGAGATCTGATTGACGGCCGGATACGGCTGCCCCGGATGGGGGCGGTGGTGGACGGCGAGTCGCCCTCGCGCATCGACTTCTACTCATCGGAGAAGGCTTCTCCACCGACACCGACGCCTTCTGGACGAGTGGGCGCTCTCTCATGCGCGCGCCTCGCGACCTGAGGTGTGCTTCCTGTCGACGGCCAGTGGCGACGCTCCTGCCCACGTCGATCAGTTCTTCACTGCGGTCCGGCCGCGCGACTGTGAGCCCAGTGTCCTGCCGCTGTTCCGCAGGGAACTCGATGCGTACGCTCAAGGAGATGCGCGCGGCGGTGGAGGACGGACCCCGCGCGGCGAGCAGACGCAGCACCGGTGCGACACCCCGTGATCAGGACCGCATGCGGGGCGAGGGCGTCCTGTCTCCGGATTTCCCGGCCTCAGGGCTGGTAGGCCCCTGTGTCGAGGCGTCGAGATGACTGCGGATCTGTGCGATGACGACAGACACGAGCTGGTCGAACTGCGTGTCCGCGGTAGGGACGGGGAGCGCGGCGGCTTGGCGCAGGGCAGGGATGTCGAGATCGGCGTGGGCAGCCAGCCAGGTGTCGGGGACGAGCGTGCCGCGGTCCGTCGTGGCGTGCGCGGCGGGGCGGTCGACCACGAGCGCGAAGGAGAATACGAGCAGGGAGAGGTGACGGTGCACATCCAGGGCGACCGGAAGGCCGACGCCGATGCCGTGCAGGAGTTGGAGGAAGCGGTCGAGGTTGAGCAGACGGTTGGGGTGGACGGAGGCGGGCGGTGCGTCCTCGTCGAGGGAGACCAGCAGGGTGCGCGGCCAGCGCCGGTACAGCTCGCGCAGGCAGTGCGCGTAACCGGCGACGGAATCTTCCCAGGCCGCAGGGTGCAGGGGAGGGGGGTTCCAGGAGTCGAGCATGAGCCCCAGGGCGAGGTCGACGACGTCCTGGCGGTCCTCGACGTAGTTGTACAGAGCCCGCACGGTCACGCCGAGTTCGGCGGCCAGGGCGCGCATGGTGACGGAACGGAACCCTTCCACGCCGGCCATCTCCAGCGCCTTCGCGGCGATGGTCTCCCGGGTGAGGACGGGGCGGCCCTTGCGGGTCGTGGGGCGGCGGCGGGAGGCGGCAGGCATGACGTCATCGTACGGGCCCCCGCTTAAACTTCACGCACGTTGACTTTTAGTGTCGGGAGCCCGCAGGCTGGCGGCACCGCCCGCTCACACCTGGAGGTCGTCTTCCGCATGGCAGCTAAGAAACCCCGTCGTCTCCCTCCACTGAGCGGGGTCCTCGTGCTGGTGATGGCCTCCACGGGGCTGGTCGTCGTCGACCTCACGATTGTGGCCCTTGGACTCCCGCTGATCAGCGCCGACGTCGCGGGCGGGAAGTCGGCGGAGTCGGTGGTGGTGACCTACATGGTCGCGATGGGGGCCCTCACCCAGGTCGCCGGAAGCCTCTCCGACCGCTGGGGACGGCGGCCCCTGTTCCTGGCCGGAATCGCCGTGTTCACCCTGGCCTCCCTCGCCGCGACGCTGGCGCAGGACCTGTGGTGGCTGAACGCCGCGCGGGTACTCCAGGGGTGCGGAGCCGCAGTGATCATGGTGAACGGCATCCCGCTCATCTCGGACCGCTACACCGGCGAGGAGCGCAACCTCGCCATCGGCGCCTGGGGCTCGTTCGCGACCGCGGCCGGAGTCCTCGCCCCGACCCTCGGCGGAGTACTGATCGACGCCTTCGGATGGCGTGCCGTCTTCGCGGTCAACCTCCCGCTCGGCGCAGCGGCCTGGGTACTGGCCGCCCGCGTGCTACAACCCACCGCCTCCACACCCTCCCCAACCGGGCGACCGGACTGGACCGGAAGCCTGCTGCTCATGCTCGGCCTCGGCACGGCGACCCTGCTCATGCTCCGCCCCGGCGACACACCATGGGCAAGCCAGGACACCGCCGTACTGCTCACAGCCTGCCTGGCACTGGCTGCCTTCCTAGTCCTCCAACTCCGCGTGCCGATGCCGACACTGGAGTTACGGATGTTCACCCGGCCCGCGTTCTGCGGCGCGATGCTGGCCGTCCTCCTCTCCCGCGTCCTGACCATCGGCGGCTCGGTCTACCTGGTGCTGTACCTGTCGGACGGCCTGGGCCTGAGCCCCACCGCGGCGGGACTGCTCATGACGCCGATCTTCCTCGCGCAGATCGCCACCGGCATGGTCGGCTCCAAGCTGCTCAGTCACTGGGCCCCCGGCCTGGTGATCGGCTCCGGATACCTGCTCAAGGGCATCGGCTTTGCAGCCCTGGCCCTGCTGGCCACACCCAGCACACCATGGTGGGCGCTGCTCGGGCCGCTGCTGGCCTGGGGGGCCGGTGGAGGAATCGCCGGCGCCCCCGTGATGGCCGTGGCGGTCCAGTTCACCGAACCCGAGCGGGTCGGCATGGTCGCCGGGACCGTCTCCACTCTCGCCTCCCTCGGCGCCGGCGTCGGCACCGCGGCACTGGGCGCAATCTTCGCCCTTCACGGCGGCATGGGTTCAGACAGTCAGGCAGTCGCCGACGGCACCCGGGCCGTCCTCACCGTCTCCGCCGCGCTCGCGTCCGTCGCCGTGTTCATTACGCTCGTCCTCATCCATCCGCGCCGCGTCCCTCGCCCCGACCCGAGCCAGGCGCCAGCCCGATGACCAGGAATTTCGCTCCGGGGCGAGCCGTCGGAGGGGGAGTCGCCCTTCCTCCTCGCCGTCGAGGCCCAGACCCGCAAGGCGCCGGACAAGGGCGTCAACTGGGCTTACTACGTTGCCTACTTGCGGGCGAAGTTCGACCTGCCGGTGCTGCTCGTGGCCGTATGCCGCAGCAGGACCACGGCGCGCTGGGCCGCAGGTCCCTTCGAGTGCCGGGTCGGGCCCTGGTCGAGCCAGATCACCCGCCCGTTCGTACTCGGCCCGGACACCGTTCCGGAGATCACCGACGAGACGCTGGTGGCGGACCAGCCGGCGCTGGCGACGTTCTCGGCGATCGTGCACAGCGAGAGCCGGGGAATCGACGCCATACTGAATCTGCTGGCCCACGGAATGCGGTCGTTCGACGTGGCCACGGCCAAGTACTGGTCGGAAATGCTGGAAGTGGGCCTGGAGGACACTCCGGCCCGAGACAGGTGGAGGGAGCTGGAGAAGGTGGTTATTTCTTACTTCCCGGGTCGTGGGACGGTCTTCGAGGAGGCGTACTACGACGGGGAGGCCAAGGGGAAGGCCGCGGGCAAGGCTGAGGCCGTCCTGCGCGTCCTGGAGGGGCGCGGCCTCGCAGTCTCCGACGACGCACGCGCCCGCGTCAGTGACTGCACGGACCTGGATCGCCTCGACGACTGGCTCGACCGGGCCGGGACGGTCGAGCGGGCGGAGGAGCTGTTCGAGGGGATGGCAGAGGAGCCGGAGGACGAGCCGCAGGAGAAGTCCGCGGCGGAGTGACTGGGGATGATTGGACACTTTGTCCCGGCGACACGCCGCTCGCGTGGGCTTCTGCGCGGGACAAAGTGTCCAATCGTCCCCTCACCCTCCCGCCCGTACGTCCCGCCAAGCCGCCGGGATCGCCTCCGCCACGTCGTGGGCCCCCGCCGGTGCCCCCTTCGCCGCCAGCCGGCCCGCCAGGCCATGCAGGTACGCCGCCGCGCTCCCCGCGTCCCGGGCCGACAGGCCCGTGGCCAGGAGTGAGCCCGCGAGGCCGGATAGGACGTCGCCGCTCCCGGCCGTGGCCAGCCAGGACGTGCCCGTGGCGTTGACGCGGGCCGGGCCCCCCTCCGGCGACGCGACCACCGTCGTCGAGCCCTTCAGCAGCACCGTCGCCCCGTACCGAGCCGCCAGTTCACGGGCCGAGGCCAGGCGGGCTGCCTCGACCTCGTCGCGGCTCGCACCCAGCAGTGCCGCCGCCTCGCCCGCGTGCGGGGTCAGCAGGGTCGGTGCCGTGCGGGAACGGACCGCACCGGCCTCCGCCAGCCGCAGGCCGTCCGCGTCGATCAGTACGGGTACCTCCGCCGCCAGGACCTCCGCCACCGTCGACGCGTCGTCACCGGCGCCCGGACCGACCACCCACGCCTGCACCCGCCCCGCCCGCTTCGGACCCTCGTCCGACACCAGCGTCTCCGGGAAGCGGGCGATCACCGCGTCCCCCGCCGGACCGACGTACCGCACCGCACCGGCCCCGCCCCGCAGCGCACCCGCGACGGCGAGCACGGCCGCGCCCGGATAGCGGGCCGACCCGGCGGCGATGCCGACGACCCCGCGCCGGTACTTGTCGCTCTCCGCCCCCGGCACCGGCAGCAGCCGGGCCACGTCCGCGTGCTGCAACGCCTCCAGCCCGGCCGCCTCGGCGGGCAGCGGCAACCCGATGTCCACGAGCCGCACCGCACCCGCGTACTCCCGCGCCGGATCGATCAGCAGCCCCGGCTTGTGCGCCCCGAACGTCACCGTCAGGTCGGCCCGGACGGCCGAGCCCCGTACCTCGCCGGTGTCCGCGTCGACCCCGCTCGGCAGATCCACGGCGACCACCGCGGCCCGCGAGCGCGCGGCGGCGTCCGCCAGCGGCACCGCCGCCTCCCGCAGCCCGCCCCTGCCGCCGATACCGACGACGCCGTCGAGGACCAGGTCGGCCCGCGCGATCGCCTCCGGCGCCCGCGCCGAGTCACTGTCCACCGTCCGGCCGCCCGCGCGGCGCAGTGCCGCCAGGCCGCCGCCGTGCACCCGGTCCGGGGCCAGCAGCACCGCCGTCACGCCCGCGCCGCGCCGGGCCAGGCGTGCGCCGGCGTACAGCGCGTCGCCGCCGTTGTCGCCGCTGCCGACCAGCAGCACCACCCGGCTGCCGTAGACCCGGCCGGCGACCCTGCCCAGTACCTGGGCGCAGGCGGCGGCCAGTCCGGCCGCGGCCCGTTGCATCAGCGCCCCCTCCGGCAGCCGGGCCATCAGCTCCCGTTCGGCGTTCCTGACCGTCTCCACGCTGTACGCAGTCCGCATGCCGTCGAGTCTTCCCCGTACGCCCGGAACACGCACGGCCCGCCCCAGGCGGACACGCGGGATGGTGGACAGTTGACCCATGAGCGGCGGTGACGACGAGACGGCGCAGGTGATGACCTCGCTGGGGGCCCGCCTGCGCGCCGTCCGGCAGGCCCGCGGGCTCACCCTGGCCCAGCTCGCCGCCGGCACCGGCATCTCGGTGAGCACGCTGTCCCGGCTGGAGTCGGGGCGGCGCGAGCCGGCGCTGCGGCACCTGCTGCCGCTCGCGCGGGCGCACCGGCTGCCGCTGGACGAACTCGTCGGCTCCCGGACCGGCGACCCCCGGGTCCATCCGCGGCCCTTCACGCGGCACGGGCAGACGTGGGTGCCGCTGACCCGGAATCCCCACGACGGGCTGCACGCCTACAAACAGATCCTGCCCGCGCCCGCCACCGCCCGGACCGAGTGGACACCGCGCCCCGAGCAGGGGTCGCACGAGGGGCACGAGTGGCTGTACGTCCTCTCCGGGCGGCTCCTGCTCGCTCTCGGCGAGCACGATCTCGTCCTGACGGCCGGGCAGACGGCGGAGTTCGACACCCGCGTCCCGCACGGCATCGCCAACGCCGGGGACCAGCCCGTCGAGTGGATCGCCCTGTACGGCGCGCAGGGTGAGCGGATGCACATCCGGGTCAGGCCGACGGGGGACTGAACGCCGCTTCCGAGGGCCGCCCCTACCCCTCCGCGATCACCACCGCCGACGCGATCCCCGCGTCGTGGCTCAGCGACACGTGCCAGGACGCCACCCCCAGCTCCGCCGCCCGCTCCGCCACCGTCCCCGTCACCCGCAGCCGCGGCCGCCCGCTGTCCTCGACGTACACCTCGGCGTCCGTCCACAGCAGGCCCGCCGGTGCGCCCAGCGCCTTGGCCAGCGCCTCCTTCGCCGCGAAGCGGGCGGCGAGCGAGGCGACGCCCCGGCGCTCACCGCTCGGCAGCAGCAGTTCGCCGTCGACGAAGAGCCGCCCCGCCAGGGCCGGCGTGCGCTCCAGCGACGCCCCGAACCGCTCGACCTCGGCCACGTCGATCCCGACCCCGATGATGCTCATGCCGGGAACCCTAACCACAGCCACCGCCCTCCGCGGCGCCGAACGACGGTGCCCGGGTGCTCTGAGAGACTGGGGGCACGATGAGTGAGACAGCTGCTCGGCAGGACGCGGTACTGCGCGCCCGCGCCGAGATCGACCTGGCCGCCCTGCGGGCCAACGTACGCGCCCTGCGCGAACGGGCCCCCGGGGCGGCCCTCATGGCCGTCGTCAAGGCGGACGGTTACGGCCACGGCGCAATCCCCTGCGCCCGCGCGGCCGTCGCGGCCGGTGCGACCTGGCTCGGCACCGCCACCCCGCAGGAGGCCCTCGCCCTGCGCGCGGAGGCCGGGCTGCCGGACGACGTACGGATCATGTGCTGGCTGTGGACGCCCGGCGGGCCCTGGCGGGAGGCGGTCGAGGCCCGGCTCGACGTGTCCGTGAGCGGCATGTGGGCCCTTCAGGAGGTCACCCGGGCGGCGCGGGAGGCGAGGGTTCCCGCGCTCGTGCAGCTCAAGGCCGACACCGGGCTCGGGCGCGGCGGCTGCCAGCCCGGCGCGGACTGGGAGGAGCTGGTCGGGGCCGCGCTGCGGGCCGAGGCCGAGGGGCTGCTGCGCGTCACCGGGCTCTGGTCCCACTTCGCCTGCGCCGACGAACCCGGCCACCCCTCCATCGCCGCCCAGCTCACCCGCTTCCGGGAGATGACGGCCTACGCCGAGCAGCAGGGCGTCCGCCCCGACGTACGGCACATCGCCAACTCGCCGGCCACCCTCACCCTCCCCGAGGCCCACTTCGACCTCGTACGCCCCGGCATCGCGATGTACGGCGTCTCGCCCAGCCCCGAGACCGGCACCTCCGCCGACTTCGGCCTGCGCCCCGTGATGACGCTGGCCGCCTCCCTGGCCCTGGTCAAGCAGGTCCCCGGCGGCCACGGCGTCAGCTACGGGCACCACTACACCACCCCCGGCGAGACCACCCTCGGCCTCGTACCGCTCGGCTACGCGGACGGCGTCCCGCGGCACGCATCCTCCACCGGGCCCGTCCTCGTCGACGGCAAGTGGCGTACGGTCGCGGGGCGGATCGCGATGGACCAGTTCGTCGTCGACCTGGGCGGGGACCGGCCCGCGCCGGGCACCGAGGCGGTGCTGTTCGGGCCCGGCGACCGCGGCGAGCCCACCGCCGAGGACTGGGCGCAGGCGGCGGGCACCATCGGGTACGAGATCGTCACCCGGATCGGAAGCCGCGTCCCGCGCGTCTACGTCGACGACGAGTGACGCGTCCTCGTCGCCTCCTCCCCGGCCGCGCGCGTCCCGGGAAGAGGCGACGGCCTTGAGACCGACGGCCTTGAGACCGACGGCCTTGAGACCGACGAGCTCGAGACCGGCTTGAGACCGTCGAGCTGAGACAGTGACCGGCAACGGGCATCCGTACGGTGGCCCGGCGAAGAGGAGCGGTGTACGTGAGCGAGAGCAACGCGGAGGCCGTCGCGTCGGCCGTCGCCTCCGCCACGGGGGCCGCCGCGGACGTCGCGGGCGACGTCGCCGCGGGCGGCTGGCGCCGCGCCACCGGCATCGCCGGTGTCGCGATAGGCGTGGTCGCGGCGGGCGCCGCGGCCGGCGTGGCGATAGAGCGGCTCACCGTCGGCCGCGGCATGCGCCAGCGGGCCCGCCTCGCCCTGGACTCGGCGGGCCCCTACGGCGGACTGCGCGGCACCCCCGGCAAGGCGTACGCCGACGACGGCACCGAGCTGTACTACGAGGTCGACGACGTGGACGACGGGGACGCGGCGGCCCGGGCCGCGCTCACCGGGCGCCGCCGGCGGCTCTTCGGGCGCCGGGCACCCGCCCCCGTCACCGTCGTCTTCAGCCACGGCTACTGCCTCAACCAGGACTCCTGGCACTTCCAGCGGGCCGCCCTGCGGGGCGTCGTACGCACCGTCCACTGGGACCAGCGCAGCCACGGCCGGTCCGGGCGGGGCGCGACCCAGGTGCGCGACGGCAGTCCCGTCACCATCGAGGAACTGGGCCGCGACCTGAAGGCCGTCATCGACGCCGCCGCGCCCGAGGGCCCGATCGTGCTGGTCGGACACTCCATGGGCGGCATGACCGTGATGGCCCTCGCGGACGCTTTCCCCGAGCTGATCCGTGAGCGGGTCGTCGGCGTCGCCCTCGTCGGCACGTCCTCCGGGCGGCTCGGCGAGGTCAACTTCGGGCTGCCGGTGGCCGGCGTCAACGCGGTGCGCCGCGTGCTGCCGGGCGTACTGAAGGCGCTGGGGCAGCGGGCCGAGCTGGTGGAGAAGGGGCGGCGGGCCACCGCGGACCTGTTCGCCGGGATCATCAAGCGGTACTCGTTCGCGTCCCGGGACGTCGACCCGGCCGTGGCCCGGTTCGCCGAGCGGATGATCGAGTCGACGCCGATCGACGTGGTCGCCGAGTACTACCCGGCCTTCAACGACCACGACAAGACCGCGGCCCTCGCCCACTTCGCCGGCCTGCCGGTCCTGGTCCTGGCCGGGGTGCGGGACCTGGTCACGCCGAGCGAGCACAGCGAGGAGATCGCCGGTCTGCTGCCGGACGCGGAGCTGGTGCTGGTCCCGGACGCCGGGCACCTGGTGATGCTGGAGCACCCGGAGCTGGTCACCGACCGGCTCGCCGACCTGCTCGCCCGCGCGGGCGCGGTGCCCGCAGCGACTACCGTTGACGGCTATGGAAGCACCAGCAGCAGCGCGGGGCCCGGTCCCGGCTGAGTCCCCCTCCGGGTCCTCCGCGTCCCCCGGGTCCTCCGCGTCCCCCGGAACCGCCGTGTCCCCCGGGTCCTCCGCGTCGCCGTCGCCCGGATCCCCCGAGCCCGCCGGCCACGCCGGTCGCACCCCCGGCGCCGGGATCACCGTCACCTCCCCCGAGCAGATGCGGGACCTGGGGCGCAGGCTCGCGGGGCTCCTGCGCGCCGGTGACCTGGTGATGCTCAGCGGGGAGCTGGGCGCCGGCAAGACGACGCTGACCCGCGGCCTCGGCGAGGGACTGGGTGTGCGGGGCGCCGTCACCTCCCCGACCTTCGTGATCGCCCGCGTGCACCCGCCGCTCGGCGACGGACCGCCGCTCGTCCACGTGGACGCCTACCGGCTGTCCGGCGGCCTGGACGAGATGGAGGACCTCGACCTCGACGTGTCCCTCTCCGACTCGGTGATCGTGGTCGAGTGGGGCGAGGGGAAGGTCGAGGAGCTGACCGAGGACCGGCTGCAGCTGCGGATCGACCGGGCCGTGGGCGACACCACCGACGAGGTGCGCCTGGTCACGCCGACCGGCTTCGGCGAGCGCTGGACCACGGCCGACCTGAGCGGTCTGGACGGCGGCGGTCCGGGCGCCTGAGCGCGGACTCTCTGCCCGGCCCCGCTGCCCGGCCCCTCCGCCCGGCCGTCTGCTCGGAGCTGAGCTCGTCCGGAGGATGTTCCGACAAGGCGTCGGCAAGATATTGCGTTCGGGGACTTGCGCGTGGTCACATGGTACTCAGCTCGTAGTTAGGCATGCCTTACTAGGCTTGTACGACTGCGCCCGCCCCCGACCTTCAGGAGGCGTCCATGTCCGAAGAGACCCGGCCGCAGGCCCGTCCCGTACCCACGTCGCCCGCGGGGGTGTCGATGCGTGACCTGCTCGTGGCCTGCGCCGCCGCGACCGCCGTCTCGACGCCGCCCCGCGCGCCCGAGCCGCAGACCCCGCCGGCGTGCCGGCCCGTCGAGCAGCGGCACCACCACCGCGAGGCCGCCTGACTCCGGTGCCCGCACGTCGCGGCGGCTCGGGCGTCGCCCCGCGGTCGGGCGGCTCAGGGAACGACGACGACCTGCTGGCCGATCGTCGCGAATCGCCACATCGCGTCGCCGTCCGCCCGTGACTCCCGGATGCCGCCGGTGCGCTCGCCCGGATCGGGCTTCGCCGTCGAGCCGTCCACCGCGGCGCTGAAGCCGACCACCACGCCCTGGTTGCTCGCGAAGCGCACCACGTGCTCGACCGGAACGCCGTCGGACCCGGTGACCAGGTTGGCCCTGGAGGTGACGGCGTAGGTGCCCGGCAGCGGGTCGACGGTGCTCGGCGTCACCTTGAACGTGCGCCGCACCTCGTTGCCCGCGCCGACCAGCCACACCCGGTCGTCGTCCACCGAGTAGACCACCCGTTCGCCACGGCCCGACCCGGTGGGCAGTGCCTCCGGGTGCCGGCGGTCGCGCGGCGCCTTGGAGGCGCCCGGGGCGCCGGGGGCGGGCGAGCCGGTGGCGTGGGGCCGGCCGAGATCGTGCGGGACGTGCGCCGACGCCTGGTAGGCGAGGGCACCGATCGTCACGAGCGCCGCCGTGGTGAGTCCGGCGACGAAACCGGCGCTGCTGCTTGCCACTGGCGACCACCTCGAGTCGTCGTACGTCGTGCCGCGGTTCCGATCACACCTTCGGCGACCGTAGCAGTACGCAAGTGCACGGATGCGGTGAGCGACACGTGGGCGGGCGGCGGGGCGGCGGGTCCGCGGCCCGGAGTCGTACCGGGCGTCCGGCCGGGGCCCCGCGGCGCCGTAGGCTGTTCGCGTGCTCTTGCTCGCTCTGGATACCGCCACGCCCGCCGTGACCGTCGCGCTGCACGACGGCACGGACGTCATCGCCTCGTCGAGCCAGGTGGACGCACGCCGGCACGGCGAGCTGCTGCTGCCGGCCGTCGACCGGGTGCTCGCCGAGGCCGGTCTGCGCCTGGACGCGGTCACCGGCATCGTCGCCGGCACCGGCCCGGGCCCGTACACGGGACTGCGCGTCGGGCTGATGACCGCGGACACCTTCGGACTCGCCCTCGGCGTGCCGGTGTACGGCGTGTGCACGCTGGACGGCCTCGCCCTCGCGGCCGGCCTGGAGGGCCCCTTCGTGGTGGCGACCGACGCCCGCCGCAAGGAGGTCTACTGGGCCCGGTACGCCGACTCGCGCACCCGCCTCACCGACCCGGCGGTCGACCGGCCCGCCGACATCGCCGGGCAGGTGGCCGGGCTCCCGGCCGTCGGCGCGGGAGCCCTGCTCTACCCGGACACCTTCCCGCGGGCCCACGAGCCCGAGCACGTGTCCGCCGCGGCCCTGGCCCGGCTGGCCGCCGAGCGGCTGGCGGCGGGCGAGGAGCTGCCCGCGCCCCGGCCGCTGTACCTGCGCCGGCCCGACGCCCAGGTCCCCAAGAACTACAAGGTGGTCACCCCCAAGTGACGGAGTCAGCCTCTTCCGTGCTGCGCGAGATGCGCTGGTGGGACATCGACCCCGTGCTGGGCATGGAGCGCGAGCTGTTCCCGGAGGACGCCTGGTCGCGGGGCATGTTCTGGTCCGAGCTGGCGCACGCGCGAGGGCCCGGGGCGTCCCGGCGGTACCTGGTCGCCGAGGAGGACGGCCGCGTCGTCGGCTACGCGGGGCTCGTCGCCTCCGGTGAACAGGCCGACGTGCAGACCATCGCCGTCGCCCGCGACCACTGGGGCACCGGCCTCGGCGCACGGCTCCTGACCGAGCTGCTGCGGGCGGCGACCGCCTTCGAGTGCAGCGAGGTGCTGCTGGAGTGCCGCGTCGACAACACGCGCGCGCAGCGCCTGTACGAGCGCTTCGGCTTCGAGCCCATCGGCTTCCGGCGCGGCTACTACCAGCCGGGCAACGTCGACGCCCTGGTGATGCGCCTGACCGACCCTTCCGCCCCCGTACCGGACACGTCCGCACCGGACCCCTCCGTACCGGACCCCTCCGTACCGGATCCCTCCGTACCGGGAATTGAACGAGGAACCGACAACCATGCCTGACGAACCTCTGGTCCTGGGGATCGAGACGTCCTGCGACGAGACCGGCGTCGGTGTCGTGCGCGGCACCACCCTGCTGGCGGACGCCGTCGCGTCCAGCGTCGACGAGCACGCCCGCTTCGGCGGCGTCGTGCCCGAGGTGGCGAGCCGTGCCCACCTGGAGGCGATGGTCCCCACCATCGACCGCGCGCTGAAGGAGGCGGGCGTCAGCGCCCGCGACCTCGACGGCATCTCCGTCACCGCCGGTCCCGGCCTCGCCGGTGCCCTGCTGGTCGGTGTCTCGGCGGCGAAGGCGTACGCCTACGCCCTCGGCAAGCCCCTGTACGGCGTCAACCACCTGGCCTCCCACATCTGCGTCGACCAGCTGGAGCACGGGCCGCTGCCCGAGCCGACGATGGCCCTGCTGGTCTCCGGCGGCCACTCCTCGCTGCTGCTGTCCTCGGACATCACCTCCGACGTCCGCCCGATGGGCGCCACCATCGACGACGCGGCCGGCGAGGCCTTCGACAAGATCGCCCGCGTGCTGAACCTGGGCTTCCCCGGCGGCCCGGTCATCGACCGCTACGCGCGCGAGGGCGACCCGGACGCGATCGCCTTCCCGCGCGGACTCACCGGTCCGCGCGACCCGGCGTACGACTTCTCCTTCTCCGGGCTGAAGACGGCCGTGGCCCGCTGGATCGAGGCGAAGCGGGCGGCGGGGGAGGAGGTGCCGGTGCGCGACGTGTCGGCGTCCTTCCAGGAGGCGGTCGTGGACGTGCTGACCCGCAAGGCGGTACGGGCCTGCAAGGACGAGGGCGTGGACCACCTCATGATCGGCGGCGGCGTCGCCGCCAACTCCCGGCTGCGGGCACTGGCCCAGGAGCGGTGCGAGGCGGCCGGTATCCGGCTGCGGGTGCCGCGTCCCAAGCTGTGCACGGACAACGGTGCGATGGTGGCCGCGCTCGGCGCCGAGATGGTGGCCCGCAACCGGGCCGCCTCCGACTGGGACCTGTCGGCGGACTCCTCGCTGCCGGTGACCGAGCCGCACGTGCCGGGGCAGGGGCACGGTCACTCGCATGCGCACGACCACGTCCACGAGGTCAGCAAGGAGAACCTGTACTCGTGACCGTCGCGCTGATGTGGGAGGCGCGGGCCGTGCCCGGCCGGGGCGAGGAGCTGCTGGCCTGGGCCCGCGCCCAGCCGCTCGCCGGCGCCCCGGTCCGCCGGGAGACCCTGCGGGCCCCGCAGGACCGGGTCCTCGTCATCACCTGGTGGGAGGCGCCCTACGACGCCGAACTGCCGGAACTGCCGGAGCCGGCCGAGGACCTGGCGGCGCGGGCGGTGCACCGGTGGCGGTTCGAGTCGGTCGACGGCGGCGGTGACCGACCGTCGGCTGGTGGCAGCGACTGTCCGTCGGTTGGCGGCGGTGACCGTCCGTCGGCTGGTGGCGGCGACCGGTCGGGCGAATGATTCGGCATCCTCGTCGAATGTTCCGACGGAGGTCGCATGGCCGGCCCCTTCGTCGCGCGGCCCCATGGGGTTACGATCGCCGCCATGACATCCCCGCAGCCCGCTGAAACCCGGACACACAAGCGATCCTCGCAGACCGCGACCCTCGCCGAGATCGCGCGTGAGGCCGGTGTGTCGGCGCCGACTGTTTCGAAGGTGCTCAACGGGCGTGCCGACGTCGCCCCGTCCACCCGGGCCCGCGTGGAGGACCTGCTGCGGGCCCACGGCTACCGGCGCAGGCGGGCCGAGTCGACCCGCTCGCCCCTGATCGACCTCGTCTTCCACGAGCTGGAGAGCGCCTGGGCGATGGAGGTCATCCGGGGCGTGGAGAACGTGGCGCGCGACACCGGGCTCAGCGTCGTGCTCTCCGAGAGCGCCGGCCGCCTCACGCCGGGCCGGACCTGGGCCGACCAGGTCGCCGCCCGTCGTCCGCACGGCGTGATCCTGGTCCTGTCCGGCCTCGACGAGTCCCAGCGGGCCCTGCTCACCAGCCGTTCCATCCCCTTCGTGGTCATGGACCCGGCCGGCGACCCCGGCGCCGACGTGCCGTCCATCGGCGCCACCAACTGGCAGGGCGGCCTCGCCGCCACCCGGCACCTCGTCGAACTCGGCCACACCCGCATCGGCGCGATCAGCGGCCCCACCCGGATGATGTGCAGCCGCGCCCGCGTCGACGGCTACCGGGCCGCCCTGGAGACGGCCGGCCTGCCCGTCGACCCCGGCCTGGTCGTGACCGGCGACTTCCACCACGAGGCCGGCTACCGGCGGGGCCTGGAGCTGCTGCGCCGCCCCGACCGGCCGACCGCCGTCTTCGCCGGCAACGACCTCCAGGCGCTCGGGCTGTACGAGGCCGCCCGCGAGCTGGGACTGCGCATCCCGGAGGACCTGAGCGTGGTCGGCTTCGACGACCTGCCGGTGGCCCGCTGGGTGGGGCCGCCGCTGACGACCGTACGGCAGCCGCTGATGGAGATGGCCGAGGCGGCGGCGCGGCTGGTCCTGGACCTCGGGCGGGAGGACGCCTCCCGGTCGGCGACCCGGGTGGAGCTGGCCACCAGCCTGGAGGTCCGCAGCAGCACGGCGCCGCCACGGGAGCGCGGGGCGTCCTGATCGTCCGGGCCTGAGCGTTCCGCACGGGCGCCCCGGCCGTCCGGCCTGAGCGTTCCGC
Source organism: Streptomyces mayonensis (assembly GCF_018982965.1). Lineage (GTDB taxonomy): Bacteria > Actinomycetota > Actinomycetes > Streptomycetales > Streptomycetaceae > Streptomyces > Streptomyces mayonensis. The sequence goes on along the minus strand of NZ_JACBYP010000012.1, from coordinate 16,194 downwards.
CCGACCGCCATGGTCGTCCGCCCCGTCCGCCCCGGGTCCCGGCGTCCCTGCTCCCCAGTCTGAGAATTTGCGCAGAAATCCGGCCTGCATGTTCCCTGTTTCAATAAATCGGACTTATGTTCTTCCTGGCGGGGCATCCGGGTGGGGACGCGGACGAGACGTACGGGCGGGGGCTGACGCATGGCGGCGCGGGGTGGGCGGAGTGGACGGAGCAGCCGTTCCAAGGGCCTGAGAGCGGCCGGTCTGGCCCTGGCCGGAGCCCTGCTGCTCGGGTGCGCGGCGGCGGGCTGGGCCTACTGGCACCTCAACGGCAACATCACGAGCGTCGACATCGACGGCGCGCTCGGCGACGACCGCCCCGCCCGTCCCGTCGCCGTACCGTCCAACTCGCCCTCCGCGTCCCCGGTGCCCACCGGCGCGCTGAACCTCCTGGTCCTCGGCTCCGACTCGCGCAGCGGCGAGGAGAACCAGGAGCTCGGCGGCGGCGACAGCGGGGGCGCCCGCTCCGACACGGCGATGGTCGTCCACCTCGACGCGGGCCGCACCGCCGCCACCGTCGTCAGCATCCCGCGCGACACCCTCGTCCACCGGCCCTCCTGCCCGCTGCCGTCCGGCGGTACGACGCGGGAGGCGAGCGGCGCGATGTTCAACACCGCCTACGAACTGGGCGGGCCGGTCTGCGCGGTGAAGACCGTCGAGTCGCTCACCGGCGTCCGCATGGACCACTACGTCGAGATCGACTTCACCGGTTTCGCGAAGCTGGTCGACGCGCTGGGCGGGGTCACGGTCACCACGGACGTGGACATCGACGACGACCGGAGCCACCTGCACCTGGACGCCGGGACCCACCACCTCGACGGCACCGAGGCCCTCGGGCTGGCCCGTACGCGCTACGGACTCCAGGGCGGCAGCGACCTCGCCCGGATAGAGCTCCAGCACACCCTCGTCAAGGCCCTGCTGGAGCAGATCTCCACCACCGACCTGCTGACCGACCCCGCGCGGCTGTACCAGGTTGCCGACGCGGCCACCGGAAGCCTCACCACCGACACCGGCCTGGACTCGCTGGGCGAGCTGACCGACCTCGGCCGCAGCCTCGGTGGCCTCACGGCGGACGACGTACGCACCCTGACCATGCCGGTGCTGCCCGCGCCCGCCGACCCGAACCGGGTGGTCGCCGACGAGCCGGACGCCGGTGACCTGTGGGAGTCGCTGCGCTGAGACTTCTCGGAAAAAAATTCCGCGCCGGGTGTCGATCCACGGGCCGCCCGTTCGACGCAGGGGTGAGAGGCCGGGAGCGACCCGGCCGCCGAACCGTCCCGAGGAGCCACCATGCCCCGCTACCTGTCCATGATCCGCATCGAGGAGTCCGACGAGCTCTCCGGCGGCCCCAGCCCAGAGCTGGTGCAGCGGATGGAGAAGCTGATGGAGGAGATGACCAAGGCCGGCGTCCTGCTCGACACGGCCGGGCTGGCCCCGACCGCCCAGGGCACCCGCGTCCACTACGAGGGCGGGCAGATCTCCGTCACCGACGGGCCCTTCACCGAGACCAAGGAGGTCGTCGGGGGCTACTCCCTCCTCCAGGCCAAGGACATGGCCGAGGCCGTCGAGTGGACCAAGCGCTTCCTGAAGGTGCACGAGGACTACTGGACGGTCACCTGCGAGGTGCGGGAACTGATGGAGGGATGAGAGCGAGGAGAGCGCGGGCGAGGGCCACGCCGGCGGTGACGGCCACGCCGAGCGGGTCCTGGGCGGCGGCGCGGCGGGTGTCCGGGGCGGCGGCGTGGCAGATGTCCGGGGCGGAGGCCTGAGTCCCGCTGTGCCCCGGCGGCCCGAGGGTGTTGCATGGTGGGCTGTGCAACCACAGCCCACCGCAGCCCTGGAAACCGTCTTCCGGCTGGAGTCGCCCCGCGTCATCGCCGGCGTCGCCCGGCTCGTCCGGGACGTCGGCATCGCCGAGGAACTCACGCAGGACGCCCTGGTCGCAGCCCTGGAGCAGTGGCCCCGGGACGGTGTGCCCGACAACCCGGGCGCCTGGCTCATGGCCACCGCCCGCCGCCGCGCCGTCGACCTGATCCGGCGCCGGGAGACCTATGCCCGCAAGCTCGCGGAGATCGGCCGGGACCTGCCCGCCGCGGCGCCCCCGCCCGAGGAGCCCGCCGACCCGGAGGACATCGACGACGACCTGCTGCGGCTGGTCTTCACCGCCTGCCACCCGGTGCTGTCCGCCGAGTCCCGCATCGCCCTCACCCTCCGCCTGCTCGGCGGCCTGACCACGCCCGAGATCGCCCGCGCCCGCCTCGTACCCGAAGCCACGGTCGGGCAGCGCATCGTGCGCGCCAAACGCACCCTGGCCAGGAAGAACGTCGCCTTCGAGGTGCCGTACGGACCGGACCGCGCGGCCCGCCTCGGCTCCGTCCTGGAGGTCATCTACCTGATCTTCAACGAGGGTTACGCGGCCACCGCGGGCGACGACTGGCTCCGCCCGGCCCTGTGCGAGGACGCCCTGCGCCTGGCCCGCGTCCTGTCCGCCCTGATGCCGAAGGAACCCGAGGTGCACGGCCTGACCGCCCTGCTGGAGTTCCAGTCCTCCCGCACCGCGGCCCGCACCGGCCCCGACGGCGAGCCCGTCCTCCTCCGGGACCAGAACCGCCACCGCTGGAACCGCCTGCTCATCGCCCGCGGCATCACCGCCCTCGACCACGCCCACGCCGCCACCGGCCCCGGCACCCCGGGCCCGTACGTCCTCCAGGCCGCGATCGCCGCCTGCCACGTGACGGCCCCCGCGTACGAGGAGACCGACTGGCCGCGCATCGCCGCGCTCTACGGCCTGCTCGCGGCGCGCGCCCCGTCCCCGGTCGTCGAGCTCAACCGCGCGGTCGCCGTGTCGATGGCCGAGGGCCCGGCGCCCGCCCTGGAACTCGTCGACGCCCTCGCCGCCGAACCGGCCCTGCGCGGCTACCACCTGCTCCCCAGCGTCCGCGGCGACCTCCTGCTCCGCCTGGGCCGCGCGGCCGAGGCCCGCACGGAGTTCGAACGCGCCGCGTCCCTGACCCGCAACGCACGCGAACGCACGCTCCTGCTGCACCGGGCACGGGAGGCGGACGCTCTTTAGTCGGCATCTCATTCGGTGATGTGGCGGTAGCAGATGAGGGTGCGGGCGATACCGACGATGGCGAGGAAGCGTTCCGGCTTGCGTTCGCAGCGGCGGTGTAGGCGTCGGCATCCGTTCAGCCAGGACATCGTTCGCTCGGCCACCCAGCGGTGCCTGCCCAGTCGGTCGGAGGCTTCGACTCCGCGCCGCGCGATGCGGGCCACGTTCTGGCGTCGTCGCAGCCAGGTGCGCAGGTGGCCCTAGCCGTAGCCCTTGGCGCCGCGGAGTTCGGAGGGGCGGCGTCGGGGGCCGAAGCGGGAGCGGATCGGCGGTATCCCGCGCATCAGCGGCCTGCCTGTCCCCTTCGCCGACGTCAGAGGCGGGTGACGGCGTAGCCCGCGCCGTTTGTGGCGCAGGTCCACACGTCGAGGTCGAACTGCTTGGCGATGTTCGGCTGCAGCTCTGTCATGGCGCGTATTCTCGCCACCCCCCCCCAGCGGTGTCTGGTCGGGCCGCGGTTGTCGCCGTCTCCGCCGCAACCGTCCTCGCCGTGAATGGTGGCCGGCCGTCAATCAGCTCGGCCACGCCTTGGTTCTGCGCGCCAGAGACAGGGGGAGAACACTGGGGCGCCGACCACTGTTTCCGGGTCTCCCGATTTCCTGCCACTCTCCGATCCCGAAATGGCACACTTCAATGACGCACGGTGTGCGAGGGCCCACTCGCGGGCTCGATGCGAGCAGACGTACGTGGAGAGGCGGTCTGCCATGCGATCCCTGTTGGCGGTGGACGGCTCCGAAGGGCCCGACTCCCTTGCGGACCTGGTCAATTGGCTGACTGACGAAACGCTCCTACGCGGGCGGGTGCGGACCCACGCGCCCGTGCCCGGCACCGGTGAACTGGGTGGCTGGACCGACATCGTGGTGATCGCGGTCGGCGCCGGAGGCGCACTTACTGCGCTGGCGAGGGCGCTCTCCGTATATCTGCAGCAGCCCCGTCGCAGCACAGTCTGCGTCAAGGTGGTTGCCCCCGACGGCAGGCGCACGGAAGTGACGGTTGAGCACACCAAGGACCTCATCGCGGTCGAGGACCTGCTGCGGGCGGCCCTGCATCCGAACGCCGACCCGGCCGGGGGCGTCGTCTCCTCCGCCTCCGGCGAGGCGTCCTCACCTGACCGCTGACCATGCTGCGTCCACCCAACCCAGGTCGTTCACGCGCCGTGCTGCTGGGCACAGCGGCGTACACGGAAGATCCTCTCCTCCCGAACGTCGCCGCCGTACGCAACAACGTCCGGGACCTCCAACGGCTCCTCACTGAAGGGCGGCCCGGCGCCTTCTCGGCGGAGACCACCCTTGCCGTGTTAGACCCGGCCACCCCGCGGGATATCGGACTGCCGCTACTGGAAGCTGCCCGACAGGCCGAGGACGTCTTCCTCGTCTACTACGCGGGGCACGGAATGGTCGGCCCCGAGCGGCGTGAGCTATACCTCGGGCTTGCCAAGTCCGTAGCCGATGCCCCCTCCTTCACAGCCTTTCCCTTCCAGGGCATCCGCGAAGCATTCCTGGCCAGTCCGGCGCGCAACCGGGTGCTGATCCTCGACTGCTGCTTCTCGGGGCGGGCCATCAGGGGCGGCCTTTCCTCCACGCACGTGCACGAGCCGCTCATCGACCAGATGGAGATCACCGGCACCTACACCCTGACATCTGCCGCCGCGAACGAACCCGCCCGCTTCCAGGACGGCGAACGGCACACCGCGTTCACTGGCGAACTGCTGCTCGCCCTGCGCGACGGCATCCCCGCCACCTCGGCGACCGAGGTTACCCTCGGCGCCCTGTTCCGACACCTCAAGCGTGTCCTGCCGGCGAAGGGCCTGCCCGAACCGCAGCAGTGCGGCACCGACACTGCCGAGTTCCTGGTCCTGACCCGCCCCAGGCGTCGCGGCAGGCGCAGCCCCGTCGTCGAGCCGAACGTGACCGGCCCTTCGGGCAACAGAGATGGGCTGCTGGCACGCCGGGACCTCGGCCGTCGCCGCGGTGAGGAGGGCCAGACGGCCGAGGCCATCCGGCTGCTCAGTGAGGCGGTGCCCGATCTCACCCGGACCTTTGGCCCGGACAATCCCGAAACCCTCATCGGTCGCATCAACCTCGCCTATTGGACGGGCAGGGAGGGCGACGCCGCGGAAGCACTGCGGCTGTCCACCGACACCGTCAAAGACATGACGCGGGTGCTGGGGCCATACCATCAGGCGACCCTCGTTGGCCGGAGCCAACTCGCCCACTGGATCGGCGAAACGGGTGAGCACCACGAGGCACTTCGACTCACCACATCCGTCGTCCCTGACCTCACGCGAATCCTTGGCCCCGACAACCGCGAGACTCTCATCGGCCGGGGTCGGCTGGCCCGTTGGACCGGGGAGGTAGGCGCCCCCGCGGCGGCGGCCCGGCTGACCGGCGAACTCGTACCCGACCTGTCTCGCGTCCTGGGTGCAGAGGACCGCGAGACCTTCACCGGGCGGCTCAATGAGGCGCACTGGACGGGACGAGCCGGTAGTGCGAAGCCCGCCGTGCGGCTGCTCACCACCCTCGTGCCTGACCTGTCCTGGGCCCTCGGGGCCGAGGACCAGCACACCCTCATCGGCCGCTCGAGACTGGCCCAGTGGTCAGGAGCAGCGGGCCGCCGGCACCAGGCCCGGCAGCTGTTCGACGCCGTGGTGCCGGACATGAGCCGTGTCCTCGGCCCCGACGACCGTGAGACCCTGCTCGCCCGCAGCCACCTCGCCCACTGGACCGGCGAGACGGGCGAACCCGAGGCAGCGGTAGCGCAGTTCACCCTGCTGGTGAGCGATCTCGCCTGGGTACTCGGCCCCGACGACCGGGTCACGGTTGTGAGCCGAGCCCGGCTGGCCCACTGGATGGCAGTGCAAGGCGCGGTGGGTGACGCGATCCGACAGTTCCACGCCGTCCTGCCGGACCTGGACCGCGTGCTGGGCCCCAACGCTCCCGAAACCGCCGAGAACCGCGTCCTGTTGGCGCACTGGCGTAAGAAGGCGGACCGACGGCTCAAGAAGGAGATCTTCTACGGGGCCGGGGCCCCTGGAGGTTCTCGATGACCGCAGCCCCCGGACCGGACCACACCCTGCGGGCCTCGGACCCCGTACAGATCGGCCCTTACCGACTGCTCGGACGGCTCGGCTCCGGGGGTATGGGCCGGGTGTATCTGGGCCGCTCGATGACCGGGCAGCTGGCCGCGGTCAAGGTGCTGCACGATCATCTCGCCGAGGACCAGCTTTTCCGGAGCCGGTTCGTGCGTGAGCTCGACGTGGCTTCGCGGATCAGCGGGAGGTTCAGCGCCGCTGTTCTGGGATCCAGCGGGCTCCGTGACCAGCATCTGTGGCTGGCGACCGAGTACGTCCCGGGGCCCTCGGTACTCGAGGCAGTCGAGGCGTCTGGGCCGTTCGACACGCAGACGGTGTTGGCGCTGTGTCTCGGACTGCTCGGCGCGCTGGAAACGATCCATTCGGCGGGAGTCATCCACCGCGACCTGAAACCCTCGAACGTTCTGCTCGCCGCGGACGGCCCCCGCGTGATCGACTTCGGTATCTCGGCCGCCGTCGACACCACCCGGCTCACCATGACCAACGTGGCCGTGGGAACGCCAGGCTACATGTCACCGGAATTGGTCCGGGGGGTCACCGAAGTGGGGCCCGCCAGTGATGTCTTCGCGCTGGGGTGCACGCTTGCCTTCGCCGCCACCGGCGTCAGCCCCTTCATGGGCGCGAACGCGGTCGAAACAGTCTTCCGGATCCTCCGCGAGGACCCCGACCTCCCGGGGCTCCCCGAGGAAATCGGGGCACTGGTCGAACCCTGCCTGCGAAAGGAACCGGAGCACCGGCCCTCGATCGACGCGTTGATCAAAACGCTGCCTGCTGCGGAGACAGACCGGATCTCCCGTCTACTGGCCCATGGGCAATGGCTGCCCGCACACATCCAACGCCAGACTTTGGAACACGAGGGCAGGGCCCTCGCGTGGGATGGAGCGCGCCAGTCGTCGCCGCAGACCGTGCTGCAGGATTGGCCACTCCCCACCGATGACGACACCAGGTCCCTCTTCGCCACCGATGACGAGACCAGGTCCCTTTCCGCCCCCCATGCTGCGACACTCGACGAGTCACAGCCGACGGACCGCAGCACCGTGGTACTCAACGGCAATGCCCAGCCCCCCTCACCGCCCATCCTGCCTGCGCCACCGTCCCTTGGGGCCTTTGGCCCGCCTCCAAGCAGCGGTCCGCCGTATGCCCCCGGCACCGCGGACCCCGATGAACCCGAGTCCGGCCCTATGGACGAGATGTCCGTGCGCACTCACATGGCCCTTCTATCCGCCGACACACCACCGCTGCCGCGAATCCCGCGTCGCGGCTGGTTCCGCTGGGTTCCGGCTTTTCGCGGGAAGGTCCGGAAGTGATCTCCACGGCTGTCTCCCCGAACTGGGGCGTGTTGTGAAAGTGCTGGACAGCGTCTCGTTGAGGGGTGTGACCAGCACGGTCGCTGCTGTGACGGCAGGTGGCTGGTCAGTGCACCAGCAGGTCGATCACGCCCGGCAGATCCTCCTCGCCGCTACCCTCGGCCAGGCGGCGGCGCATCAGTTCGAAGTAGGGCCTGAGCAGTTCCGGGCTGACACCCTGCTGCTCGGCGGTGCTCAGGAAGGTCGGTGTGCCGGCCACCTGTATCCCGAGGCTGGAGCCGACCCCCTTGGCGTAGTCGCCGCTGCGCAGCCGGTCAGCACTCTGGTGGACGGACGGGGCCATCGCGACGAGCCAGTCGGTGAGCAGCGGGGCAAGCGCCGCGGGGTCGATGTCCTCCTTGCGGATCAGGGCGAAAGCGTGCGCCGCCCGGGCGAACATCCCGTACATGGCGCTGGGCAGGGCCACGTCGTGCAGGGCCGCGAAGCCCGCGTCCTCGCCAACGTAGGTGGTGCCGACCGGGACGGCCAGGGTCTCCTGGTGCCGCTCGAACAGCTCCCGCGAGCCGTTGCAGAAGACGTAGCCGCCGGCTGACGGGACACCGAATATCGGAGGGAGAGCCATGATCCCGCCGTCCAGGTAGCGGGCGCTGCGCTCAGCGGGCCCACTCAGCGCGGGCGCGGGCCTGGACAGGGGCGCTGGTGGTCAGGCTGACCAGGTCCAGGCCGGCCAGGTCGGCGCCGGCCAGCACCTCGCCGACCGAGGCGTCGTCCCACAGGCAGACGACGATCAGGGGGTTCGCGGCGACTGCCTCGGCGGCGCTGTCCGCGACCCTTGCCCCGGCTCCGTGGCCCACTACGGCATGAGGAACTGAACATCCTGGAACGGGATTTGTGGAGAGCCCGGTGCCCGGAGACGGGCACGCCGGGTTCGGGAGGCGGCTCGGGGAAACCCACTGTTGGAAACACCAGCAGGGCGCCCCGAGTCGACCTCACCCACCGCTCGGTGGCGTTTCAGCCGGTTGATGCCGCACTCCGCGGCATGGCGCCTTTTGTAGTCGCTCTCGTCGAACTTCGGTGGCCGTCCGCCGTGGGGGCCGCGCTGGGTGCGGTTGCGGACCTGGCCGGCCTTCTCGGGGACGGTGCAGCCGATCCTGCGTGCGCGGAGGCAGGAGCGGTTGGCGTGGGAGCCGTAGGCTTTGTCGGTGCGGACCCTGTCCGGCCCGGCGCGGGGCCGGCCCTGACCGGCGCGGGGGACCGACATTTTCTTGAGCACCGGTGGGAACTGCGGACTGTCGTGCCGGTGTCCCGCCGTGGTGATCAGGGACATGGGGTTTGCCCCTGTTTATTGGCGAAGTGACTCTTCGTGGTCAGCCCGCCGCGGGACAGCTCGAGGCCGTGTTCGTCCGGCTCGGTGCCGATGCCGCCGGGAGGCTCTTTCCGGAGGTCCCCGCTTTGCGGGCGCCCGCGGCATGCTGTTGGGCGCGGCAAACGGTGGAGTCCACGCTGACGTCCCAGGTGATCAGCGCCTTCGCGCCGGCCTCGGTTTGGAGCTGTTCCGGGATCCGCTTCCCTGCCCCGCTGCGCTGCCATCGCCGGAACAGGTCGTACACCCGGTCCCACGAGCCGTATCGCTCGGGCCCGTCCCGCCAGGGCGCCCCGGTGCGGGCACGCCACCGTATGCCGCCGATCAGCTGCCGCCTGTTCCAAATCGACGGCTGCCCCGGCTTCTTCCCACGGGGCAGCAGTCGCTCCAGCCGTGACCACCGCGCATCCGCCAGGTCTCCAACAAACGCCGGAAGCAACTGAGGCGCTGAACCCGTCGCCGCGACCGCCTGGCCGACACCTACCGCGCCATCGCCGGCCTCGTCTCCGACCGCACCGCTCAAGCCTGAACCAGCGGTCCTTCAACGGACCAGCACGCCTCACCCGGTATCACGCCGACTCGTTAGCGCGCGGGGTGCCCGATCAGCATCGTCGGGGCCCCCGCGACGCGGGTCAGGAACACGGTCGCCGCGTTCGGCCCCTGCGGTCTGACCTTCCTGCGCAGTTCCTCCGGCTCCACCGCCGAGCCCCGCTTCTTCACGGTCAGCGTCCCGACGCCGCGCTCGCGCAGCAGCGCCTTGAGCTTCTTGACGTTGAAGGGCATCCGGTCGGTGATCTCGTACGCCGTGGCGTACGGCGTCGCCAGCAGATCGTCCCCGGTGACATACGCGATCGTCGCGTCGAGCAGCCCGCCGCCGACCTGCTCGGCGACCTCGGCGACCAGGTGGGCGCGGATGACGGCGCCGTCCGGTTCGTACAGGTACCGGCCGGGCGTGCGCACCTGAGGGTCGGGCAGGCCGGTGCCGGGCAGGGAGCGGGGCCCGGGCAGCAGCGTGGCCCGCACCGCCCCTTCGGCGGCCCCCGCCCCGAACCACAGCACGGCCTCCTTGACGTCCCCGCCGTCGGAGATCCACTCGGCCTCGGCGCCCTCGGGCACCGCCTCGTGCGGGATCCCGGGCGCGACCTTCAGCGCGGCGGCACGCGAGGCCGCACGGGCCGCCCCGACGGCCCAGGACAGCGGAGGCGAGTACGCCTCGGGATCGAAGATGCGGCCTCGCCCGCCCCGCCGTGCCGGATCCACGAACACCGCGTCGTACGCCCCCGTGTCCACCTCCGCCACATCCGCCTCGCGCACCTCGATCAGGTCGCCCAGCCCCAGCGCGACGGCGTTGGCTCGGGCCGCCGCCGCGGTGACCGGGTCCCGGTCGACGGCGAGCACCCGGATCCCGGCGCGGGCCAGCGCGATCGCGTCGCCCCCGATTCCGCAGCACAGGTCGGCGACGGAGGCCACGCCCAGCTCCGCGAACCGCCCGGCGCGGTACGCCGCCACAGCGGCCCGCGTCGACTGCTCGACCCCGTTGGGGGTGAAGAACATCCGCCCGGCGTCCTCGGTCCCGAACTTCGCCACCGCCCGCTGCCGCAGCCGCGCCTGGCCGAGCGCCGCCGACACCAGAGGGGCGGGGTGGGTGCGCCGCAGCCGGGTGGCGACCGCCAACTCCTGCGCGGGGTCGGTGTCGCGCACCTCGTCGAGGAGTGCGCGGCCTTCGGGAGTGAGAAGGAAGTCGAGGTCGTTCACCGGGTCATTGTGGGCCAGTCGGTGGATGGTGCGCCCCCGGCGCGGTGTCGGAGGAGCTTCGGCGGCCGGGGACTGCGAGGATCCCGCACCATGCGAGCAGTCGTACAAAATGACAAAAGTCGGGCGTCGCGTCGCGTGCCCCGGGCCTCCCGTCCCGCACTGCGCAGGGCGCGTCGCAGAACGCTCCGCAGACGCGCGGCAACCGCCACCGCCGTCCTCACGGTCGCCGCACTCGCCGCCGGCTGTGCGCAGGACGACACCGCCGGGGTGCGCGGCGCCTCCGGCCAGCAGGCGCCCCCGGCCCGTGCCCGCGACGGCTACGCGGCCGAGCAGCGCGCGGCCCGCGCCGCCCTCACCGCCGCCGCCAAGCGCTGGGACCTCAAGAAGGTCCCGTTGACGGCGCCCGCACCCCCCGCGAAGAAGCCGCAGATCAAGGCGCGCGAGGGCTTCGAGGTCGACGGCCAGGAGACGGACGGCCTCCCGCCGGTCTTCACCACGGTCCCCACCAAGGAGAAGGTCGTCTTCCTCACCATCGACGACGGGGCCGAGAAGGACCCGGCGTTCCTGAAGATGATGAGCGAGCTGAAGATCCCGTACACCGTCTTCCTCACCGACGAGGAGATCAAGGACGACTACGGCTACTTCAAGAAGATGCAGGCCCGCGGCATCACCCTCAACAACCACACCCTCAGCCACCCCTACCTCCCGGCGCTCTCGTACGACGAGCAGAAGCGGGAGATCTGCGGCATGCAGGACGTGATGGAGAAGCACTACGGCAAGCGCCCCGTCCTCTTCCGCCCGCCCTTCGGGAACTACAACCGCGACACCCTGCGCGCCGCCAAGTCCTGCGGCATCAAGTACGCGCCGATCTGGAGCGAGGAGGTGTACGTCGACCACTGGGAGTACCGCGAGTGGGACCAGGACCTGCACCCCGGCGACATCGTCCTCACCCACTTCCGGGGCAAGGACGACTGGGACGGCACGATGACCGACATGGTCCGCCGCTTCCTGGACCGGATCACCGCCGACGGGTACGCGGTGGCCCGCCTGGAGGACTACCTGTGAGGCGGGGGCGGTTCCGGCCGCCCGCCGCCGCCCTGGCCGCCCTCCTGCTCCTGCTCCTGCTCCCGCTCGCCGGCTGCGACCGGCCCGCCGCCACCGCCCGGCATGCGGCGGCGGCCGGGGAACCCGCCCAGGGCGGCGACCGGGGCCAGAACCTGCCGCCCGTCGTGGACCACGTCCGCACCACCGACCGGGTCGTCTTCCTCACCTACGACGACAGCGCGGAGCGCGACCCCGCCTTCACCCGCCTGATCCGCGAACGGCGGCTCCCGGTCACCCTCTTCCTCACCGACACCGTCGCCGGGCCGGGCTACGGCGACTTCGCCCGGCTGCGCTCGGTCGGCGCGAGCCTGCAGAACCACACCCTCGACCACCGCGTCCTGCGCGGCCTGCCCTACGCGGGACAGCGCGCCGAGATCTGCGGCCAGCAGACCAAGCTCAGGACCCGGTTCGGCGTCCGCGCCCACCTCTTCCGCCCGCCGCACGGCACGTACGACACCACGACCCTGCGCGCCGCCGCGGACTGCGGCATCACGGCCCTGGTCCTGTGGCGCGCCGCCCTCGACGCCGGCGGAACCCTCACCTACACCCGGGGCGACCACCGCCTCCGCCCCGGCGACATCGTGGCCGTCGACCCGGACCACCCGACGGCCGCGAACCTGACGTCCCGCACGGAACGTCTGCTGGACACGATCGAGGAGCAGGGGCTGCGGGTCGGCAACCTCGAGGACTACTTGTAGCGAGACAGGCGGGCGTTCACCCCCAAACCCCACCGACGCGCCGCCGGCATTGGCACTCCGCTTGACCGAGTGCTAATCGCGGTCATAGTCTCGGCTCTGGCACTCCCCACCGGAGAGTGCCAACAAAGCGACGGGCAGGTCCGGCACCCGCGACGACGGATCGACCTGGTCGCCACCTCAGACAGTTAACCCCGTGAGATCTCCGAAGGGGGAGGTCGGATCGTGACGACCGCCAGCTCCAAGGTTGCCATCAAGCCGCTCGAGGACCGCATCGTGGTCCAGCCGCTCGACGCCGAGCAGACCACGGCTTCGGGCCTGGTCATTCCGGACACCGCCAAGGAGAAGCCCCAGGAGGGCGTCGTCCTGGCCGTGGGCCCGGGCCGCTTCGAGGACGGCAACCGTCTTCCGCTCGACGTCAGCGTCGGCGACGTCGTGCTCTACAGCAAGTACGGCGGCACCGAGGTGAAGTACAACGGCGAGGAGTACCTCGTCCTCTCGGCCCGCGACGTGCTCGCGATCGTCGAGAAGTAGTTCACCCGAAGCACCTTGCTTTTCAGCTGCGCCCCTGGCCCCCGCGACCAACAGAAGCCGGGCGCCCGGGGCGCAGTTGCCGTATAACCCCAAGATTTCCGGAAGAGGGCTCACGCTCCCATGGCGAAGATCCTGAAGTTCGACGAGGACGCCCGTCGCGCCCTCGAGCGCGGCGTCAACAAGCTCGCCGACACGGTGAAGGTGACGATCGGTCCCAAGGGCCGCAACGTCGTCATCGACAAGAAGTTCGGCGCCCCGACCATCACCAACGACGGCGTCACCATCGCCCGCGAGGTCGAGGTCGAGGACCCGTACGAGAACCTCGGCGCCCAGCTGGTGAAGGAGGTGGCGACCAAGACCAACGACATCGCGGGTGACGGCACCACCACCGCCACCGTGCTCGCCCAGGCGCTGGTGCGCGAGGGCCTGAAGAACGTCGCCGCCGGTGCTTCCCCGGCGCTGCTGAAGAAGGGCATCGACGCGGCCGTCGCCGCCGTGTCGGAGGACCTCCTGGCCACCGCGCGCCCGATCGACGAGAAGTCCGACATCGCCGCCGTGGCCGCGCTGTCCGCCCAGGACCAGCAGGTCGGCGAGCTGATCGCCGAGGCGATGGACAAGGTCGGCAAGGACGGTGTCATCACCGTCGAGGAGTCCAACACCTTCGGTCTCGAACTGGACTTCACCGAGGGCATGGCCTTCGACAAGGGCTACCTGTCGCCGTACTTCGTGACGGACCAGGAGCGCATGGAAGCCGTCCTGGACGACCCGTACATCCTGATCAACCAGGGCAAGATCTCCTCCATCGCGGACCTGCTGCCGCTGCTGGAGAAGGTCATCCAGGCCAACGCCTCCAAGCCGCTGCTGATCATCGCCGAGGACCTGGAGGGCGAGGCGCTCTCCACCCTCGTCGTCAACAAGATCCGCGGCACCTTCAACGCCGTGGCCGTCAAGGCCCCCGGCTTCGGCGACCGCCGCAAGGCGATGCTGCAGGACATGGCGGTCCTCACCGGCGCCACGGTCATCTCCGAGGAGGTCGGCCTCAAGCTCGACCAGGTCGGTCTCGAGGTGCTCGGCACCGCCCGCCGCGTCACCGTCACCAAGGACGACACCACGATCGTCGACGGTGCCGGCAAGCGCGACGAGGTCGACGGCCGCATCGCCCAGATCAAGGCCGAGATCGAGTCCACGGACTCCGACTGGGACCGCGAGAAGCTCCAGGAGCGCCTCGCGAAGCTGGCCGGCGGCGTGTGCGTGATCAAGGTCGGCGCCGCCACCGAGGTGGAGCTGAAGGAGCGCAAGCACCGTCTGGAGGACGCCATCTCCGCGACCCGCGCCGCGGTCGAGGAGGGCATCGTCTCCGGTGGTGGCTCCGCACTGGTCCACGCCGTCAAGGTGCTCGAGGGCAACCTCGGCAAGTCCGGCGACGAGGCCACCGGTGTGGCGGTCGTCCGCCGCGCCGCCGTCGAGCCGCTGCGCTGGATCGCCGAGAACGCCGGCCTGGAGGGTTACGTCATCACCTCCAAGGTCGCCGAGCTCGACAAGGGCCAGGGCTTCAACGCCGCCACCGGCGAGTACGGCGACCTGGTCAAGGCCGGCGTCATCGACCCGGTCAAGGTCACCCGCTCCGCCCTGGAGAACGCCGCCTCCATCGCCTCCCTCCTGCTGACGACCGAGACCCTGGTCGTCGAGAAGCAGGAGGAGGAAGAGCCGGCCGCCGCGGGCCACGGCCACGGCCACGCCCACTGAGCGCTGCGCTGAGCTGAACCGAGCCGAGTAAGCGGTGCCCGGTGCCCCTGCGGGGGTGCCGGGCACCGTTTCTTGGTACGCGGGTCCGTTCCAGTCGGTGAGGCATCGCCCCCAGCCGCTGCCCGCCACCCGGCGAGGCAGGCGGACACCGCCGCTGCGGCCGCGCGGCCGCAGCGCATCACCGAGGAGCCGTCACAGCAGCCCGCTCAGCGGCAGCACCCGCTCGGCGAGCCGCCCCCGCAGCCGCCCCCCGCCGGTGTCGGCCTCCTCCGCGAGCCAGCCCGCGGCGACCAGCAGCCCGGCCTGCCCGGCGACGTCCTCCGTCCGCACGGCGCAGAACGAGGCGACCGCGTCCAGTGCGAGCCCGGCGTCCTCGCCGGCGCCTCCCAGACGCCCGTCGGGACGGCTGTGAGCTGCGGTGTACACGGCGAGGAGTCGCGCGCCGGCACCGGCCTTCTTCTTCCGGAGCTTCCGGTCGCCCACCACCCTCTGCGCCCACCCCGACAGCCGCGCACGGGTGACCTTGCCGAAGGAGAACGGGCGGGGCGCGCCGGGCAGCAGCGTGGGCACGGTGACCTGGGTGGGCTCCTCGGGCCGGGACATCAGCGCGTCCTCCGCGGTGACGTCCTCCGGCAGCCGCAGCCAGCCCACGTCGACCAGTCGCTGGAGCACCCGCTCGGCGTCGCCCTGCAGCCAGCCGCCGAGGTCCTGCCCGGTGACGTTCCCGATACCGGTGCGCGCGGCCCGCAGGGTGAGCATGAGTACCGCGAGCCGCGCCTCGGCCTCGGGGAGCGGGGAGCCGTCCCCGAGATGCGCCAGCACGTTGCGGGCATGGACGCCCTGACTCCGGGTCAGCAGCCGCTCGATCACCGGCCCCTCGCCGTCCAACGGGACGCCCAGCCGGTTGGCGTTCATCTCACGGGTGGTGTGCGCGGCCGCCGCGGCCCGGTCCGCCTCCTCCCGCAGGGACGCGTCGCCGGTGACGTTGGCCCACAGGGCGAAGGCGCGGGCCTTTCGGTCGTGGAGTTCGGCGAGGACCGCGAGATCCGGCTCGGGCCGCCGCTGGTAGGCGCGGAACGCGTCCCCGAGTTCCGTCAGCTCCAGGCGCAGCACGTCCGGCTGGAGGTCGTCCGGCACGATCCGCTGCGCCACCTTCGCCCACCGCCTCCCACCGGGTGCCCGGGCAGGGACACCGCCCGGCCGGGGACGCGGGGCGGGCCGAGCGCGCGGGACGGACGCAGACTGCCCCGCACCTGAGGCATCCGAAACGCCTGAGGCATCCGAAGCGCCTGAGGCGCCCGAGGAACCGGAGGCGCCCGAGGCACCTGAGGGACCGGAAGCACCGGAGGCACCAGGCCGTGCCGTCGCCGTCGTCGGCGGCTCGCTCCCGGGAGCGTCGGAGAAGATCACCGCCGTTCCGCCCCCGCCCGCCGCCCCCCGGCCCGTCC
>NZ_JACBYP010000129.1 GCF_018982965.1 Streptomyces mayonensis | reverse complement strand
GTGGCGGGCGGGCTGCGCGCCCGCCGGGGGGTGGGGGCGGAGTGCCGGTCTGCCGAGCGGTGGTCTGCCGGGGCGGTGGTCGGTCGGGGCGGTGGTCGGCCGACGGGGTGTCCGGGTCGCCTCCGGTGGGGCGGGGCGTACCGCCTCAGGAGTCCCGCGGTTGCCGCAGTCCCGCAGTCCCGCAGTCCCGCGGTCCCGCGGCCCCGCAGTCCCGCGGTTCCAGCAGCCCCGCGGGGTAACCCGGGCCCCGTAGGGGGCGTCACTCCCGGCGGGCGATTTTTCTGTTTCGTCGGGCCGGGTGGGCCGCAAACATGCACGTCAGGACGCTGTTGCGTGTAAGGAACGGATAAGAGTTGAGTCAGCCCGACTCACCTCTGTTGACCCGGCGCGGGCCGTCGTGCACACTTGAGCCTGTTCCACTCAAGTCAGCTGGAGGTTATTCACCATGGCACGTGCGGTCGGCATCGACCTGGGCACGACTAACTCCGTCGTCAGCGTTCTGGAGGGCGGCGAGCCCACCGTCATCACCAACGCCGAGGGCGCCAGGACCACGCCGTCCGTCGTCGCCTTCGCCAAGAACGGCGAGGTGCTGGTCGGCGAGGTGGCCAAGCGTCAGGCGGTCACGAACGTCGACAGGACCATCCGCTCGGTCAAGCGTCACATGGGCACCGACTGGAAGGTCAACCTCGACGGCAAGGACTTCAACCCGCAGCAGATCAGCGCCTTCGTGCTGCAGAAGCTGAAGCGGGACGCCGAGTCCTACCTGGGCGAGAAGGTGACCGACGCGGTCATCACCGTCCCGGCGTACTTCAACGACGCCGAGCGCCAGGCCACCAAGGAGGCCGGCGAGATCGCGGGCCTGAACGTCCTGCGCATCGTCAACGAGCCGACCGCCGCCGCGCTGGCGTACGGCCTGGACAAGGACGAGCAGGTCATCCTGGTCTTCGACCTCGGTGGCGGTACGTTCGACGTCTCGCTGCTCGAGATCGGCGACGGCGTCGTCGAGGTGAAGGCCACCAACGGTGACAACAACCTCGGTGGTGACGACTGGGACCAGCGCGTCGTCGACTACCTGGTCAAGCAGTTCCAGTCCGGTCACGGCGTGGACCTCGGCAAGGACAAGATGGCCCTCCAGCGCCTCCGCGAGGCCGCCGAGAAGGCCAAGATCGAGCTGTCCTCCTCGACCGAGACCAACATCAACCTGCCCTACATCACCGCCTCCGCCGAGGGCCCGCTGCACCTCGACGAGAAGCTGACCCGGGCGCAGTTCCAGCAGCTGACGGCCGACCTCCTGGAGCGCTGCAAGACGCCGTTCCACAACGTCATCAAGGACGCAGGCATCCAGCTGTCCGAGATCGACCACGTCGTCCTCGTCGGCGGTTCCACCCGTATGCCCGCCGTCGCCGAGCTGGTCAAGGACCTCACCGGCGGCAAGGACGCCAACAAGGGCGTCAACCCGGACGAGGTCGTCGCCATCGGCGCCGCGCTGCAGGCCGGTGTCCTCAAGGGCGAGGTCAAGGACGTCCTGCTCCTCGACGTCACCCCGCTGTCCCTCGGCATCGAGACCAAGGGCGGCATCATGACCAAGCTCATCGAGCGGAACACGACGATCCCGACCAAGCGCTCGGAGATCTTCACCACCGCCGAGGACAACCAGCCCTCCGTGCAGATCCAGGTCTACCAGGGCGAGCGCGAGATCGCGGCGTACAACAAGAAGCTCGGGATGTTCGAGCTGACCGGTCTGCCGCCGGCGCCCCGCGGCGTCCCGCAGATCGAGGTCGCCTTCGACATCGACGCCAACGGCATCATGCACGTGACCGCGAAGGACCTGGGCACGGGCAAGGAGCAGAAGATGACCGTCACCGGCGGCTCCTCGCTGCCGAAGGACGAGGTCGACCGGATGCGCCAGGAGGCCGAGAAGTACGCGGAGGAGGACCACGCCCGCCGCGAGGCCGCCGAGTCCCGCAACCAGGGCGAGCAGCTCGTCTACCAGACGGAGAAGTTCCTCAAGGACAACGAGGACAAGGTCCCCGGCGAGATCAAGACCGAGGTCGAGGAGTCCGTCAGCGAGCTGAAGGAGAAGCTCAAGGGCGAGGACACCGCCGAGATCCGCACCGCCACGGAGAAGGTCGCCGCCGTCTCGCAGAAGCTGGGCCAGGCCATGTACGCCGACGCCCAGGCCGCCGGCGGCGAGGCCCCGGGCGCCGGAGCGGGCGCGGGTGCCGGTGCCGGTGCCGGTGACAAGGCTGCCGACGACGACGTCGTCGACGCCGAGATCGTGGACGACGAGCGCAAGGACGGTGCCGCGTGACGGAGGAGACCCCGGGCTTTGACGAGAAGCCCGACGTCCCCTCCGGCGCCACCCCTGACGACGCCGAGCCGCAGGCCGCCTCCGAAGAGGGGGCGGCCCCGGCCGGGGACGCGAGCGAGAACGCGGGCCTGGTGGCCCAGCTGGACCAGGTGCGCACGGCGCTCGGCGAGCGCACGGCGGACCTCCAGCGGCTCCAGGCCGAGTACCAGAACTACCGCCGCCGGGTGGAGCGGGACCGCGTCGCGGTCAAGGAGGTCGCCGTCGCGAACCTCCTGTCCGAGCTGCTTCCCGTGCTCGACGACATCGGTCGCGCCCGGGACCACGGCGAACTGGTCGGCGGCTTCAAGTCCGTGGCGGATTCGCTGGAGGGGGTCATCACCAAGATGGGCCTCCAGCAGTTCGGCAAGGAGGGCGAGCCCTTCGACCCGACGATCCACGAGGCCCTGATGCACTCCTACGCACCGGACGTCACCGAGACGACGTGCGTGGCGATTCTGCAGCCCGGCTACCGGATCGGCGAACGCACCATCCGCCCCGCGCGGGTGGCGGTCGCCGAGCCGCAGCCGGGCGCCCAGACGGTCAAGCCGGCCGAGGAGAGCACCGAGGCGCCCGCCGACCCCGCCGACGCCGCCGGCGACAAGGAGAGCGGTGGCCCGGAGGAGGGCTGACGTAATCACAGGACACGGGAAGGAGGGACGTCGGGGATGAGCACCAAGGACTTCATCGAGAAGGACTACTACAAGGTCCTCGGCGTCCCCAAGGACGCCACCGAGGCGGAGATCAAGAAGGCGTACCGGAAGCTCGCCCGCGAGAACCACCCGGACGCCAACAAGGGGAACGTCCGGGCGGAGGAGCGCTTCAAGGAGATCTCCGAGGCCAACGACATCCTCGGCGACCCCAAGAAGCGCAAGGAGTACGACGAGGCCCGCTCGCTCTTCGGCAACGGCGGTTTCCGTCCGGGGCCGGGCGCGGGCGGGGGCGCCGGCACCTTCAACTTCGACCTGGGCGACCTCTTCGGGGGCGGCGCCCAGGGCGGGGGAGGCGGACAGGGCGGCGCCGGTGGTTTCGGCGGCGGGCTCGGCGACGTGTTCGGCGGCCTGTTCAACCGCACCGGCGGCGGGCCCGGCGCCGGCCCGCGTACGCAGCCGCGGCGCGGGCAGGACATCGAGTCCGAGGTCACCCTGAGCTTCACGGAGGCCATCGAGGGCGCGACCGTGCCGCTGCGGATGTCGTCGCAGGCTCCCTGCAAGGCCTGTTCGGGCACCGGCGACAAGAACGGCACACCGCGCGTGTGCCCGACCTGTGTCGGCACCGGACAGGTCGCCCGGGGCTCGGGCGGCGGCTTCTCGCTCACCGACCCGTGCCCGGACTGCAAGGGCCGCGGCCTGATCGCCGAGGACCCCTGCGACGTCTGCAAGGGCTCCGGGCGCGCCAAGTCCTCGCGGACGATGCAGGTCCGCATCCCGGCCGGGGTGTCGGACGGGCAGCGCATCCGGCTGCGAGGCAAGGGCACGCCGGGTGAGCGGGGCGGTCCGGCGGGCGACCTGTACGTGGTCGTGCACGTCAAGGACCACCCCGTCTTCGGCCGCAGGGGCGACAACCTCACCGTCACCGTCCCGGTCACCTACGCCGAGGCGGCCCTCGGCGGCGAGGTCCGGGTGCCGACCCTCGGCGGTCCCCCGGTCACGCTGAAGCTGCCCCCGGGCACGCCCAACGGCCGTACCATGCGGGCCCGGGGCAAGGGCGCGGTCCGCAAGGACGGCACCCGCGGGGACCTTCTGGTCACCGTGGAGGTGAGTGTTCCGAAGGACCTGACGGGGAAGGCTCGTGACGCGCTCGAGGCGTATCGCGAGGCGACCGCGGACGAGGATCCGCGGGCGGAGTTGTTCCAGGCCGCGAAGGGAGCTTGATCGAGATGGACGGCCGTAGTCCCCGCCGGCGCGGGGGTTTCTCACCGTACGAACTGACCGAGGACACCCCGGTCTACGTCATCTCGGTGGCGGCCCAGCTCTCCGGTCTGCATCCGCAGACCCTGCGCCAGTACGACCGCCTCGGCCTGGTCTCCCCGGACCGCACGGCCGGGCGCGGCCGGCGCTACTCCGCCCGCGACATCGAACTGCTCCGCCAGGTGCAGCAGTTGTCGCAGGACGAGGGCATCAACCTGGCCGGCATCAAGCGCATCATCGAACTGGAGAACCAGGTCGCCGCCCTCCAGGCCCGGGTGGCGGAGCTGGCCGACGCCCTGGACGGCGCCGCGGTGACGATGCGTCAGCGTGAGGCGGCGGTGCACGCGTCGTACCGCCGTGACCTGGTCCCGTACCAGGAGGTGCAGCAGACCAGCGCGCTGGTCGTGTGGCGCCCGAAGCGGCAGCAGCCGGACTGAGCCGGGGCGGCGGCGCTGCCGTCCGGACCGGCCGACCGCTCGACCGGCCGACCTGCCGACCTGCTTGAGGGGCCCGGGAGTCCGTACGCGGACTTCCGGGCCCTTCGCGTTCCCGCGCGCGGCGCATCACCCGCCGTAGGCCTGGGTCAGCCCGGGAAGTGGCCGGGTCGGCCCGGGAACAGGTCCCCGAGCGCGTCAGCGGCCACCATCCACAGGGACTGGGCGCCGGTGCCGAACGCGGCGGCGAGCGCGTAGCCGGGGGCGGCGTCCAGGAGCTCGGGCCCGGCCTTCTCGCGCCACTCGGCCGGCACCTGGCCGTCGCCGTCGGAGGAGAAGCTCCCGAGGTGCTCCACGCCGCGCAGGAGGCGGCTGCCCGAGACGGAGTCGGGCACCGGGCGCCAAGTGCGGTCCGCGCAGCGGACGTCGACGGCGAACGAGCGCCGAGTCAGCCGTCCCTTCGCCGGCGTGATCCCGGCCTCCGGGCCGCCGACGGTCGGCGTGAGCCGGTCGCCGTCCCGGGTACCGACGGGCGTGTTGTCGTCGGCCTCCGTCCCCTCCTCGCGGTACAGCTCGATCCGGGGCACCGCGTCGCCCCCCGACGGTGACCTCGCGGCGGCCGGTGTCCAGACGGACGGTGACGGGGCCGAAGCGGTCGTCCTCGAGGGCATGCTCCCGGATGTGCCGCTCCGCCAACTCCCCGTCGTCCGCGCAATCTGCGGCGTGGGCGGCGCGGGTGGCGCGGGTGGCGCGGACGGCGTGGGCGGGTGCCGGGTTGTGCTCCATGCGTACTTCCTTCTTCTTTCCTGCGTGTTCGGGACTGGTGGGCCCGCGTGTTCGGCACCGGCGGACGGTGGGGCGGCCGGAACGTACGTCCCGTGCTTCCCCGGACGTCCCCGCCCGTCCCCGGACGTCCCCGCCCGTCCCCGTGTCGTGCGTGGTTGAGGCGCTCTTCCGGACAGGCGCGGGTGCGCACGTGAACACCCCGTGTGCACGCCTCCACGGCCCTGCGCGCCATCTTCCCGGCACCTTTTCCTGTCCGGCGGAACCTGCTGTGCCCATCTCGTTAAGTGATTTCCCCTTGACGCCGGTGGCGGGTGAAGCGTTGGCTTTTCAGTCACATGGGTCGCACTGCTGTGCCCACGTCCCGAATCGCACCCGAAGTGAGCCTTCACATGCGCCGTATCGCCATATCAGTGGCCATTACCTCCATGTCCGTCGTGCTGGCCGGCTGCGGCGTGCTCGGGGCGACGGAGAGCAGCGACGACGCGAGCCCGACCAAGGGCAACGACATCACCGTCGGTCTGCTGCTGCCGGAGAAGGAGAACAGTCGCTACGAGCAGTTCGACTACCCGATCTTCAAGGAGAAGATCGGCGCGCTCACCAAGGACGCGGGCAGCGTCAAGTACGCCAACGCCGGGGCGAGCGCCAAGAAGCAGGCGGGGCAGATGCAGCAGATGGTCGACGACCGGGTCGACGTGATCGTCCTGGACGCGGTCGACGCGCACGCCGTCGCGGACAGCGTGCAGAAGGCCAAGGACGCCGGGATCCCGGTCATCGCCTACGACCGGCTGGCCGAGGGCCCGATCGACGCGTACATCTCCTTCGACAACGAACTGGTCGGCGAGGTGCAGGGCCGTTCCCTGCTGGAGGCGATCGGCCCGGACGCCGACAAGTCCGACAAGATCGTCATGATGAATGGCTCGTCCACCGACCCGAACGCCAAGCAGTTCAAGGCGGGCGCGTTGTCGGAGCTGAACGGCAAGGTCACCATCGCCCAGTCCTTCGACACCGTGGACTGGGACGCGAAGAACGCCGCGGCGAACATGACCGAGGCGATCGGGAAGATCGGCAAGGACGACATCGCGGGCGTCTACTCCGCCAACGACGGCATGGCGGGCGGCATCATCAAGTCCCTGGAGGACGCGGGCGTCACCGACCTGCCGCCGATCACGGGACAGGACGCGGACCTTCCCGCGGTGCAGCGGATCGTCGCCGGCGAGCAGTACATGAGTGTCTACAAGTCCTACCCGCAGGAGGCGGAGAACGCCGCCGAGATGGCCGTGGCCCGGGTCCAGGGCCGGGACATCCAGTTCGACGCGCTGGCCCGCGACAAGGTCGACAGTCCCACCCACAAGGGCATCCCCGCCCAGCTCGTCCCGGTCGTCGCCCTCACCAAGGGCAACATCGAGGAGACCGTCGTCGCGGAGGGCTTCTACGAGGTCGGCGACATCTGCACGGCCGAGTACGCGGCCGCGTGCAAGGAGATCGGGCTGAAGTGACCCGGCGCGCACCGTTCCGGCCGGCCTGGGCATACCAGCGGTAACCGGCGCGTTCCCCGTTCCCTCCCGGTTCTCCCGCCCCTGCTCTCCCGTTGCTCTCCCGTTCGCCTCCTGCCCGGAGCCGTGTTGCGGAGCCGGTCCGGGCCGCGCATAGTTGCGCTGCGGAAAGAGCCGGAACCGGGGGTGGGATGGGCGATGGCCGGGCACGGGGCTCAGGAGCATCCGCACGGTGCCGACCGGCTGTGCGCGGCCGGGGACCGCGTGTACTCCCGGGCCGTACGCCGTGGCCGGGTGCCGCGCCGGGACGCCGAGCCGGTCCCCTGCCTCCTCGAGCTGGCCCTGCTGCACCCCGACCCCGACGACATGGACTGGCTGGTGCCGACCTCGCCGCAGGAGGTCATGACGCGGTTGCTGCGCGGTGTCCAGGAGGAGGTCAGCGCGAGCCAGCGGCGGGTGGGTTCGGCGGTGGAGGCCTTCGAGTGGTACGCGGGTCTCGGCCGGGCGGTGCAGGCCCCGGCCGGCGCGGAGAGCACCGCGATCCGGGTCCTCGACGGCCTGTCCCGCATCCAGGCCGCGATGGACGAGGCGACGCAGGCCTGCACGACGGAGGTCCTCACGGTCCAGCCGGGCGGCATCCGGCGGGAGGCGGAGCTCTCCGAGGGCCTGCACCGGGCGCTGGCGCTGCGCGGGCGCGGGGTGCGGATGCGGGACATGTACACGCACGTGGCCCGGCACGGGCAGGGCCTGCTCAACTACCTGGAGCTGATGGGCGACGCGGTGGAGGCCCGCACCCTGGACGAGGTCATCGACCGCCTCATCCTCTTCGACCGCACGGTCGCGTTCATCCCCGCCAACACCGACCGCACGATGGCCCTGGAGCTGCGCCACCCCGGGCTGATCGCCTACCTGGTCACGGTCTTCGAACGCCTGTGGCGCCTGGCGATCCCGCTCACGGCGCCCCTGCCCGACACCGGTATCGAGGGCATCTCCCACCGCGAGCAGTCCATCGCGGCGCTCCTCGCGGAGGGCCACCAGGACGCGGTGATCGCGGAACGCCTCGGCATCAGCGTCCGCACGGCCCGCGCGCACATCGCCCGCCTCTCGGAGACCCTGGGCGCGGCCAGCCGCACGCAGCTGGGCGTCCGCATCGCCCAGGCGGGCCTGGACGGCTCTCCCCGCGGCGCCCCGGCCCCGGTCATCCTGCCTGGTCGAGAATCCCGGACTGCCCGATGAGGTAACCGAGCTGGGCCCTGCTCTCGCTGCCGAGGGTGGTGGCGAGCTTGGCGATGTGGACGCGGGCGGTGCGGACGTTCACGCCGAGGCGGTCGGCTATGTCGGTGTCGGTGTGGCCCTCGACGAGGAGGGCGGCGATGGCGCGCTGGCGCGGGGTGATGCCGTTCAGGGTGGGCGGGTCCACGGCCTGCGGGTGCATGGGGGTGGCGAGGTGCCACAGGCGGTCGAAGGTGTTGACGAAGTAGGCGACGAGCGCGGGGTGGCGGACTTCGAGGGCCAGGGAGCGGTCGGTGCTGGCGGGGATGAAGGCGACCGTGCGGTCGACGACGATGAGCCGGTCGGTGACCTCGTCCAGGGTCCGCGCCTCCACGTCGCCGGTGAGCTGCTCGTAACGGGCGAGTGCGGAGGGGGCGTGGCGGGCGGTGTGCTGGTACAGCGCCCGGACGCGGGCGCCGCGGTCGAGGAAGGCCTGGTCCCGCTTCATCGCCTCCTCCATGATCTCGGGGCGCCTGGTGACGTGCGAGTCGTGCGGCTGGATCGCGAGGAGTTCGCTCCCGGCCTCGGCCATGGCCTCCTCGATGGCCTGCATCGTGCGCTCCTTGCTGCTGAGGACCCGGAGCGCCGGGGTGTCGTCGCCGACGGCGTTGTGGGTGCCCAGGCGGATGAGGGGCTCGAAGAGGTCGGCCATGCGCTGTCCGCGGCGTCTCTCGTCGGCGACACGGTCCTCCGAGGAGCGGAGCAGGCGTTGCAGCGCGACGGCGGGCGGGACGGGCTCCAGCCGGTCCAGGTCCTCGACGGTGGGGTGGAGCATGCCGTTGTCGATCAGGCAGGGCGCCGCAGCCGCCTCGGCGGTGCGAAGGTGCCCCTCGCGCAGTGCGCGGCCGTAGATCTCCAGGCCCGCGTCACACAGCTCCTCCGTTCCGTGGTGGTGCGCCTGTGGGGTCACGTGGGGACTCTCTTCGTCGGGTGGGGATCAGTGATCCTTCTCCAGGATCCCGGACTGGGCAATGAGGAAACCGAGCTGGGCGCGGCTGCCGCTGCCGAGGGCCAGGGCCAGTTTGGCGATGTGGGCCCGGCAGGTACGGACGTTCATCCCGAGGCGCCGGGCGATGGCCTCGTCGACGTGGCCCTCCACGAGGAGTTTGGCGATGGAGTGCTGGATGTCCGTGATGCCGTCGGGAGCGGTCTCGTAGGGCACCCCCACCCTGAGCGGCACCGCACGGGACCACATGAACTCGAAGACCTTGATCAGGTACCGCACCAGGCCCGGGTGGCGCAGCTCCAGGGCGACCTGCCGGTCCTCCCGCGTCGGGATGAACGCGACGGTCTCGTCGCAGATGATGAGCCGCTCCACGAGTTCGTCGATGGTGCGGACCTCGACCTTGCCCGTGGCGATCTGGTCCACGTAGGCGAGGGTCTCCGGGCTGTGCCGGGCGGTGTGCTGGTAGAGGGTCCGCAGCCGTACGCCGCGCTCCAGCAGCGGCCTGTCGCGTTCCAGGCCCTTCAGGAGGTTGCTCTCCAGCCGCCTGCCGCCGGGCTGCACGGTGAGCACCTCGGTCTGGCTCTCGGAGGTGGCGAGGTTGAGCGCCGCGTTGATCCGGTCCCTGCCTTCGAGCACGGTGATGGCGTGCGTGGACGCCGTGCTCTGTGCGCTCGCGGCCATGAACGGCTCGAAGGCGTCGGCCAGCTGGACGGAGAGCCGCCGGCGCTCCGTGATCTCGCGTTCGAGCGGGTGGAGGCGCTGCGCGAGGGCGACCGTCGGCGGGACCGGGCGCAGCCAGGTGGCGTCGTCCGGGTCGGGGTGGAGCAGGGCGAACTCCATCAGGCACGGGGCAGCCTCGACGTCCGCCCGAGCGACGCGGCCGGCCCGCAGCGCGGTGACGTAGATTCGGCTGCCTTCGTCACACAGTTCGGTTATGGCGTGGGGATGTGCCGCTTCTGTCTCATTCGTCCCCAATTTTCCACCCCCCAGGGTCCTGAACATGCAGGAACATGATGCACCGATTGTGTGGCCATGACGTGCCTGAATGAGCCATCGTCTTATCCGACGGGGGAAGAGGAGACCATCGAGTGAGGACGAAGCCGACTATGAGTAAGAGAATGCTTCGCTCGGTACTTGCCGCTGCTCTTTCCGCCGTTGTGGTGTTTGGGGCCGCGAGTGGCCTGGCCGGCAAGTCCAGTGACGTTCGGGCGGACACGGGATCGACGGCGGTGGTCGCGGGTGCGGACGCCACCGACGACACCTCCTGGAACTGATCGCGATGACGACGCCACCCGACGACCGTTCCTTCCGTCGTGAGATGGCCACCGCATACCGCTCCGGCTGGCACTTCATCGACCTGGTCACCGCGATCCCCCACCCCGGTGACTCGCTGATGGTGACCGTCTTCGGAGAGCCGGTCGTCGTCACGCTGGACGAGGACGGCGACGTGCGGGCGTACCGGTGTCTGCGGCGGCCTCGGGGGGCGCCGCAGCCCGTGCGGTGTGCCATCCGGTACGGAATGATTTTTGTGAACCTGGATCAGAGGGACCACCGGCTCGCGCAGCCGGACGTCCCCGAAGTGAGGACCTTCTCGGCCACCCCCCGCAGTGCCTGACGCGATTCCCCCGTCGTAACAAGTCGCTCAGGTGCTTCCCCCCGGCAGCGGCGTCACCGTGACCTGAACACGGTGACGCCGCTGTCGTATGTGCCGACATTTCGTGCTACCGGCCGACTCCGTGAACTGGCCGAAAAGGCTCTCGTGCGACGCGGCCGCGGCCCGGCACGTCCAACCTGGTGACTCCGGCGGGAACGCGCGCCGCCCCAGTGGGCCTTGAGTGGAATAGACTCAACTTTGTGTAGGTTGTACGAGTCAGCAAAGGTCGGGGGCTGCGACGGGGACCCGGAACTGCCGGGTCCGCGACGGGGCACCCAGTGACGGAGACACCACACCGGGACAGACCGGGAGACGGAGACAGGCCGGACCGCCGACGGCCGAGGCGCGAGGAGGAGAGCCAGAACGTGGACGCCGAGCTGACCAACCGGAGCCGGGACGCGATCAACGCGGCCAGCAACCGGGCCGTGACCGAGGGGAACGCCGACCTCACCCCCGCCCACCTGCTGCTGGCTCTGCTCCAGGGGCAGGACAACGAGAACATCACCGACCTGCTCGCCGCCGTCGAGGCCGACCTGGCCGCCGTGCGCTCCGGCGCCGAGCGCATCGTCGCCGGGCTGCCCAGCGTGACCGGGTCCACCGTTGCACCCCCGCAGCCCAGCCGTGAGATGCTCGCCGTGGTCGCCGACGCCCAGGCACGTGCGAAGGAGCTCGGGGACGAGTACCTCTCCACCGAGCACCTGCTCCTCGGCATCGCCGCGAAGGGCGGCGCGGCCGGTGAGGTACTGGAGGGGCAGGGCGCCAGTGCGAAGAAGCTGCAGGAGGCCTTCGGCAGGGCGAGGGGAGGGCGCCGCGTGACCACCGCCGACCCCGAGGGCCAGTACAAGGCGCTGGAGAAGTTCGGCACCGACTTCACCGCCGCCGCGCGGGACGGGAAGCTCGACCCCGTCATCGGGCGCGACCAGGAGATCCGGCGCGTCGTGCAGGTGCTCAGCCGGCGCACCAAGAACAACCCCGTACTCATCGGCGAGCCCGGCGTCGGCAAGACCGCCGTCGTCGAGGGGCTCGCCCAGCGGATCGTCAAGGGCGACGTGCCCGAGTCGCTGAAGGACAAGCGGCTGGTCGCGCTCGACCTCGGCGCCATGGTCGCCGGAGCCAAGTACCGGGGCGAGTTCGAGGAGCGGCTGAAGACCGTGCTCGCGGAGATCAAGGACTCCGACGGGCAGATCATCACCTTCATCGACGAGCTGCACACCGTCGTCGGCGCCGGCGCGGGCGGCGACTCCGCCATGGACGCCGGCAACATGCTCAAGCCGATGCTCGCGCGCGGCGAGCTGCGCATGGTGGGCGCGACCACGCTGGACGAGTACCGCGAGCGGATCGAGAAGGACCCCGCCCTGGAGCGGCGCTTCCAGCAGGTGCTGGTCGCCGAGCCGAGCGTCGAGGACTCCATCGCGATCCTGCGCGGGCTCAAGGGCCGCTACGAGGCCCACCACAAGGTGCAGATCGCGGACAGCGCCCTGGTGGCCGCCGCGAGCCTGTCCGACCGCTACATCACCTCCCGGTTCCTGCCCGACAAGGCCATCGACCTCGTCGACGAGGCCGCCTCCCGGCTGCGCATGGAGATCGACTCGTCGCCGGTCGAGATCGACGAACTCCAGCGCGCCGTCGACCGGTTGAAGATGGAGGAGCTGGCGATCGGCAAGGAGACCGACGCCGCCTCCCTGGAACGCCTGGAACGGCTGCGCCGCGACCTCGCCGACAAGGAGGAGGAGCTGCGCGGCCTCAACGCCCGCTGGGAGAAGGAGAAGAAGTCCCTCAACCGGGTCGGCGAGCTGAAGGAGCGGCTCGACGAACTGCGCGGGCAGGCCGAACGCGCCCAGCGCGACGGCGACTTCGACACCGCCTCCAAGCTGCTGTACGGCGAGATCCCCACCCTGGAGCGCGACCTGGAGGCCGCCTCCGAGGCCGAGGAAGAGGTAGCCCGGGACACCATGGTCAAGGAGGAGGTCGGCGCCGACGACATCGCGGACGTCGTCGCCTCCTGGACCGGCATCCCCGCCGGCCGCCTCCTGGAGGGCGAGACGCAGAAGCTGCTGCGCATGGAGGACGAGCTGGGCAAGCGGCTCATCGGCCAGAGCGAGGCCGTGCGCGCCGTCTCCGACGCCGTACGCCGCTCCCGCGCCGGGATCGCCGACCCGGACCGGCCGACCGGTTCGTTCCTCTTCCTCGGCCCCACCGGCGTCGGCAAGACCGAACTGGCCAAGGCGCTCGCCGACTTCCTCTTCGACGACGAGCGGGCCATGGTCCGCATCGACATGTCGGAGTACAGCGAGAAGCACAGCGTGGCCCGGCTGGTCGGCGCCCCGCCCGGATACGTCGGCTACGAGGAGGGCGGCCAGCTCACCGAGGCCGTGCGGCGGCGGCCGTACACGGTCGTGCTGCTCGACGAGGTGGAGAAGGCGCACCCCGAGGTCTTCGACATCCTGCTCCAGGTGCTGGACGACGGCCGCCTCACCGACGGACAGGGCCGCACCGTCGACTTCCGCAACACCATCCTGGTCCTCACCTCCAACCTGGGCAGCCAGTACCTGGTCGACCCGACGACCGGCGAGGCGGAGAAGAAGCAGCAGGTCCTGGAGGTCGTCCGGTCCTCCTTCAAGCCCGAGTTCCTCAACCGGCTCGACGACCTCGTGGTCTTCTCGGCCCTCAGCAAGGAGGAGCTGAGCCGGATCGCGCGGCTCCAGATCGAGGGCCTGTCCCGGCGCCTCGCCGAGCGCCGCCTCACCCTGGAGGTCACCGACGAGGCCCTGGCCTGGCTGGCGGAGGAGGGCAACGACCCGGCGTACGGCGCCCGCCCGCTGCGCCGCCTCGTACAGACCGCGATCGGCGACCGGCTCGCCCGGGAGATCCTCTCCGGCGAGATCAAGGACGGCGACGCGGTCCGCGTGGACCGGTTCGGCGACGACCTGATCGTGGGACCGGCGACCGGCAAGACGCTGTAGCCGCGCCCGGGCGCGGCGCGCGGGCCTGTCACCCGAGGCGGCCCCGGGTGGCCCCAGGCGGTCCCTGGTGGCCCCTGACGGCCCCGAGCGGGTGGCGGGCCGCCGTTGACGCCACGCCGGGCGGCGTCCGGCCGGTAACCCGCTGCCGCCGCGGCAGCCGGGTACCGGCCGGATCAAGTCAGCCCACGGCTGACAGGTCCCCGGCGGGCTTGCCACGCCCCTCCCCGCATGGTGGAGGATGGCCAGATCCGTACGAAGGGAAATTCACGGTGAGCATCGACCCGTCCTCGATTCCGAACTTCGGGGGCAAGCAGCCCGAGCCGCAGCCCCAAGGACCGGCGGGCCCCGTCGTCCCGGATCAGGATCTTGTGAAGCAGCTCCTCGACCAGATGGAGCTGAAGTACGTCGTCGACGACGAGGGCGACCTCGCGGCGCCGTGGGAGCAGTTCCGCACGTACTTCATGTTCCGCGGCGAGGGCGATCAGCAGATCTTCTCGGTGCGGACGTTCTACGACCGGCCCCACCAGATCGACGACAAGCAGCAGCTGCTCGAGTCGGTCGACGACTGGAACCGGCGCACGCTGTGGCCCAAGGTGTACTCCCACACCCACGACGACGGCACGGTCCGCCTGATCGGCGAGGCGCAGATGCTGATCGGCATGGGCGTCAGCCTGGAGCACTTCGTCTCCTCGACGGTCAGCTGGGTGCGGGCCGCCATCGAGTTCGACCGGTGGCTCGTGGAGCAGCTCGGCCTGGAGCAGGAGGTCAGCGGTTCGGAGAAGCCGGCGGACGAGGACGGCGAGTAGCCGCCCGGTACGCCGCCGCGCGCGTCACACACACGCGAGGTGAGCCTCGTCGCGCACACGCGAGGTGAGAGCCCGGCCCCCGATCGCGGGGGCCGGGCTCCCGCCGTTCCCGGCGGAGCGCGGCTCACCCCGTCAGCGACTCAGCCGTCCCACCGCCTCCTCCGAGACCCGCACCCGCTTGCGAATCTCCTCCACCGTCCGCACAGCCGTACTGCCGGGCCCGGTGGTGTTGCGCCGGCCGCCGTATCCCGATCGCACACGGGAAGGAGCCGTCCATGAGCGTCGACGCGATCGTGCACACCGAGTTCCCCGAGGGTTGCACGGTCCTGTTCGGGGCCGACGGAAAGGTGATCATGACCCCGAGGAGCGAAGAGCACTCCAGCACCATCAGGTCGATGCAGATCGACTCCGCTCTCGCCCTCGGCCGTCACGCGAAGGTGACCTCCGACGTCTGCGTCGACTTCCCCGCCGACGAGAACTCCGCTCCCGACCTCGCCATCCTGCGCGGGGACGCCCGCAAGGAAGGCAAGCGCTACAGCTTCGAGGACGTCCTGCTGATCTCCGAGGTTGTTTCGACCTCCTCCGCGCGCAAGGACTATGACGACTGCACCGTCAAGTACGGCCGCTACGGCATCCCGATCTACCTGGTCGTGGACCCCTACGCCCAGGAAGTCGTCCTTCACACCCAGCCCACCCCCACGGGGTACATCGCGGCACACACGCACAAATACGGCACGGGCAAGCTCCCCATCCCGCTGGCCGACGGCCGCATCTTCACCCTCGACCTCGACGAACTCCCGCGCCCGGAGCCCGAGACGGGCGCCCGCTGACGGAGAGCAGCGGTGCCGCGAGCGGGTCCGGAGGCGGCGTGAGGTCACGGCGTGAGACGTTGCAGTCGCTCGGCTGCCTCGTGGAGCACGGTCGTGCTCTTGCAGAACGCGAACCGCACGAAGGGGGCGCCCTCCTCCCGGTGGTCGTAGAAGACCGCGTTGGGGACGGCGACGACGCCGGCGCGTTCGGGCAGGGCGCGGCAGAAGGCGAAGCCGTCGCTCTCCCCCAGCGGGCGGATGTCGGTGGTGACGAAGTACGTCCCGGCGGGCCGGTACACGCCGAAGCCCGCCTCCGCGAGCCCCGCCGCCAGCAGGTCCCGCTTGGCCTCCAGGTCCTGCCGGTAGGCGGCGAAGTACGACTCCGGCAGCGCGAGCGCCTCGGCGACCGCGTACTGGAAGGGGCCCGAGGCCACGTACGTCAGGTACTGCTTGGCCGAGCGGACCGCCGTGAGCAGCGCGGGCGCAGCGGTGACCCAGCCCACCTTCCAGCCGGTGAACGAGAAGGTCTTGCCCGCGGACCCGATGGTCACGGTCCGCTCGCGCATCCCGGGGAAGGACGCGATCGGGACGTGCTCGGCGGAGTCGAAGACCAGGTGCTCGTAGACCTCGTCGGTCACCACCAGCAGGTCCCGCTCCACGGCCAGCTCGGCGACCGCCGCCAGCTCGTTGCGGGTCAGGACCGTGCCGGTGGGGTTGTGCGGGGTGTTCAGCAGGAGCAGGCGGGTGCGGTCGGTGACGGCGTCGCGCAGCTCGTCGAGGTCGAGCCGGAAGGCCGGCTCCCCGTCCGCCGTGCCCGGGCGCAGGGTGACCGGCACCCGGGTGCCGCCGGCCATCGCGACGCAGGCCGCGTACGAGTCGTAGTACGGCTCGAGCGCCACTACCTCGTCACCGGGCTCCAGCAGCGCCAGCAGGGCGGCCGCGATGGCCTCCGTGGCCCCGGCCGTGACCAGGACCTCGGTGTCGGGGTCGTAGGACAGGCCGTACCGGCGGCTCTGGTGCCCGGCGACGGCGGCCCGCAGCTCCGGCACGCCGGGGCCCGGCGGGTACTGGTTGCCGCGCCCGTCGCGCAGCGCCCGCACCGCCGCCTCGCGGACCTCCTCGGGGCCGTCGGTGTCGGGGAAGCCCTGCCCGAGGTTGATCGCCCCGGTCCGCACCGCCAGCGCGGACATCTCGGCGAAGATCGTCGTCCCGAACTCCGCGAGCCGGCGGTTCAGGAGGGGGCGGGCGCTTGAGCTCATGGAGGTCATGACGGCCATCCTGCGCCGAGGCCGACGGGTTCCTCAACTCGCCTCCGGCCCCGCCGGCCGCCCGCGAAGGGGACTACCCGGCGGGCTCCGCCGCACAGCGCAGGTCACCGGAGAGGCGCTCTCCGGAGGCCAGGAAGGCGTTCGCCGCGTCCTTGGCGCAGGTGTTGCGGCCGTAGGGGTACACCCCGTGGCCGCCCTGGTCGGCGGTCACCATCGTGGCCCTTTCGCCCAGGGCGCGCCGCAGCTCGCGGGCGCCGGCCAGCGGAGTGCCGGGGTCGCGCTCGTTCTGCAGCATCAGTATGTTCGACGGGCCCCGGCCGGTGATGCGCACCGGCGGTTCGGTCCGCTCCTCGGGCCAGAAGGCGCAGGGGTTGATGCTCGCCGTGGAGCCGCCCAGCATCGGGTACCTGAGCCGGTCGACGGCGACGTTGCGCTGGTACTCGCGGACCGTTCCCGGCCAGCGGGAGTCACCGCAGACCACGGCGAAACGCGAGGCCATCAGGTTCTCCAGGCCCGCCGGGAGGTCCGGGAGCGGCAGCTCGGCACCCGTGTCGGCCGCCTGCCAGAACTCGGCGAGCTTGTCCATCGTGCCGTCGGTGTAGAGCTGTTCGAAGGTGTACCCGCGGAACGAGGTCCCGTCGACGCCCTGCACGGGCTCAGCGTCCAGCCGGTCGGCCAGCTCGTGGAACTTGGCCTCGACCTGCGCCGGTGTGGAACCCAGGCCGTACTCGGGGTGCGCGGCGGCGAACGCCGCGAAGTCGGGGAAGCGGTCCTCCATCCCGCGGGCCATCAACCGCATGGCGGTGGCGTCGTAGCCGCCGGGGCCCAGGTTGCTGTCGAGGACGATGCGGTCGCCGCGCCGCGGGAAGAGCGTGGCGTAGACCGAGCCGAGGTAGGTGCCGTAGGAGGCTCCGAGGTACGACAGCTTCGATTCGCCCAGGGCCGCCCGGATGCGGTCCATGTCGCGTGCGGTGTTGGCGGTGGTGGTGTGCGGCAGCATCCACGCCGTGCGCGAGCCGGCGCACTGCTCGGCGATCTTCCGGGCGTTGCCGGCCTCGCGGATGACGTCGGCCGCGGTGTGCGCGTAGGGCGGGAAGTTGCCGCGCCACTGCTGGTCGGTCGTCAGGTCGCAGGTGACCGGGGTGCTGTGGCCGACACCGCGCGGGTCGAAGCCGATGATGTCGTAGGAGTCGACTACCTCCTGCGGCAGTCCCGAGGCGGAGAGAACAGCCGGGTACAGGAGACCCGCGCCACCGGGACCGCCCGGGTTGGTCAGCAGGACGCCGCGCCGCTTCGACGGCTTCTCGCTCGCCAGCCGGGACACGGCCACCTCGATCTTCCGGCCGTCCGGATCGCGGTAGTCCAGCGGGACGTCGAGCGTCGAA
This sequence comes from Streptomyces mayonensis, assembly GCF_018982965.1. Taxonomy (GTDB): domain Bacteria; phylum Actinomycetota; class Actinomycetes; order Streptomycetales; family Streptomycetaceae; genus Streptomyces; species Streptomyces mayonensis. The sequence continues at coordinate 4,678 of NZ_JACBYP010000129.1, read as the reverse complement.
CACTCCAGACGCGGCGCGGCGGCGTCCTCGGGGCACGGCCCCCACTCCAGAGCGCTCGACGGCGTCGCCGCCCGTTCGGTGGCCGCCGAGGACGCCGCCGTCGCGGACGCCGCCGCGGGCAGTGCGGCCACCGCCAGCGCGGCCGCCGTGAGAGTGAGGGACATGCTTCTGCGCATGAGGTGTCCTTCCGGGAGGGGACCGTTGTGCCGGCGACTCTGCTCGCCGGAAGCAGCAGACGCGTCGGCCCGGAGGACCGACCCGGCCCCGACTTGCGGGGAAGCCCCCATCAGACCTGGGTCCAAGCCCGTCATCCTCCGGACCGACCCGCAGACCCGCAGACCCGCAGACCCGCAGGCCCGTCGGCCCGCCGCCCTCCGGCCCCCGGCGCCCGTCGGCCCCGCGTGCGGCGGGCGCCTTCGGCGGACCCTCAGATGTTGCTCAACTGTGCTTTGGGGTACGGCGGGGCGGGGCATCTCCCGTTCACGCACGTCCCCGCAACGCACTGCAACCTGCTTCACGATGTCGCCGAAGACGACGTGACCGAAGACGACGTGACCGAAGACGACGTGACCGAAGACGACGTGACCGAAGACAGCGAGGCACCCACGGGGGATTGCTTCGGGGAACCACCTTCCGGGCGTTCGCCCGGGTACGGAAGGAGGGTGAAGCCATGACGGTCGGCATCATCCTGATCGTGTGCGCGCTCCTGTTGACCAGGGCGGTCGTGAGCAGGCGGAGGACGCACAAGAACAGCTGGTGGGCCGGGGACGGCGGTTCCTCGGGCGGACATCACGGAGGCCACTCCTGCAGTGGCGGGTCGTCCTGCGGAGGCGGCTCGTCCTGCGGAGGCGGAGGTGGCGGCGGATGCGGTGGAGGCAGCTGACACGGGGCAGCTGAGCTCCGCCAGGGGGAGCCGCATCCCTGCCACGAGCGCCCGCCGGGCGGCACACCCGGTGGGCGCTCCCACGTACCGGCGCACTTCCCGCGGACGGGGTGTGCGCCATGGTTGAACAGTTGAGCTGTTGAGCCCCCAGAGGGATGGAAACAGCACGAAGTTGGGTAAAAACGCTGTGGCGGCGCCACGGTTCATGATTCGCTCTCCACATCAACGCAGCTCCTCGGACGACCTGTTGATCCCACTCCTGACCGACCGACTGGGCTGAGCGGGCCGCATCCCCGGCGTGGCCGGGATGGGCAGGCCCCACACCTTCCTCTCCTTGTGTGCTTGCGGAGCCGATCCATGCTCACGACCCTGAACACCGCCTACACCGACACACGCGCCGCCGACCTGGCCTGGACCCTGGGCCGCGAGCCGCTACCCGCGCTCGCCAGCCTCGACGTCGAACTGGAACACGCGAAACTGCAGTTGAGGCTCCTGGGCGCCTCCCACCAGGTGCTGCTCGACGAGGAGCGCGGCAGCTGCTCCGAGACGGTGGCCTGCATCCCGGGCAGCAGCACCCCGCTGCCGCTGGGCGTCGCCAAGCGGATGGGCGACTGGGAGTACGAGTTCGCCGCCCGCGTGGAGGTGCTCACGCCCGGCTCCTTCGCCGGCCGCGCCCAGGAACTGCTGGCCCTGGTCGCCGACCACCCGCACGGCCTGGCCGGGGTCTTCCCGGGCAGCCCGCACGCCTTCACCGCGCTGCTGGCCCACCGGCGGGAGGGGCAGGTGCACTGGCGCACCTGGCACGCCTATCCGCAGGACGGCCAGCTGGTGTCGACCCGGACCCGGGTGGGTGTGCGGGTGCCGGCCGCGCGGCTCAGCCCGGCCGCCGTGTGAGGGGGACGGCGCCGTCGCGTGCGGGGACGCGCGCAGCTCGCGCGGCCGGGCGTGGTGCCGTGGCCGGGTGTGGTGGGGTGCGGTGCGGCTGGCCGGGCGCAGCCTGAGCAGGCGGCCGTCGTGCGGGCGGGCCTGCGCTGCCCGGGGAACGGGAGCGGGTTCCCTGTCGCCCGCCGTGAACCGGTGAGGGCCGGATAAACCTGCGGTGCCCGGCTGGGTCCGAGTTTCACACGTGTGGGTGACGAAGTGCGTCCGGTATATGACGTAACGTCACTGCGTGATCGAACCGCACGTGCCCGCCCCGCCCGGTTCTCCGCCGTCCTGGGGCGGCCCCCGCGGCCCCGAGGCGCCCGCGCCACTGCCCGTGCGGCCCGGTACCGGGCGGTTCCTGGTGCTGGCCGGCGTGTTCGTCTGTGCGGCCTGCGGGCTGGTGTACGAACTCGAACTCGTCGCGCTCGCCTCGTACCTGATCGGCGACTCGGTCACCCAGGCGTCCGTCGTCCTGTCCGTCATGGTCTTCGCCATGGGCCTCGGCTCCCTGGCCGCCAAACGGCTCCGGCGGTTCGCGGCCGCCGGGTTCGGCGCATTGGAGGCGGTCCTCGCCCTCGTCGGCGGCTCCAGCGCGATGGTGCTGTACGCCGTCTTCGCCTGGACCGGCGGCTGGGGCGGCCTGTGGGCGGACGGGCCGCGCGTCCTGCTGGTCGCCTTCTCCCTCACCATCGGGGTGCTGATCGGCGCCGAGGTGCCGCTCCTCATGGAGCTGATCCAGCGCGTCCGCCGGCAGGACCCGGGGGGCGCCGTCGCCGACCTGTTCGCGGCGGACTACGTCGGCGCGCTCGTCGGCGGCCTGGCCTTCCCCTTCGTGCTGCTGCCCTTCCTGGGCCAGCTCACCGGCGCCCTGCTGACCGGCACCGTCAACGCGGTCGTCGGCGCCGCCCTCGTCCTCGGCCTGTTCCGGCGCGACCTGACCCGGCGGGCCCGCCGGCTGCTGCTGGCCGCCAACGTCCTCGTCCTCGCCCTCCTGGCCACGGCGACCGTCCTCGCCGACGACTTCGAACGCGCCGCCCGGCAGGCCGTCTACGGCCAGGACGTCCGGGTCGCCGTACGGACCGACGTGCAGGAGGTCGTCCTCACCGGCGACGCCGACGGGCGGCCCCTCGACCTGTTCCTGGACGGGCGGCTGCGGGTCAGCGACAGCGACCAGCGGCGCTACCACGAGGCCCTGGTGCGCCCGGCGATGGCCGGCCCGCACGCGCGCGTGCTGATCCTCGGCGGCGGCGACGGCCTCGCCGCCCGGGAGGTGCTGCGCCACCCCGGGGTCCGCCGCGTCGACGTCGTCGAACCCGACGCCGGGCTCGTCCGGCTGGCCCGGCACGACCCCGGCCTGTCCACCCTCAACGAGCACGCCTACGGCGACCCGCGCCTCCGCGTCGGCACGGCGGACGCCTTCCGGCTGCTGCGCGCGACGCCCTCCGCGGCGTACGACGTGGTGATCTCGGACCTGCCCGACCCGGACATCACCGCCGCAACCAAGCTGTACTCGCAGGAGTTCTACGGCCTGGTGCGGCGGGTGCTCGCACCGGACGGCCGGCTGGCCGTACACGCGGGGACGGTCTCCGCCCGCCCCCGGACCTTCTGGACGGTCGACGCGACACTGCGCGCGGCCGGCCTGCGGCCCGTCGCCTACCGCGCCGGCGCGCGGGACCCCCGCCCCGCGTCCGACCCCGCCCGCGAGGTCGGCGACCGCCACAGCGGCACGCCCCGCGGCTGGGGATTCCTCCTGGCCGCGCGCACGGTCCCCGCCCTGCGACTCGACCCGGCGGCACCCCGCCCGCACACCCTCACGCCCGAGTCCCTGGCCGGGTACGCCCGCGCCGCGGCCCGCACCCGCGTGCCCGGCCTGCCGCCGTCCACGCTGGTGCACCCGCGGTACTGAGCGGTCCGGCGGTAATGGGCGGTGCTGGGCGGTCTGGCGGTGCTGGGCGGGTGCGGTGGTGCTGGGCGGTTCGGTGGACGGGGCGGTTCGGTGGTACGGGGCGGCCTGGCGGTACGGGAGCGGTACGAGGCCCCGTGAGGGTTGTCGGTCAACACACTGACCAACAACCCCAGGAACGGTAGGCTGCGGTGACATGGAGCATGAGGTGTTCGTTCCGGTTCCGGCCGAGCGGCTCAGGGACGTGCTGGCCGACCCCGCCGTGGTCGCCCGGGCGATCCCGGGGCTCCAGCAGGACGCCGGTGCCGAGCCGGTCGCCGGCCGGCTGAAGGTCCGTATCGGCAGTCACTCCATCACCTACCGCGGCACCCTGCGCCTGTCCGCCCGTGAGGACGGTACGTACGCCGTCCAGGGCGACGCCACCGAGTCGCGCGGCAGCGGTACGGTCGCGCTCGCGCTCACGCTCCGGGTGGCCGACGCCGACGGCGGATCGACCGTCACCCTGGGAGGGACGGCCACCGCGGACGGGCGCGTCACGGAGCTGCCGGAGGAGTCGGTGACGTCGGCCACGGCCCGGCTGCTGACCCGGTTCGCGGAGAACCTGGGCACGGCGGCGGCCGAGGAACCGCGGCCCGCCTCCGTCTTCGACACCGAGATCCCCCCGCCGTCCCTCCTGGCCACGGACGACGAGACCAACGGGGGAGACGAGGCAGAGGGGGGAGACGAGGGAGAGGGCGCGGGTGGCGCGCACGACGGGGGCGATGACGTGAACGGGGGCGGGAACACGGACACGGACGCGGCTCCCGGCCCCGCCGCTCCCCCCCCCCCCCCCCCCCCCCCCCCCCCCCCCCCCCCGCCCACACCCCCCCCCGCCGCCCCCCCCCCCCCGCGCCCCCCCCGCCCCCCCCCCCCGGCCCCGCCGCGGGCGTATGTGCCGACATTTCGTGCTACCGGCCGACTCCGTGAAC
>NZ_JACBYP010000128.1 GCF_018982965.1 Streptomyces mayonensis | reverse complement strand
CCCCTGATCCCCTGATCCCGTGATCCCCACCGGAAGGAGCCGCTGTGACGATCAAGGTCGTCCGGGGCAACCCCACCCCGGAGGAACTGGCTGCCGCCCTGACCGTGGTCAAGGCCCGCGCCACGACGACGGACGCCGAACCGGCCACCGCCCCACCCGCCCCGGACGCCTGGTCCGACCCGTCCCGCCTGGCGTCCCGCCGCCTCCCCCACCCGGGCCCGACGGCCTGGGGCCGCACCTACTGGCCCGGGTGAGGCGCTCGGGGATCAGGGGCGCGGCGCGGCGCCGACGTACGACTGTGGCGACGTACGACGCTGCCGATGTACGACTGTGCGATGCGCGGGCTCCGTCGCGCGGGCGCACGTGGAACGAACCCCGCGTCCCGAATGAGTACCCGTACTCAAGCGCCGCTCCACCGCCCACCCGCACGCTGGTGACATGCTGTGGTCGGACCCCGAGAACCAGCCGCCCAAGGAACTGCGCGACATGCAGGACATGCTGCGGCGGCTCAGTCTCTTCCTGGCGCTGGCCATGGTGTTCGCGATGATCGTGATCGGCCTGCACTGAGGAACCGGTGGGCCCGGCACCGCCGATATCCTGATCGCATGACCGCTCAGCAGCCCCGCCGCCGACTCGTCCTCGCCTCCCAGTCACCGGCCCGGCTCGGCCTGCTCCGCCAGGCCGGACTCGCACCCGAGGTGCTCGTGAGCGGCGTCGACGAGGAGGCCGTCACCGCGCCCACCCCCGCCGAGCTGGCGCTCGCCCTGGCGGAGGCCAAGGCGTCCGTCGTGGCCGCGAAGCCGGAGGTGCACGGCGCGCTGGTGATCGGCTGCGACTCGGTGCTCGACCTGGACGGCCGGGCGCTGGGCAAGCCGGCGGATGCCGAGGAGGCCACCGCCCGCTGGAAGGCGATGCGCGGCCGGGCGGGCACGCTGCAGACCGGCCACTGCGTCTGGGACACCGCGTCCGGCCGCCACGTCTCGGCGACCGCCTCCACCGTCGTCCGCTTCGGCGAGCCCACCGACGAGGAGATCGCGGCCTACGTGGCCTCGGGCGAACCGCTGTACGTCGCCGGGGCGTTCACGCTGGACGGCCGTTCGGCCCCGTTCGTCGACGGCATCGACGGCGACCACGGAAACGTGGTCGGCCTCAGCCTGCCCCTGCTGCGGCGGCTGCTCGCCGAGCTGGGGACCGGCATCACGGAGCTGTGGGCGCCGGCGGAGGGCTGACCGGGGAGCCGCCGCCCTTGCCGTCCTCGGGCGTGCGCTGTCCGGCGGCGGGCTCGTCCTGGGCGTCGTACGTCATCAGCAGCAGCACGATCAGGCCCAGTACGACGATCATGAAGATGAAGGCGCCGGGCCCCACCAGCCCCCAGGAGAAGGCGCCGAGCAGCCCGTGCACCACCGCGGCGCTGATCAGCAGGATCCGGCCGAGCCCCGCGGGCGCGCGGTCGCGGAGCGCGACGAGCAGGGCGACCAGGGCACACAGCGCGAAGTAGAGCCCGAAGACGATGCCGCCGATCTTCGAGGACACGGACATCATGTGCGGGTCGAGCCCGGCCAGGGACATGTCCTGACGGTCGACGACGATCCCCAGGAACCAGTTCAGCGCCGCGACGCCGACCGCCTCCAGGAAGAGCACGACGGCCACGGCCCACGCCACCGGCCTGCGTACGGACACAGGTACCCACCCACTTCCGACCGCTGCCGCGCGGGACAGCTGTTACCCCAGGTACGCCCGACCGTCGCACGACCATCCCTCAAGGAGGCCCTCCGGGCCATGCGTTTTCTTCAGCCAGAGGAACGTTACTAACGGGTAAACCGCGCGACAAGGGGTCTGCGGCGGGCAAAGATTCATTGGGCCATTCGTAGGGACTCCACAAAGAAACGGAGTGGCCCGCAGCACCCTTTCACAGAGACCTTGCCCACATCGGGGAGCTAGGGTTTCTTCCAGGAGTCCTGCGTACCGCGGCACGACAAGGGTTTTCGCGGGTTGAGCGAGCCTCGATTCACTCTCCGTGTGGGCAAGCTCACCATTGGGGACGGGTCGTAGGGCCGTGTCGGCAGTCCCTAAACTCGGCTTGTTTCAAGGAGGGAGCCTCAATCGTGCGCAAGGTGCTCATCGCCAACCGTGGCGAAATCGCTGTCCGCGTGGCCCGGGCCTGCCGGGACGCCGGGATCGCGAGCGTGGCCGTCTACGCGGACCCGGACCGGGACGCCCTGCACGTCCGCGCCGCCGATGAAGCGTTCGCCCTGGGTGGTGACACCCCGGCGACGAGTTATCTGGACATCGGGAAGGTCCTGAAGGCCGCGCGCGAGTCGGGCGCTGACGCCGTCCACCCGGGCTACGGGTTCCTCTCCGAGAACGCGGAGTTCGCACAGGCGGTCCTGGACGCGGACCTGATCTGGATCGGCCCGCCCCCGCACGCCATCCGCGACCTCGGCGACAAGGTCGCCGCCCGCCACATCGCCCAGCGCGCCGGCGCACCCCTGGTCGCCGGCACCCCCGACCCGGTCTCCGGTGCGGACGAGGTCGTGGCCTTCGCCGAGCAGCACGGCCTGCCCATCGCGATCAAGGCCGCGTTCGGTGGCGGCGGCCGCGGCCTCAAGGTCGCCCGCACCCTCGAAGAGGTCCCCGAGCTGTACGACTCCGCGGTCCGCGAGGCGGTGGCCGCGTTCGGCCGCGGGGAGTGCTTCGTCGAGCGCTACCTCGACAAGCCCCGGCACGTGGAGACCCAGTGCCTGGCCGACCAGCACGGCAACGTGGTGGTCGTCTCCACCCGTGACTGCTCCCTGCAGCGCCGCCACCAGAAGCTGGTCGAGGAGGCCCCGGCGCCGTTCCTCTCGGACGCCCAGCTGGAGGAGCTGTACTCGTCCTCCAAGGCGATCCTGAAGGAGGCCGGCTACGTCGGCGCCGGCACCGTGGAGTTCCTGGTCGGCATGGACGGCACGATCTCCTTCCTGGAGGTCAACACCCGCCTGCAGGTCGAGCACCCGGTGACCGAGGAGGTCGCCGGCATCGACCTGGTCCGGGAGATGTTCCGCATCGCCGACGGCGGAGAGCTGGACTACGACGACCCGGCGCTGCGCGGTCACTCCTTCGAGTTCCGCATCAACGGCGAGGACCCCGGCCGCAACTTCCTGCCCGCCCCCGGCACCGTCACCACCTTCGCCCCGCCCGCCGGCCCCGGTGTCCGCCTCGACGCGGGCGTCGAGTCCGGCAGCGTCATCGGCCCGGCGTGGGACTCGCTGCTGGCCAAGCTGATCGTCACCGGCCGCACCCGCAAGGAGGCGCTGGAGCGTGCCGCCCGCGCCCTGGAGGAGTTCCAGGTCGAGGGCATGGCCACGGCCATCCCCTTCCACCGCGCGGTCGTCCGCGACCCCGCCTTCGCCCCCGAACTCACCGGTTCCACCGACCCGTTCACGGTCCACACCCGCTGGATCGAGACGGAGTTCGTCAACGAGATCAAGCCCTTCACCGCCCCGGCGGACGGCGAGACCGACGACGACGGCAGCCGCGAGACGGTCGTCGTCGAGGTCGGCGGCAAGCGGCTGGAAGTCTCCCTGCCCTCGTCCCTCGGCATGTCCCTGGCCCGCACCGGCCTGGCGGCCGGCGCCAAGCCCAAGCGCCGGGCGGCGAAGAAGTCCGGCCCCGCGGTCTCCGGCGACACCCTCGCCTCCCCGATGCAGGGCACGATCGTCAAGCTCGCCGTCGAGGAGGGCCAGGAGGTCCAGGAGGGCGACCTGATCGTGGTCCTGGAGGCCATGAAGATGGAGCAGCCGATCAACGCCCACAAGTCCGGCACCGTCAAGGGCCTCGGCGCCGAGATCGGAGCGTCCATCACCTCGGGCGCCGCGATCTGCGAGATCAAGGACTGAGCGCACCGCACAGCCCACCGGGGGCGCCCGGCAGGACCGCACCGACGGTCCCGCCGGGCGCCCCCGTCGTGGTACGGGGGGACGCGACGAGGACCGTATGACGGCCGTGGACCCGCTGAAAGAACGAGCCCGATGTCCAGCGGCTTCCAGCGGCTGTCTAACGACGGCGCATGTCGGCGACGCGCGCCCGCTCCGTACCGCCCGGCTGCTCACCCAGGGAGGCCGCGGACCTCAGCCCCGCAGCGGCGCCCGGAACCTGACGGCGCGGCCCCGGAAGCGGCACGTCCCGGCGCTGTTGACGCGCCGGACCGCCCTCTCCTCCCGAAGCACCCGAGACCCCTGGTCCGCCCGGCCCCCCTGGTCCGCCCTGTGCGTTCGTCGCACCCCCCGACGCCCCGGCCACGGCGACCTCCACCCCCTGGTCGGCCAGGGCCTGGAGCTCGGTGGCGGCGCGGTCGTCGTGGGCCGGAGCCTCGTCGGTGACCAGGCGGGTGATGACGTCGGTGGGCACGGTCTGGAACATGGTGTCCGTGCCCAGCTTGGAGTGGTCGGCGAGGACGACCACTTCGGCGGCGGCCTGCACCAGGGCGCGGTCGACGGACGCCGAGAGCATGTTGGAGGTGGACAGCCCACGCTCGGCCGTCAGCCCGCTCCCGGACAGGAAGGCCTTGGAGACCCGCAGCCCCTGCAGGGACTGCTCGGCGCCCGACCCGACCAGGGCGTAGTTGGACCCCCTGAGGGTGCCACCGGTCATCACGACCTCGACCCGGTTGGCGTGGGCCAGGGCCTGGGCCACCAGCAGCGAGTTGGTGACGACGGTCAGCCCGGGCACCCGCGCGAGCCGGCGCGCCAGCTCCTGCGTGGTGGTGCCCGCCCCGACCACGATGGCCTCGCCCTCTTCGACGAGGCTCGCGGCGAGGTCGGCGATGGCCGTCTTCTCGGCGGTCGCGAGATGGGACTTCTGCGGGAAGCCGGACTCTCGCGTGAACCCGCCCGGCAGTACCGCACCGCCGTGCCGGCGGTCGAGGAGTCCTTCTGCCTCCAGTGCGCGCACGTCCCGCCGTACGGTCACTTCGGAGGTCTGGACGACGCGGGCGAGCTCACGGAGCGACACGGCCCCGTTCGCTCGCACCATTTCGAGGATCAATTGGCGACGTTCTGCAGCGAACACGAAACTGACAGTAACCCCAACGACCGTCTGCTTTCAGCAGTATGCGCCGAATAACAGAAGTTGTTCGCAGGCCAGCAGTGGAAGTGGTATACGGGTCCAGTTCCCCCGCCTATGCCTCCCGCATGCCCCGCCACTCCCCGTGACCAGCGAGGAGTCATTTCCGGCCGCACCCGGCCGTGGGACTACCCCTCCCCGCCGGCCTTCCGCGTGTGCAGCTGCCGGGCCACCTCCGCGATCGACCCCGAGAGCGAGGGGTAGACGGTGAAGGCGTTGGCGATCTGCTCGACCGTCAGGTTGTTGTCGACGGCGAGCGAGATCGGGTGAATGAGCTCCGAGGCGCGCGGCGCCACCACGACGCCCCCCACCACGATCTCGGTGCCGGGCCGGCAGAAGATCTTGACGAAGCCGTCCCGGATGCCCTGCATCTTGGCGCGCGGGTTGCGCAGCAGCGGCAGCTTCACCACCCGGGCGTCGATCTTGCCGGCGTCCACGTCGGCCTGCGAGTAGCCGACGGTGGCGATCTCGGGGTCGGTGAAGACGTTGGCGGAGACGGTCTTCAGGTTCAGCGGGGTCACGGCGTCGCCGAGGAAGTGGTACATGGCGATCCGCCCCTGCATCGCCGCCACCGAGGCCAGCGCGAAGACGCCCGTCACGTCACCGGCGGCGTACACGCCGGGAGCCGAGGTCCGCGAGACCCGGTCGGTCCTGATGTGCCCGGAGTCCTTGAGCCGCACCCCGGCCTCCTCGAGCCCCATGCCCTCCGTGTTGGGAACGGCGCCGACGGCCATCAGACAGTGCGACCCGGTGATGACGCGCCCGTCGGCGAGCGTCACCTCCACCCGGTCCCCCACCCGCTTGACGGACTGGGCCCGGGAGCGCGACATGACGTTCATGCCGCGCCGCCGGAACACGTCCTCCAGCACGGCCGCCGCGTCCGGGTCCTCGCCCGGCAGCACCCGGTCCCGCGAGGACACGAGCGTGACCCGCGACCCGAGCGCCTGATAGGCACCGGCGAACTCGGCACCGGTCACACCGGACCCGACCACGATCAGCTCTTCGGGCAGTTCCTCCAGGTCGTACACCTGGGTCCAGTTCAGGATCCGCTCACCGTCGGGCCGTGCGTCCGCCAGCTCCCGCGGATGCCCACCGGTGGCGATGAGCACCGCGTCGGCGGTCAGCGTCTCCTCACTCCCGTCGGCGGCCCGCACCACGACCTTGCGGGACCCGTCGAGGCCCTGCATGCCCTCCAGCCGCCCGCGCCCGCGCACGACCCGCGCGCCGGCCCGCGTCACGGAGGCGGTGATGTCGTGCGACTGCGCCAGCGCGAGCCGCTTCACCCGCCGGTTGACCTTCCCGAGATCGACTCCGACCACCCGGGCGGCCTGCTCCATGGGAGGGGTGTCGTCGGCGACGATGATCCCCAGCTCCTCGTACGAGGAGTCGAAGGTGGTCATCACCTCGGCCGTGGCGATGAGGGTCTTGGACGGCACGCAGTCGGTCAGCACCGACGCCCCGCCCAGACCGTCGCAGTCGACGACGGTCACCTCCGCGCCGAGCTGAGCGGCCACCAGGGCCGCTTCGTATCCGCCGGGTCCGCCACCAATGATCACGATCCGAGTCACGTACTCCATTGTCCCGCACGCCTCAAAAAGAGGCCGCCCGGGGCCGCCACCGTTACCACAGCGATGCCGGCACCCCTGTCGTACTCTTCCCCCATGTCGCTCTACGCCGCGTACGCCGGCAACCTCGACGCGCGGCTGATGACCCGCCGCGCCCCGCACTCGCCGTTGCGCGCCACGGGGTGGCTGAACGGGTGGCGGCTGACCTTCGGGGGCGAGCACATGGGCTGGGAGGGCGCGCTGGCGACCCTCGTGGAGGACCCGATCTCCCAGGTCTTCGTGTCCCTCTACGACATCGCCCCGATGGACGAGGACTCCCTCGACCGCTGGGAGGGCGTGGGCCTGGACGTCTACCGCCGCACCCGCGTCCGCGTCCACACCCTCGACGGCGAGGAGCGGGCCTGGACCTACGTCCTGAACGCCTACGAGGGCGGCCTGCCCTCCGCCCGCTACCTGGGCGGGATCGCGGACGCCGCCGAGTCGGCGGGCGCTCCGCACGACTACGTCATGGAACTCCGCAAGCGCCCCTGCTGAGCCCCGGCCGCCCAACCATCACCATCCCGTGACCTCTGGGATCTACGCGCGTAGGCGTAAACCGGATACCCTCTTCGGCGTGAACGCATCTCTTCTTCCGGACGACATCCAGGGCGACCCATACGCCGCCGCCGACGCCGCCGCGGCACGCCTGCGGGAACTCACCGGCGCCGAGACCCACGACGTCGCCCTCGTGATGGGCTCCGGCTGGGCACCGGCCGTGGACGCCCTTGGCGCTCCCGAGGCCGATCTCCAGGTCACCGACCTGCCGGGCTTCCCCAAGCCCGCGGTGGAGGGGCACGGCGGCAAGGTCCGCTCGTACTCGATCGGCGACAAGCGCGCACTGGTCTTCCTGGGCCGCACCCACTACTACGAGGGCCACGGCGTGGCGGCCGTCTCCCACGGCGTCCGCACCGCCGTCGCCGCCGGCGCCAAGACGGTCATCCTGACCAACGGCTGCGGCGGCCTGCGCGAGGGCATGCGCCCCGGCCAGCCCGTCCTGATCAGCGACCACATCAACCTCACCGCCACCTCCCCCATCGTCGGCGCCAACTTCGTCGACCTCACCGACCTCTACTCCCCGCGCCTGCGCGCCCTGTGCAAGGAGGTCGACCCCACGCTGGAGGAGGGCGTCTACGCCCAGTTCCCCGGCCCGCACTACGAGACTCCGGCCGAGATTCGCATGGCCCGCGTGATCGGCGCGGACCTGGTGGGCATGTCGACGGTCCTGGAGGCGATCGCGGCCCGGGAGGCCGGCGCGGAGGTCCTGGGCATCTCCCTGGTGACGAACCTCGCCGCCGGCATGACGGGCGAGCCCCTGAACCACGAGGAGGTCCTCCAGGCGGGCCGCGACTCCGCGACCCGGATGGGGGCACTGCTGACACGGGTGCTGGGCCGGTTGTAACCCTGCCGCGGCGGCGGCCCGGGGTCGCGTCACGAGCCCGGCGCCACCTTGGCACCCGGCGTGGGTACTGGGCGGGGGTGGGTCGCGCAGCCCGGCGCTGACGGGGCGCCTCCCCCACTCTCGGCTTCGCTCGAGCGGGAGGTGCCCCCACCGCCCACCCGTGCCGCCCCAGCGGCACGACTGCCCGCAGCTGGGGCGGCACGGCGGGGCGCGGGTCAGCCGCGTACGGCGGGAAGGTTCCACGGGCCGTGGGCGGGAAGGCGCGGACGCGTACGGCGGGAAGGGACGTGTCGGGGGGTGTTCGCCCGCAGCGGTTGGCGCGTCAACACCCCACACCTCTGCGGCCGACCGATTCCGCGCCGTTCCGAGGACGGACACCCCCCGGCGCGGCCCGACCCACAACACAACCGAACGCGCTACGCGCACCCCCACCGAACCCGCACAGGCGCCGCAGGCATCCCCGCAAACCACCCACCGCACCCGCACCCGCACCCGCACCCGCACCCGCACGAGAGGCTGACCGACGTGCAAGACGCCCGAGACGACGACACCCTCCTCGCACGCGCCAAGGCATGGCTGACCGAGGACCCCGACCCGGACACCCGCGCCGAACTCGCCGCACTCCTCGACGCCGAGGACCGCGCCGAACTCACCGCACGCTTCTCCGGCACCCTCCAGTTCGGCACCGCCGGCCTCCGCGGCGAACTCGGCGCCGGCCCGATGCGCATGAACCGCGCGGTCGTCGTCCGCGCCGCCGCCGGCCTCGCCGCGTACCTCAAGAAGCAGGGCCACACCGACGGCCTCGTGGTCGTCGGCCACGACGCCCGCCACAAGTCCGCCGACTTCGCCCGCGACACCGCCGCCGTCATGACCGGCGCCGGCCTCAGGGCGGCCGTACTCCCCCGCCCCCTCCCCACCCCCGTCCTCGCCTTCGCGATCCGGCACCTCGGCGCCGTGGCCGGAGTAGAGGTCACCGCCAGCCACAACCCGCCCCGCGACAACGGCTACAAGGTGTACCTCGGCGACGGCTCCCAGATCGTGCCCCCCGCCGACGCCGAGATCGCCGCGGAGATCGAAGCCGTACGCTCCCTGCACGACGTACCCCGCCCGGAAACCGGCTGGCAGACCCTGACGGACGACGTCCTCGACGCCTACCTCACCCGCACGGACGCCGTCCTCTCCCCCGACTCCCCGCGCACCGCCCGCACCGTCTACACCGCGATGCACGGCGTCGGCAGGGACACCCTCCTCGCCGCCTTCGCACGGGCCGACTTCCCGCCCCCCGACCTCGTCACCGAGCAGGCCGACCCCGACCCGGACTTCCCGACCGTCGCCTTCCCCAACCCGGAAGAGCCCGGCGCGATGGACCTCGCCTTCGCGAAAGCCAGGGAAACCACCCCCGACCTGATCATCGCCAACGACCCGGACGCGGACCGCCTGGCCGTCGCCGTCCCGGACGGCACCGACTGGCGCATGCTCCGCGGCGACGAGGTGGGCGCCCTCCTCGCCGCCCACCTGGTCACCCGCGGAGCACACGGCACGTTCGCGGAGTCGATCGTCTCGTCCTCCCTCCTCGGCCGCATCGCGGCGAAGGCGGACCTCCCGCACGTCGAGACCCTCACCGGCTTCAAGTGGATCGCCCGCGTGGAGAACATCCGCTACGGCTACGAGGAGGCCCTCGGCTACTGCGTCGACCCGGAGGGCGTCCGCGACAAGGACGGCATCACCGCGGCCCTCCTGATCACGGAGCTGGCCTCGGCCCTGAAGGAAGCCGGCCGCACCCTCCTCGACCTCCTCGACGACCTCGCCGTCGAACACGGCCTGCACGCCACCGACCAGCTCTCGGTCCGCGTCGAGGACCTCTCCCTGATCGCGGCCGCGATGCACCGCCTGCGCGAGCAGCCCCCCGCCCGCCTCGCGGGCCTGCCCGTCACGAACGCGGAGGACCTCTCCCGGGGCACGGACACGCTCCCGCCCACGGACGGCCTGCGCTACACCCTCGACGGCGCGCGTGTCGTCGTCCGCCCCAGCGGCACGGAACCAAAGCTCAAGTGCTACCTGGAAGTGGTGGTCCCGGTCACCGCGCACACCGATCTGCCCAGGGCCCGTACGAAGGCGACAGACCTGCTGACGGCACTCAAACGCGACCTGTCGACCGCGGCAGGCATCTGACTCCCAGCACTCCCGGGGGCGTCCACCTCAGGACGCCCCCGAAACCCGCTCCCTCACCCCGCTCCCCGTTCCCGCACCCCGAAACCCGCTCCCTCACCCCGTCGCCACCAGCACCGCCAGCGCCACGGCCCCCACCACCACCGGCACGACGACCTCGTACGCCCACCGCACCGTCACCTCACCCTGCGAGGCCTCGGCGGCCTTCCGCGCCTCCAGCAGGTCCCGCAGCTCGTCCATGACCTTGTCGGTCTCCGCCCGCACCGGCCCGTCGTCCAACCCCCCGGCGGCACCGCCACCGACACCGGCACTCGCGCCCCCGGCGAGCCGCCGGTCCTCCCGCCGCGCAGCCTTCTTGCGCCCCCGCAACGAGACGGGAATGGACCACAGCTGGTACTTGTCGCCGCCCTCGGTGAAGACCTCGTTGGAGTAGGCGGACCGAAAAGACTCGACCTGCCCCCAGGGGAGCACGATCACGCGGAACGGATTGCGCACCCGCATCCGGTCCTCGTTGGCGTAGACGGCGGGCCGCACAGTGTAGGCGGCGACGAGCGGCACCAGGAACAGCAGCGCCGCGGCGGCAGCCCACGGCGTGCGCCCGTCGCCGGCGACCACGGCGTCGATGCCGAGCCACAGCGCGAGGGCGAGCACCAGCACGCCACCGGCGATGCCCGCGGGCGAGCGGTAGACCCGGTCCTTGGACACGGGTTCCGACGGCTGCGGCGAAGAGGACTGGGACTCCGGGGTCGTCATGCTGCCGATTGTGCCCGACCACCCGCCCGCCGCTCACAGGCGGTGCCGCTCCTCCAGCACGCACCGGTGGAGCGCCGTACGGAACGGACCCCGCACTGTGGACAGCCGCTACGCGCGTAGATATGCTCGCCTGGTGACCATGCCCACCACTGCACCCGCCGCACAGGATCCCGCACAGGACTCCGCCCGGGACCCCGAGACCGGCCCCGCTCACGGACTCCACGGACTTCACGCACTCGCCGACGTCACCGCGTCCGACAGCACGCTGCGCCGCTTCCTCCACGGACTGCCGGGCGTGGACACGGTCGGCCTGGAGGCGCGGGCCGCCTCCCTCGGCACCCGCTCGATCAAGACCACCGCGAAGGCGTACGCCCTCGACCTCGCCATCTCGATGGTCGACCTGACGACGCTGGAGGGCGCGGACACCCCGGGCAAGGTCCGGGCGCTCGGCGCGAAGGCGGTCCGCCCCGACCCGACCGACCGCACGGCCCCCGCGGCGGCGGCGGTCTGCGTCTACCCCGACATGGTGCCCACGGCGAAGGCCGCGGTGGCGGGCTCCGCAGTGCAGGTCGCCTCGGTCGCCACGGCGTTCCCGGCGGGCCGCGCCTCGCGCGCCGTCAAGCTGGCCGACGTGCAGGAGGCCGTGGCGGCGGGCGCGGACGAGGTCGACATGGTCATCGACCGCGGCGCGTTCCTCGCGGGGCACTACCTCAAGGTGTACGACGAGATCACCGCCGTACGCGAGGTCTGCGGCACCTCGGCCCGCCTGAAGGTCATCTTCGAGACCGGCGAGCTGTCGACGTACGACAACATCCGCCGCGCGAGCTGGCTCGGCATGCTGGCGGGCGCGGACTTCATCAAGACGTCCACCGGCAAGGTCGCGGTCAACGCCACGCCCGCGAACACGCTCCTCATGCTGGAGGCGGTCCGCGACTTCCGTGCGCAGACCGGCGTGCAGGTCGGCGTGAAGCCGGCCGGCGGCATCCGCACCGCGAAGGACGCGGTCAAGTTCCTCGTCCTGGTCAACGAGACCGCGGGCGAGGACTGGCTGGACAACCACTGGTTCCGCTTCGGCGCCTCCTCGCTCCTCAACGACCTGCTGATGCAGCGCCAGAAGCTGGCCACCGGCCGTTACTCCGGCCCCGACTACGTGACGGTGGACTGATCACCATGGCCTCTGTTTTCGAGTATGCCCCGGCACCCGAGTCCCGCTCGGTCGTCGACATCGCCCCGTCCTACGGCCTGTTCATCGACGGCGAGTTCACCGACGCCGCCGACGGCAAGGTCTTCAAGACCGTGGCGCCCGCCACCGAGGAGGTCCTCTCCGAGGTCGCCGAGGCCGGCGAGGCGGACGTCGACCGCGCGGTGAGGGCGGCCCGCAAGGCCTTCGAGAAGTGGTCGGCACTGCCCGGCACGGAGCGCGCCAAGTACCTCTTCCGCATCGCCCGCATCATCCAGGAACGCAGCCGCGAGCTCGCCGTTCTCGAGACCCTGGACAACGGCAAGCCGATCAGGGAGACCCGCGACGCGGACCTCCCGCTGGTGGCGGCGCACTTCTTCTACTACGCGGGCTGGGCCGACAAGCTCGACCACGCGGGCTTCGGCGCGAGCCCGCGGCCCCTCGGCGTGGCGGGCCAGGTCATCCCCTGGAACTTCCCGCTCCTGATGCTGGCATGGAAGATCGCCCCGGCCCTCGCGACGGGCAACACGGTGGTCCTGAAGCCCGCCGAGACCACCCCCCTCTCCGCCCTCTTCTTCGCGGACATCTGCCGCCAGGCCGGCCTCCCCGGGGGTGTCGTCAACATCGTCACCGGCGACGGCCGCGCGGGCGCCGCGCTGACCGCCCACCCCGACGTGAACAAGGTCGCCTTCACCGGCTCCACGGCGGTCGGCAAGCAGATCGCGCGCACGGTCGCGGGCACCCGCAAGAAGCTCACGCTCGAACTGGGCGGCAAGGGCGCCAACATCGTCTTCGACGACGCCCCGATCGACCAGGCCGTAGAGGGCATCGTCAACGGCATCTTCTTCAACCAGGGCCAGGTCTGCTGCGCGGGCAGCCGCCTCCTGGTCCAGGAATCGATCCACGACGAACTCCTGGACTCCCTCAAGCGCAGGCTCACCACCCTCCGCCTGGGCGACCCGCTCGACAAGAACACGGACATCGGCGCGATCAACTCGGCCGAGCAACTGGCCCGTATCACCGCCCTGGCGGACCAGGGCGAGGCGGAGGGCGCGGACCGCTGGTCCCCGTCCTGCGAACTCCCCTCCTCCGGCTACTGGTTCGCCCCGACGCTCTTCACGAACGTCACCCAGGCGCACACCGTCGCCCGCGACGAGATCTTCGGCCCGGTGCTGTCCGTCCTCACCTTCCGCACACCGGACGAGGCGGTCGCCAAGGCCAACAACACGCCGTACGGCCTGTCGGCGGGCATCTGGACGGAGAAGGGCTCGCGCATCCTGGCGGTCGCGAACAAGCTCCGCGCGGGTGTGATCTGGTCCAACACGTTCAACAAGTTCGACCCGACCTCGCCGTTCGGCGGCTACAAGGAGTCGGGCTTCGGCCGCGAGGGCGGCCGCCACGGCCTGGAGGCGTACCTCGATGTCTGACGCACGACTGTCGGTGTTCAAGACCTACAAGCTGTACGTCGGCGGGAAGTTCCCGCGTTCCGAGAGCGGCCGGGTGTACGAGGTGACCGACGCAAAGGGCAAGTGGCTGGCCAACGCCCCCCTCTCCTCCCGCAAGGACGCCCGTGACGCGGTGGTCGCCGCGCGCAAGGCGTTCGGCGGCTGGTCCGGCGCGACGGCGTACAACCGCGGGCAGATCCTCTACCGGATCGCCGAGATGCTGGAGGGCCGCCGCGACCAGTACGTGGCGGAGGTCGCCGACGCGGAGGGCCTGTCGAAGCCGAAGGCGGCGGCCCAGGTGGACGCCGCGATCGACCGCTGGGTCTGGTACGCGGGCTGGACCGACAAGATCGCCCAGGTGGTCGGCGGCGGAAACCCGGTCGCGGGCCCGTTCTTCAACCTCTCCACCCCGGAACCGACGGGCGTCGTGGCGGTCCTGGCCCCGCAGAAGTCGTCCTTCCTGGGCCTGGTCTCGGTGATCGCCCCGGTGATCGCGACGGGCAACACGGCGGTCGTCATCGCGTCGGAGAAGTCCCCCCTCCCCGCCCTCTCCCTCGGCGAGGTGCTGGCCACGTCCGACCTCCCCGGCGGCGTGGTCAACATCCTCTCGGGCCGTACGGCCGAGATCGCCGCCCCGCTCGCCGCCCACCAGGACGTCAACGCGATCGACCTGACGGGCGCCGACGAGACGCTCGCGAAGGAACTGGAGATCGCGGCGGCCGACAACCTGAAGCGCGTCCTGCGCCCACACCCTGTGGACGGCACCGACTGGTCGGCGACACCGGGCACGGACCGCATGACGGCCTTCCTGGAGACGAAGACGGTCTGGCACCCGACGGGCGCCCTGGGCGCGTCCGGCTCGTCGTACTGACCGACTCCCCGTCACTCGCCACCCGTCACCCGTCACCCGTCACTCGACACCCTCACCCGGCACGGCACCCGGCAGACGCCCGCCCCGCCGACGCCGACACCCGCCCCGCCGACAGGCCGCGGCTCCTCTCCGTCCGGAGGAGCCGCGGCCCTCTGCGCGATCAACCCGAACACGGCCTCAGCTCCGGTCTGCTCGGCGCCGTCTTCCGTCCCGTGAGCGGCGCCAGGTCCTTCATGTACATCTCCGGCCACTCCTCCCCGGCCAGGATCTCCTGAAGCCCCGAGCACACCTTGCTCTTCAGGAGCGGGTTGTCCTTCCGCACCGCCACCCCGTAGGGCTCCGTGCCCGCCCCGCTGGGCAGCAGCTTCAGATGCGCCGGATCGTTCTTGGCGTACCCGGCGAGAAGCACGTCGTCCGAGGCGACCGCGTAGACGCTCGACTTCTCGTCCAGCAGCCTGTCCACGCACTCCCGGTAGGAATCGGGCTGCCACTTCCCGGTGGCGTACCCCTCCGACTTCAGCTTCTGCGCGTACGTGGAATCCCGTGCCGTACACACCTCGACATGGTTCCGCTTCACGTCGACGGCCTCGTCGAGGTCGTACTTCGCGGAGTTCTTGCGGACGAGGAGGCTGCTGCCCGCCTTGTAGTACGGGCCGACGAAATTGATGCCGTCCTGCTTCTCACGTTCGGTCGTCATGCTGTACGAGGCGACGACCAGATCCACTTCGCCGTTCTTCAGCCTGCTCGCCCGATTTCCCGTGGTCACCGCGTAGAAGTCGACGTCGTCCCTGCCGTAGCCCAGCTTTTCGGCGAGGGCGTAGGCGATGTCGACGTCGAATCCGCTCCACACGTCGGTGTCCTTGTTGTGGAAGCTCAGTCCCGGCTGATCTTCTTTGGCGCCGATGGTCAGTCTCTTCGTCGCACTCCTCCACTGCTCCCACGCCTTCTCCGTGTCACCCCCGGCGGCTCCCTGCTCCCCCGCCGCGTCGTCCTGCCTGCCCCCCGAGTCGCCCTGCGACGCGACGAACCAGCCTCCTCCGGCGAGCAGGGCGGCGCACACCGCGGCCGCCGCCACCTTCCAGCCCTTCCGGCTCCGGAACCCGCCACGGCCTCCGCCCGTCGCCGCCGGCGGCGCCCCGGGAACGGCGGCATCGGACGAGGGGGCGGCGGGCGCCGACGCGGGCACCACCGACGCGGGCCGCGAGTCGGGCGGCGAGGCGGGCGGCGTGGGACGGGCCGTGGGCGAGTGCGCGGGAGTGGCGGCCCGGGCAGGGGTCGGCGCACCCGGCTCCTCGATGACCTCCCGGAGCATCACCTCGGCCGACGCCGCGTCCGGGCGGCGGTCCGGGTCCGTGACCAGCAGCGCCCGGACGACGGGGCCGAGGGGACCGGCGTACCGGAGGACGGGTTCGGGCGACTGCTGGATGCTGGCCTGCACCTCCCAGGCCTCCGCGCCGCCGAACGGCATACGTCCCTCGACCATCTCGTACAGGGTGACTCCCAGCGCCCACAGGTCGGAGGCGGGCGTGGGGCCGGGAGAGGCGGGGGCGAAGAGTTCGGGCGCCAGGTAGGGAGGAGTGCCGATGACGCCGCCGTGCCGGGTCACCCGGTCCGCGCCCTCGAAGGTGGCGATGCCGAAGTCCACCAGCACCACCTGGCCGCCGTCCCGCACCAGTACGTTGCCCGGCTTCACGTCGCGGTGCAGGACCGACGCCTCGTGGACGGCCCTCAGGCCCTGGGCCATCTGAAGGCCGATGTTCGCGGCCCTGGGCACGCCGAGGACCCCGTCGCGGCTCAACAGGTCGGCCAGCGACTGCCCTTCCAGCAGCTTCATCACGATCCAGACCTGGTCGGCGGTCTCGATCTGGTCGTGGACCGTCACCACGTTCTGGTGCTCGATCTTGGCGAGCGCCTCCGCCTCACGGCGCGCCCGCTGCATCGCCGCCTGCTGGGTGTCCGGCGTCATGGCCACCCGGTCGAGGAGCCCCTTCACCGCGACGTACCGGCGCAGCCGCCTGTCGTACGCCTTCCAGACCTCGCCCATCCCACCGCTGCCGACGGGTTCCAGCAGCTCGTAGCGGCCCTCGATCACGGCGTGCGGAACGGGCGGACCGTCGTGCGAGGGGGGCTCGGTCCACTCCGGCGCCGCACCCGAGCCGGGCGCCGGGGTCCCGTCGCCACCGGCCTTGTCGAGTCCGTCTTCGTCGTGCATGCGCCCCCCTGCACCCCTGGCCCGAAACGTGGATCACCACAGACTAGATGTTCCGTCCGCGGAACCAGTACGACAGACGCAAACGGCACATCGGACCGACCGGCAGCGCCGTGTACCGGACCTTCAAGCGCATTTCGCTCACCACTGGACAGTTCTTCTGCAATCCTCCGTAGATGACCGAGATCGCCATCAGTGCCGCCCGCTCCCAGCTCGGCGACCTCGTGCGCCGCGCCGCGCACGGCCGCGAGACCGTCGCGCTCACCGATCACGGGCACGTCGCCGCCCTCCTGGTGTCTCCACGGGTGGTGGAGGATCTCGAAGACGCACTGGTGGTGGCCGACTACCAGCGACGCAAGGCGGAGGGGACGCTCGGAGAAGGCATCCCCATGGCCGAGGTACGCAGGCGACTGGGGCTCGAACAGAAGTGACCCACGAGATCGCCTTCGAGCCACAGGCTCTCGACGCCGCCGCTCGGTTCCGCAAGGACGACCCGAGCGGCTTCGCCCTGCTGCTGGACACCGTCGACAAGTTGGCGGACGACCTCCGCCCCACGGGTTCGGTCCCGTACGCGTCAGCCGGCCTCCGTCGACTGCGCATCGGTGGATACCGGGTCCTCTACGCCATCGACCAGGACGTCGTTCGCATCATGACGGCGCACCCCGGCCGGACCGCCTGACCCGGAGCAAAGCGCCGCGCCCTCCCACCGACCGGGGAAGGCGCGGCCTTTCGGTTCCCGCTGCCGCCCGTCAGCGCAGCAGCCCCGCCACCTCACCCACCACCGGTACCGCGCCCAGCGACTCCGCCTGGGCCACCGGGCCCGTCAGGGCTGTGGAGGTCAGCGGCTGGAAGTCGGCGACCTTCGTGCCGACGCCGTTGTCCAGGGGGTCGACGCCGGTGCCGGCGAGCGGGTTGGGCTTGAGGTCGGCGACCGGGCCGGTGACGTAGCCGACGGTGCCGGTGACGGCCGCCAGGCCCGCCTGCGGGTCGATGTTGCCCAGCGAGGTGGGGCGGGTGTGGGCGAGGCCCGCGATGGTCTCGCCGCCCTCCACCGCGGAGGCCGTCGCCGCGCCTGCACCGAGGGCGGCCCCGGCGGTCGCGAGCAGGACCAGGGCACGCCGGGCGGTCGGGGTGCGGGGGGACGCGTGTCGGGCCATCGGTGAGCCACCTCGTGCTGGGAGTACTCGGGATACTCGGGGATTACGACGGACGGTAAACGTTCAGACGCGAAGCGTAGTTGACGTGTGACGCGCGCTGCAAAGTCGACCCGCGGGGTCGTACGGCGGCCGGAGGATGCCTCAGACTGGTGTCCCGTGAGCTCCCATCCGCCCATACCGACGCGAGTCGTGCTGCTCTGCGGCCCCTCCGGCTCCGGCAAGTCCCTCCTCGCCGCCCGCTCCGGTCTTCCGGTGCTGCGGCTCGACGACTTCTACAAGGAGGGGTCCGACCCGACGCTGCCGACCGTGCCGCAGAGCTCCGACATCGACTGGGACCACCCGGCGTCGTGGGACGCCGACGCCGCGGTCGCCGCCATCGCGGAGCTGTGCCGCACGGGACGCACCCGCGTTCCCGTCTACGACATCTCGCTGAGCGCCCGTACCGGCGAGGACGCGGTGGACATCGGGCGGACGCCGCTGTTCCTCGCGGAGGGCATCTTCGCCGCGGAACTGGTGGACCGCTGCCGGGAACTGGGCGTACTGGCCGACGCACTGTGCCTGAGCCGGGGCCCGTTGACCACCTTCCGCCGCCGCTTCCTGCGAGACCTGCGCGAGAGCCGCAAGTCCGTGCCGTTCCTGCTGCGCAGGGGCTGGCGGCTGATGCGGCAGGAGCGGTCGGTCATCGCCCGGCAGACGGCCCTGGGCGCCCACGCCTGCGACCGGGACGAGGCGATGGGCCGGCTGGCGGCCGCGGCGGCTGGACGGTGCGCGACGGCGCGTACCCCGCAGGCGCCCCGCACGGCCGCGTGACGCCACGGCCGCGCAACGCCCCCTGCACACGCAGAAGCGGGACTGGACGGACCCCCCCGGTCCTCCAGTCCCGCTCCCTTTCCACTCCCCCGTGGATCCCCCGTGATCCCCGTCCCCCGTGTTTCCCCCGTGCTCCCCCGTGGTGCTTCCCCGTGAGTAAGAGCCCGGGCCCTGTCCCCTGATACACCCCGGCTCCAACTTTTTTCACGGGCCCGCCCCCTGCCTTCAGGCGACCAGTGCGCCGAAGGCGTCCTCCCGGTCACGGCCGAAGCTGAGGACCTCGTCCTCGCGCAGCCGGCGGAGCGACCGCCAGATGCTGGACTTCACCGTGCCGACACTGATGCCGAGGACGTCCGCGATCTCCGGGTCCGTACGGCCCTCGTAGTAACGGAGGACCAGCATGGTGCGCTGGAGTTCGGGCAGCCGGGCGAGCGCCTGCCACAGGACCGTACGCAGCTCGGTGCCGCGCATCGCGTCCATGTCGCCGGGCGTCTCCGGCAGTTCCTCGGTCGGGTACTCGTTGAGCTTGCGGCGCCGCCAGGCGCTGATGTGCAGGTTGGTCATGGTCCGGCGGAGGTATCCGCCGACGGCCGCCTTGTCGCTGATCCGGTCCCACGCCCGGTAGGTCGAGAACAGTGCGCTCTGCAGCAGGTCCTCGGCCTCGAAGCGGTCACCGGTCAGGTGGTAGGCGGTTGCGTACAGAGAGGCGCGGCGCTCCTGGACGTAGGCGGTGAACTCCACCTCCGACGCCGAGCGGCGCTCCCCCTCGGCCTCCCCGTACGCGGTTCCCCCGTGCGTCTCCCCCCGGTTCCCCGTGTTCCCCGTGTTCCCGGGGTTTTTCGCATCCCCCGTGTGTGCGTCGACCACCGTCATGTACCCGGTGTGCTGACGCCCGGTGCCGCGAGCGCACCCCCGCCCGCTCACGGCACCGGACTTCTCGGAACCCCGGTGTGCGTGCACGTCGTGCAGACGCGTGACCACTGCGCTGGTGCTGGTGCCCTTCAGCGTGTTCATCTCGCGCCCCCCGTTCGTGGACTTCCGGTGTTCGGCCTTGCTTGTGACGAAAAGCTTGCCCGGGCGACTTCATGGCCGTGTCCGCCGACTGTCACAGAGCTGTCACAGGGGTCGGTCACGGGTGCGCCACCGTTCCTTCACAGGGTCCGGCGGGGTGCCCGACCCGCTTGTGCACCCACAGGTCGAACACCACCCCCTCCATGGGCCAGAATGAGCGCGTGCCTTCCCTGTTGCTGATCGAGGACGACGACGCCATCCGCACGGCCCTGGAGCTCTCCCTGACCCGCCAGGGCCACCGGGTGGCCACGGCTGCCAGCGGCGAGGACGGTCTGAAGCTGCTGCGCGAGCAGCGGCCGGACCTGATCGTGCTGGACGTGATGCTGCCCGGCATCGACGGTTTCGAGGTGTGCCGGCGCATCCGGCGCACCGACCAGCTGCCGATCATCCTGCTGACCGCGCGCAACGACGACATCGACGTGGTCGTCGGTCTCGAGTCGGGCGCCGACGACTACGTGGTCAAACCCGTTCAGGGCAGGGTGCTCGACGCCCGGATCCGGGCGGTACTGCGGCGCGGGGAGCGCGAGTCCACCGACTCGGCGAGCTTCGGCAGCCTGGTCATCGACCGTTCGGCGATGACCGTGACGAAGAACGGCGAGGACCTCCAGCTGACGCCGACCGAACTGCGCCTGCTGCTCGAACTGAGCCGGCGGCCCGGCCAGGCGCTGTCCCGGCAGCAGTTGCTGCGGCTGGTGTGGGAGCACGACTACCTCGGTGACTCCCGGCTGGTGGACGCGTGCGTGCAGCGGCTGCGCGCCAAGGTCGAGGACGTGCCGTCGTCCCCGACCCTGATCCGTACCGTGCGGGGTGTCGGCTACCGGCTGGATCCGCCTCAGTGACACAGGAACACCAGGGGGGAACACGCGGCTGGACCGCGGCTCGCAAGGGAGTCTGGTCCTGGCTGCGCTTCACCAGCCTGCGCCTCAGGCTCGTCCTCGTCTTCGGCCTGGTCGCGCTCACCGCCGCCGTGTCCGCCTCCGGCATCGCGTACTGGCTGAACCGGGAGGCGGTGCTCACCCGCACCCAGGACGCCGTGCTGCGCGACTTCGAGCAGGAGATGCAGAACCGGGCGGGCGCGCTGCCCGCCGACCCCACACAGGACGAGCTGCAGCACACCGCGGGCCAGATGGCCAACAGCAGCCAGCGGTTCGGGGTGCTGCTGGTCGCCGAGAACGCCGACGGCGAGACCGTGTACGGCAGTTCGGGCGGCCTGGGCGGATTCGCGCTGTCCGACGTGCCCCGGTCGCTGCGGACCGCGGTGACCCGGGAGCAGAAGGTCACCTCGGCCAACAAGCACGCGTACCACCTGTACTGGCAGCGGATCACCGACGACGACACCCCCTACCTGGTGGCCGGCACGAAGGTGATCGGCGGCGGGCCGACCGGCTACATGCTCAAGTCGCTTGAACCGGAGGCCAAGGACCTGAACTCGCTCGCCTGGTCGCTGGGGATCGCCACCGCGCTCGCCCTGCTCGGCTCCGCGCTGCTCGCGCAGGCCCTGGCGACGACCGTGCTGAGGCCCGTGCACCGGCTCGGGGTCGCGGCGCGGCGCCTGGGCGAGGGGAAGCTGGACACCCGGCTGCGCGTGTCCGGCACCGACGAACTGGCGGATCTGTCGCGGACGTTCAACAGCGCCGCCGAGAACCTGGAGAAGCGGGTCGCGGACATGTCCGGCCGCGAGCAGGCCTCCCGGCGCTTCGTCGCGGACATGAGCCATGAGCTGCGTACGCCGCTGACGGCGCTCACCGCGGTGACGGAGGTGCTGGAGGAGGAGCTGGAGTACGAGGGCGAGGGCGGCGAGGGCGGGAGCTTCGACCCGATGGTCGAGCCCGCCGTGCGGCTGGTGGTGAGCGAGACACGGCGGCTGAACGACCTGGTGGAGAACCTGATGGAGGTCACCCGGTTTGACGCGGGCACCGCCCGTCTCGTCCTGGACGACGTGGACGTCGCCGACCAGATCACCGCCTGCATCGACGCCCGCGCCTGGCTGGACGCCGTCGACCTGGACGCCGAGCGCGGCATCCACGCCCGCCTCGACCCTCGCCGCCTGGACGTCATCCTGGCCAACCTGATCGGCAACGCGCTCAAGCACGGCGGGTCACCGGTCAGGGTGTCGGTGGCGCGGGCGGACGACGAGATCGTCATCCGGGTGCGGGATCACGGCCCCGGCATCCCCGAGGACGTCCTGCCGCACGTCTTCGACCGCTTCTACAAGGCGAGCGCCTCCCGGCCGCGCTCCGAGGGCAGCGGCCTCGGACTGTCCATCGCCGTGGAGAACGCCCACATCCACGGCGGTGGGATCACCGCCGAGAACTCGCCCGAAGGGGGTGCGGTGTTCGTCCTGCGGCTGCCGCAGGACCCGTCGCCGCCGACGGACGACGACGCCGGGGACGGCGGGGACGGCGGGGGCAGCAGGAACGCCGGGAGCGGCGGGGGCGGCACGGACGGCGAGGGCTCCCCGGGTGACGGAAGCAGGGGCAAGGACGCGAAGGGACGGGCCTGATGACCGTACGCCGCCTGCCGGCACTTCCCGGGCTCGCGGTGCTGGCGGCGCTGACCGCGCTGCTCGCCGGGTGCGGTATCCGTCCCACGGAGGTGCCCACGGACTACGGGCCCGCGCCGTCGCGGGTGCGCTGCTCGCTCGCGGAGCCGGACGTGTCGACGCGGTCCGGGCCGGGGGTGCCGGCGCAGGTGTTCCTGCTGTGCGGCTCGTCGCTGGTGACCGTGGACCGCACGGTACGGGTGCCGGACGGCACCTCGGACTCCGGGCGGCGGGTGCTGGTGGCGCAGGGGCTGCTCGACCAGCTCGCCCGGTCGCCGTCGGCCGCCGAGAAGGAGGCCGGGTACACGACGGACGTACGGCACGGGATCACCGTGGCGGGACCGCGCGACGGTGACCCGGAGGACACGCTGCGCCTGGACACCGCGCCCGGCGACCTCACCTCGTACGCCCTCGCGCAGGTCGTCTGCACCTTCTCCGACTCGGCCGCGGCGGAGGGTGACGGCTCGGTGGTCCTGGCCGGTCCGGCCGACTCCTCCGCCCGCCGCTACACGTGCTCGGACGAGGTCCGTGCCCGCCCGGGCAGCAACGAACCGCCGTCCCGCGAGGTCAGGGGCGGCTGACGCCCGGCGGCGGCACGGATCACCGGGAACCCCGGGACCGCGCGCGGGGCACGGCACGCACGAAACCGCACACACCGCACGCACCTCCAACGGCACGCACGGAACCGCACGCCCGGAACGGCAGCGAGCACCGCGCGGAGGCCGCCCGGGGCGGGCGTGCGGTTCCGTGCGTGCCGTTGGAGGTGCGTGCGGTGTGTG
>NZ_JACBYP010000127.1 GCF_018982965.1 Streptomyces mayonensis | reverse complement strand
GCACCGACCAGCTGGGCCCCGGGGGGGGCCCGGCCGCCCCCCCCCCCCCCGCCGCCAGCCCGCCCCCCCCCCCCGCCCCGGCGGGGGGGGGGCCGCGGGGCGGGGCGGGGGGGCGGCGGGGGCGGGTCCCCGGGGGCCGTTTCCGGTGGCGCCGGGTGGGTGGCGGCCGGTGCGAGGGGTGCGGGCTTTGTGGGCACCGGGGCCGGGCTGCGCGGTTGCTCCGGCGGGGCGGACTCCGTGCGCTGGGCCGCCTCCGCCAGGCCGATGCCGCGCTGGAAGGCCGCCATCAGGCCGGGGTCGTGCCCGGTGTACTGCTCGGGTTCCTGACGCGGGGCGGGGCCGCCGCGCAGCTGGGGTGCGATGTGTTCCTGGGCGCGGCGGCGGGGCAGTTGGGGTTTGCCCATGGTGCCGCGGACCGCGCTGTGCCGCGGGACGGGCGGGGTGGCCGCGTGTTCGGCGACGACGCCCCGGTCCTCGGGCCGGACACCGGGCACGGCCGCCGCCGGGGTGGGCCGGTTCCGGTGGGTGCCGCGCACGGGCAGCGGCAGGGGCTCGCCGTCGGCGCGCCGGTGCCGGTTCCGCTCCGGGGACGGCGCGGGAGCGGGGACCGGGCCGGGGCCGGTGTCCGGGGGCGTCGGAAGGGGTGCCGCCGGGACCGGTGCGGCGGATGGGGGCGCGGGCGCGGGGTGAGCCGCCGGGGCCGGTCCCGTCTGCACCGTGTGCCTGGTCCGCGCGCCCGGTGCGGGGGCGGACGGTGGCGGTG
This sequence comes from Streptomyces mayonensis, assembly GCF_018982965.1. Classification (GTDB taxonomy): domain Bacteria; phylum Actinomycetota; class Actinomycetes; order Streptomycetales; family Streptomycetaceae; genus Streptomyces; species Streptomyces mayonensis. Next base: position 22,419 of record NZ_JACBYP010000127.1, on the reverse strand, counting down.
GTACGGCGCCCGCCGGCCGGGGGTGCTGCCGGGGCGCCGGTACGGGTACGGGACCGGTACCGGTGACCTCGGGCGGCCCGGCCGCGCCGCCCGGGAGGGCACCCGGCTCCGTGCCCAGCAGGGCCTGCGGTACGACCAGTACGGCCTGGACACCGCCGTAGATGTTGGTCTGCAGCCGGACGGTGATCCCGTGCCGCCTGGCGAGCTGGGAGACGACGAAGAGCCCGATGCGGCCGTCCGCGAGGAGGCGGCCGACGTTGACCTGGTCGGGGTCGGCGAGCAGGGCGTTCATCCGGTCCTGTTCGCCGGCGGGCATGCCGAGCCCGCGGTCCTCGACCTCTACGGCGAGGCCCGAGGTGACGAGGCCGGCGCGCATCAGCACCTGGGTCTGCGGGGCGGAGAACAGGGTGGCGTTCTCGACGAGTTCGGCCAGCAGGTGGATGACGTCGGCGACGGCGTGGCCGCGCAGGGTGCCGTCGATCGGCGGGACCAGCCGGACCCGGGAGTACTGCTCGACCTCGGCGATCGCCGAGCGCAGCACCTCGGTCATGTCCACCGGGTTGCTCCACTGGCGGCGGGAGACGGCCCCGCCGAGCACGGCGAGGTTCTCGGCGTGGCGGCGGATGCGGGTGGCGAGGTGGTCGACGTGGAAGAGGCCCTTGAGGAGGTCGGGGTCCTCGATCTCGTTCTCCAGCTCGTCCAGGATGGAGATCTCACGGTGGACCAGCGACTGGAGGCGCCGGGCGAGGTTGAGGAAGACTTCGAGCTTCTGTTCGCTGCCGGCCTGGCTGGAGAGCTGGGCGGCCCGTACGACGGCGGTGACGGCGCCGTCGTGGGCGCGGGAGAGGTCGGCGGCGAGGAGTTCGAAGTCGTCGGCGTCGTCCGGCGGTCCGCCGCGCGGCGTGCGCCGGGCCGGGGTCTCGCCGCGGCGCAACGCCTCGACGACGGTGCGCAGTTCGCTCTCCTGGCGGGCGGTCGCGTCGCGCAGCGCGCCGACGCGCTCCTGCACCGACCGCGCGGCGCGGTCGGCGGCGACGGCGGCGATGACGACGGCCGCTGCGGTCACCGAGACGGCGCCGGCCAGCATGCCCCACAGGACGGGGCCGGGCCGGACGCCGGTGGACCGGACGGTGAACAGGACGACGGCGCAGGCGCTGAGGGCGACGGCGACCGGCGGCAGCACGGCGAGACGCAGGAGCTGGGACCGTATGTGCGTGTCGGGGAGCGCGGGGGCGGTGCGTGGGGCCGCCGGCCGGCCGTGCCGCCCGCCCTCGCGGCGGTCTGCTCGCGCGGCCGGGGCGCGGAGGTGAGACATCGGTGTCCTCGTACTGGTCCGTGTGCGTGTCCGGACGCGTGACCGGTTACCCGTCCGGCCGCGTCTCCGGGTGCTTTTCCGTCGGCCCTACGTCGCCCGACGGCCACTGACAGTAGTCGCCTGCCCGTCATGTGCGGTGGGCAGTTGGCAAACTCCCTCGCACAACGTCCCGCTCTGGTATGAGGCCTCGCACTACAGAGCGATACTCCATTTCAGCACTCGTTCGGGGTACGCCGAGGACCAGTCGAACCCGATCAAATTCGGTCACGGTGCGTGACCCTCCCCCATGCGGCCACCCCGGCCCCGCCCTGTGGCCGGCTCAGCTCTTCAGCGCCGCCAGTACGCAGCTGTCCCCGACCTGCCACACCGGCGTCACGTGTCCGAAGCCCGACCGGCGCAGCAGCCGGGTGTGGGCGCCCACGGAGAGGTGCCGGTTGCCGTTGCCCGAGGACGACCGGTTCTTCTGCCGCTGCTCGAACAGGTCGGTCAGCTCCGGGTCGGCCGCCGCGGCCTCCCACCACGACTCCCAGTCCTCGTCCTCGCGCCCGTGCGCACCGGTCCGTTCGGCCCGGCGGCGCCCCACGTGAGCGGTCAGCTCCGAGCAGGGCGACCCGTCCGGCGGGAAGTGGTCCCCGTTGACGAGGGCGCCGCCGGGGCGCAGGAGGGCGGCGAGGCTGCGGTAGGTGCGCAGCAGGACGGGGGCCGGGAGGTAGTGCAGGGCCGTCGTCGTGACGGCGGCGTCCACGGGGCGGTCCAGCCCCAGTGCGTCCGTCCAGCCGTCCTCGCCGATCACCGCGTCCACGTACCGCGCGGAGTCCGAGTGGTGGGTCCGCCCCAGTTCCAGCAGGACGGGGTCCATGTCGACGGCGACGATCTCCGCGTGCGGCAGGCGGCGGGCGAGCCGGGCGGACAGCGAGCCGGGACCGCAGCCCAGGTCGAGCAGGAGCGGCCGGTCGCGGCCGGCGCAGAGGTGCTCCGTGACGTCCGCGATCACCGCGAACCGCTCCTCGCGGTCCACCGCGTACCGCTGCTGCTGCCGCTCCCAGCGCTCCACCCACATACTGGCCGCTCCCATGCTCACGCCCATCCGGCCGTCACACCTCGTTCGTCTCTCACCTGTCGCAACTACCACGCAGCGTACAGGTGGAAACGGTTATCAATAGCCGTTCACTCCAGTGAGGCGAGAACGGCCAGCAGCCGGTCGATCTCCTCCTCCGTGTTGTAGACGTGCAGGCTGACCCGCACGGATCCGTTCTTCTCGTCGGCCCCGGCCTGGCAGAGGCTGTCGGCCCGCACCATGAATCCGTGGCTGTAGAGGATGAATCCCAGGTCGTCGGAGGGGATGTCGCGGTGCCGGAACGTGACGATCCCGTGCCGGCGCTGGTCCTCGGGCAGCGCGCTGTCCGCGGCGAGCCCGGCGGGACAGCCGAGGATCTCGTAGCTCTCCAGGCGGTGCAGCCGGTCCGTCAGGCGGGTGGCCAGCCGGGTGAGATGGCGGCCGATCCGTTCGCATCCGGCCGCGTCCAGCCAGTCGAGCGCCGCCAGGAGCGACACGATGCCCACCGTGTTGGGGGTACCCTGCCAGCCTCCGGGACGCAGCCGCGGCCCCCGCGTGTTGCGCGCCCAGACCGCTCCCGTGCCGGGCAGGGCCAGCGCCTTGTGCCCGGAGAAGACGACGAAGTCCACGTCGAGCTCCGGGTCGTCCACCCGGACGGGGAGGTGGCCGACGCTCTGCGCGGCGTCCAGGCAGATCGGTACGTCGGGGCCCACGGCGGCGCGCAGGCGGTGCACGTTCATGTCGCCGCCGTAGACGTGGTGGACGTGGGTCGCCGCGACGAACCGGGTGCGGGGGCCGACGACCCCGGCGAGGGCGCGGTGGTCGTAGTCGCCGGAGGACTCCTGGCGGGGCAGGGCCCGCACCGTGACGTCGACACCGCGCTCGGCCAGCAGCTGACGGGCTTCCAGCCAGGGTTCCAGGTTGGCCCGGTGGTCGGCGAACGGGACGAGGATCTCGTCGCCGTCGCCGAGGTACGGCACCAGCCAGTCGCGGGCGACGGTGCGCAGGCCCTCGGTGGTGCCGCTGGTGAAGTGGACGTCCGAATACTGCGGTTGGGGGTCCCCCAGGAACTCCTTGACCCGTTCGCGGGTCCGCTCCACCAGTTCCGTGGTGCGGTTGGCCCAGGGGTAGGTGCCGCGGCCCGCGTTGGCGTTGGACGTGGTGAGGTAGCTCTCCACGGCCTCGACGACGACCCGCGGCTTCTGCGAGGTCGCCGCGCTGTCGAGGTACGCGAGGTCCGGATGCGCGGTGACGATGGGGAACTGCGCCCTCAACTCCTGCTGCCAGCGGACCGCTTCCTCCCGCGCCCGCCCGGAACATGCCTCGTCCGACATGGTGTTCACTCCCTCACCAGCGGTGCCCCGGCGTCCCGCCAGGCCACGATGCCGCCCGCCAGACTCCGCACGTCCGGATGGCCCATGCGGGAGAGCAGCGCGGCGTAGCGCAGCGACTTCTCCCCCACCGGACAGGCGAGCAGGACCGGGGTGCGCTTGCTGAACGGCAGTCCCCCGCGCACCAGTTCCTCGAAGAGTTCGTCGACGATGTTCACCGAGCCCTCGATGTGCAGGGCGGCGTAGGCGTGCGGGCCGCGCAGGTCCACGACCAGCGGACGGGGTTCGCCCTCCGCGATCCAGCGCCGTGCCTCGTCGACGCCGGCCACCCTGGCCTCCGCCCTGATCTCGTCGTCGCCGAGGGACGCCGCCGAGTGCCCGCGCCGGGCCTTGCCCAGCAGCTCGGGCCGGCGCTGGCGCACGTAGCTCAGGTAGCTCTCGGCCCGGTCGCACACGATGAACACCGCGCTCTCGCGGCGGCCGGTGCCCTCCAACCCGGCGTCGACGGCGGCCAGGTGGCGTACCGCGCCTTCGTAGGCGGCGCCGCCGGTCGGTCCCGAGAGGAGTCCGCAGCGGCGGATCAGGGTGAGCATGCCGTCGATGGCCTGCTGCGAGGTGACCGGGGCGAGCGAGTCGTAGGTCGCGGGGTCGAACAGGCCGACCTGGTGCACCTCGTCGATGGTGCGGATGCCCGGGATGAAGTCCGACTTGTCTGCTACCAGCCCGAGCACCCGTACGTCGGGGTCGTGTTCGCGCAGGACGCGGGCGACGCCCGTGGAGGACCCGGCGGTGCCCACGCAGGCAATGAACCAGTCCGGCGCCCGCCCGTCCAGGTCCTTGACTATCTCGGGCCCGGTCCCGGCCGCGTGTGCCTCGACGTTGCGCGGGTTGAAGTACTGGTCGGTGTGCAGGTAGGTGCTGCCGGGCTCGGAGAGCGCCTGGTGGAAGCGGGTGAGCGGGTCGTCCGTGTCGGTGGGGTCGAGACACTCGCTCTGGCCGGGCAGTTCCTCGATCTCGGCACCCAGCAGCAGGAGCAGCTCCTTGATCTCGGGCACGCGCATCCGGTTGGTCACGCTCTTGAACCTGAGCCCGTGCATTCCGGCCAGCAGGGCGAGCGCCTTGGCCGTGTTGCCGCTGGACAGCTCGACGACCGTCCCGTCGCCGCCCGCCGCGTCCTGAAGGTGCGGGCGGGCCATGTGCCAGGCCGGCCGGTCCTTGACGGACCCGAACGGGTTCAGCATCTCCAGTTTGGCGTACAGGTCGATGTGGCGCAGACCGTGCACCGACGGGTCGATGCGGACCAGCGGTGTGTTGCCGATGGCTTCGGTGATGCTGTCGTACCTCATGCCGACGCTCCCTGCGGGTGTGTGAGCGGCCAGTAGTTCTCGTCGGGACACCAGCGGCGGGTCCCGCCCTCGTCCGTGACCGCGACCGTCCGTGCCGACGGCTGGCGTTGCGCGTGGTGGGCGTGGAAGTCCATGACGTAGCCGGCGGTGTTGACGAAGGCCAGCAGGTCTCCCGGCCGGGGTGTGCGGGGCAGGAACACCAGCCGGCGGGTGATCAGGTCGGCCTCCAGGCAGAGGTTGCCGACGAGGTGGACCCCCACCGGTCCGCCGTCCGCCGAGTCGTCCGGGGCGCCCCGGCGCGGCAGCAGCACCGGGTCGACCAGGACCCCGTGTTCCTCCAGGCTGACGTCTCCCGCGTTCATGCCGAGGCGTACCAGGAACCGGCCGGGGTCGCCGTCCAGGGGCCGCACCTCCAGCACCCGGGCCAGCGACAGGCCGCACTGGTCGACTAGGGCGCGTCCGGGTTCGACGTACAGGTCGTGGAGGTGTTCCAGGAGCAGGGTGGCGGGAGTGCGGCCGAGGACGGGTGCCGGGCCGGTCAGGAGCGCGTCGAGGTAGCCGGGGCCCGCGGTGGGGCGGTGGGCCGGGTAGAGGGCGGCGCTGCCGCGGACCGTGCCGGCCTCGTTGCGCAGGCCGTATCCGTGGCCGCGCCAGGTCAGGGGCGGGCGGGTGCCGAGGACCGCCTCGCTCAGGGCGGTCGTCCAGCGCTCCCACTCTCCGGCGTCCTCGACGTAGCCGACGCCGAAACCGCCGCCGATGTCCACGGCGCGCGGTGCGAGGCCCCGTGCGCGGCACTCGTCCATGAGCAGCACGCAGCGCTCCAGGGCCCGGCCCTTCTCCTCCAGGCCGGTGGTGTCCAGGTGGTAGGCGAGGCCCACGAGTTCGAGGCTGTCGGCGTGGCGTTCCAGCGCCGTCCAGAGGCGGTCCGCCTCGGCGACCGGGGTGCCGAAGCGGCTGCGGCGCGAGAGCACCCGGGTGCCCGCGCCGCCGGGTCCGGTTTCCGACTCGAACCCGGACAGCCGCACCAGCACGTCCGTCCTGGGCAGGGCGTACTGCCGGACGGTTTCGGCCAGTTGGTCCAGCTCGGCGAGCGAGTCGACGTTCACCGTCGCGCCGGTCCGGGCGGCCAGCCACAGGAACTCGGCGTCCTTCGGGCCGGTCGCCATCACCCGGTCTCCGGTGAACCCGCAGCTCAGCGCGTGCCGCAACTCCTCGAGGGAGGCCACGTCGATGCCGACGGCGGCCGGGTCGCAGGCCGCGAGTCGGCGCACCAGGGCGCTGGAACGATTCGCCTTGTGGGCGAAGTACACCCGTCCGGCGAGGTGGTGACGCCGGTAGACGGACCGGAAGCGTTCCGCGTTCTCGGCGACGACTTCCGGGAGCAGCACGTTCAGTGGTGATCCCAGTGCGTCGACCAGGGAGTGCAGGAACGGCGCGTCCCCCAGCAACGAGGCGAGCGGTGGGTCGACCCGCGGCCTCAGATACAAGGGCGCGTCCTTCACGAAGTACCTCCCATGTCAGTCAATCACTGAATTTGTCGTCCTCCATGATCAGTTCGTGATTATCGTTTCCAAGTGCGCGCGCCGCTAAGCCTCCTTCTCCGAACGGCCGTGCGGAGACGACCCCGGTACCGCCCGGAATCCCGCCGTCCGTTCGGTGCGTGACGCGCGCGGACCGTCCACCGCCCGCCGCGTCCCCGGAGCGGTGACGGATGCCAGAAGCCGTCCCTCCGGGGCACGGAGCCCGGAGGGACGGCTCGGAGGAGAGAACCTCGGCGCCGGCGCCCGTCAGCGGGGCGCCCCGGCCTCGCCGGCCGGTACCAGGCGCCAGCCGCGGCTGCGGCGGCGCCGCTCCCAGAAGCGGGCGCACGGGCCGTGGGCGGCGAGCAGTTCCTCGTGGGTGCCGCGCTCGCAGATCCGGCCCCCGTCCAGGACGAGGATCTGGTCGGCGGCCACGACGGTGGACAACTGGTGGGCGATCACCAGCAGGATGGAGTCCCGCATCAGGATCCGCAGTGCCTGCTGGACGTACTTCTCGTTCTCCGGGTCGAGGGCGGCGGTCGCCTCGTCGAGCAGGACGACGGGGGCACGTTTGAGGACGGCACGGGCGACGGAGACACGTTGCCGCTCGCCGCCGGACAGCGAGGCCCCGCCCTCACCGACGCGCGTGGCCAGGCCGTCCGGCAGCCGCTCGACGATCTCGTCGACGCCGGCGGTCCTGGCCGCCTCGGCCACCTCCTCGTCGGTGGCCCCGGGCCGGCCGACGCGGATGTTGCCCTCCAGGGTGTCGTCGAAGAGGCCGGAACACCGGGCAGACGGCCGCACGCCGTGCCCACCCGGGCCGGGCGCACCCCTGGGGGCAGGCTGCGCCGGTCCGCGGGGGGCGGGGCCGGCGTACCGCGGGCCGTTCGGGGCGTCACCGCGGCGTCACCATGCGCGCCCGAGGCCTGCGCGGCTCACGGGGCCGTCACGGAGGCGGGCGGGGGCGTAGAGGCCGCGTCGCCCGGCGTCTTCGCCGGAGCGGCGGGCACCAGATGACCGCTGACCGCCCGGAGCTTCTCCCGGGTCTCCTCCAGCTCCCGTTCCGGATCGGATCCCGCCACGATGCCGGCCCCGGCACGCAGCCAGGTCCGGTCGCCCCGGCGCAGGACGGTGCGCAGCACCAACGCGGCGTCCAGGGTGCCGTCGGCCTCCAGCCGCACCACCGCGCCGCTGTAGAGGCCGCGTTCCCGGTCCTCGGAACGGCGGATCGCCTCGAGCGCGGGGCCCTTGGGTATGCCGGAGGCGGTCACCGCGGGGAAGAGGGCGGCGAGCGCGTCCCACCGGTCGCGGCCCGGGGCGAGCCGCCCCCGCAGCCGGGAGGCGAGGTGCTGCACGCTGCCGCGTTCCTCGACGCCCATGAACTCCTCGGTGCGCACCGACTCCGGCAGGCACACCGCGTTCATCTCCTCCTGCACCAGACGTACGGAGACGGCGTGTTCGTACACCTCCTTGGCGTCGCGGTGGAGTTCGGCGCGACGGGCGGCGTCCGCGGCCGGGTCGCCGGTCAGCGCGCGGGTGCCGGCCAGCGGCTGCGCCGTGACGAGGCCGTCGGCGTCGATCCGGGCCACGATCTCCGGGCTGAAGCCGGCGGCCTCCCAGCCGCCGTGCCGCAGCAGGAAGGAGCGGGCGGGGAGGTGGCTGCGCCGTCCCGCCACGTAGGTGGCCGGAAGGTCGATCCCGTCCGGGGCGGAGACCGTGCGGGAGACGATGGCCTTGTCCAACTCCCCCGCGTGGATGGCGCGTACGGCGTCGGCCACGGCGGCACGGTACCGGTCGGCGTGCTCCTCGAGGTCCACGGCGGCGCGCGCGGCGGCGGGTTCGCCGGCCGTGGCCGCGGCGGCGTGCAGACGTCTCTCCAGGTCGTCGAGGGCGTCCGGTCCGTCGGCCCGCAGTACGGCGGCGGTGTCCGTCAGTTCGATCTCCCGCTCGGGGACGACGAACCGGGCGAGTGTCCCACCGCCCGCCGCGCCGTTCCCGTGGTAGGCGTGGGCGAGTTCGAAGGACAGCCAGCCGTGCGCCGACCCGATGCCGCCGGTCCGTGTCCGCAGGAGCTCCCCGGCGGTGGCCAGCGGATGGGTGCCCGCGGGCAGCCGGGTGGTCTCGACGCCCCTGCCGTGCATCCTGACGAAGGCCGCGTCCGCCTCGACCACGACGGACTCGCCCTCGCTCCAGGTGACGGCGCCCTCCTGCTCGTAGAGGAGGTGGGGCGCGTCGGTGCCCGCCGACAGGGCGGCGGCGACGGCCACGGGATCGCCGGTGAAGGTGAGTTTGCGCTCGGGGAAGGGTTCCCGACGGGTCACGGGATGTTCTCGCTTTCGGGTTGGCAGCGGGCACCGGCGGCCGTGGTCGTGCGGCCGGCGCTCCAAGAGGGGGCGCGGCCCGTCTCGCGGGTCGGCCCGTCAGCGCACTCGCAGGCGTACGGCCCGGCAGGGACGGGTCGGGTGTCACCCATACAAGTACTAATGAAAACGATTGTCAATACACTTGAGGCGGCGTCAGCGGATCAGCCTGCCGATCTCCGGCGACCCCGGAACGCCCGCGGCGCTCACCAGGCTGCTGCTCATCCCGGCCTCCCGCGCGAGCTGCTCGAGGCTGAGGTTCTCCCAGTCATAGGTGTCGGAGTTGGTGCGCACCAGCCCACCCCGGCGGAAGACCTTCCAGGACGTCCTCCAGCGCATCACCTCGCCCTCCAGGGGCTCGGCCTCCGTCCACCACTCGTAGGTCTGCTCACCGATCGTCTCGCGCAGCATCCTGAACGGCGGCACCCGGCGGGCCCTGCCGACCCCCATCAGCTCCACGACGATCGGCGCACCCTCGGGCAGTCTGCCGCGCAGGTTCCGCCACAGGTCGACGCGTTCGGCCCTGGAGAGGTGGCCGACCACACCGAAGATCACCACCGCGGCGACGGTGTCGGGCAGGGTCAGCTCCTGGGCGGGCTCCGCCACGACCGTCACCCGCTTGCGCAGGTCCTCGTCCCCGAACACCCGGCTGGTCAGCATCGCCCGCATCGGAACGGACGGTTCCGCGGCGATGACCGAGGCTGCGGGCAGTGCCCGGGCGATGACTTCGGTGATCCGCCCCGTGCCCGCGCCGATCTCCACGACGGGACCGCGAGAGGCGTCGACCCCCGCCAGGGCGGCCGTGAGCGGGCCGGCACTCGTCTGCACGTGGCGCGCGGCCACCATCTCGTAGAACTCCGCGGAGGCGGTGTAGTAGTCCGCGACCATGGCGGTGACGTCCTTTCAGGTCTCACAGGTCTGACATCTCTGACGTGTCTGACTGGTCTCGCAGGTCTGACGGGTCTCAGGGGGTGCTAGGCCAGGTACGCGCGGGGTGCCGCAGGTCGAGGCCCAGGTCCCGGGCGATGGCCTCGGCCAGCGGGGCGCGCTGGGGAACGAGGAAGAAGTGACCGCCGTCGAAGGGCGTGACGGTCAGGGGGTGCCGGGTGGTGCCCGACCACGTCTCGGCGTCCCGCGGGCCGCACTCGGGGTCCCGGGAGCCGAAGAAGACGCTGACCGGACAGTCCAGCGGCTCGGCGGAGGACGGCCGGTAGGTCTCGATCAGCCGGTAGTCGCTGCGGACGTACCCCAGGATGGCGGCACGCAACTCCGGGTCGGCCAGCACCTCTTGGGGCGTCCCTCCGTAGCGCGCCAGTTCGCCGGCCAGCGCGCTGTCGTCCTGCCGATGGATGTCACCCACCGCCGCGTGGTGGGGCGACGCCCGGCCGGCGGCCAGCAGCCGGACCGGCACCCCGAGGCCCCGGCGCCGCAACTCCTGGGCCACCTCGTAGGCGACCGCGCTGCCCATGCTGTGGCCGAAGAGGGCGAAGGGCCGGTCGAGCAGCGGCTGGAGGGCGTCGACGACGTCGCGGACCAGGACGTCCATCGAGTCGACCGGACCGTCGGCGAACCGGTCCTCCCTGCCCGGGTACTGCACGGTCACGTGCTCGACCTCGTCCGGCAGCAGGCGCTGCCAGGGACGGAACGAGGAAGCGGCGCCGCCCGCGTGCGGGAAGCACACGAGCCGCAGCCGCGCCTCCGGCCGAACCACCGGCCTGCGCAGCCAGGGTCCAAGAACCGTCTTGTTCACCACATTCTCCTACCACTTCTTCTGTCACCGCTCCAGGCAGTCCATCATCAATCAGAGATTCCGTCCAGCCCTCTTGGAAAGCTTCCCTGCGAAGACGTAACTTTTCTATAGCAACTGAGAGTGGCGGTGGCTAGGATGCCGATATCGCCGTACGAAGGACTTGACAGCCATGACTGAAACAGATGCGACCGGCGTCGCTCCCCATTCCTTTCCGATGGCCCGCGGATGCCCCTTCGCCCCGCCCGAGGAGTACGCGGAACTCCGCAGGCAGGGCCCGGTGTCCCGGGTGACCCTGCCCACCGGCCGCCCGGCCTGGATCGTCACGGGCTACCGGGAGGTCCGCGCGGTGCTGGCCGACCCCCGGGTCAGCGCCGACATCCGCCACCCGAACTTCCCGGCGCTCGTCGACGGCGAGCAGGAGGTGGGCGCCCGGACGAGGCCGTTCATCAGGATGGATCCGCCCGAGCACACCCGGTTCCGGCGGATGCTGCTCGCCGAGATGACCGTCCGCAAGGCGCGCCGCATGCGCCGGGACGTCCAGCGCATCGTCGACGAGCGCATCGACGAACTGCTCGCCGGCGGCCCTCCGGTCGACCTGGTCACCCACTTCGCGCACACCGTGTCCAGCACCGTCATGTGCGAACTCGTCGGGGTGCGGCGGTCCGACCCCTGGTTCCGGCGCGTCACCGGGACCCTGGGCTCCCAGGTCTTCGGCGGCGGCGCCAGCACCGCGGAGGGCGCCGCCGAGGGCATCGGCGCCCTGTCCGCCGTGATGGACGGCATCATCGCGGAACGCGAGAGGGACCTCGGCGATGACCTGCTCAGCAGACTGATAGCCGAGCGGCTGCACACCGGCGAGGTGACCCGCGAGGAGCTGATCACGACCGTCGCGATCCTCGTCGTGGCCGGCTGGGAGACCACGACGAACCAGATCGCGCTGAGCGTGCTGGCGCTGCTGGACAACCCTGAGCTGATCGCGGAACTGCGCGCGGACCACACCAGGTTCCCGGCCGCCGTCGAGGAACTCCTCCGGGTCCTTTCCGTCGGTGACTCCATCGCCCTGCGCACCGCCACCGAGGACATTCAGTTCGGTGACCACGTGATCCGCAAGGGCGATGGAGTAATTCCACTATTGGCCGCTGCAAATCATGACGAGACTGTTTTCCAAGATCCCGAGAAAATTGACTTCGAGAGGAATGGAAAACAGCATGTCGCATTCAGCTACGGCATTCACCAGTGTGTCGGCCAGAACATCGCGCGCCTGGAACTGGTGACCGCGATCAGCACGCTCCTGGACCGTGTTCCCACGCTCCGCGCGGCGGCGCCCCTGCACGAGGTCCGGTTCCGGCACGAAGGCATCGCCTTCGGGCCGGAACAGGTACTCGTCACCTGGTGACCGCCGGCCGTCCCGCACCGCGCAGCACGCCCAGGTGCGGGACGGCCGCCGCGTGGGGCGCCGGCGGCTTCTCGAGGGCCAGCCCCGCCTCCTCGGCGACGCGTTCCAGGGTCACCGTGTGCCAGTGGTACGCGTCCCGCACCTCGCGCACCAGCCGTGTCCCCTCGAACACCCGCCAGGTCGTCTCCAGGCGCATCAACTCCTCACCGGCGGGCTCGCCGGACATCCACCACTCGTAGCGCTGCCCGCCGAGAGCGGTCTGGCGCAACCTGGTCTCCGGCATCGACACCGGGGCGTAGAACCCCATGAGTTCGACGACGAGCGGCGCGCCCGGCGCGAGCCGGGCGGCCAGATCCCGCAGCAGCGCACGGCGCCGGTCGGGGTCCAGGTGCCCGAGCATCCCGCAGGCGACCACGCCGCAGATCCGGTCGGGCAGGACGAGGTCGTTCGCGGCGTCGGGCAGCACCGTCACCCGCTCCGCGGTCCCGGGGTCCTCGGCGAGCCGGCTGGTGAGGATGGCGCGCATCCCCGGCGAGGGCTCGGCCGCGACGATCCGGCAGTCCGGGTGGGCGGCGGCCACCTGCCGGGTCACCAGGCCGCTTCCCGCACCGATGTCCAGCAGCGGGCCGGCCTTCGGGTCGATGCCCGCGAGCGAGGCGACCACCGCGGGGCCGGTGCGGTCCGTGTGCTCCCGGGCGCCGAGGTCGAAGAACTCGGCCGGCTGGGTGTACCCGGCGCCGGGGGCGTCGCCCTCCGCACCGGCCGGCTCGCGCCCGGCAGGTCCGGGTGACGCGCCGCCCCGTACCGGTCCGCGGTCGCGGCCCTCGCCGTGGCCGACCGCGCCGGAACCGGCACCGGAGCCGGTCAGGTCCGCCACGGACAGCGGCGTGGGCGCGGGCGGGCGGATCAGCTCGGGAGGACCGAGGCGGGCCATCAGGTCCCGCCAGACGTGGAAGACCGCCAGGTCGTGCTGCGCGGTGCGCAGCACGTCCGAGCCCTCCGCGACCGCGTCGCGCAGGCCGCCGAGCGCGTCGGACACCGCCGACGGCCACAGGTCGTTGAAGACCCCGTCGAAGCTGTGCGCGTCCTGCGGCGGGCCACCGACGACGGAATGCGTCGGCAGCCTCAGCCACTGCGCGCCTGGACCGGACCGGAAGACCAGCCGGTGCCCGTCGTCGCGCGGCGAGTGCATCCGGGGGTGCCAGAGCACCGGTCCGTGGGTGTCCGCGAGCGTCAGCACGCCGCCCTCGGTGGCGATCGCCACACGGTGCCAGAAGAGCGCGTGGTTGTCCCGGTCCCCCGGATGGATCTGGTTGTGCACCCGCAGCGTCAGGGGCGCTCCGGCCAGGGCCCCGTGCAGGGTCCGCACCGGCGCCCGTCCGCCGGACGCGGCGAGCACTTCGTCCCCGACGGCCGCGACGTCCCCCAGGTGCCACGGGCGCAGGCCGCCGAGGGTCCGGCCCAGGATGTCGACCAACGGCGCCAGTACGTGCACCGGGGACGCCGCGTCGACGTGCAGCACCTGCTGCTGGGCCCGGAGTTGCCGTGCCGCCTCCAGGAAGACCCGCACGGGCTCCACGTGGACGTAGTGGGTGTTGACGCGGTACTGCAGCCCGCGCTTCCTGGCGATGCGCAGGGTTTCCGACAACTCGTCCGGATGCAGGGGGTGTTCCTGCAGCACGTGCACGCCCCGGCGCAGCAGCTCCTGGCTCAGTTCCGTGCCGGGCCCGCCCATCACGGCCGACGGGACGACGACGCAGGCCGCGTCGACGGCGTCGGGCAGTTCGTCGACGCCGGTCCAGCAGGGCACGCCGAGCCGTTCGGCGGCCCGGCGGGACTGGTCGCTGCCCTTGGCGAGGATGCCCGCCAGCTCGAAGTCCGGGTGCGCGCGCACGGCGTCGATGTAGAACCGGCCGAAGTTGGTGCCGGCCACCACGGTCCGCAGCGGCCTGCCGGTGGGGGCGTTCACAGCTCACCGTCCTCGAAGTCGTCGCCCGCCCGCTCGCCGGCGTGGCCCTCGCCCTCGTAGACCGAGAAGTCCGCCGCGCCGGTGCGGGTCAGCTCGTCGATGGTCCCGGCGGGCTCCAGGACGTCCCCCGCGAAGTGCAGACCGGGCGGGATGCGGCCGTCCACGAGAGACCGGACGGTGTGTGCGGCGACGGCCCCCGTCAGGCGGTAGCTGTCGTCCGTGCGGACGACCGCGGTGCGGCGCCGGTCCGGTCCCGACAGGGTGAGCACCAGTCGGTAGTAGGGCTCGGCGCCCGCCAGGTCGATCTCGCCCGCCCGGATGATGCGCCGGACCAGGTCCTCGCGCTGTTCGGGCGTGTCGACTGGCAGGGTCGGGAGGGCGGTGAACAGGGCGCGCACCTGGCTGCCGGGGAAGACGTTGTACCACTCGGCCTCGGCCAGGCCGGTGGCGCGCGCGCCCCGCTCGATCTCGGCGGTCAGCAGCGGTTGCAGGGCGACCCGCTGCGGGTAGTGCGGCACCTCGGCGTCCTCGTTCACGCGCAGCGCGCGCGGGACGCGCCGGCCGTTGCGCCAGGCCGCCAGCGGCTGCCCGTAGCGTTCGCCGCCCGCGCCGCCGACGTCGAGCGAGAGGAGGATGTCGGCGGCGACGGTCGCGGTGGCGCGTTCCAGTCCGCCGGCGTAGGCGACCAGGCGCGTCGCACGCGTCGCGTCCTGCTCGGCGAGTTCCGTCAGCCGCCGGTGCACCAGCAGGGAGAGGCCGGGCACGGTTCCGGCCGACAGCACGACGGCGCGGCCGGCCGGAACCGCGCCGGCGGCGGTCAGCGCCTCGTGCACCGGGTCGTCGCCGAGGACGTCGACGTAGTCGGCGCCCGCCGCGAGGGCGGCCCCGGCCACCGTGTCCTTCAGTTCGTAGCTGGGCCCGGCGCAGTTCAGGACGACGCGGCAGCCCGCACTGAAGCCGGCGAGCGAGGCGGCGTCCAGCGCGTCCACGGCGCGGGTCTCCACGTCGGCCCCGTCCGCCCGTACGCGGATGGCCTCGGGCCGGCGGGCGCCGAGCCGCAGCGGCCCGGCGCCCGCCCGCGCCAGGGCGGCGGCGGCGTGGTGCCCCACCGCCCCGGACGCTCCGACAATGCCGATCACGCTTCCATCCCTTCGATGATCTCGCGCAGGTGTCCGAAGACGGTCGGCACGTTGTCGCCGGTCATACAGGTGAAGTGCTCGCCCGGGATCTCCCGGCTCGCCAGGTCGCCGAGGCAGATCTTCGCCCAGTGGTCGGTGATGGTGTCCGCGCTGCCCGGGAAGGGGTACGCGCCGTTGTGCCGCAGGAAGGTGATGTCGCCCGCGTACGGTTCGCTCCGGTGCCGGCTCAGCGCGTACGTGCTCTGCTGGTAGGTGCGCAGTGCGCGCAGCAGGCCCTCGGGCTGGTAGGTGCCCTCCAGGGCCGGGGGCAGCGCCTCGCACATCCTGGTGACGCGGGCCATGCGCGGCAGGGACTCGAGGTTCGTGAACGCCTCGGCGACGTCCGCATACTCCCCGTCTAGGTCGGCGAGTGCCCCGTCGACGATCGCTTCGGGCGAGCGCTCGAGCACCGCGCCGACCGCGGCGCCCACCCGGTCGGAGTCGGCCGGGAATCCGATGTGGGTGTGGTCCATGCCCATCATCAGGGAGAACGAGTACTCGGAGAGCAGTTCGTCGTCGATGCGGAAGGTCGGGCTGTGGCTGCTGATGACGGTGAGGCTGCGCACCTCGGCACCCGCCTCCGTCAGTCCGCGCGCCACCTCGGTGGCGATGACGCCGCCCACGCAGTAGCCGACGACGTCGAAGGACGTGTGTCCGGCGTCGAGCAGGGCCCGCACGTACCGTGCGGCGAGCCGGTCGATCAGTCCGCCCGGGTCGGCGTTGAGGAACGTGTCCAGCTCCGGGATCTCCAGGCCGACCAGCCCGTTGCGGCCGGCCGTCCGGTTGCGGATCTCGGTGACGAGCGGCCGGTAGGGCAGGAGCGTGCCGGTGCCGGCGTGCACCAGGACGGTCACCGGCCGTCCCGGGGGTGTCTCGACGAGCGGGACGATCGGCGAGGCCTCGCTCCCCTCGTTCTGCTGCTCCGACGAGACGTCACGCAGGTACTCGGCGAGTCCGGCGACCGTGGGCCGGCGCAGCAGGTGCCGCAGGACGACCTCCCACTCCAGGTCCCACTCGAGGCCGTCCAGGCCGTCGAGCCCGTCCCTGAGCCGGCCGACGATGCGCGCCACGAGCAGCGAGTCACCGCCGAGGTCGAACAGGTCGTCGTCGCGGCCGACCTCCTCGATCTGCAGCAGTTCGGCCCACAGGGCGGCGATGGCACGTTCCAGTTCGTCCCGGGGGCGGCCCGAGGCGGGGGCGTCGGTCTGCCGGTCGGTCTGCTCGGCCCAGGCCTCGAGCGTGGCCCGGTCCAGCTTGCCGTTCGCGGTCTTCGGCAGCTGGTCGAGTATCTGCCAGCGGGTGGGCACCGAGTACTCGGGCAGCAGATCCGCGCAGGCGCTGGTCAGTTCCGCCACCGAGACCGGGGCGCGGGTCGCCCCCGGCTGCGCGAAGTACAGCCGCCGGCCGTAGGCGGCGGCCTCCTCGGCTCCGGCGGGGAACTCGGCGACGACGCGGCCGTCCCGGTCGCCGAGCAGCGCGGTCCACTGTCCCGCGGTCAGGAAGGACTGCTCGTCGGCGGCCCGGACGTCGGCGAACGGTCCGGCGTGCTCGGGGAGGAACTCCGTGGAGATCCTCAGGGCGTGGTCGTCGTCGCCGGCGTTCTGCAGCAGGACGAGCCAGCCGCCCGGGGTGAGCAGCGAGGTGAGCCGGGCGAGGGCCGCCTCGGCGTCGGGGACGTTGTCGAGTACGCCGATGCAGACCAGCACGTCCACGGAGTGGGGCAGGAGGCCCTGTTCGCGGGGGTCCTGTGCCGGGTCGAAGGGGGCGAGCCGGACCCGCGGGTCGTCCGTGAAGCGCTGTTCGATCCGGGAGCGGTGCCGGGCGGACGGGTCGGTGGCCAGGTAGTCGAAGGGGGTGTCCCCCAGGGCGGGCACGAGGTCGGTCACGGCGCCGCCGCCGCGCAGGCCGACCTCCATCACCCGCAGGGGGGTGCCCTCCGGCCGGCTGCGGGCCATCTCCGCGACGCCGGCCACCAGTACCCGGTGCAGGGCGCGGGCCGCGGGGTTGTCCTTGTAGGCGGCGTCGAGCGCGTCGGCGGAGGCGCCGGCGAAGGGCAGGTCCGCCGGGTCGGCCCGGCCGGTGAGCAGGGACGGCAGGACACGTGCGCAGTTGCGGACCATGGCGAACAGTTCGGTGCTCCAGCCGGCCTCGCGCTCGCGTGCGGCCGCGTCCTCCCACGCCTGTCCGGTGGCGCCGGCGGCGGGGACGGACAGGTCCCGGTAGCCGCCCGCGTCCTCGCTGAGCCGGCCCGCCGCCACCAGGCCGCGCAGCCAGCGGCGTACCAGGCGGTGGTGCGCCGGGGCGACCTCCAGTGCCGCGCAGATCCGGTCGGCCGTCAGCGCGCCGTCCGCTCCGTCGAACGCCGGGGCGAGGGTCTCGGACATGGCGGAGAGCGCGGCGTGGTTCAGCGCCGTGCGGAAGGCGGTGAGCGCGGGCAGGTCGACGTCCTGCGCCGCGTCCTGCGCGGCCCGGTCGATCGCGGCCCGCAGCGGGGCCGGCACCGGCAGTGCTGCACCGAGGTGGGCGGGCTCGACGAAGGCCGCGAGCGTACGGGGGGTCGTCCGGCCGGCGTCGCCGGGACCGCCGGCCACGACGACGGCCGCCGCGCCGACGGAGGGGAGGGACTCCACGGCCGCCTGGATCTCGCCGAGTTCGATCCGGTAGCCGCGGATCTTCACCTGGGTGTCCGCCCGGCCCTGGAACTCGATGACGCCGTCCGGGTGGTAGCGCCCGAGGTCGCCGGTGCGGTAGAGCCGCTCGCCGGTGACCGGGTGCCGGACGAACGCCGCCGCGGTGCGTTCGGCGTCGCCGAAGTAGCCCTGGGCCAGACCGGTTCCACCGATGTACAGGTCGCCGGTGACCAGGTCCGGGCGGGACCGCAGCGCGGAGTCGAGGACGTGGAAGGTCTGGTTGGCCAGCGGCCTGCCGTACGGGATGCTGCGCCGTGAACGGTCGGCGGCGGTGACCGGGTGGTGGATGGACCAGATGGACGCCTCGGTGGCACCGCCGAGACTGTGCACTTCGGCGGCCGGGGCCCAGCGCCGGACCGCTTCGGGGAGGCTGACGGGGATCCAGTCCCCGGAGAGCATCATGAGCCGGACGGAGGGCAGCGGCGGGTCGTCGGACCGCAGGTAGTCGTGGAGCATCTGGAGCTGCCCGGGCACCGAGTTCCAGATGGTGACGTGGTCCCGCCTGACCGTGTCGGCCCAGCTCGAGGGGTCCCCGCGGCGTTCGGGGTGGGGCATCACCACGCTCGCGCCCACCGAGAGCGGGCCGAACAGGTCGTAGACGGACAGGTCGAAGCCGAGCTGGGCCAGGGCGAAGACACGGTCGTCCGCCGTGACCCGGAAACGGCGGTTGATGTCGACGACGGTGTTCAGCGCGGCGGCGTGGGAGATCATCACGCCCTTGGGCGCGCCCGTCGAGCCGGAGGTGTAGATGACGTAGGCGAGGGAGTCGGGGTCGGCCTGGGTCGCGGGGGCGGCGGCCTCGCTGTCGGGGAGGGCGTCCACCGCGACGACCGGGATGCCGTCCGGCCAGTCGCCGTCGGCCAGCCACGACTGGGTGAGTACGGCCTGCGCCTCGGCGTCGGCCAGGATCGTGTCCCGGCGCCGGGGCGGCTGCGTGGTGTCCAGCGGCAGGTAGGCGGCGCCGGCCATGAGCACACCGAGGACGCCGGCCGCCTGCTCCCAGCCCTTGTCCATCGTGATCGCCACGAGCCGGCCGGGGGCGACGCCGGCCGTCGTCAGGGCCCGGGCGACGCCGGTGGCCCGGGCGACCAGCTCGCGGTAGGTGACCTCGCGGTCCTGGTCGACGACGGCCACCCGGTCCGGGGTGCGCCGTGCGGTGTCGAGCACGGCCTCGTGCAGCAGGGCGCGGGGCACCGGGGCACCGGTGTCGTTCACCCGTGCCCGCACCGCCCGGGTGTGCTCGGGGAGGTCGATCTCGGTGGGCGCGGACCAGCTGCCGGAGTCCTGGGCCAGGCGGTGCATGAGAGCGGTGAAGGCGCCGAACAGGTCCTCGGCGACACCCTCCGCGAGGACGCCCTCCCGTACGTCCCAGCTCAGGGCGAGGCCGTCGCCGCGCTCCATCACCTGGCAGTCGATCCAGACCTGGGGCGTCTGTGTCTGGGCGTGCCGGACGACGGCCTCGGGTTGCCGCATGGTGGCGGAGCCGAGGGTGCTGGTGAAGACGACCGGCATGAGAAGGGTCTGGGCCTCGCTCAGCCGCGCCATCTCGGTCAGCACCTGGCTGCCCGTGAACAGCGAGTGGGCGAGGTCCTCGAGGAGGTTGGAGCTGACGGTGCGTACGCGGTCGGCGAAGGACTGCCGTTCCCGCAGGTCCACGGCGAGCAGTTCGACGGAGGTGAAGTCGCCCACCAGCCGGTCGACGTCCTCGTGCAGCGGGAGCCGGGTGAAGGTGGGCAGGTTGAGCATGAAGTGCGGGTTGCGGCTCCAGCGGCCGATCACTTCGGCGAAGGCGGTCAGGGCCGCGGCGGACATGGGGATGCCCAGGTCCGCCGCGTTGGTCTCGAACGCCGTGCGCTGTCCGGCGTTCATGACGGTCTCGTACCGGCGGAACGGGCCGACGGCCCCGGTGCCGGCCGCGAGCGGCAGCTCCGGCGGGCCGGGCAGGTCGGGCAGGCGGCGCAGCCAGTAGTCGCGGTGCCGGTTGTACTCGCTGGTGAGCGTCTGCCGGCGGCGGGCCAGCACGTAGTCGCGGAAGCGGGCGTCCAGGGGCGCCAGTTGACGGCCGTGGTAGACGTCCTCCAGCTCGGCGAGGACGATCAGGAGGCTGGCGTAGTCCACGATGAGCTGGTCGATGGACAGGTGCAGCAGCAGCGCGTCGTCGCAGCGGGTCATCCGCAGCTCGAAGAGCGGCGGCCGGTCGGTGGGCGGTACCCGCGCGGCCAGTTCGTCACGGACGTCAGCCACCCGGCGCTCCACGTCGGCTGCCGGGGCGCCCACCATGTCGTCGACGGGGATGGGCGTCTCGGGGATGCCGGGCAGCACCTCCTGGGACCCGTCCGGGTGCACGACGGCCCGCAGCATGTCGTGCCGTCGGACGATCCCCCACCAGGCCTCGTTGAGCCGGTCCGGGTCGGTGTCGGCGGGGTAGGCGAGTTCGGTGTAGACGTGACACGCCACGCCGCCGTAGCCGTAGGCGCTGCCGCGGCCGACCAGGTACGCGCCCTGGATGTCGGTCAGCGGGAACGGCTCGTGGGCGGCGTCGGGTTCGGGGACGAGGCGGTTGGCCCGCGCCCGCTCGGTCAGATGGGACAGTACGTCCTCGCGGCGGGACCGCAGCAGCGCGCGCCGCTCCTCGGTGAGTGCGCCCTGGGGCGCGCGGAAGCGCAGCTTGCCGTCCTCCTCCCAGAGCCGGATGCCGTGCCGCTCCAGGTCCGCGACGATGTCCTGCGCTCTCATATCTCTCCACTCTCTTCGAACTCATCGGTGACCTGCGTGCTTTCGATGCGCGCCGCCAGGTCTGCCAGGGTCGGTGCCGCCAGGAAGGCGCGCACGGGTACGTCCGTGCCGAAGGACTCGTTGACGGCTCCCACGAGGCGCAGCGCGGTGAGGCTGTCGCCGCCCTCGCTGAAGAAGTTGGCGTTGCGGTCGTCCACCTCGGTGCCGAGGAGGCCGGCCCAGACGGCCGCGACGCGGCGCTCGACCTCGCCCTCCGGCGGTCCGCCGGCCTCGTTCTCCGACGCCACCGAGGCCGCGAGCGCGACCCGGTCGACGTCCCCGTCGTCGGTGACGGGCAACTGGTCGAGCGCGTCGGCGAAGGTGAAGCGGCCGGGGGTGGCGTGCACCGGGAGGAGCCTCTCCAGGTGTTCGGGGAGGTCCGTGGGCCGCTCGCCCGCCGGGACGACCACCGCGTGCAGTCTGCGGTCGTCCTCGGTTCCGGTGACGAGCACCACCGCCCGGGCGATGCCGGGGTGCGTCTCGAGGGCCGTCTCGACCTCGTCCGTCTCGACGTGCCGGCCGCCGATCCGGGTCGGCTGCCCGGAGCGCCCGATCAGGTCGAGCGTTCCGTCCGGCCGGTGGCGCGCCCGGCTCCCGGTGCGGTACCAGCGCGTTCCGTCCTGTTCGACGATCCGGCCGGCGGGTGCGTCACCCGGCGGCTCCGTGACGCCCTCGTCGCTGATCCACAGTTCGCCGCCGACCCAGTCCGGGCGGTCGAGTCCGGCGGTGTCGACCACCCGGTGCCGCCGGCCGGCGAGCGGCGGGCCGGACGGCATGGGCGTCGCGTCGGTGGGAGCAGCTTCGGGCGGCTCGTGCGCGCCGGCCCACAGGGCCGTGCCGGGCACGGTGGTGAGTGAGACGAACCGGGCCGCGCCGTCCGTCAGTTCGCGCAGCCGGCGGGGCAGGTCGTGGCCCGCCCGGCCGCCCGAGACCAGTGCCAGGCGCAGCCCGGCGGGCAGGTGTACGCCGGCTGCCGGGGCTTCCGCCTCGGTGAGGAGCCGGTCCAGCAGCAGCGGACCGCTGTTCCACACCGTGACGTCGTGCCTCACCGCGAGCCGGGCCAGCGCGGCGATGTCTTCCCGGTCGGCGGTGCCGGGCAGGACGAGGGCCGCCCCGGCGCCGAGCAGGCCGAAGACGTCGAACAGGGAGCGCGGCGTGTCCGGTTCGGACAGCGCGATCCCCCGGTCCCCGTCGCCCACCGAGTACCGCGCCCGGATGTCCGTCAGCGTGCCCTGGACCGCCGCGTGGCTGAAGGCGACAGGGCCGTGCCCGGTGAGGCGGACGAGGGCGGGAGCGCCGGCATCGCCCCGGTACGGTGCGGCCGCGGTGGCCGACGCCGTGAGGTCGGGCACGGTGACCGTGCGCACGGTGCCGGTGCCGGGTGTGCCGGTGACGAGGAGGGCGGCCCCCGCTGCCTCGCACTGCTTCACGGCGACGTCGGCGTCCTCCGCCGGCCGCAGCGGCAGGCAGGCGGCGCCCGCGGCCAGCGTTCCGAGGGCCGCGGCGACCTGGTCGGCGCCGCACGGCAGCAGGAGCGCCACCGTGTCGCCGGGGCGGACACCGTGCTGGGCCAGTCCTCCCGCCACGAGGGCGGCGCGTTCGACGAGTTGGCCGTACGTGAGGGTGTCGCCGTCCGGCAGCAGGAGTGCCGTGCGGTCCGGGCCGGCCTCCGCCCACCGGAAGACGTCCTCGTGCAGGAGGCCGGTGGGGGCGGAGGTCCCGGTGGGGGCGG
>NZ_JACBYP010000126.1 GCF_018982965.1 Streptomyces mayonensis | reverse complement strand
GGAGGGGTAGGGGCAGGCGAGGGGTAGGGGTAGCGGTAGGACCGGTTCCTTTCTCCCGGCTCCGCGGTGTCCCGCGAGCGTCCCGCGCGGACTGGCCGGTGCGGAAGTGACCGGCGTTACCCGTCGTCGGCTCTGGACGGCCCTGTCTACTCGCCGGTACGGTTGGACTCTGAGCAAGCGCTTAGACATTCGTACCCTGGAGGTGGCGCGGTGCGCCGTACGGTGTTCAACGAGGACCACGAGGCGTTCCGGGAGACCCTGCGCGCCTTCATCGAGGCCGAGGTCGTCCCCGTCTACGACGAGTGGTTCGCCGCGGGCCAGGCGCCGCGCGACTTCTACTACAAGCTCGGCGAACTGGGCATCTTCGGCATCAACGTGCCCGAGGAGTACGGCGGCGCCGGCCTGGACAGCCACAAGTTCGAGGCCGTCCTCTACGAGGAGACCGCCCGCGCGGGCGTCCAGTTCGGCGGTTCCGGCGTGCACGTGCTGCTGGCGCTGCCGTACATCAGCATGCTGGCCACCGACGAGCAGAAGAAGCGCTACCTGCCGAAGTTCGTCACCGGCGAGGAGATGTGGGCCATCGCGATGACGGAGCCCGGCACCGGCTCCGACCTCGCCGGCATGAAGTCCACCGCCAAGCTCTCCGAGGACGGCACCCACTACGTCCTGAACGGCGCCAAGACCTTCATCACCGGCGGCGTGCACGCCGACCGCGTCATCGTCTGCGCCCGCACCGAGGCGCCCACCGCCGAGGACCGCCGGCACGGCATCTCCCTGTTCGCCGTGGACACCAAGTCCGAGGGCTACTCCGTCGGCCGCAAGCTGGACAAGCTCGGCCTGCGCACCTCCGACACCGCCGAGCTGGCCTTCGTCGACGTCAAGGTCCCCGTCGAGGACCTGCTCGGCGAGGAGAACAAGGGCTTCTCCTACCTCGGCCGCAACCTGGCCTCCGAGCGCTGGGGCATCGCCTACGGCGCCTACGCGCAGGCCAAGGCCGCCGTCGCCTTCGCCGCGCAGTACGTGCGCGAGCGCACCGTCTTCGGCAAGCCGGTCGCCCACTTCCAGAACACCAAGTTCGAGCTGGCCGCCTGCCAGGCCGAGGTGGACGCCGCCGAGGCCGTCGCCGACCGCGCCACCGAGGCCCTGGACGCCGGTGAGCTGACGCCCGCCGAGGCCGCCAGCGCCAAGCTGTTCTGCACCGAGGTCGCCCACCGCGTCATCGACCGCTGCCTCCAGCTGCACGGCGGCTACGGCTACATGAACGAGTACCCGATCGCCCGCCTGTACGCGGACAACCGCGTCAACCGCATCTACGGCGGCACCAGCGAGGTCATGAAGATGATCATCGCGAAGGACATGGGTCTGTAGAGACCGCTACCAGCGGAACCACCGCGAACAGCAGCAGATCCACCGGATCACGGAGATCCCCGGAACCACCGGAACCACCGGAACCAGCAGAATCACAGGCCATGAGCGAAGCCCTGCAGTCCCTCCTCGACCTGCTCGACCTCGAGCGGATCGAGGAGGACATCTACCGCGGCCACTCCCGGTCCGCCGTCGTCCCCCGCGTCTTCGGCGGCCAGGTCGCGGCCCAGGCCATGGTCGCGGCCGGCCGCACGGTCCCCGAGGACCGGCACGCGCACTCCCTGCACGCGTACTTCCTGCGGCCCGGCGACCCCGGCGCGCCCATCGTCTACGACGTGGACCGCCTGCGCGACGGCCGCTCCTTCACCACCCGCCGTGTCGTCGCCGTCCAGCACGGCAAGCCGATCTTCACCCTGTCGGCGTCCTTCCAGACGTACGAGGAGGGCCTCGACCACCAGGCCCCGATGCCGCCCGCACCGGACCCGGCGACCCTCCCCACCGGCGAGGACCGGCTGCGGAGCTACCCGCACCTGCCGGCCGAGACGGTGGAGCGGTTCCTCGAGGCGCGGGCCGCGGTCGACCTGCGCTACGTCGACGACCCGCCCTTCGGCGACTTCGGCACCCCGCGCGACCCGCACTCCCAGGTGTGGTTCCGCACCAACGGCAAGCTCGCGGACGACCCCCTGCTGCACGTCGTCCTCGCCACCTACGTCTCCGACATGACCCTGCTCGACTCGGTACTGCTCGCGCACGGCCGCGGCGGCTGGGCCGTCGGCGACGTCGTCGGGGCCTCGCTGGACCACGCCATGTGGTTTCACCGGCCCTTCCGCGCCGACGAGTGGCTGCTGTACGACCAGCAGTCGCCGTCCGCGTCCGGGGGCCGGGGGCTCGGCCAGGCCCGCATCCACACCCGGGACGGACGCCTCGCCGTCTCGGTCGTCCAGGAGGGCGTGGTCCGCGTCCCCCGGGAACGCTGAGGGGCGTGGTCCGCGCCCTCCCGGAACGCTGACGGCGGGCCTGGCGGCCGGGCGGGCCAGGGCGGGGTGCGGGCCGAGTGGGCGTGCGGGCGTGCGGGCCGAGCGGGTGGGAGGGAAAGGCCGGGGCCGGGCTATTTCAGCCCTGCCTCCGTCAGCAGGTACGCCGTCATCGGGTCGTAGTAGCGCGGGCTGACCACGTGGTCGTCCAGCGGCACCGCGACCTGCAGCGTGCCCTCGGACTCGGCGAGGAAGAGGGCCGGGTCGTTGCAGTCCGCGTAGCCGACGGAGGCGACGCCGTGCTGGGCGGCGTAACCGGCCCAGCCGTGGTCGGCGACCACCAGGTCGGGCAGCGGGCGGCCCGCGCGCTCCAGGCCGGTCAGGATCGCCTTCATCGGCTCGCCCGAGTGGGTGTGCCACAGCGACGCCCCGTGCTCCAGGACCGAGACGTCCGCGAACTGCTGCACGTACCCCTCCTCGGTCGTCAGGCCCTCCGGGATCACGACGATCTCGCAGCCCGCGGCCCGCAGCGCGGCGGCCGTCGCGCGGTGCACGTCGAGCAGCCCGCCGGGGTGACCGGTCGCGAACAGCACCCGCTGCCCGCCGTCGGCCGCCTTGCGCAGCCGCCCCGCCATCCGCTCCAGCGCGGAAAGGGTCAGCTCCGGGTCGATGGTGTCCTGGCCGTACCGGTGCTCGGGGTCGTCGTTGACGCCCACCCGTTCCGCCATCACCGCGAGCACGTCCTGCTCGTCGCCCCAGCGGTCGCCCAGCTCCAGACCGAGCCAGTAGTGGCGGTCGCCGTTCGCCAGCTTGCGGTAGTGGGAGAGGTTGTTCTCGCGGGGAGTGGCGACGTCGCCCGCGATACGCGTGCTGACGAGGTGCTCGGCGAGTTCGGCGCGGCTGGGTGTCCCGGGTATCGGCATGGCTCCATTGTGAGGCAGCGGCCTGTGGGCGTCTTCGGCACGTCCCACGCCGTTTCCTCCGGTCGCGACGTCCCACGCCGTTTCCTCCAGTCGCGGGAACGCATATGGACTGAATGTACATTTCACGCCCGCATTCCGGCCTCCTAGTCTTCGAGCAGGCCGGCGGCCGAGCGCGGGTCGACCGTCCTCCCATCGGGCCCCGACCGGGCCCCGACCCGGCCCCGACCGGGCCCCACCGGCTGTCCCACCCCGCCAGTACAGTCGGACAGCAGCTGTACATACGCGACGAAGCGTAAGAAGGAAGGCAGTGCATGAGCAGCAACGAGCCGCCCCGCGGCCCCGTCGACTCCTCCAGGATCCCCCGCTACGCCGGCCCCGCGACCTTCGCCCGGCTGCCCCGCCTGGACGAGGTCGGCAGCGCCGACGTCGCCGTCGTGGGCGTGCCGTTCGACTCCGGCGTCTCCTACCGCCCCGGCGCCCGCTTCGGCGGCAACGCCATCCGCGAGGCCTCCCGACTGCTGCGCCCGTACAACCCGGCCCAGGACGCCTCCCCCTTCGCCCTCGCCCAGGTCGCCGACGGCGGCGACATCGCCGTCAACCCCTTCCACATCCACGAGGCCGTCGAGACCATCGAGGCCGCCGCCGACGAACTCCTCGGCACCGGCGCCCGCCTGATGACCCTGGGCGGCGACCACACCATCGCCCTCCCGCTGCTGCGCTCGGTCGCGAAGAAGCACGGCCCGGTCGCCCTGCTGCACTTCGACGCCCACCTGGACACCTGGGACACCTACTTCGGCGCCGAGTACACCCACGGCACCCCCTTCCGCCGCGCGGTCGAGGAAGGCGTCCTCGACACCTCCGCCCTCTCCCACGTCGGCACCCGCGGTCCGCTGTACGGCAAGAAGGACCTCACCGACGACGAGAAGATGGGCTTCGGCATCGTCACGTCCGCCGACGTCTACCGGCGCGGCGCCGACGAGGTCGCCGACCAGCTCCGCCAGCGCATCGGCGACCGCCCGCTGTACGTCTCCATCGACATCGACTGCCTCGACCCCGCCCACGCCCCCGGCACCGGCACACCCGAGGCCGGCGGCATGACCTCCCGCGAACTGCTGGAGATCCTGCGCGGTCTGGCCTCCTGCAACCTGGTCTCCGCCGACGTCGTCGAGGTCGCTCCGGCCTACGACCACGCCGAGATCACGTCGGTCGCCGCCTCCCACACCGCGTACGAACTGACGACGCTCATGTCCCGCGGGATCGCGGAGGCCCGTACGAAGTGAGCTGCGGCCGTGGGGCCGCCCGCTTCCTGGCGAGTGTCGTGCGGGCGGCCGTAGGGCAGCGGGGGCGCGGTGGGCCGGTGGTGGCGGCCCGTGGGTGAGGGGAAGGGGCTGAACTCCCCCTTGAGCAGGGGAGTTCAGCCGCCGTGAGGCCTACCAGATCTCGGACACCCACTCCGGGTGGTCGATGAACGGGTTGCGGTTGTGCTGGTAGTCGTCGTAGATGACCTGGTTGCGGTTCTCCTCGAACGCGTCCGGCGGGTCCTCGTCGTTCCACTGCTTCAGCACGTCGAGCTTGCCGATGTACGGGGCGCTGCCGTTGTCGACGCTGCCGTTGACCTCCAGGTCGGCGAAGCCGTCGTCGCCCTCGTAGCGGACCGCCATGTAGAAGATCATGCGGGCCACGTCGCCCTTTACGGCGTCGCGGGGCTCGAAGGAGTCCGAGTCACTGAGGCTGCCGCCGCCGTTGCTGACGGGGCTGCCGCCGTTGTCGAAGTCCTTGTTGCCGCGGGCGCTGTTGACCTGGACGTCCGCGGGGCGCAGGTGGTGGACGTCGGTGCCGGGGCCGGTGGCGGTGCCGAAGTCGCCGTGGGACTTGGCCCACGTGTGCTCGCGGTTCCAGTCGCCGGTGTCGCCGCCGTTGAGCGACTTGCTCCGGGAGTCGCCCGAGTAGAGCAGGATCACGTTGCCGCTGTTGTCGGGGTCCTCGTCGGTGTCCTTCAGCGCGTCCCAGACCGCCGAGTACGACAGCTTCGTCTGGTCGCTGATGATCGTGTGGAGCGAGGACTTGAGGCTGTCGCCCGTCTTGCCGACCGCGTCCTTGTAGTACGTGTCGTCGTAGTCCGTGTTCGCCGTCGTCACCGGTGTCGACGGCGTCGTGACCGGTGCCGTGGCCGCCGTCGCCGGGCTCGCCGTCAGTGAGGGGGCGGCGAGTCCGGCGAGGGCCGCGGCCGTGGCCAGCGCGGCCGCTTTCCGGCGCCGGGTGCGTATCGCGAGCATGTGGGGTGTCCGATCTACGCGTGTGGATTGAACGGTGGAACGAGCGTGACATGGACATGTGGGAGGTGGGGTGTACAGAGCGTGTCGATTACGTGACGGCGGCCCCCGGGCCGGGGAAGTCCGGGGGCCGCCGTGGCGGTTGGGGCTGGTGGCTGTTGTGGGGAAGCGGTTAGTCGGATGATCCTTCTGGTGGGAGGTTCAGGGGTCAGTCCACGTCCGCGGGGTCGAGGCGGTAGAGGCCCGACGCGCTGTCCGACTGCGAGCCCTGCGAGCCCGACCCGGAGTTGGAGGTGTCGGAGGTGTCGGAGGTGTCGGACGAGGTGCCGCCGTACTCGGTCTCGTCGACGGCCGTGCCGTGTTCCTGGACCCACTCGCTCACCTCGGAGCTGACGCCGGAGCCGCCGCCCGGCCCGCCGCCCATGCCCCCGCCGACCTGGACGTAGTGCAACTCGCCCTTCTTCACCAGCTCCTTGAGCCGGGCGAGGGTCATCGCGTTGTCGCTGCCGGACCAGCCCCACATGGAGATGACCGGTTCGCCGCTGCTGAGGATGAGTTGCGCGGCGCTCTGTGAACTCGACACGGCCAGCAGCCACTTGGCACCGTCCTGGTGCTTCTTCAGGTACGCGACCAGTTCGGTGCTCGCACCGCCGCCCATGCCGCCGCCGCCCATGCCTCCGCTGAGGCCGGCGGCGCCGCCCGGCTGCCCGCCCGTGCCCGCCTCCGCGTCGCCGTCCTCCGGCGCGGTGCCGTTCGGAGGTGTGGCGGTCGAGGCGCCCGCGTCCTCGGAGGCCCGGCCGCCGCCCGGGAAGGAGCCGCCGGGGCCGCCGCCCGGACCTCCCTGTCCGCCGCCCTGCGGCTGTCCGCCCGGACCCCCGCCGGGCCCGCCCATGCCGCCGCCCGTGGAGGGGCCCGCGGTCGGGTTGGTCCCGCCCATGCCGCCTCCGGAGCCGGACGGCACCGACCAGGCGTACGCAGCCGGACCCGCGACGCCCGCGACGACGGCCGCCGCCACGGACACCGCCAGCAGCCGCACCCGGTGCCCCGGACGGAAGGCCAGCAGCCCGGCGACCGCCAGGGCCATGACCCCGGCGATCGACGGCCACAGCCAGCTGTTCCAGCCCGGCGCGCGGCGCAGCAGCACGACCGCCCAGAGGCCGGTGACGCCGAGGGCGAGCGGCAGGACCCACGCCCAGCGGCGGTCGGTCCGGAAGGCGCGCAGCAGCATCGCACCGCCGCCCCCGCACAGCGCCGCGATGCCCGGCGCGAGCGCGGTCGTGTAGTACGGGTGCATGGTGCCCTCGGCCATGCTGAACGTCAGGTAGTGCAGCAGCGTCCAGCCGCCCCACAGCACGAGTGCGGCCCGGGTGAGGTCGGTGCGGGGCGCCCGGCCGCGGAGCACCAGGCCGCCGGCGAGCGCGATGCCCGCGAAGGGGAGCAGCCAGGAGATCTGGCCGCCGAGGACGTCGTTGAACATCCGCCCGATGCCCGCGGTCCCCGAGAAGCCGCCGCCTCCTCCGCCCATGTTGCCGTCGCCGCCGAGGATCCGGCCGAGTCCGTTGTAGCCCAGGATCAGGTCCCAGGCGGTGCCGTCCGTCGAACCGCCGATGTACGGCCGCTCGGAGGCCGGCACCAGGGACACGGCCGCCGCCCACCAGAAGCTGGCGACGGCGAGGGCGACGGCGGCGAGCGCCAGGTTCCGGAGCCGCTTCGTCCAGCCGAGGCCGCTCGCGTACACGTACACGAGGAAGACCGCCGGCAGCGCGATCCAGCCCTGGAGCATCTTCGTGTTGAAGGCGAGGCCGAAGCAGACCGCCGAGCCCAGCAGCGGCAGCAGCCGCCCGTCGCGGGTCGCGCGCAGGCCGAGCGCCGCGCCGGCCACCATCAGGAACACCAGGAGCGTGTCCGGGTTGTTGTCCCGGTTGATGGCGACGGTGATCGGTGTGAGCGCCAGCACCAGCGCGGCGACCGCCGCCGCGCCGTGGCCCCACACGCGCCGCACGGACGCGTGCAGGATCCAGATCGTCGCCAGCGCCGCACCGATCAGCGGCAGCATCATCTGCCAGGTCCCGTAGCCGAAGAGCCGGCAGGACAGGCCCATGACCATCAGGGCCAGGGGCGGCTTGTCGACGGTGAGGAAGTTCCCCGCGTCCAGCGAGCCGAAGAACCACGCCTTCCAGCTCTCGGTGCCGCTGAGTACGGCAGCACTGTAGAAGCTGTTCAGCCCGGACCCGGACAGGTTCCAGGAGTACAGCAGGGCCGCCAGGGCGAGGATCGCGAGCAGCGCGGGCCTCGACCACCGGGGCGGGCCGGCGGAGGGGGCGGGGGCGGGCGGCTCGGTGGCCGCGTGCGGGAGAGCGGTGGCAGATGTCACCGGGCCACCGTCTCCACGGCCGATGGGCGAGGGCTGTGGTCCGCCTGGGCGGAGGCTGTGAATCGCGGATCGAGGGGCTCGCCGGTGCGGGGCCGGAGGCCGGCCGCAGCCGGGTCGGGCGGTCGGGTTGTACGGTCACGCCGCCGGCCGGGCGGTGGTCCTCCTCCGGGTGCGGCGGTCGGCGACGAGCATGAGGACCAGGCCCGCGACCGCCCACAGAGCCAGGACGAGTGCCGGTCCGCCCGCGCCGGTGCCGTCGAAGTAGGCGTTGGCGCGCAACAGGCTGCCCGAGGCGCCCGGGGGCAGCAGCTGTCCGAAGGCGGACCAGCCGTCGGGCAGCCAGTACGGGCCGGTGGGGAGGCCGGAGAGCGGGTTGCCGAGGAACATCGTCACCGCGGCCCCGGCGCCGAACCCTGCGTAGCCGAACAAGGACTCGAGCCCCAGGAAGGGGATGGCGAGTGCGGCCATGCCGAGGGCGAGACCGAGCGAGGTCACCCAGAAGGCGCCGTCGAGCGTGCCGGTCCCGAAGGTGAGGACGGCGCTGACGGCGGCCCCCGCCGCGAGCGCGAAGGCGACCACCCCGGCGAGCCGGGTGCGCAGCCTGGCGTGCCCGGGGAAGACCTGGAGCAGGACGACCGCGGGGAGCATGCCACCGAAGACCATCGGCAGAGCGGCAGCGGTGAGTCCGGCTCCCCGCGGGTCGTCCTCCGGGAACGGCACGAGTTCCTGGACGGTGGCGGTGACGTGCTGCTGGGCGGCGAGCCGCTCGCCGAGTCCGCTGATCGCGGCGGTGATCTGCGGTCCGCCCGCCGTCGCGGTGAGGACGGTGACCCCGTCGCGGCCGAGGGCGATGCCGCCGGCGGCGTCACGGTTCCTGACGGCGTCGGCGAGGGCCTCGGAGTCGTCGTACACCGTGATGTCCCACGCGTCGCCGTCGAGCCTGTCCTGGACGGTCGGCGCGGCGGGACCGGTGACGCCCAGCGGGGCGTGATGAGGGCCGCCGTTGACGGACGGGAGGGCGAAGGCACACAGCATCAGGGCGATCGCGGCGGTCAGGCCGACGACGACCGCCACGAGTCGGACGACGGGCTTCCGGCCGCCCGGTGGCAGGGCGGAGGAGGCGGAGGGGGCGCCGCCGTCCGGTTCCGAGGCGGCAGGAGTGGTGATGTCGGTGGACATGGCAACCGTTCCGGAAAGGCCCTCCCCCCTCACGGCCACGGTGGAGGAGAGAGGGCGGCGGGAGGGGCAGAAGCATTGAGGTGCAGGGGTGCAGGGGTGCAGGGGTGCAGGGGTGGTTGGGGTTTTCGGGGTGCACGGGGCGCGGCCCGGCGGGGGCGTGCGCGGTGGACGCAGAGGTCAGTCGGTGGCGTGCTGGTGACGCCGTGCCCTCACTATATAACTCATCGGGCGATTAGTTCATCAGGTGATGATTAATTGGGTCGGAAACCGCCGGGCATCATGGGGGCCATGAACGGCATCGGTGGTGTGCGTGAGGCGGGCGGTACCGGCCGCGGGCGGACCGGGGCGAAGGCCGTGGCGGTAGCCGGGGGCAAGCACGCCGGGGGACGGCGGCCCGGGGAGACCCGCACCCGGGAGGCGATCCTGGACGCCGCCCGGGCCTGTTTCGCCGAGCGCGGTTTCGACGCGACGAGCCTGCGCCGCATCGCCGAGGCGGCGGGGGTGGACCAGTCGTTGGTCCACCACTTCTACGGCACGAAGGAGAGCCTCTTCCTCCAGGCGCTGGAAGTGCCGTTGAAGATGCCCGAGGTCATCGCCGCCGCCGCGGAAGGCGGACGCGAGGAAGTCGGGGAACGCATGGTCCGCGCACATCTCACCCTGTGGGACGACCTCTCGACGCGTCCCGCGCTCATGACCATGGTGCGTTCGGCGTCCGTGCACCGCGTCGCCGCCGCCCGGCTGCGCGAGACCGCGACCACGATCCTGGCGGACGCGCTCAGCAAGGTGGTCACGGGGGACGACGCGGTGCTGCGGTCGAACCTGGTCGCCACCCAGCTCGTCGGACTCGCGATGATGCGCTACATCGCGGTCCTCGAGCCCTTGGCGTCGGCCGACACCGACACCGTGGTCCGGTACTACGGCCCCGCGCTCCAGGCGATCGTGGAGGGGTGAGGCGCCGACGGGCGGGCGGCCGCACCCCCGCGGCGCGGACCGGAACCCCCGTCCTTCGAAAAGCGGCCAACTCCCGTCCACCCCTTCGCCCTAGGGTGACGGCCATGCGCCCGAGAACCCTCCGTACCGCCCTCGCCACCCTCACCGCTGGACTCGCGGCGGCCGGCTGCCTCACCGCCGCCGGACCGGCCGCCGCCCAGGGAAGCTCTCCGGGGGACCCCCAGCGGCACGCCTGCTCGCCCTCCGTCGACCTCGCCGGCTTCTCCGACGTCCTCGACAGGACGACGTACGACGGCACCTACGTCGGCAACCTCTCCGCCCTCGCCCCCGACCGGCGCGGCACCCTGGCCGCGCTCGCCGACCGCTCCTCCCTCTTCCGGCTGGACGCGCGGACCCTGGAGCCGCGGGGCGTGGTCGCGCTGGCCGACGAGGAGGGCGCCGCGCTCGACTCCGAGGGGCTGGTCGTCGACGGGGACGGCACGTACCTCGTCTCCTCCGAGACCGAGCCGTCCGTCCGCCGGTACTCCCGCACCGGGAAGATCCTCGACCGCCTGCCCGTGCCGGGCGACCTCCGCACCGCTCCCGGGGGACGCGCCCGGGAGAACGGGAGCTTCGAGGGGCTGACCCTTCTGCCCGGCGGCCGCACGCTGCTCGCCTCGATGGAGTACCCGCTCGACGGCGACCCCGCCGACCTGGTCCGCTTCCAGACCTGGCAGCGGACGCGGGACGGCGGCTTCCGGCTCGGGGCCCGGTACACGTACCGGACGGACGCCGGTCTCGGCGTCTCCGAGGTCACCGCCCTGCCCGACGGGCGCCTCCTCGTCCTGGAGCGGGGCTTCACCTCCGGCGTCGGCAACACGATCCGCCTCCACGTGGCCGACCGCCCCGGCCGCGGCACCCCGCGCGGCACCCTGCTCCACAAGCGGCTCCTCGCCGACCTCGGCGACTGCCCCTCGCTCGGCGCCACCGCCCGGCAGCCCCAGCCCAACCCGCTCCTCGACAACTTCGAGGGCATGGCCGTCACCGGCCGCTCCCGGGACCGTACGGACGTCCTGATCGTCAGCGACGACAACCAGAACGACGTGCAGACGACCCGCTTCCTCAGGCTCCGCGTGCGTACGTGAGCGATCGCCGCCCGTGAGCGGTGCCCCGAATTGTTACAGCGGGATGAAATCCCACCTCGCCCGTGTTGGTGCCTTCCGGTAGATCAGGTGGAGCAGGACGACCGACCGGAGGGCACCGCGTGGACGCGCAACGGGGATGGACACGACGACTGGCGGCGTACGCCTGGCGCCATCCCAAGGACGTCGTACTGGCCCTCGGCGCCTCGCTGGGCGGCATGGCGGTCATGGCCCTCGTCCCCCTGATCACCAAAGTGATCATCGACGACGTGATCGGCGCCAAGACCCGGGACATGGCCCTCTGGGCCGGTCTCCTCGTCGGCGCCGCGGTCGTCGTCTACGTCCTGACCTACCTCCGCCGCTACTACGGCGGCCGCCTCGCCCTCGACGTCCAGCACGACCTGCGCACCGACATGTACGGGACGATCACCCGGCTGGACGGGCGGCGGCAGGACGAGCTGTCCACGGGGCAGGTCGTGGGACGGGCGACCAGCGACCTCCAGCTGATCCAGAGCCTGCTCTTCATGCTCCCGATGACCATCGGGAACGTCCTGCTCTTCCTGATCTCCCTGGTCATCATGGCCTGGCTGTCGCCGCCGCTCACCCTCGTCGCGCTGGCCGTCGCCCCCGCGCTCTGGTTCATCGCCCGCCGCAGCCGCACCCGCCTGCACCCCGCCACCTGGTACGCGCAGGCGCAGGCCGCCGCCGTCGCCGGTGTCGTCGACGGCTCGGTGAGCGGCGTACGCGTCGTCAAGGGCTTCGGGCAGGAGGAGCAGGAGACCGGGAAGCTGCGGGAGGTCGGACGCCGGCTCTTCGCCGGGCGGCTGCGGACGGTCAGGCTGAACGCCGCCTACACCCCGGCCCTCCAGGCCGTCCCCGCGCTCGGACAGGTCGCCATGCTCGCCCTCGGCGGCTGGCTGGCGGTGCGCGGCCACATCACGCTCGGCACCTTCGTCGCCTTCTCCACCTACCTCGCCCAGCTCGTCGGCCCGGTCCGCATGCTCGCCGTGGTCCTCACCGTCGGCCAGCAGGCCCGCGCCGGCACCGAACGCGTCCTGGAGCTGATCGACACCGAACCCGCGATCCAGGACGGCACGAAGGTGCTGCCGGCCGACGCCCCCGCGACCGTCGAGTTCGACGACGTCGCCTTCGGCTACGACACGGACGTCGAGGACGGCCGCCCCGTCCTCGACGGGCTCTCCTTCGAGATCCGGGCCGGCGAGACGCTCGCCGTCGTCGGCTCCTCCGGCTCCGGCAAGTCCACGGTCTCGCTGCTCCTGCCGCGCTTCTACGACGTGCGGCGCGGCGCCGTCCTCGTCGGCGGCCACGACGTGCGCGAACTGACCCTGGACTCGCTGCGGGCCGCCGTCGGGCTGGTGCCCGAGGACTCCTTCCTCTTCTCCGACACCGTGCGCGCCAACATCGCCTACGGCCGCCCCGACGCCACCGACGAGGAGATCGAGGCGGCGGCACGGGCCGCGCAGGCGCACGGGTTCATCGACGACCTGCCCGACGGGTACGCGACGACCGTCGGCGAACACGGGCTCACCCTCTCCGGCGGCCAGCGCCAGCGCGTCGCCCTCGCCCGGGCGATCCTCACCGATCCCCGGCTCCTCGTCCTCGACGACGCCACCTCCGCCGTGGACGCCCGCGTCGAGCACGAGATCCACGAGGCGCTGAAGCAGGTCATGCGGGGCCGCACCACCCTCCTCATCGCCCACCGCCGCTCCACCCTCGGCCTCGCCGACCGCATCGCCGTCCTCGACCGCGGCCGCCTCGCCGACCTCGGCACCCACGAGGAACTCCAGGAGCGCTCCGCCCTCTACCGGCGCCTGCTCACCGACCCCGACGAACTCGGCGGCGTCTCACCCGGGCACACCCGCCCCGCCGTGAAGGCCGAGCAGGCGGAGGACACCTCCGTACGGGACGAACTGGACGCCGAGTTCGACGCCGAGCGCGGGCTCACGCCCCGCCTGTGGACCGGCGACCGGACCCCGAAGGACACCGCCCTCGCGGGCACCCCGGCCACCCCCGAACTCCTCGCCCAGGTCGACGCACTGCCCCCGGCGGACGGCACCCCCGACATCGACGAGGCACGGGCCGTCCAGCCGGAGGACTCCTACGGCCTGCGCCGCCTCCTGCGCGGCTTCCGCACCCCCCTGCTGATCAGCCTCGCCCTGGTCGCCGTGGACGCGGGCATGGGCCTGCTGCTGCCCGTGCTGATCCGGCACGGCATCGACGAGGGCGTCACCGAACTCGCCCTCGGCGCGGTCTGGGCGGCCTCCCTGCTCGGGCTGCTCGCCGTACTCGCCCAGTGGACGGCGCAGACCGGTGAGATCCGCATGACGGGCCGGACGGGCGAGCGCATCCTGTACTCGCTGCGGCTGAAGATCTTCGCCCAGCTCCAGCGGCTCGGACTCGACTACTACGAGCGCGAGCTGACCGGCCGGATCATGACCCGGATGACGACGGACGTGGACGCCCTGTCGACGTTCCTGCAGACGGGCCTCGTCACCGCCTTCGTCTCGCTCGTCACCTTCTTCGGCATCCTCGTCGCGCTGCTCGTGATCGACGTACAGCTGGCGCTCGTCGTCTTCGCGACGCTGCCGCCGCTGATCATCGCCACCTACTTCTTCCGCCGGGCCAGCGTGAAGGCCTACGAGCTGGCCCGCGAGCGGGTGTCCACGGTCAACGCCGACCTCCAGGAGTCGGTGGCCGGACTGCGGATCGTGCAGGCCTTCCGGCGCGAGCACGACGGCGGGCGGCGGTTCGCCGAACGCAGCGACGGCTACCGGCGGGCCCGCATCCGCGGGCAGTGGCTGATCTCGATCTACTTCCCGTTCGTGCAGCTGCTGTCGTCCGCCGCCGCCGCGGCCGTACTGGTCGTGGGCGGCGGGCGGATCGACGACGCGACGCTGACGACCGGCGCGCTGGTGGCGTACCTGCTCTACATCGACCTGTTCTTCGCGCCCGTCCAGCAGCTCTCCCAGGTCTTCGACGGCTACCAGCAGGCGTCCGTGTCCCTCGGCCGCATCCAGGAACTGCTGCGCGAGCCCGCCTCGACCCGGACCGCCGACGAGCCCTCCGGGGTCACGTCCCTGCGCGGCGACCTCGCCTTCGAGGGCGTGCACTTCCGGTACGGCGACGAGGAGGAGGCCCTCACCGGCATCGACCTGCGCATCCCGGCCGGGCAGACCGTCGCCTTCGTCGGCGAGACCGGCGCGGGGAAGTCGACGCTGGTGAAGCTGGTCGCCCGGTTCTACGACCCGACCGAGGGCCGGGTCACCGCGGACGGGCAGGACCTGCGCACCCTCGACCTGACCGCCTACCGGCACCGCCTCGGCGTCGTCCCGCAGGAGGCCTACCTCTTCCCCGGCACCGTCCGGGACGCCATCGCCTACGGCCGCCCCGACGCCACCGACGCCCAGGTGGAGGCGGCGGCACGGGCGGTGGGCGCCCACGAGATGATCGCCACCCTCACCGGCGGCTACCTCCACGAGGTCGCCGAGCGCGGACGCAACCTCTCCGCCGGGCAGCGCCAGTTGATCGCGCTGGCCCGCGCCGAGCTGGTCGACCCCGACGTGCTGCTCCTCGACGAGGCCACGGCCGCCCTGGACCTGGCCACGGAGGCGCAGGTCAACCAGGCCACCGACCGCATCGCGGGACGCCGTACGACGCTCGTCGTCGCCCACCGGCTGACCACGGCCGCCCGCGCGGACCGCGTCGTCGTGATGGCCGACGGGCGGGTCGCCGAGGACGGCACGCACGAGCAACTCCTCGCGCTGGACGGCCGGTACGCGCGCCTGTGGCGGACCTTCGTCGGAGCGGCCGAACCGGAGGAGCCGGTCGGCGCGGTGCACTGACGCGCCGAGGCAACCCGGGAATCCGTGGACGTCCGGGCAACCCGGGACGGGCACGCTGCGTCCGTACATCCGTACGCCAGTGATCGCGCGAAGCCGGTCGACGGGCCGTACGCCAGTGATCGCGTGAGGCCGGTCGACGGGCCGTACGCCAGTGATCGCGTGAGGCCGGTCGGTACGCCGTACGCCGGTTGACCGCGCGACGGACGAGAACGGAGGGACCGCAGTGGGTCGAGCCGGTGCCGCAACCCGCCGTCGGCCGGTGCTCGCCACGGCCCTGCTGTGCGCGTCCGCGCTGCTGGCCGCCGCGATGCCGCAGGAGGCGCACGCGGCCACCGCGTCGGCGTGTCCGGGCCGCAAGGTGCGCACGCTCCCGTTCGCCACCGGGTCCGTGCTCGTCCACCGCAGCGGCAGCTACGTCTGCGCCGTCGCCGTCCCCGACGAGCCCGGCACCAAGCGGCAGATGTCCGTCGGCGTACGCGCGCGCGGCGGCCGGGCCGTCGTGGACTCGGGGAGCTTCGCCCACCGGGCGGGACCGGTGACCGTGCACGCCGGGAAGCGCTGCGTGTGGGTCACCGGCGAGGTGTCCGGGAGTTCGGTCAGCTCCGGCTGGATCCTCTGCTGACCCTGGTGTTCCCGGGACTTGCTCCGATAGCTTCCGGCGGACATCTGTTTCACAGGGAGGGTGCATGCGCAAGGCGCTCAGATGGCTGCTGGCGCTCGTGGTGCTGATAGGCACCGTCAGCACGGCGGGCGCGGCAACAGCCGCCGAGCCGAAGGCCGTCGACATCAAGGACCGGCTGCTGTCCATACCGGGCATGAGCCTGATCGAGGAGAAGCCGTACACCGGCTACCGCTTCTTCGTCCTCAACTACACCCAGCCGGTCGACCACCGGCACCCGTCCAAGGGCACGTTCCAGCAGCGGATCACCGTGCTGCACAAGGACGCCGACCGCCCGACGGTCTTCTACACCGGAGGCTACAACGTCTCCACGACCCCCAGCCGGCGCGAGCCGACGCAGATCGTGGACGGCAACCAGGTCTCCATGGAGTACCGCTACTTCACCCCGTCGCGGCCCGCGCCGGCCGACTGGTCCAAGCTGGACATCTGGCAGGCCGCCAGCGACCAGCACCGCATCTTCAAGGCCCTCAAGCCGCTGTACGAGAAGAACTGGATCTCCACCGGAGGTTCCAAGGGCGGCATGACCGCCACCTACTACGAGCGCTTCTACCCGCGCGACATGGACGGCGTCGTCGCCTACGTCGCCCCCAACGACGTGGTGAACAAGGAGGACTCGGCCTACGACCGCTTCTTCGCCCGCGTCGGCACCAAGGAGTGCCGCGACAAGCTCAACGGCGTGCAGCGCGAGGCGCTGGTGCGCCGGGCGCCGCTGGAGAAGAAGTACGCGGCGTACGCGGAGGACAACGGCTACACCTTCGACACCATCGGCAACCTCGACCGCGCCTACGAGGCCGTCGTCCTCGACTACGTCTGGGGCTTCTGGCAGTACAGCACCGTCGCCGACTGCGCGGACATCCCGGCCGACGCCAAGAACGCCAGCGACGAGGCGATCTGGGACTCCGTCGACACGATCTCCGGCTTCTCCGCCTACACGGACCAGGGCCTGGAGACGTACACGCCGTACTACTACCAGGCGGGCACCCAGCTGGGCGCGCCGACGATCCACTTCCCGCACATCGAGAAGAAGTACATCCGCTACGGCTACCAGCCGCCGCGCAACTTCGTGCCCCGTTCGATCCCGATGAAGTTCGAGCCGTGGGCGATGCGGGACGTCGACACGTGGGTGAAGCACAACGCCCACCAGATGCTGTTCGTGTACGGCCAGAACGACCCGTGGGGCGCCGAGCCGTTCCGTCTCGGCCACGGCGCGCGTGACTCCTACGTGTTCACCGCGCCCGGCATGAACCACGGGGCCAACGTCGCCGGTCTGGTTCCCGACCAGAAGGCCAAGGCCACGGCCCGCATCCTCGACTGGGCGGGCGTCGCTCCCGCCAAGGTCCAGGACGACCCGTCGGCGGCGAGGCCGCTGGCGACGTTCGACGCCAAGCTGGACAAGCGGGACGTCGAGCGTGAGGCGGCGCTGCGTCCGTAATCCCGGGGACCGGGTAACGCACGGGGACGTGTGACGCCCGGGACGTGTGGCGTCCGGGACGTGTGACACCCGGGACCGTGCCCGGCCGCCGCTCACAGCGGCCGGGCACAGCCCACCGGCCGTTCGCCGCCCAGGCTGACGTACAGGGCGGTGGCGGCCGGGCACGCGGAGCGCTCGGCGACGGCCCGGACGATTTCGTACTGCGGCTTCTTCTCGCCCCCGGCGTCGCACGCGGTCTCGTGGACCCTGCCGTCCCCGGCGTCGCGGACGCAGTCGCCGACGATCGTGCGCGGGCCGCCCCCGCCGCCCGGGTCACCGGGGTGCGGCGGCCGCAGCTTCCGCATGCAGGCGTACCCCCGGGGCACGGCCCCGTCGCCGTCCTCGTCGGCGGACGGCCGCCGTTCACTGATGTGCAGGACGAAGTCGGTGGTGGCGGGACACGGCGGTCCGCTGCTCGCGCGGCCGTCCTCGCGGGCCACGACGCGCGCCGCCGCCCGCCCGCTGTCGCACGGCACCTCGGTGAAGCCGACCGTGCCGGACGAGCTGCACTCGTCGACCGCCAGGAACACCGTCCCGTACCCGGACGGCCGGCCCGCGGCCGACGTCGCCGCCGACACCGGCCGCCGCCCGTCACCGTCGTCACCGTCGTCACCGCCGGCCAGCCCCTGACAGCCCGTCAGCAGCGCCGCACCCAGCACCGCGAACAGTGCCGCGACCAGTGCCGACAGCGCACACCTCGCCCCCGAGGCCCCTCGCTCACGCATCGCCGTCCCCCCGCACCCGCCGGGATCCCCCCGGACCCCGGTCCAGCGTGGCCCGCCGGAGCGGGCGCACGCCAGACGCGCGGGAGGCTTTGGGTTCGAGCGCCGGGCGCGCCCCCGGCGCGTGACGTAGCCCGCGCTACGACCGGCGGCGAAGGCTACGACCGGTAGGCCAGCCCGTGCCCCAGTGGGTAGAGCACCGTGTTCGGGTCGTCCGCGGCGACCACCGGCACCGGCAGCTTCCCGCGCGGCCGCACCCGCCCGGCGATCACCCGGGCCGCCGCCCGCACCTCGACGTCCGTCCAGGAGTAGGCGGCGAGAACGGCCGGCACACCGGGCAGCTGGGCGACGTCGTACGGGTTGCGGACGGCGACCGCGACGACGGGCTTCCCGGTCTCCAGCAGCCGTGCGACCAGGGTGCGCTGGCCGCTGTCCGCGGTGACGTCGTACGTGGCGACGACCACCGCGTCGGCGTCACCGGCCGCCGCGACGGCCCGCTCGACGACGGCGGCGGACGGCGCGGTGCCGGTGGACAGGGCGGTGGCCGTGAAGCCCAGTTCCGCCAGGGCGTTCGCGAGGACACCGGTGGGCGGCCCGGTCGTGCCCGACGGCGAGGCCGGGTCGGCACCCACCACCAGCAGCCTGCGGTGCTCGCGGCGCGAGAGCGGCAGCAGGTGCCCCTCGTTGACCAGCAGGGTGGTGGTCCGCTCGGCGATCCGGTCGGCCGCGGCCAGGTGGGCCCGGGTGCCGACGGTCCGGTCCACGTCCCGGCGCGTGGTGTACGCGTCCCCGAACAGGCCGAGCTTCGCCTTCAGCCGCAGCACGCGCAGGATCGATTCGTCGAGCCGCGCCTCGGTGAGTTCGCCCTCCCGTACGGCGGTCAGGACCGCGTTCCAGGCGAGCGGCAGGTCCGGCGGGTTGAGCAGCTGGTCGACGCCCGCCTTCAGCGCCAGCACGGGCACGCGCTCGTCGCCGTACTTGGTCCGTACGCCCTGCATGCCGAGGGAGTCGGTGACCACGACCCCGTCGTAGCCCAGCTCCTCGCGGAGGATGCCGGTGAGGATGGGGCGGGAGAGGGTGGCCGGGTCGCCGGAGTCGTCGAGTGCGGGGACCATCAGGTGCGCGGTCATGATCGCGTCGATGCCGGCCTCGATCGCCGCGCGGAAGGGCGGCGCGTCCAGCTCCTCCCACTGCGCGCGGCTGTGTGTGATGACGGGGAAGCCGGTGTGGCTGTCCGTGGCGGTGTCGCCGTGCCCGGGGAAGTGCTTGGCGCACGCGGCGACCCCGGACCGCTGGAACCCCGTCACCTCGGCCGCCACCAGCTGGGCCACGGCCCCGGGATCCGAGCCGAAGGACCGTACGCCGATCACCGGATTGGCCGGGTCGACGTTCACGTCGGCGTCGGGGGCGTAGTCCTGGCGGATGCCCATCGCGCGCAGCTCGGCGCCCGCGATCCGGCCGAGGGTGCGGGCGTCGGAGTGCGAACCGCCGGCGCCGACGGCCATGGCGCCCGGGAAGAGGGTGGCGGGTGCGCCCACGCGGGCCACCGCGCCGTGCTCCTGGTCGGTGGAGATGAGCACGGGCAGACCGCGCGGCTGCTCCAGGGAGGCCTTCTGGATGCCGTTGGACAGCTCGGCGATCTGGTGCGGGTCGCGGGTGTTGTGCGCCCAGGTGAAGTAGATGATGCCGCCGACCCGGTACTCGGCGACCAGCTCGGCCGCGGTGCGGACGCCGATCTCCTCCAGGTTGGCGTCGACGTCGGCCTGGTCGGGGTCGGTGGCGGAGTGGCCGTAGACCCGCATGACGAAGAGCTGGCCGACCTTCTCCTCCAGCGTCATGCGGGAGACCAGGGCGCGCAGCTTGTCGTCGTCGGGTCCGCGGGCGTCGGCGTGCGCGGTGCCGCTCCCGGCCGCGAGGGCCGCGCCGGCGACCGCGGTGGCGGTGAGGACGGTGCGTCTGGAGGGCTGTGCGGTGCTTCCCGTGCCGGCCGTGCTGCTCTGGTGCACGTGCGCTCCTTCCGGAGGGCTGGAGAGCTGGTGAAGGAAACTTCCAAGAAGTCACCAATATCCGGGAAGTTTTCGCCAGTCAAGGGACCGCACACGAGTGGCCGGGGGCGGTGTGGCGGGAGCGGTGCGGCGGGGTCCGGGCCCGTCCGGGCCGCCGCCGGCACGAAGGAGGGTTCGCGCCGGCGGCGGCGTGCGGCCGGGCCCGGTGCGGCAGAGAGGGAGGTCGGCGTTCGCAGCCGGCGGCGAGGCCGACACCGCACCGTGAGAACTCACCCGGCAACGCGCGCATTGGACGCCCGGAGGAGCACGGCGGTTCCCGGCGGCGCCGTGTTTCCCGGGGCGGCGGGCGGGGCGGCGTGAGCCGTCCGCGCTCCGGGTGCCTCCCGGCGTGGTGGGGCAACCTGGCGTGGTCAGGCGGGCTGGCCCAGGGGGCGCACGGTCAGCGTGTTGAGGTCGACACCCGCCGGTTGGCCGAGGGCGAAGCAGACGGCCTCGGCGACGGGCTGGGGAGGCAGGGCGAAGGGGGGAACGTCGGCGCCTTGCCAGAACGGGGTGTCGATCATGCCGGGGTTGACGAGAGTGACCCCGATG
Source organism: Streptomyces mayonensis (assembly GCF_018982965.1). Taxonomy (GTDB): domain Bacteria; phylum Actinomycetota; class Actinomycetes; order Streptomycetales; family Streptomycetaceae; genus Streptomyces; species Streptomyces mayonensis. Next base: position 2,749 of record NZ_JACBYP010000126.1, on the reverse strand, counting down.
CCCCGGGTCGTGGCGTGCAGGCGCAGGTTCTCGGCGAGTCCGGTGGTGGCCCACTTGGTGGCCGAGTACAGATTGGCGGGGGAGTTCTTCAGCCCGGCGACGCTGCCGATGAGCACCAGCCGTCCGCCCGTCGTCTCGAGGTGGGGCAGGGTGGCGTGGGCCAGCAGGGCGGGGCCGAGGACGTTGGTGAGGACCATGGGCGACCACCGGGTCGGGTCGCCGGCTCCGATGGAGTCCCCGGACATGAATCCGGCGTTGGCGACCGCCGCGTCGAGGGCACCGAAGTGCGCCACGGTGCGGGTCACGGCCGACTCGGTGGCGTCCCAGTCCGCCGCGTCCGCGATCAGGCCGAGGAGCCGGTCGGGGTGGCCCGCCTCGTCGAGGAACGCCTTCAGCCTGCCCTCGTCGCGGCCGGTGACGGCCACCCGGTGGCCGCGGTCGAGGAGCAACCGCGCGGTGTGGGCGCCGATACCGCTGGTGGCGCCGGTGATCAGTACGGTCTTGGCGGCAGTGGGCCTGGTCATGGTCGTACTCCTGAGGTGTGGGTGCGGGGTGGGGGGGAGTCGGCGAGGACGGGGGGAGTCGGCGAGGGCGGACGGCCGCCCCGATGAAGGCGAAGGGTGCCGGTCGAGTCCGCCGAACCCCACGAAACCGGGCCCGTGGAAGGCGGACAAGGTCGCGTTCATGGGGGGTACGAACGCGACCTCCCTGTCGCCCGGACCTCCTGGGTACCGTGGACGAATGGAATCTCCGCCCGCGAACCCCACCGGTGATCACCCGGACCACCGTGCGGAGATCCGCGACTTCCTCGTCAGCCGGCGCGCGAAGATCGCCCCGGAGCGGGTCGGACTGCCCACCGGCCGACGCCGACGGGTTCCCGGACTGCGGCGCGAGGAGGTCGCGGCCCTCGCCGGCGTGAGCACCGAGTGGTACACACGGCTGGAGAAGGGCCACATCGGCGGTGTCTCCGAGGAGGTGCTGGAAGCGGTCGCGCGGGCACTGCTCCTCAACGAGGACGAGCGTGCCTACCTGTTCGATCTGGCCAGAGCGGCCCGCCCCGCCCGCCGCAGGCCGCACCGCCGCAAGGACGTCGGGATCCCGCCCTCCGTCCAGTGGATGGTGGACTCCATGACCATGGCCCCCGCCTTCGTACGCAGCGGCCGGCTGGACATCGTCGCGAGCAACGTGCTGTGCAGGGCCCTGTACTCACCGATGTTCGACAGCGGCACCACCAGCGACCGGGGCTGCGCCAACTTCGCCCGCTACTTCTTCCTCGACCCCGGCTCCCGCGACTTCTTCGCCGACTGGGAGGACGGCGCGAGGGCGACGGTCGCGGTGCTCCGTGCCGAAGCCGGACGTGAACCCCACGACCGGCCGCTGCGCGAGCTCGTCGGCGAACTGTCCACGCTCAGCTCAGACTTCCGCACCATGTGGGCCAGTCATGACGTCCGGCTCCGGCACGAGGGCACCAAGCGGCTGGACCATCCCGAGGCCGGCCGGCTGGAGATGACCTTCCGCCACCTGGACCTGCCCCTGCCAGGGCGGGCCGTCCACGACCTCATCGTCTACACCGCGGAGCCGGGCACCCCCACCGAGGACCGCCTCAGACTCCTCGCCAGCTGGAGGGCACCGCACGCCTCACCCACGGAACCGGTCCGCCCGCCCCACTGACCTCACGGGTGCGGCCCCGCCCGCCGTTCCCCCTCGGGAGCCCCGTACTCACGCCGCGTCGCTGAGCAGCCGGGAGAGGTGTTCGCGCCCCGCGCCCAGCAGCTCCGGCAGCGGGGCGGCCGACTCGTACCACCGCTTCTCGTACTCCCAGCACAGCCAGCCGTCCCAGCCGTGCCGCGACAGCACGTCCACCACCTCGGTCAGCGGCAGCACCCCCGCGCCCAGCGGCAGCGGGGTGGTGTCGTCGGCGGAGGCGATGTCCTTGACCTGCACGTAGCCAAGGTGCGGGGAGAGCGCGGCGTACGAGTCGGAGGGCTGCTCGCCGCCCAGCCAGGTGTGCATCACGTCCCACAGGGCGCCCACCCGGAGGTGCCCGACCGGCCCGAGCACGCGCATCGCGTCCGCGCCGGTGCGGTGGGAGTCGTGGGTTTCCAGCAGGACGGTCACGCCGCGCTCGGCGGCGTACTCGGCGGCGGTGCCCAGCCGCCGGGCAGCCGTGGCGTCGGCCTCCTCGGCCTCCTGCCCGGTGCCGCCGCCCGGGAAGACCCGGACGTACGGGGCTCCCAGGTTGCGGGCCAGGTCGAGCAGGCCGCGCACCTCGGCGAGCACCGGTTCGTCGTCACCGGGCGCGGCGACCCGCGCGTACCCCGCCACACCCAGTACCTCGACACCCGCCAGCCTGAACTGCTCGGCGACCGCGGCCCGTTCGTCCGGGGTGAGACCCGGATGCACCGGCTCCTCCGGGTGGGCGCGCAGTTCGACGCCGTGATAGCCGTACGTGGTGGCGAGCCCCAGCACGTCGGTCAGGGGCAGTCCGGGAACACCGAGAGTGGAGAACGCCAGCTTCATGCCCACGGAGCGTACCCGCCGACACGACGGCCACTCCTGACTCGGACCGTCCCGCGCGTCCCCCCCCGGTGGCGGCAGGGCGGGGGTGGCCTCCGCCCTGGTGCGGAGACGGGGGCGGGGGGGGGCCGTGGGGTTCAGGCCGGGGAGGGGGGCGCCCCACCCCCCCCCCCCCCCCCGGGGGCCGGGGGGGGGGGGGGCCGGGCGGCCCGCGCCCGGGGGGGCCCCGGGG
>NZ_JACBYP010000125.1 GCF_018982965.1 Streptomyces mayonensis | reverse complement strand
CCCGCACCCCCCCGATCCACACACCACCACCCCACCGCGGAAGGGCCGGAACCCGAGATGACCTCCACCCACGCCTTCTGGCTCGCCGGCCGCCAAGCCACCGGCGAGGCCACTCTCGACGTCACCTCCCCGTGGGACGGCAGCCACGTCGGCACGGTGAGCCTCCCGACCGACGCACAGGTCGAAGAGGCCGTCGCCACCGCCTACGCCGTCCGCGAGGACTTCGCCGCCACCCCCGCCCACGTACGCGCCGCGGCTCTGGACCACGTCGCCCGCCGCCTGGGCGACCGTGCCGAGGAGATCGCCCGCCTGATCTCCGCCGAGAACGGCAAGCCGGTCAAGTGGGCCCGCGGCGAGGTCGGCCGCGCGGTCTCCGTCTTCCGCTTCGCCGCCGAGGAGGCCCGCCGCTTCAACGGCGGCGAGGCCCAGCGCCTGGACACCGACGCCGGCGGTCAGGGCCGCCTCGCCCTCACCCGGCGCTTCCCCAAGGGCGTGGTCCTGGGCATCGCGCCCTTCAACTTCCCCCTCAACCTGTGCGCCCACAAGATCGCCCCCGCGATCGCCGCCGGTGCGCCCATCATCCTCAAGCCGGCCCCCGCCACCCCGCTGTCGGGCCTGATCCTCGGCGAACTGCTCGCCGAGACCGAGCTGCCGGCCGGCTCCTGGAGCATCCTGCCGGTACCCAACGACCGCATGCCGGCCCTCGTCCAGGACGACCGCCTCCCGGTCATCTCCTTCACCGGCTCCGAGGCGGTCGGTTACGCGATCATGGACTCGGTGCCCCGCAAGCACTGCACGCTGGAGCTGGGCGGCAACGGCGCGGCCGTCGTGCTCGCCGACTGGGCGAGCGACGAGGACCTGGACCGGGCCGCCGCGCGCATCGCGACCTTCTCCAACTACCAGGGCGGCCAGTCCTGCATCTCCGTGCAGCGCGTGATCGTCGACGCCGCCGTCCACGACCGCCTGCTGCCCCGCATCGTCGCCGCGGTCGAGGCCCAGGTCACCGGCGACCCCGACGACGACGCCACGGACGTGGGCCCGCTGGTCAGCGAGGCCGCCGCACAGCGCGTGGAATCCTGGGTCGAGGAGGCCGTCACCGCGGGCGCGCAGCTCCTGACCGGCGGCAAGCGCGACGGCGCCTCCTACGCACCGACCGTCCTCACCGGCCTTCCCGCCGACACCACCCTCGCCCGCGAGGAGGTCTTCGGACCCGTCCTCAGCGTGCAGAAGGTGAACGGCGAGGCCGAGGCGTTCGCCGCCGTCAACGACTCCAAGTACGGGCTCCAGGCAGGCGTGTTCACCCACGACCTCCAGGCCGCCTTCCGCGCCCACCGCGCCCTGGAGGTCGGCGGCGTCGTCGTCGGCGACGTCCCCTCCTACCGCGCCGACCAGATGCCGTACGGCGGTGCCAAGCAGTCCGGCGTCGGTCGGGAGGGCGTGAAGTTCGCGATGGACGACTACACCTACGAGCGCGTGCTGGTCCTCACCGGCCTCGCCCTCTGACGCACCGGGGCTCGGCTCACTCGGCGTCGAGCTGGTGCTCGGCCCAGACGTACGTCGCGGGGAGCAGCTCGGCGACGGGGACGGAACGGACACCTTCCCCGTCGCCGACGATCACCTCGAGCCCGGGAAAGTAGTCGAGCAGCACCTGACGGCACCGGCCGCAGGGCGGGACGACCCCTCGCTCGCGGTCGCCGACGGCCACGACCGTCACCAGGTCGTACGCGCCCCGGGCCGCCGCGGTGCCGATGACGACCAGTTCGGCGCAGGGGCCGCCGGTGAAGTGGTAGGCGTTGACCGCCGTGACGATCCGGCCGTCCCGGGCGCGGGCCGCGGCCGCCACGGTGTGGTTGTCGCCCCGGCACCGGGTGCGGGCCACGTGCGCCGCGGCCGCGACGAGTTCGTGGTCGACGGGATTGGTCTGCGAAGTCATCGTCCCTGCCTTGTCCGGTGGCGCCCGGCGCCGGACCGGTGGCCGCCGGGCGTGTGCGAGGGGGAGGGGGCAAGCAGGGATCGTACTGCGACCGCAGCTGCTACGGCCGGGCGGGCGCCGGTCCCGAGCTGGCCCGGACGGTGAGTTCCGGAGCGAGCAGCACGACCTCGTCGCTCCCGCGTCCGTCGAGCTTGGCGACCAGGTGCTCCACGGCCCGCCGCCCCATCTCCTGCGCGGGCAGGGCGACCGAGGTCAGCCGCACCGAGGCCTGGGTGGCGACCTGCTCGGGGCAGACCGCGACCACCGACACGTCCTCCGGCACGGCCCGCCCCCACCGGCGCAGCAGGGCGAGCAGCGGCTCCAGGGCCGACTCGTTCTGCACGACGAACCCCGTGGTGTCCGGGCGCTCGTCGAAGACGCGCGCGAGGGTCGCGGCCACCGCGTCGTACCCGGCCTCGCACGGCCGGTGCAGCAGCCGCAGGTCCAGCTCGCGGGCGCGGGTACGCAGCCCGTCGAGGGTGCGCTCGGCGAAGCCGGTGTGCCGTTCGTAGACCGCCGGGGCCTCGCCGATGACGGCGATGTCGCGGTGTCCCAGCTCGGCCAGGTGCTCCACGCACAGCGCGCCGGTGGCCCGGAAGTCGAGATCGACGCAGGTCAGTCCCTCGGTGTCGGCGGGGAGGCCGATCAGGACGGACGGCTGGTGGGTGCCTCGCAGCAGGGGCAGCCGCTCGTCGTCGAGTTCGACGTCCATCAGGATCATCGCGTCGGCGAGCCCGCTGCCGGTGACCCGGCGCACGGCGTCGGGGCCCTCCTCGCCGGTGAGCAGCAGGATGTCGTACCCGTACGCGCGGGCGGCCGAGGCCACCGCGACGGCGATCTCCATCATCACCGGCACATACATGTCCGTGCGCAGCGGGACCATGAGCGCGATGATGTTCGATCTGCTGCTCGCCAGGGCGCGGGCGCCGGCGTTCGGGTGGTAACCGAGCTTGCGGATGCTCTCCTCGACCCGTTGCCGGGTGGTGGCGGAGATGGACCGCTTGCCGCTGAGGACGTAACTCACCGTGCTCGCCGAGACTCCGGCGTGCTGGGCGACCTCGGCGAGGGTGACCATCCGGTTCTCCAAGCTTCACGAAGCGCTTCGACAGCGCCTTCGGAGTAGATCATGGCGGGTGAGAGACGTCGAGAGTAGCTCCAGCGAGGGCGAGTGTCCAGCAATCGTCGAAGCGCTTCAATGGCTGCTTCAACCGCCGCTTCAACTCCCGCTTCAACTGCCGTCTCTTCCCTGCCGCCTCCTTGCTTCCTCCCAGGCTCCCTCCGCCCGGCTCCGGTATCGGCCGAACGGTCGCACGAAGGGTGGTGGGTTCGCCCGGGATCGGGTACATACGAACGGGTAGCACCGACTAGTAACGTACGCCCGCAAGTTCGCGCGGAACCAGTCGCCGCGACCGCTGTGGACCGTACCTTCCCCCGATGCCGATTCGCGGCGAGGTGAGCCTCATGTCCGCCCCAACCTCCTCCTCCCGACCCACCGTCACCGAACGTGAGGCCCGTCAGGTCGCCGAGGCGGCCCGCGAACAGGACTGGCGCAAGCCCAGCTTCGCCAAGGAGCTGTTCCTCGGCCGCTTCCGCCTCGACCTCCTCCACCCCCACCCGCTCCCCGCCGACGAGGACGTCCAGCGCGGCGAGGAGTTCCTCGCCAAGCTCCGCGACTTCTGCGAGACGAAGATCGACGGGACCGTGATCGAACGCGACGCACGGATCCCCGACGAGGTGATCACCGGGCTCAAGGAGCTGGGCGCCCTCGGCATGAAGATCGACACCAGGTACGGCGGGCTGGGCCTCACCCAGGTCTACTACAACAAGGCCCTCGCCCTGGTGGGATCGGCGAACCCGGCGGTCGGCGCACTGCTCTCCGCCCACCAGTCGATCGGAGTGCCCCAGCCGCTGAAGATGTTCGGCACCCAGGAGCAGAAGGACACGTTCCTGCCGCGCTGCGCCCGCACCGACATCTCGGCGTTCCTGCTGACCGAGCCGGACGTCGGGTCCGACCCGGCGCGCCTGGCCACCACCGCCGTCCGGGACGGCGACGACTACGTCCTCGACGGCGTCAAGCTGTGGACCACCAACGGAGTCGTCGCCGACCTGCTCGTCGTCATGGCCCGCGTCCCGAAGCCCGAGAGCGGTGAGAGCGGCGAAGGCGGCAGGGGCGGGATCACCGCGTTCGTCGTGGAGGCCGCCTCCGAGGGCATCACGGTCGAGAACCGCAACGCCTTCATGGGCCTGCGCGGCCTGGAGAACGGCGTCACCCGCTTCCACCGGGTGCGCGTCCCGGCCGCGAACCGCATCGGCCCCGAGGGCGCCGGCCTAAAGATCGCCCTGACCACCCTGAACACCGGCCGCCTCTCGCTCCCCGCGATGTGCGTCGGCGCCGGCAAGTGGTGCCTGAAGATCGCCCGAGAGTGGTCGGCGGTGCGCGAGCAGTGGGGCAAACCGGTCGCGCTGCACGAGGCCGTCGGCTCCAAGATCTCCTTCATCGCGGCGACGACCTTCGCGCTCGAAGCGGTCCTGGACCTCTCGTCCCAGATGGCCGACGAGGACCGCAACGACATCCGCATCGAGGCCGCCCTCGCCAAGCTCTACGGCTCGGAGATGGCCTGCCTGATGGCCGACGAGCTGGTCCAGATCCGCGGCGGCCGGGGCTTCGAGACCGCGGCCTCCCTGGAAGCCCGCGGCGAGCGCGCGGTCCCCGCCGAACAGCTCCTGCGCGACCTGCGGATCAACCGCATCTTCGAGGGCTCCACCGAGATCATGCACCTGCTGATCGCGCGTGAGGCCGTCGACGCCCACCTCTCGGTCGCCGGGGACCTGATCGACCCCGACAAGACCCTGTCCGACAAGGCGAAGGCGGGCGCGCAGGCCGGTGTGTTCTACGCCAGGTGGCTGCCGAAGCTCGTCGCAGGACCCGGCCAACTACCGCGCTCGTACGCCGACTTCCACCCGTCCGGCCATCCGGATCTCTCCGGCCACCTGCGCCACGTCGAACGCACCGCCCGCAAGCTCGCCCGCTCCACCTTCTACGCCATGTCCCGCTGGCAGGGCCGGATGGAGACCAAGCAGGGCTTCCTCGGCCGCGTCGTCGACATCGGCGCGGAGCTGTTCGCGATGAGCGCCGCCTGCGTCCGCGCCGAGCACCTGCGCGCCAGGGGCGACCACGGCCGCGAGGCCTACCAGCTGGCCGACGCCTTCTGCCGGCAGTCCCGCATCCGGGTCGAGGAACTCTTCGGCCGCCTGTGGACCAACACCGACGGCGTCGACCGCAAGGTCGTCAAGGGCGTGCTGGGCGGCGCCTACGAGTGGCTGGAGCAGGGCGTCGTCGACCCGTCCGACGACGGCCCCTGGATCGCGGACGTCACGCCGGGACCGGCCCGGCGGGAGAACGTCCGCCGCGCCATCGGCTGACGCCCGTGCCCCGGCGCCGTCCGTGCGGCGCCGGGGCACGGGGCAGGGGGCCGGGGCGGAGAACCGGCTCGGCGGTGGCCGTTGTCCCCGTACGGCACCCGACCGAGGGACGCGCTGTCCTCCCGGAGGGCCGTTGCGGACACAATGGGGGGATGAGCGACAGTCCAGCCCCACTCGCCGACCCCCACCTCGTCCACGACCCGGTGGCGGGCGACGGCCCGAAGGACGTGGTGATCCTCGGGTCCACCGGCTCGATCGGCACCCAGGCCATCGACCTCGTACTGCGCAACCCGGACCGCTTCCGGGTCACCGGCCTGTCCGCCAACGGCGGCCGGGTCGCCCTCCTCGCCGAGCAGGCGTACCGGCTGAGGGCGCGGACCGTCGCCGTCGCCCGCGAGGACGTCGTACCGGCACTGCGGGAGGCACTCACCGCCCAGTACGGGGCCGGGGAACGCCTGCCGGAGATCCTCGCCGGACCGGAGGCGGCCGCCCGGCTCGCCGCCTCGGACTGCCACACCGTGCTCAACGGCATCACCGGCTCCATCGGCCTCGCCCCGACCCTCGCCGCCCTGGAGGCGGGCCGCACCCTCGCGCTCGCCAACAAGGAGTCGCTCATCGTCGGCGGCCCGCTGGTCAAGGCGCTGGCCAAGCCCGGCCAGATCATCCCGGTCGACTCCGAGCACGCCGCCCTCTTCCAGGCGCTGGCCGCCGGCACCCGCGCCGACGTCCGCAAGCTGGTGGTCACCGCCTCCGGCGGCCCGTTCCGGGGCCGTACCAAGGACGAGCTGGCGGCCGTCACCGTCGACGACGCCCTCGCCCACCCCACATGGGCCATGGGCCCGGTGATCACGATCAACTCCGCCACCCTGGTGAACAAGGGCCTGGAGGTGATCGAGGCGCACCTGCTCTACGACATTCCCTTCGACCGCATTGAGGTGGTCGTGCACCCGCAGTCGTATGTCCACTCGATGGTTGAGTACACGGACGGATCGACACTGGCGCACGCCACGCCCCCCGACATGGGCGGGCCCATCGCCGTCGGCCTCGGCTGGCCCGAACGCGTCCCCGACGCGGCCCCCGCCTTCGACTGGAGCAAGGCGTCGGCCTGGGAGTTCTTCCCCCTGGACAACGAGGCCTTCCCCTCGGTGAACCTGGCCCGGCACGTCGGACAGCTCGCGGGGACGGCCCCGGCGGTGTTCAATGCCGCCAACGAGGAGTGCGTCGAGGCGTTCCGCTCCGGCGCACTGCCGTTCCTCGGGATCATGGAGACCGTCACGAGGGTGGTCGAGGAGCACGGCACGCCCCGAACGGGAACCTCGCTCACCGTCGCGGACGTCCTCGAAGCGGAGACCTGGGCGCGTGCCCGGGCCCGGCAACTGGCGGCACAGACGGCGGAGGCCCGTGCATGACGACCCTGATGTTCATCCTCGGCATAGTCCTCTTCGCCGTCGGCCTGCTGTTCTCCATCGCCTGGCACGAACTGGGGCACCTCTCCACGGCCAAGATGTTCGGCATCCGCGTGCCGCAGTACATGGTGGGCTTCGGACCGACGCTCTTCTCGAAGCAGAAGGGCGACACCGAGTACGGGGTCAAGGCCATCCCGTTCGGCGGCTACATCCGCATGATCGGCATGTTCCCGCCCGGCGCCGACGGCCGCCTGGAGGCCCGCTCCACCTCGCCCTGGCGCGGCATGATCGAGGACGCCCGCTCGGCCGCCTTCGAGGAGCTGCAGCCGGGTGACGAGAAACGCCTCTTCTACACGCGCAAGCCGTGGAAACGCGTCATCGTCATGTTCGCCGGCCCGTTCATGAACCTCATCCTCGCGGTGGTGCTCTTCCTCACCGTCCTGATGGGCTTCGGCATCTCGCAGCAGACCACCACCGTCAGCTCCGTCTCCCAGTGCGTCATCTCGCAGAGCGAGAACCGCGACGACTGCACCAAGTCCGACCCGGCCTCCCCGGCCGCGGCGGCGGGGCTGCGGGCCGGCGACAAGATCCTCGCCTTCGACGGTGTACGGACCGACGACTGGGACAAGCTGTCCGACCTGATCCGCGCCAACCCCGGCGAGGACGTGCCGGTCGTCGTGGAGCGCGACGGCAAGGAGATGACCCTCGACGCGACCATCGCCACCAACAAGGTCGCCAAGAAGGACTCGCACGGACAGATCGTCCAGGGCGAGTACGTCAGCGCCGGCTTCCTCGGCTTCAGCGCCGCCACCGGCGTCGTGAAGCAGGACTTCGGCGAGTCCGTGACGTGGATGGGCGACCGGCTCGGCGACGCCGTCGACAACCTCGCCGCGCTGCCCTCCAAGATCCCGGCCCTGTGGGACGCCGCCTTCGGCGACGGAACCCGGGAGGAGGACTCCCCGATGGGCGTCGTCGGCGCGGCCCGCGTCGGCGGTGAGATCGCCACCCTGGACATCCCGCCCACCCAGCAGCTCGCCATGTTCGTGATGCTCGTGGCCGGCTTCAACCTCTCCCTGTTCCTGTTCAACATGCTTCCGCTGCTGCCGCTCGACGGCGGCCACATCGCGGGCGCGCTGTGGGAATCGGTGCGCAGGGCCGCGGCCAGGGTGCTGCGCAGGCCGGACCCGGGCCCCTTCGACGTGGCGAAGCTGATGCCGGTGGCCTACGTGGTGGCGGGCATCTTCGTCTGCTTCACACTGCTCGTCCTGGTGGCGGACGTCGTCAACCCGGTCCGCATCACCTGACGCACGCCCCGTCCGCACCACCCGCCTCGCGGCCGGACGATCCGATGAGAAGCCCGATCCGGAGAGCATGTCCCTCCGGGTCGGGCTTCAAGCCCGTCATACGGCAGATGGCCGCCAAAGGGTGCATCTCCCGTACGCCGTGTGCCGGGCGTTCATGTCCGTGCCGTAATCTCGAATGCCGGAGCCCGCCGCTGAACGGGGCCGGACCTTGATCCACGACTTGGGGTTGCACAGCAGATGACTGCGATTTCTCTCGGCATGCCGGACGTTCCGACCAGGCTCGCTCAGCGCCGCAGGAGCCGGCAGATCCAGGTCGGCCCCGTCGCGGTGGGCGGCGACGCCCCCGTGTCGGTGCAGTCCATGACCACGACCCGCACCTCCGACATCGGCGCCACCCTCCAGCAGATCGCCGAGCTGACCGCGTCGGGCTGCCAGATCGTCCGCGTCGCCTGCCCCACCCAGGACGACGCGGACGCGCTGCCCGTGATCGCGCGGAAGTCGCAGATCCCGGTGATCGCGGACATCCACTTCCAGCCCAAGTACGTCTTCGCCGCGATCGAGGCGGGCTGCGCCGCGGTCCGGGTGAACCCGGGCAACATCAAGCAGTTCGACGACAAGGTCAAGGAGATCGCCAAGGCCGCCAAGGACCACGGCACCCCGATCCGCATCGGCGTCAACGCCGGTTCCCTCGACCGCCGCCTGCTCCAGAAGTACGGCAGGGCGACCCCCGAGGCCCTCGCCGAGTCCGCCCTCTGGGAGGCGTCCCTCTTCGAGGAGTACGACTTCCGCGACATCAAGATCTCGGTCAAGCACAACGACCCGGTCGTCATGGTCGAGGCCTACCGTCAGCTCGCCGCCCAGTGCGACTACCCCCTCCACCTCGGCGTCACCGAGGCGGGCCCCGCCTTCCAGGGCACCATCAAGTCGGCCGTCGCCTTCGGCGCCCTGCTCTCCCAGGGCATCGGCGACACCATCCGGGTCTCCCTCTCGGCCCCGCCGGTCGAGGAGATCAAGGTCGGCATCCAGATCCTGGAATCCCTGAACCTGCGCCAGCGCGGCCTGGAGATCGTCTCCTGCCCGTCCTGCGGCCGCGCCCAGGTCGACGTGTACAAGCTGGCCGAAGAGGTCACCGCCGGCCTCGAAGGCATGGAGGTCCCCCTGCGCGTCGCCGTCATGGGCTGCGTCGTCAACGGCCCCGGCGAGGCCCGCGAGGCCGACCTCGGCGTCGCCTCCGGCAACGGCAAGGGACAGATCTTCGTCAAGGGCGAGGTCATCAAGACCGTCCCCGAGTCCAAGATCGTGGAGACCCTCATCGACGAGGCCATGAAGATCGCCGAGCAGATGGAGAAGGACGGCACCGCCTCCGGCGAGCCCTCGGTCTCCGTCGCGGGCTGACCCTCCCGTTCCTGCCGCGTCGCCCTGAGGGCGGCGCGGCATATGCACGGCAGGTACAGTGCGGGAACCAGCAGATCTCAGGGTGAGGCCCCCGCACGTGTTGACGCAGACCACCTCCCGCGTGCTCGAACCGAGCGACCTGGACGCCGCGCTCGCCGTCCTCGACCGCGAGCCGGTCGCGAACGCCTTCGTGACCGCCCGCGTCCGCATCGCCGGCCTCGACCCGTGGCGCCTCGGCGGCGAGATGTGGGGCTGGTACGAGCACGGCATGCTCACGTCCCTGTGCTACGCCGGAGCCAACCTCGTCCCCATCTGCGCCACCCCCCGCGCCGTCCGCGCCTTCGCCGACCGCGCCCGCCGGGCCGGCCGCCGCTGCTCCTCGATCGTCGGCCCCGCCGACCCGACCGCCCAGCTGTGGCGCCTGCTCGAACCGGGCTGGGGCCCCGCCCGCGAGGTCCGCGCCCACCAGCCCCTCATGGTCACCGACCGCCTCCCCGCCGACATCGCCCCCGACCCGTACGTCCGCCGCGTCCGCAAGGACGAGACCGAGCGGATCATGCCCGCGTGCGTGGCGATGTTCACCGAAGAGGTCGGCATCTCCCCGATGGCCGGCGACGGAGGCCTGCTCTACCAGGCCCGGGTCGCCGAACTCGTCGGCTCCGGCCGCTCCTTCGCCCGCTTCGACGCGGACGGCAAGGTCGTCTTCAAGGCCGAGATCGGCGCCGCCACCGACCGCGCCTGCCAGATCCAGGGCGTGTGGGTGGCCCCCGAGTACCGCGGCAAGGGCCTTGCGGCCCCCGGCATGGCGGCGGTCCTGCGCTACGCCCTCGCCGACGTCGCCCCGGTGGCGAGCCTGTACGTCAACGACTTCAACACGGCGGCGCGACGGACGTACCTGAGGGTGGGCTTCCAGGAGGTCGGCGCGTTCATGAGCGTGCTGTTCTGACCCCTGGGGCAGGACTGTAGGCTCCCCGCCATGGACCTAGTGATCGGCCCACTGGACCTCTCCGCGCACGTGGACGAGGCCCTCGCCGTCCAAGCCGCCGCCTTCGGCCTCGGCCCCGACGAGGTGGCCGTCCGCCGTCAGATCGTCCTGCGCCACATGAACCAGTCCGGCGCCAGAGCCCTCGGCGCCACCGACCGCGGCCGCCTCGTCGGCTTCGTCTACGGCATGCCCAACGACCGCGCCCACTGGTGGTCCACCGTCGTCGAGCCCTACCTCCGCGCCCAGGACACCGACGGCTGGCTCGACGACTCCTTCGTCATCACCGAACTCCACGTCCACCCCGCTCACCAGAACCGCGGCGCCGGCCGAGCCCTGATCACCACGATCACCGACACCGCCACGCAGCCCCGCTCGATCCTCTCCGCGATCGACACCGAGAGCCCCGCCCGCGCCCTCTACCGCTCCCTCGGCTACCAGGACCTCGCCCGCCAGGTCCTCTTCCCCAGCGCCCCCAAGCCGTACGCGGTGATGGGCGCCCCCCTCCCGCTGCGCCGCCGATAACCGATTTCCACCCCACCGGACCGCCCGGCTAACCTCCTAGCACCACCCTTACGCAGCAGGAGACACGAGAACCATGGCCAACGCACCGGTCCAGCGCATGTCGAAGTTGATGGCGAAGACGCTGCGCGACGACCCGGCGGACGCCGAGGTCCTCAGCCACAAGCTGCTGGTCCGCGCCGGCTACGTGCGCCGCACCGCCGCCGGCCTGTGGAGCTGGCTGCCGCTCGGCAAGAAGGTCCTCGGCAACATCGAGCGCATCGTCCGCGAGGAGATGGACGCCATCGGCGCCCAGGAGGTCCAGCTCCCCGCCCTGCTGCCGCGCGAGCCGTACGAGGCCACCGGCCGCTGGGAGGAGTACGGCCCCGAACTCTTCCGCCTCCAGGACCGCAAGGGCGGCGACTACCTCCTCGGCCCCACCCACGAGGAGATCTTCACCCTCCTGGTGAAGGACCAGGCATCGTCCTACAAGGACCTGCCGGTCATCCTCTACCAGATCCAGAACAAGTACCGCGACGAGGCCCGCCCCCGGGCCGGCATCCTGCGCGGCCGCGAGTTCCTGATGAAGGACTCCTACTCCTTCGACGTCGCCGACGAGGGCCTCGCCGAGTCCTACGCCCTGCACCGCGCCGCCTACCAGCGCATCTTCGAACGCCTCGGCCTGGACTACCGCATCTGCGCGGCCACGGCCGGCGCGATGGGCGGCTCGAAGTCCGAGGAGTTCCTGGCCCCCGCCGAGGCCGGCGAGGACACCTTCGCCGACTGCCCGAACTGCGACTTCGCCGCCAACACGGAGGCGGTCACCCACGTCCTCACGCCCGTGGACGCCACGAACACCCCCGCGGCGGAGGACATCCCGACCCCCGACACCCCCACCATCGAGACCCTGGCCGCCTCCCTCGGCGTCCCGGCCTCCGCCACCCTCAAGAACCTCCTCGTCAAGGTCGACGGCGAGATCGTCGCCGTGGGCGTCCCCGGCGACCGCGAGGTCGACCTGGACAAGGTCGAGGCCCACTTCGCCCCGGCCGCGGTCGAACTGGTCACCGCGGAGGACTTCGTCGGCCGCCCCGACCTGGTCCGCGGCTACGTCGGCCCACAGGGCCTGGGCGACAAGGTGAAGTACATCGCCGACCCGCGCGTGGCCCCGGGCACCGCCTGGATCACGGGCGCCAACAAGGAGCACACCCACGCCAGGAACGTCGTGGCGGGCCGCGACTTCGAGGTCGACACCTACGCCGACGTCGTGGTCGTACGCGAGGGCGACCCCTGCCCGAACTGCGGCACCGGTCTGAAGCTGGACCGCGCCATCGAGATCGGCCACATCTTCCAGCTGGGCCGCAAGTACACCGACGCCCTCAAGCTCGACGTCCTCGGCCAGAACGGCAAGCCGGCCCGCGTGACGATGGGCTCCTACGGCATCGGCGTCTCCCGCGCCGTGGCGGCCCTCGCCGAACAGCACGCCGACGACAAGGGCCTCGTCTGGTCCAAGGAGGTCGCCCCGGCCGACGTCCACGTCGTCGCCGCGGGCAAGGCCCTCCAGACCGAACTGGCCCTCGAGGTCTCCGAGAAGCTGGCCGCCGCCGGCGTCCGCGTCCTGGTGGACGACCGCGCCGGGGTCTCGCCGGGCGTGAAGTTCACCGACTCGGAACTCATCGGCGTACCCCAGATCCTGGTCGCCGGGCGCCGCGCGGCCGAGGGCGTAGTAGAACTGAAGGACCGCCGCACCGGCACCCGAGAGGAACTCCCGACCGAGGAGGCCGTCGCCCGCCTCACCCAGTGACGGCGCGGCACCCGGCGCGGGTGCGGGCCGGGGGTGGGTCGCGCAGCCCGGCGCTTACGGGGCGCCGCAGCGCCCACCCGTGCCGCCCCAGCGGCACGATTGCCCGCAGCTGGGGCGGCACGGCGCGGCGGCCCGCAGCTGAGGGGGCGCCGTGGGCGGCCAGGGCATGTCACGGGTCAGGCGCGTATGGCAGGGAAGGGGTCACCGGCCGTGGGCGGGTAGGCGCGGACGCGTACGGCGGGAAGGGACGTGTCGGGGGGTGTTCGCCCGCAGCGGTTGGCGCGTCAACGCAGAGCACATCTGCGGCCGACCGATTCCGCGCCGTTCCGAGGACGGACACCCCCCGGCGCGGCCCGACCCACAACGAAACCCAAGGCGATACGCGCACCCCCACCGAACCCGCACAGGCGCCGCAGGCATCCCGCAAACCACCCACCCGCACCCCCACCGCGGACGCGTCACCGCACCCCAGGCCGCCCACCGCCGGAGGCAACGGCTCACAGCCAGCCGGCGAACTCCAGCAGCAGCTCCGCGTCCTTCTCCCGCCCCACCCGCCGAGCCCGCACCCCCGACTCGACGGCACGGAACAGGGTCCAGCCCCGCAGCCGTTCCTGGTCGACTTCCAGCGACTCCGCCAGCCGCTTCACCCGCCGCCGAGTCGTCGACGCACCCGACGGCTGGGCGATGAGGTCCTCCACCCGGTCCCGCACCAGCCGCGCCAGGTCGAAGGCGGTCTCACCGACCACCGGGTCCGGCCCCACCGCCAGCCACGGCATCCGGTCCCCGGCGAGTACCTTGCTCTGCCGAAACGTCCCGTGCAGGAGCCGCCGCTCCGGCGGCGCGGCCAGCAGCTCCTCCCGCGCGTCGAGCGCCGCGTCCACCAGCGGCGCCACCTCGGCGTCGGCCACCGCGCCCGCCCGCATGGCCGCCGCCTGCCGCCCGGTCCGCTCGGCCACGGTCTCGAAGGGATGCGAGGCAGGCGGCTCGACCCACAACCGCCGCAGCGTCCCCGCAGCCTCCAGCAACGCCTTCGCCTCCGGCAGAGACCGCACCGACACGTCCGGATGCAGCCGCTCCAACAGCAGCACCCCTTCGTCGCCCCCCTCCCCGTGCCCGTCACGCCCGTCACACCCGTCACGCAACTGCACGGCGCCCAGTCCACCCCAGTGCGCGAGCGCGGCCCGCTCGCTCTCCGGCCGCGCCCGGCGCGGGGCCAGTTTCAGCACCGCAGGCGTCCCGTCGGCCGTCCGCACCAGCACCACCAGGCTGCTGCGCCCACCGGGCACCTGCACCCGCTCCACCGCCAACTCGCGCCGCGCCACGGCCCGCTCCGCCATCTCCGGCAGCCTCGCCAGCCAGTCGTCACCGTCCGGTGCCGCTTCGCCGAGCGCCCTGACCAGACGCCGGGGCGGTTCGAAAGCCATGCGCGAGCCGTTCCCTTCCCGTACGGAAAGCCGTACGCGTTACGCAGTCGGTGAAACCGTCGCCGTGCCGCCCGTCACCGAGTCACTCGGCACCGCGTCGCCCGTCGCCGTCGGCGCAGACGCGGCGTCCGAGGCCTCCGGAGCAGGACGACCCTCCTGGCCCCCTGACGTACCGGCCCGCTCGGCGAGCCCAGGGAAGGCTACGCTCCCGCCCCGCCAGCGCACCGCGCGGACCGCCGCCTCCCGCAACCCCTCGGCCGCCGTCGCCCGACGCCCGTCCTCGGCCGCCCGCACCAGGTCGGAGTAAACACCGGCCACCCGGTCCTCCAACGTCGCCGCCAGCCGCACCGCCGCGGCCGCGTCCGGCACCGAGAAGGGCAGCGCGTACCCGGCCGCCGCGACCACCGGCTTCCCGCCCAGGTCACGCACCGCCCGCGTCAGCGCGTCGCGCCGCGCCCGGTGCGCGTCGTACGCGGTCCGCGCCTCCGTGCGCCGCTCCTCGCCGATCCGCCCCCCGACCACGCCGTAGCCGTACACGGCCGCGTGCTCAGCGGCCAGCGCCGCCTGGAGAGCGTCCAGTTCCCGGTCGTCCGCCTCGCTCACCCGACACCCTCCGTCGTCTCGCCCGCCGTCAGCAGATACACGTGCCCGGCCCCGGCCGCCGCCACCGACGCCAGCAGCCGGGCCAGCTCCCCCGGCACCTCCAGCAGCGCCCCGGCACGCCGGTCGGCCAGCTCCCGCTCGGCCTTGGCAAGCATGGCCAGGGCCCCCTTCTCGGACCCCGGCACCGCACCGGACCCCTCCCCGGGCCCGGCCGCACGCGCGGAGACCGATGCCGAACCCGACGGCGAAACCGATGCTGACCCCGACGGCGAAACCAATGCCGAACCCGACGGCGAACCCGACGCCGATCCCCGCACCGCACCGAATGCCTCAGCGTGCCGTACGACCTCCTGCCGCAGCGGCCGCAGCCGCTCCGTCAGCCCCGGATACGCGGCCATCACCGCCGCGTACCGCTCCGCCAGCCCCTGACTGTCCCGCGCCGCACGCGCGCGTGCCCGGTCGGCGGCCGACGGACCAGTGCCCCCCGAATCCGAGCCGCCGGAACAGCCGACGAGCAGCGCGGCCCCGGCGGCGGACGCGAGCAGGCTCCTTCTGCGCGGCCCGGAGGGCGAACGCGGCGATACGGGAAGCGACACGGCAGACGTCCTCGACAGATTCGTACGGAAGGGACACGGAACGGAAGAACGGACGCGACACGGAACGGAAGAGCGCGGGACGGAACACGAAACGGAAGAACGCGGAGCGGAAGGGACAGGAATGATCACGGTACCCGGGCCCTGGCCAGACACCACTCACCGCCACCACCACTGCCTGCCACCACCACTGCCCGCCACCACTCACCGCCGCCACCACTCACCGCCACCGCCGATCGGACCGCCGACCAGACCGCCGGGCAGGGGTGGACGGCAACACCCCCCGGGACCCGATACCCTTTGACCAGACACGCGCCCCATCCCACAACAGCACACGCGGCCGAGGAGTCACCCGGATGAGCACCCCCCAGAGCGAGAGGCTGCGAGAGCTGCTTGAGCCGCTCGTCGCCTCCCAGGGACTGGACCTCGAGGAGATCGCGGTGGACTCCGTCGGCCGCAGGCGTGTGCTGCGCGTGGTCGTCGACTCCGACGCCGGCGCCGACCTGGACCGCATCGCCGAGGTGAGCCGCGCGCTGTCGGCGGCGCTCGACGAGAGCGACGCGATGGGCGACGCGGAGTACACCCTCGAAGTCGGTACCCCGGGCGCGGAGCGCTCCCTGTCCGAGCACCGCCACTACGTGCGCGCCACGGGCCGTCTGGTCCGCTTCCAGCTGCACGAGGGCGGCGAGCTGGCCGCCCGCATCCTCGCGGTGGACGAGGACGGTCTCGACCTCGAGGTTCCCGGCGTCAAGGGCCGCAAGGCCACCACCCGCAGACTCGCCTTCGGTGACATCGACAAGGCACGCGTGCAGGTCGAGTTCAACCGCAAGGACCCCAAGAACACCGACGCGACGGAAGACACAACGGAAGAGGAGGAGGCGTAGCCGTGGACATCGACATGAGCGCCCTGCGGGGCTTGGTACGGGAGAAGGAGATCTCCTTCGACCTGCTGGTCGAAGCGATCGAGTCGGCCCTCCTCATCGCCTACCACCGCACCGACGGCAGCCGCCGCCACGCGCGCGTGGAGCTGAGCCGGGACACCGGACACGTGACCGTGTGGGCGAAGGAGGACCCGGACGACCTCGAGGAGGGCCAGGCGGCCCGCGAGTTCGACGACACCCCCTCCGACTTCGGCCGGATCGCCGCCACCACCGCCAAGCAGGTCATCCTGCAGCGGCTGCGCGACGCCGAGGACGACGCGACGCTCGGCGAGTACGCCGGACGGGAGGGCGACATCGTCACCGGCGTGGTCCAGCAGGGCCGCGACCCGAAGAACGTACTGGTCGACATCGGCAAGCTGGAGGCCATCCTGCCGGTGCAGGAGCAGGTGCCGGGCGAGACCTACCCGCACGGCGCGCGGCTGCGGTCCTACGTCGTCCGCGTGGCCAAGGGCGTGCGCGGCCCGTCCGTGACGCTGTCCCGTACGCACCCCAACCTGGTGAAGAAGCTCTTCGCCCTGGAAGTGCCCGAGATCGCCGACGGTTCCGTCGAGATCTCCGCGATCGCCCGCGAGGCCGGCCACCGCACGAAGATCGCCGTACGCTCGACCCGTTCCGGTCTGAACGCCAAGGGCGCCTGCATCGGCCCCATGGGCGGCCGGGTGCGCAACGTCATGGGCGAGCTGAACGGAGAGAAGATCGACATCGTCGACTGGTCGGACGACCCGGCCGAGATGGTGGCGAACGCGCTCTCCCCGGCCCGCGTCTCCAAGGTGGAGGTCGTGGACCTGGCGGCCCGCTCCGCCCGTGTGATCGTCCCGGACTACCAGCTGTCGCTGGCCATCGGCAAGGAGGGCCAGAACGCCCGCCTCGCGGCCCGGCTGACGGGCTGGCGGATCGACATCCGGCCGGACACGGAGCAGCCGTCCGACCAGCCATCCGACCAGCGGTCCGACGGGCCCTCCGACCAGCAGCCCGACCGGCCCTCCGAGTAGCCCCGACCAGGCCAGGACAAGGGCCAGGACGGGCGCCGGCACGAACGCCGGACCAGGCGCCAGGCAGGTCGGGGGAATAGATCCAAGCCGCACGGCGCTGAGATCACGACAGCTTTGCGCGCGGCACGTGTTCGATTCTTGCCCCAGAGGGGTGAGGTCGGTCGGGGGAGGTAGACTTGGGAGTGTCTGGCCGGACACGTAGTCCAGCATGCCCCGAGCGCACCTGCGTGGGGTGCCGGAAGCGAGCGGTCAAGAGCGAGCTGTTGCGCACCGTGGCGGTCGAGGGTGACTGCACCCCTGATCCACGCGGTACGCTGCCCGGCCGGGGTGCGTATGTACACCCCGTGCCGGTCTGTGTCGACCAGGCAGTGCGCCGCAAGGCGTTCCCGAGGGCGCTTCGCGTCCCGGGTCCGCTCGACGTAAAGGCGTTGCGCCACTACGTCGAGCAGGCACAAGGTTGCTGAAAGCACCATGTAAGCAACGTGGTAAGGAAGACGAGCCGCGCGGAACCCCGTGGCGGCCTGGTACCTCGCGAGTCGAAAGCAGGTCGAGATTGCGATGAGCACTCGATGAGTACGCGATGAGTACGCCCATGAACTAGCGACGGTCCGGACGCAACCCGGACCTCAGAGGAGCGAAGTGGCTAAGGTCCGGGTCTACGAACTCGCCAAGGAGTTCGGTGTCGAGAGCAAGGTCGTCATGGCCAAGCTCCAGGAGCTCGGTGAATTCGTCCGTTCGGCGTCTTCGACCATCGAAGCGCCCGTAGTACGCAAGCTGACAGACGCCTTCCAGCAGGGTGGCGGCAACGGCCGGGCAGCCGGTCGTCCCGCGGCCCCCAAGAAGGCCGCCCCCAGGCCCGCCGCGCCGTCGCAGGCGCAGGCGGCCCGTCCGGGTCCCGCCGCGCCGCGTCCGGCGGCCCCGAAGCCCCCGGCTGCCCAGCAGCCTGCGGCTCCGTCGGCCCCCTCGCCGGCGCCGTCCCAGGCTCCGCGCCCGACGCCGGGCCCGAAGCCCGCACCGCGTCCGGCCCCCGCCGCGCCGGAGTTCACCGCTCCGCCGGCGTCCCCGTCCGCTCCGGCTCCCTCCGGCCCGGCACCGTCCGGTCCGAAGCCCGGCGCGCGTCCCGGTGCCCCCAAGCCCGGTGCCCGTCCCTCCGGCGGTCCGGGTCAGGACCGGGGCCAGCAGGGTGGCCAGGGAGGCCGTCCCGGCGGCCAGCGCCCCGGTGCCCCGGGCCAGCGTCCGGGCCGTCCCGGCGGTCCGCGTCCGGGCAACAACCCCTTCACCTCCGGCGGCAACGCCGGCATGGCCCGCCCGCAGGCGCCCCGTCCGCAGGGCGCTCCGCGTCCGGGCGGCCCCGGTGCCCCCGGCGGCGGTCCGCGTCCGCAGGCCCCCGGCGGCCAGGGCGGCGGTCCCCGTCCCCAGGCTCCGGGCGGCAACCGTCCGAACCCGGGCTCGATGCCCCGTCCGCAGGGCGGCGGCCAGGGCGGTCCCCGCCCCGGCGGTCCGCGTCCCAACCCCGGCATGATGCCGCAGCGTCCGGCTGCCGGCCCGCGTCCCGGCCCCGGTGGCGGCGGTCGCGGTCCCGGCGGTGCCGGTCGTCCCGGCGGCGGCGGTCGTCCGGGCGGCGGCGGCTTCGCCGGCCGTCCCGGCGGTGGCGGCGGCGGTCGTCCCGGCGGTGGCGGCGGCTTCGCCGGCCGTCCCGGTGGCGGCTTCGGCGGCGGCGGTGGCCGTCCCGGCTTCGGTGGTCGTCCCGGCGGTCCGGGTGGCCGTGGTGGCACGCAGGGCGCCTTCGGTCGTCCCGGCGGTCCCGCGCGCCGCGGCCGCAAGTCGAAGCGGCAGAGGCGCCAGGAGTACGAGGCCATGCAGGCCCCGTCGGTCGGCGGCGTGATGCTGCCCCGCGGCAACGGCGAGACCATTCGCCTGTCGCGCGGTGCGTCGCTCACCGACTTCGCGGAGAAGATCAACGCCAACCCGGCGTCGCTCGTCGCGGTCATGCTGAACCTCGGCGAGATGGTCACCGCGACCCAGTCCGTCTCCGACGAGACGCTCCAGCTCCTCGCCGGCGAGATGAACTACACGGTTCAGATCGTCAGCCCGGAGGAGGAGGACCGCGAGCTGCTCGAGTCCTTCGACCTGGAGTTCGGCGAGGACGAGGGCACGGAGGAGGACCTGGTCGTCCGTCCGCCGGCCGTCACCGTCATGGGTCACGTCGACCACGGCAAGACCCGGCTGCTGGACGCCATCCGCAAGACGAACGTCATCGCGGGCGAGGCCGGCGGCATCACCCAGCACATCGGTGCCTACCAGGTCGCGACCGAGGTCAACGACGAAGAGCGCAAGATCACCTTCATCGACACCCCGGGTCACGAGGCGTTCACCGCCATGCGTGCCCGCGGTGCGAAGTCGACCGACATCGCGATCCTGGTCGTCGCGGCCAACGACGGCGTCATGCCGCAAACGGTCGAGGCGCTCAACCACGCCAAGGCGGCCGAGGTCCCGATCGTCGTCGCGGTCAACAAAATCGACGTCGAGGGCGCCGACCCGACCAAGGTGCGCGGTCAGCTGACCGAGTACGGCCTGGTGGCCGAGGAGTACGGCGGCGACACCATGTTCGTCGACATCTCCGCCAAGCAGGGTCTGAACATCGACTCCCTGCTGGAGGCCGTGGTCCTCACCGCGGACGCCTCGCTCGACCTGCGGGCCAACCCGAACCAGGACGCGCAGGGCATCTCGATCGAGTCCCGTCTCGACCGCGGCCGCGGTGCCGTGGCGACGGTCCTCGTCCAGCGGGGCACCCTGCGGGTCGGCGACACGATGGTGGTGGGCGACGCCTACGGCCGCGTCCGCGCCATGCTCGACGACAACGGCAACAACGTCACCGAGGCCGGTCCCTCGACGCCGGTCCAGGTCCTGGGCCTGACCAACGTCCCCGGTGCCGGTGACAACTTCATCGTGGTCGAGGAGGACCGTACGGCCCGCCAGATCGCGGAGAAGCGCGCCGCCCGCGAGCGCAACGCCGCGTTCGCCAAGCGCACCCGCCGCGTGTCCCTGGAGGACCTGGACAAGGTGCTGAAGGCCGGCGAGGTCCAGCAGCTCAACCTGATCATCAAGGGCGACGCGTCCGGATCGGTCGAGGCGCTGGAATCCTCCCTGCTCCAGCTGGACGTCGGCGAAGAGGTCGACATCCGCGTCCTGCACCGCGGCGTCGGTGCGGTCACGGAGTCCGACATCGACCTGGCGATGGGCTCCGACGCCATCGTGATCGGCTTCAACGTGCGCGCCGCCGGGCGTGCCGCGCAGATGGCCGAGCGCGAAGGTGTGGACGTCCGGTACTACTCGGTCATCTACCAGGCGATCGAGGAGATCGAGGCGGCCCTCAAGGGCATGCTCAAGCCGGAGTACGAAGAGGTCGAGCTGGGCACGGCGGAGATCCGCGAGGTCTTCCGCTCCTCCAAGCTCGGCAACATCGCGGGTGTCCTCATCCGCTCCGGCGAGGTCAAGCGCAACACCAAGGCGCGCCTCCTGCGCGATGGCAAGGTCATCGCGGAGAACCTCAACATCGAGGGTCTGCGTCGCTTCAAGGACGACGTCACCGAGATCCGCGAAGGCTTCGAGGGCGGTATCAACCTCGGAAACTTCAACGACATCAAGATCGACGACGTCATCGCGACGTACGAGATGCGCGAGAAGCCGCGGGTGTAACAGCCCCGACTTCCGGAACGACGCGGCCCGGGGCCGGTCGGCGGAGCACAATATCCGTCGATCGGCCCCGGCCGTTCGTTGTACGGTTCTGGTGTCCCCGCCCATGGATGGCGGGGCCATCGATCCCGGACCGGCGGGTGAACCGGTTGCACATGTATGTGGGGACGCTGTCCTTCGACCTTCTCCTCGGCGACGTACATTCGCTGAAGGAGAAGCGCTCCGTCGTCCGCCCGATCGTCGCCGAACTCCAGCGCAAGTACGCGGTGAGCGCGGCGGAGGTGGAGCACATGAACCTGCACCGCCGGGCGGTCGTCGGCCTGGCCGTGGTGTCCGGCGACGCGGGCCACCTCAGTGACGTACTCGACCGGTGCGAGCGGCTGGTGGCCGGCCGGCCCGAGGTGGAACTGCTGTCCGTCAGGCGACGCTTCCACGGCGACGACGACTGAGCGACGACGACCGGGCGACGAAGACCGGGGCGACGGGACCGGGGCGACGACGACCGGCAGTACCGGACCGGGCAAGAGACCGGTTCAGGCAATGAGACCGGATCAGGCAAGAGAACAAGGAACGGGAGACGGACCAGTGGCCGACAACGCGCGGGCGAAAAGGCTGGCGGACCTCATCCGAGAGGTGGTGGCCCAGAAGCTGCAGCGCGGGATCAAGGACCCGCGGCTCGGCTCGCACGTCACCATCACGGACACCCGGGTCACGGGCGACCTGCGGGAGGCGACCGTCTTCTACACGGTCTACGGCGACGACGAGGAGCGGAAGGCGGCCTCGGCGGGCCTGGAGAGCGCCAAGGGCATCCTGCGCTCCGAGGTCGGCAAGGCGGCGGGCGTGAAGTTCACCCCGACCCTGGCCTTCGTCATGGACGCCCTGCCGGACACCGCCCGCAACATCGAGGACCTCCTCGACCGGGCGCGGCAGTCCGACGAGAAGGTGCGCGAGGCGTCCGCGGGCGCCGCCTACGCCGGTGACGCGGACCCGTACCGCAAGCCGGGCGAGGACGAGACCGACACCGAAGGCGCCGTCGGGTCCGACGGGACGGACGGGACCGACGAGACGGACGACACCGCTAAATGACCGAGAAGCACACCACGCCCGACGGCCTTGTCATCGTCGACAAGCCGTCGGGCTTCACTTCGCACGACGTCGTCGCCAAGATGCGGGGCATCGCCCGGACCCGGCGCGTCGGGCACGCCGGCACGCTCGACCCGATGGCGACGGGCGTCCTGGTCCTCGGTGTGGAGCGGGCGACCAAGCTCCTCGGCCACCTGGCGCTCACCGAGAAGGAGTACCTGGGCACGATCAGGCTCGGGCAGACGACGCTGACCGACGACGCCGAGGGCGAGATCACGGGGTCGCGGGACGCCTCGAAGGTCACCCGGGAGGCCGTCGACGCAGGCGTCGCCAAACTGACCGGTGCCCTCATGCAGGTACCGTCCAAGGTCAGCGCCATCAAGATCAAAGGCGTGCGCTCCTACAAGCGCGCGCGTGAGGGCGAGGACTTCGACATCCCCGCCCGCCCCGTCACCGTGTCCTCCTTCACGGTGTACGACGTCCGCGACGCCGTCGCCGAGGACGGCACCGCCGTGCTCGACCTGGTGGTCTCGGTGACCTGCTCCTCCGGCACCTACATCCGCGCCCTCGCCCGCGACCTGGGGGAGGACCTCGGCACCGGCGGTCACCTCACCGCCCTGCGGCGCACGCGGGTCGGCCCCTACAAGCTCGACGCGGCCCGGACGCTGGACCAGCTCCAGCAGGAGCTCACCGTCATGCCCGTCGCGGACGCCGCCGGTGCCGCCTTCCCGCGCTGGGACGTGGACGCCAGACGGGCCCGGCTGCTCACCAACGGGGTGCGGCTGGAGATGCCCGACGCGTACGCGGGCGCCGGTGCCGTCGCCGTCTACTCTCCCGAGGGCGGCCTCCTCGCCCTGGTGGAGGAGCACCAGGGCAGGGCGAAGAGCCTGGCCGTCTTCGGCTGAGCCGGCACACCGTCGTCTTCCGCCCGTGGAGCGGCGATCACGGGGACTTCACTGTCGCCGCTCCACGGTCCCCCTCGGTTCCCCCACCTCCCAGGGTGTATCCAACCCACCCGTTCTGTTCACCCGTCCGGGCAGGCGCTCGGAGTGAACCGGGGGAGTGGAAGGGGGCGCGTTCGCCAGGGGATCTGTCCCCCTGATCATCGCGTGCCTACCGTCGAAGACACGGCACGGGCACACGGCGGGGAGGTTCGACGATGGCGTCGCGGAACCGGTCCCGGGAGGTCGCGGGCGGGAGGACGGGGCACAGGGAAGGACAGCGGGACGAGCAGGGGGACAAGC
>NZ_JACBYP010000124.1 GCF_018982965.1 Streptomyces mayonensis | reverse complement strand
CCCCAAAACCCCCCCAACCCAACCCCCCCACCCCACCCCCCCCACCACACCCCTGCCCCCCTCCCCCCGGCCCACCCCCACCCCTGCCGATCGTCAGGGGTTCTGATCGCCAGGGTTCAGATCGCCAGGATTCTGATCGTGGGTTTCTGATCGTGGGTTTCTGATCGCGGGTTTCTGATCGCGGGTTTCTGATCGTCGTCAGGGTCACGCTCGCCACCGGGTGGCGGTGCGCCCGTGCGGCGGGCCTTCCGTGGCAGGATCGGAGGGTCATGACTGCTCCCACGAAGCCCTCGCACAGCGACCCCTCCGGGCCCTCCCTCCCCGCCGGCCCCTCCGGCCCCGCCGCGGACGGACGGGCCGTGTCCGGCGCGCCGCTGCACGCCCCCGTCATCGACTGGTTCGACGAGCACGCCCGTGACCTGCCCTGGCGGAGACCTGAGGCCGGCGCCTGGGGCGTGATGGTCAGTGAGTTCATGCTCCAGCAGACGCCGGTGAGCCGCGTCCTGCCCGTCTACGAGCAGTGGCTGGCCCGCTGGCCGCGCCCCGCCGACCTGGCCGCCGAGGCGCCCGGCGAGGCCGTGCGCGCCTGGGGGCGGCTCGGCTATCCGCGCCGTGCCCTGCGGCTGCACGGCGCGGCCGCCGCCATAACGGAACGGCACGGCGGCGACGTACCCACGGACCACGCGCAGCTCCTGGCACTGCCCGGCATCGGGGAGTACACGGCCGCCGCGGTCGCCTCCTTCGCCTACGGCCAGCGGCACGCGGTGCTGGACACCAACGTCCGCCGGGTCTTCGCCCGCGCGGTCACCGGCGTCCAGTACCCGCCGAACGCCACCACGGCCGCCGAACGGAAGCTGGCGCGGGCGCTGCTGCCGGACGAGGAGGCGAGCGCCGCGCGCTGGGCCGCCGCGTCGATGGAGCTGGGCGCGCTGGTCTGCACGGCGAAGAACGAGGCGTGCCACCGCTGTCCGATCGCCGCCCAGTGCGCCTGGCGGCAGGCGGGAAAGCCCGCGCACGACGGGCCGCCGCGGCGGGGGCAGACCTACGCGGGCACCGACCGGCAGGTGCGCGGCAGGCTGCTCGCGGTGTTGCGGGAGGCGCCGGGTCCCGTGCCGCAGGCGGCGCTCGACCAGGTCTGGCACGAACCGGTCCAGCGCGCCCGCGCCCTGGACGGCCTCGTCTCCGACGGCCTGGTGGAGCCCCTCGCGGACGGTCTGTACCGGCTGCCGCTGAGCTGAGCTGAGCCGAGCCGAGCTGACCTGAGCCACAGCCGCGGTCGCGTCGGCGTACGGAGCCGCCGTCAACAGGTCCCACCCCACTCCCGGTCACACGCCCCGTCATAGTCCCGGTCACGGTCGGACGATTCCGGCCGGGGTGTAAATCACCCCATTGCACGATCAAGCGGTGTGCCGCCTTACCCGTTTCCTACTTCCGTTACACAACCGACGGACAGCCGAGGGTTTGTCGCAGGCTGCTTCGCACAGCGCCGTGACAACGCTTCCCTACCTTCGTTTGTGTGCCCCGGTGGCACAGCACGACTACGGACCACTGGCAGTGGGCCGGCGGCGACCAGCCGCCGGAGTTCGGGGATGGAAGGCGGTCGACCATGGCGCAGGGCGAGGTGCTCGAGTTCGAGGAGTACGTCCGCAACCGGCAGGACGCGCTGCTGCGCAGTGCCCGTCGCCTGGTCCCGGACCCCATCGACGCGCAGGACCTGCTGCAGACCGCGCTGGCACGGACGTACCGCCGCTGGTCGACGATCGAGGACAAGCGGCTCGCCGACGCCTATCTGCGCCGCGTCATGATCAACACGCGGACCGAGTGGTGGCGGGCGCGCAAGCTGGAGGAAGTGCCGACGGAGCAGCTCCCCGAGCCCTGCGTGGAGGACTCCACCGAGCAGCACGCGGACCGCGCCCTGCTGATGGACGTCATGAAGGTTCTCGCCCCGAAGCAGCGCAGCGTTGTGGTGCTGCGACACTGGGAGCAGATGTCAACGGAGGAGACCGCCGCCGCCCTCGGCATGTCGGCGGGTACGGTCAAGAGCACGCTGCACCGGGCGCTCGCCCGGCTCCGTGAGGAGCTGG
Organism: Streptomyces mayonensis; assembly: GCF_018982965.1. Lineage (GTDB taxonomy): Bacteria > Actinomycetota > Actinomycetes > Streptomycetales > Streptomycetaceae > Streptomyces > Streptomyces mayonensis. The sequence continues at coordinate 21,604 of NZ_JACBYP010000124.1, read as the reverse complement.
TCGCCCGCGATCTGGACGCACGGGCGCTGGAGCGTGGGGAGAGGGAGCGTTGCGCGGCCTGACCGTCGGTCGACAACAACCCGGCAGACGCCGGAGGCGCACGCAGGCGACGAGTACGGCGACGGCCGCGCTCGTCGCCCTCGGCGTGTGCCTGTCCGGCTGCGGAGCGGGCGGCACCGGCGCCCGCGACGAGGGCCCGGCCCACGCCGACGCGGTGGGCGGCGCCGCCTCTTCCTCCTCGCCCTCGGCGTCCCCGTCGAAGGTTCCCGACCGGGTGGACGCGGTGCGGCTGGTCCAGTCCGATCCCCAGGTCTCCTCGGAGGTCAAGCGCGAGCTGAGGCCGTGCGTCGCCGACGAGTACCCCGTCGACGTGTCGTACGGGGAGCTGACCCCGGGCGCTGCGGAGGACGTCGTCGTCAACGTGCTGACGTGCGGTGACGCGGTGGGTGTGGGGAGTTACGTGTACCGCGAGGAGGACGGCGCGTACCACAATGTGTTCAAGGCGGAGGAGCCTCCGGTCTACGCGGAGATCGACCGCGGCGACCTGGTGGTGACGAAGCAGGTGTACGACAGGGGCGATCCGGTCTCCAGCCCGTCCGGCGAGAACGTGATCACGTACCGCTGGACGTCGGGCCGGTTCGCGGAGAAGTACCGCACCCACAACGACTACAGCAACACCGCGGGCAACGTCCCCACCGCGGTTCCGGAGCCGGAGGGCTGACCGAACCCGCGCCGGCCGTGCCAACGAGGAGTGAGAACACCCCGGATGCCAGACCAGACCCACGTCCTGTTCGTCGAGGACGACGACGTCATCCGCGAGGCCACCCAGCTCGCCCTGGAGCGGGACGGGTTCGCGGTCACCGCGATGCCCGACGGGCTGACGGGCCTGGAGTCGTTCCGGGCCGACCGTCCCGACATCGCGCTCCTCGACGTCATGCTCCCCGGCCTCGACGGCGTCAGCCTGTGCCGCCGCATCCGCGACGAGTCCACGGTGCCGGTGATCATGCTGTCGGCGCGGGCTGACTCCATCGACGTCGTCCTGGGCCTGGAGGCGGGCGCGGACGACTACGTCACCAAGCCCTTCGACGGGGCCGTCCTGGTCGCCCGGATCCGGGCCGTGCTGCGCCGCTTCGGTCACGCCGCCGGTGACGACCGGGCCGAGGCCGACGGCGCGGCGGACGGCGGGGTGCTCACCTTCGGCGACCTGGAGGTGGACACCGAGGGCATGGAGGTGCGCCGGGCCGGGCGGCCGGTGGCGCTCACCCCGACGGAGATGCGGCTGCTGCTGGAGTTCTCCACGGCGCCGGGCACGGTACTGTCGCGCGACCGGCTGCTGGAACGCGTGTGGGACTACGGCTGGGGCGGTGACACCCGCGTCGTGGACGTGCACGTGCAGCGGCTGCGGACCAAGATCGGCCAGGACCGGGTCGAGACGGTCCGCGGCTTCGGCTACAAGTTGAAGGCCTGAGCGGGGACGGCGGGGACACAGGGATATGCGGGGGTTCTTGCGACACCGGACCGCCTCCTCTCCGGGGCACCCGAACGACGTTCCCGGTTCCGGCGAGTCCAGCGGGTCCCGCGGGGCGCGGAGGCCCGACGGGACGGGTGGGGCAGACGGGACAGCGCGGTCCAGCGGTACGGGTGGACCCGCCGGTGCTGCCGATACCGCCGGTGATGCAGGTGCTGCCGGCGCACTCCGCCGACTGCTGCGCGGTCGCGGCATCCGCACCGGGCTGCGCTGGAAGCTCAGCGCGGCGATCGCGCTGGTCGGCGCGCTGGTGGCGGTCGCGCTGAGCCTGGTCGTGCACAACGCGGCCCGGGTGTCGATGCTCGACAACGCCCGTGACCTCGCGGACGACCGGGTGCTGATCGCGCAGCGCAACTACGAGCTGTCCGGGCGCCTGAACTTCCCGAACGCCAAGATCGACGACCCCGAGCTGCCGCCGGAGCTGCGCCGCAAGGCCGAGGCCGGACGCCGGGCCACGTACGTCTCCGAGCGGGCCGACGGGGTAACGGACATCTGGGCCGCCGTGCCGCTCAAGGACGGGCACGTGATGTCGCTGCACTCCGGTTTCACCGACCGCAGCGCGGACATCCTCAAGGACCTCGACCAGGCCCTGGTCATCGGCTCCATCGCGGTCGTCCTCGGCGGCAGCGCGCTCGGCGTGCTCATCGGCGGCCAGCTGTCGCGCCGGCTGCGCGAGGCGGCGGCCGCGGCCAACCAGGTCGCCAACGGCGAGCCGGACGTCCGGGTGCGGGACGCCATCGGCGGCGTCCTGCGGGACGAGACCGACGACGTCGCGCGGGCCGTGGACGCGATGGCGGACGCGTTGCAGCAGCGCATCGAGGCCGAACGCCGGGTCACCGCGGACATCGCGCACGAGCTGCGCACCCCGGTGACCGGCCTGCTCACCGCCGCCGAGCTGCTGCCGCCGGGCCGGCCGACCGAGCTGGTCCTGGACCGGGCGAAGGCGATGCGCACGCTCGTCGAGGACGTCCTGGAGGTGGCCCGGCTCGACGGGGCCTCGGAACGCGCCGAGCTGCAGGACATCATGCTCGGCCACTTCGTGTCCCGGCGGGTGGCAGCGAAGGACCCGGCCGTCGAGGTGCGGGTGATCCACGAGTCGGAGGTCACGACCGACCCGCGCCGCCTGGAGCGCGTGCTGTTCAACCTGCTCGCCAACGCCGCCCGGCACGGCCGCCCGCCCATCCAGGTCAGCGTGGAGGGCCGGGTCATCCGGGTCCGCGACCACGGCCCCGGCTTCCCCGAGAACCTCCTCGCCGAGGGGCCGAGCCGCTTCCGCACCGGCAGCACGGACCGGGCCGGGCACGGGCACGGGCTGGGCCTGACCATCGCGGCCGGCCAGGCCCGGGTGCTGGGCGCCCGCCTCACCTTCCGCAACGTACGACCGGTCGGGGCGCCCCCCGACGAACCGGCCGAGGGCGCGGTCGCGGTCCTGTGGCTGCCGGAACACGCACCGACGAACACGGGCAGCCACCAGATGCTGCCGGACCAGACCGACGCTGGGATGCCGAAGCGCTGACGCCGGGCCCAGCGTCCAGAGGCCCGCGTCAGCCAACCCGGCGGCCGTCGAGTGCGGCACGTACCCGGTCGAGCCCTTCCGCTCTCCAGTGGTCCCGGTCGGGCATCTGGTCGTCCCGGCGCCAGCGCCAGGCGGAGAACAGGGCCCAGTTCAGGGCCCGGCAGCGGCGCAGCAGGTCGGGGTCGGCCCCCGGGTAGTACTCCGCCACCTCCTCGGGCGCATGGGCGAGGTCGAACTCGACCGGCCCCCGGCAGCAGGTGGCGAGGTCGACGAAGAGCGGCCCCCGCTTGGTGTTCAGCAGGTTGCCCGGATGCGGCTCGCCGTGCAGCAACTGGTCGCGGGCCGTGTCGAAGCCGATCGCGTCGCGCAGGGCGCGGAGCGTGCCGCCGAGGAACTCCCGTTCGGCGTCGGTCAGTTCCGGGGACTGCTCCCCGTCCTCCACCGCTCCCGACGCGACGGCCACCCGGTCGGTGAAGTGCGGTACGCCGTCCAGGTCGATCCGGCGCAGGGCGGCGTGGTGCCGCGCGAGTACGTCCGCGTAGTCGGCGGGCGCGATCTCCGTTCCCACGGGTCCCACGGGTTCGTAGTACGTCCAGAGCGAGACGGCGAAGCCGTCCCGCACCCGGACCCGGGCGTCGACCCGGGGGTCGAGCCCGCCCACCGGAGCGCCGACGGCGGCGAGCCGGTCGGCGACCCGTACTTCGAACTCGGCCTCGGCGAGCGTCCCCGACGGTGCGACCCGGGCCAGCACCTCGCAGGGAACGAGGCGCAGCGCGACCCGGTCCGAGTCGTGGACGACGACCACGTCGTCGACCCGCAGACCCAGCTCCACGGCGATGGCCCGCCCCGCCTCGACCGCGCGGCTCAGCTCCGGTGGCTTCACGTGCCGCTACCTACCAGACCGTCGACGAAGGTCTGCCAGGCACGGGCGCCGACGGTCACGACCGGGCCCGCGGTGTCCTTGCTGTCCCGCACGGGCACGGAACCGGCGGGGCAGCCGTCGGCGACCTCGACGCATTCGCCGCCATTGGGGCCGCTGTAGCTGGACTTACGCCACTGGGTCTCGCTCGGTCCGGTCTGCATAGCGTTCCTCCATTACGCGGGCGATCAGCGCCGCCGAATCCTTCACCGAGAGGGCGGCCGCTTGCAAGTGAGCGTAATTGAGGTTGGCTTCTTTGATGGTGTCCGGGTTGGCCGTCATGTGGCCGGACATCATGTCCTCCGTGTAGAACACGTCCGGATGGTCATCAAAACGGAAGATGGTGAACGCCCCTTCGAGGCCGGGGTGTTCGCCGCTGGACAGCGGCAGCACCTGGATACGCAACCAGCGGTGCCGGGTGAGCTTCAACAGGTGGCCCAGTTGGCGCCTCATTACCTCATCGCCGCCAACCGGCCGGTGGAGTACGGCCTCATCCAGGATCACCAAAGCCACGGGGGGCTTCTCCCAGTCGAGGATGCGCTGGCGTTCCAGACGCGCGGCCAACAAACTGTCCAGCTGTCCCGGCCTGCCCGTAGCCAGCACCGCCCGCGCATACTCCTCCGTCTGCAGCAGCCCGTAGACCAGCTGCGCCTGGTACGTCGAGATGTACGCCGCGTTCGCCTCCATCTCCGCGTATGGCTGGAACCACGTGGGGAGTTGGCTGCGCAGGACCAGGCCGATCAGGCGGGAGAACAGGCCGTCCGTGCCCAGGGCGACGTCCACGCGCTCGGAGAAGTCCCTGGTCGGGACCTTCTTCGTGGTCTCGATCTGGCCGATCAGTGAGCCGGTGCAGAAGATGATGTCGCCGAGCTGGCCCTGTTTGAGGCCGTGGGCCTCGCGCTGGCGGCGCAGCTCCCAGCCGTAGTAGTCGAGCGGGGAAGCGGTCGGGTCGAGGGACTGGATGTTGGCCACTGCGGCACCTCACTCCGGGACTACGCACGGCAACGCCGGACGGCGTTCGTTTCTCTGCGTAGTCGAGCGTACGCAGCGCGTTCCAGGATTGTGGCGTGAATCACGTAACTGGTCCGCAGGCGGCGGACGTCGAGAGTCAGTACCACGCCGAGTTCGCGATGGGTGCGCACTCGGCCGGGCACCTGCGCCGCGTGCTGCGGCTGTACCTGGTCCGCTCAGGCCTGTCCGGCGTGGCCGAGGCCGCCGAGCTGGCGCTCACCGAGCTGGTCGCCAACGTCGTACGGCACGTGCCCGGGCGGCGTTGCCGGGTCTGCTTCCTGCTCCAGCCCGGCGGAGTGCGCGTGGAGGTCGCCGACGGGTACCCCGAGTTGCCGGCCGTGGGGGACGCCGACGCGCTGGGCGAGGGCGGGCGCGGACTGGTGATCGTCGCCGCGGTGACCGACCGGTGGGGTGTGACGCCGTACGCCGACGGGCGGGGCAAGACGGTGTGGTTCGAGTGCGGCGGCGTGGCGGAGCCGCCGGGCTCCTGACCGGCAGCGCCTCCGGGCGGCGGCAGGAGACCGCCCGGAGGCCTTGGGGTGGAGGTCGTCGTCAGACCGCCTCGGTCACCGGCGCCTTCGCCGTGGCCGTGTCGTCGTCGCCGTCGGCCGGGGCGTCGGCCTGCTGCGGGCCCGTGCCCTTCAGCGGGACCTCCTTGACGAAGACCGCCGCGACCAGCGCGAGGACCGCCACCGCGGCGCCCAGCAGGAACGCCCCGTGGGTACCGGAGGACACCGCGTGCTGGTAGGCCTCGCGGGCCGCCTCCGGCAGCTTGGCCAGGCTGGCCGCGTCCAGCTGGGCCGACTGCTCGGTCACCTTGGAGCCCAGCGCGCCGGCCCGCTCCGTCATCTCGTCCTGGACGCGGTGGTTGAAGAGCGCGCCCATGATCGCGACACCGAAGGACGAGCCGAGGGTGCGGAAGAGGGTGGTGGAGGAGGACGCGACCCCCATGTCCTTCATCTCCACGCTGTTCTGCGCGACCAGCATGGTGATCTGCATCAGGCAGCCCATGCCGAGCCCGACCACGGCCATGTAGAGGCCGGAGGTGAAGCGGGTGGTGTCGGTGTCCATGGTCGACAGCAGGAACAGGCCGACCGTCATCAGCGCGCCGCCCGCCACCGGGAAGACCTTGTAGCGGCCGGTGTTGGTGGTGATACGCCCCGCGACCATGGAGGTGACCAGCATCGCGCCCAGCATCGGCAGGAGCAGCAGCCCGGAGTTGGTCGCGGACGCGCCCTGCACCGCCTGCTGGTACAGCGGCAGGAAGAGGGTGGCGCCGAACATCACGAAGCCGGTGATGAAACCGATGCCGGACATCAGCGTGAAGTTGCGGCTGCGGAAGATGTGCAGCGGCACGATCGGCTCGGCGGCCCTGGTCTGCCAGAACACGAACCCGACCAGCGAGGCGACGCCGATGCCGATCAGCTCCATGATCCGCGCGGAGGTCCAGGCGTACTCGGTGCCGCCCCAGGTGGTGACGAGCACGATGGCGGTGATACCGACGGTCAGCAGAGCCGCGCCCAGGTAGTCGATCCGCGCCTGACTGCGCTTCTTCGGCAGGTGCAGTACGGCGCTGATGGCGACCAGCGCGATCGCGCCGAGCGGCAGGTTGATGTAGAAGGACCAGCGCCAGCCCCAGTGGTCGGTGATGGTGCCGCCGACCAGCGGTCCGCCGATCATCGCCAGCGCCATGACGCCGGCCATCATGCCCTGGTACTTGCCGCGCTCCCGGGGCGGTATCAGGTCGCCGATGATCGCCATGACGCCGACCATCAGGCCGCCGGCGCCCAGGCCCTGGACGGCGCGGAAGGCGATGAGCTGGCCCATGTCCTGCGCCATGCCGCTGAGCGCCGAGCCGATCAGGAAGATCACGATCGACGACATGAACGAGCCCTTGCGCCCGTACATGTCGCCGAGCTTGCCCCACAGCGGGGTCGAGGCCGCGGTCGCGAGGGTGTAGGCGGTGACGACCCAGGAGAGGTGCTCCAGGCCGCCCAGCTCGCCCACGATCGTGGGCATCGCCGTACCGATGATCATGTTGTCGAGCATCGCGAGCATCATCGCGATCATGAGGGCGAGCAGGACGACCCGTACGCTCCTCGGCTGCTTCACGGCACCGGCGTCGCCGGTCGCCGCCTCCACTGTCTCCGCCATCGTTCCTACTCCCCCAGCCCCCAGCCGCCGCTGTGCGCCGTACCCTGTGCGAGATCGCTTACTTGCCGACCGGCAAGTTGTCTACACTGGGGAAGGTAGACGCGTAACTTGCCGGGCGTCAAGTAAGTTTTGTGGAAAGTGCGCGGGGCAGGAGGTGCGTAGGAGGATGGGCGGCACGATGAACGGCACCAAGCAGCAACGACGCCGCGGGGACACCCGCCAGCGCATTCAGGACGTGGCGCTCGAACTCTTCGCGGAGCAGGGGTACGAGAAGACCTCGCTGCGCGAGATCGCCGAGAGCCTGGACGTGACCAAGGCCGCGTTGTACTACCACTTCAAGACCAAGGAAGAGATCCTCGTCAGCATCTTCGAGGATCTCTCGCGGCCGCTTGAGGACCTGATCGCCTGGGGGCGGGAGCAGCCGCACACCCTGGAGACGAAGCAGGAGATCATCCGTCGCTACAGCGCGGCGCTGGCGGGCGCGGCGCCCCTGTTCCGCTTCATGCAGGAGAACCAGGCGACGGTACGGGACCTGCGCATCGGCGAGATGTTCAAGACCCGGATGTTCGGTCTGCGCGACATCCTCATGGACCCCGAGGCGGACCTGGTGGACCAGGTCCGCTGCGTGAGCGCGCTCTTCACGATGCACGCCGGGATGTTCGTGCTGCGGGACCTCGAAGGCGACCTCGAGGAACAGCGCGCTGCTGTTCTCGAGGTCGCCACCGATCTGGTCACCCAGGCACACCGGTCCCACCGGGAGCACCGGGAGGCGGCGGGCGCGTAGCCCTGCTCCTCGGACCGTCAGGCACTCAGGCCCGTCAGACGGTCACGCCCTTGTCGCGCAGGAAGGCGACCGGGTCGACGGCCGAGCCGTAGTTGGCCGTCGTGCGGATCTCGAAGTGCAGGTGCGGGCCGCTGGAGTTACCGGTGTTGCCGGACTTGGCGATGGACTGGCCGGTCTTCACGACCTGCCCGGCCTTCACGTTGACCTTGGACAGGTGCGCGTACTGGGAGTACGTGCCGTTGCCGTGCTTGATCACGACGGCGTTGCCGTAGGCGGGGCCGTCACCGGCGCCGTTGCCGCCGGCCTTGACGACGGTGCCGCCGTGCGTGGCGACGACGTTGGTGCCGATCGGCACGGCGAAGTCCTGGCCGCTGTGCTTGCTCGCCCACATGCCGCCGTTCTGCGCGAAGCCGGCGCTCAGCTTGTACTTCTTGACCGGGTCCACCCAGGAGGCGGCCTTCTTCTTGGCGGTGGTCTGCTTCGTGCTCGCGTCCGCCTTCTCCGCCTTCGCGGCCTTGGCCTGAGCCTCGGCCTGGGCCTGGACGGCGCTCGCCGTGGAGCTGTCGGCCGTCGCCGTGGTGCCGGTGGCGGCGGCGACGCCGGCCCCCAGTGCGGCCGAGGCACCGAGGCCGGCGGCCATCACCGCGGCGCGGGTGCGGAGGGTCGTACGGGCAGGACGGGTCGTGACACGCGGAAACATTCGAACCTCATGGGGACGGGATCAGAGGGTTGCCCCTGCGGCGGACACTCAAGGCGCTCACCGGGCGGGCTCCACCTTGGTAACGCGGCGACCCCAAACCACACAAAGGTGTGACCTACGACCCTATGTAGTACTTGACTCCGAAACTTCCCAGCACCTGACAGTGCCGCCATAACGGACAAAAGCAGTTCAGGCCCCCGGGGCCCGGCCGCCGCCGCATTGCACTATGCCCCTTTTGCCACTTCTTGCGGCTTCCACTATTCCCCGTAGTACCCCCCGGACACCCTGTGCCTCATGTCACCGGAGGCCATGATCGAAGACCCGGTGAATGTGACGGGGGCTACTCCCGAACGGGTGCCGTCACGGTTAACCCGCCCGCCGCACAAGGGCGTTCACCCGGGCCCGGAACATGGCCCGCGTCACAGCACTCGGAGTGACTACTCCCCAGTAACCCAATCGTTGCCGTCCGGCCACTTGCTGGCGCAAGCATGCACGCGACAACTTTGACGCCGTCAGGCATCCGCGCAGGCATGAGAGGACTCCACCCCCCATGACCGACCAGTACGGACAGACCAGACAGGCCGGGCGCACGTTCGTGCGGACGCTCGGGATCGCTGCCGTCACCACCGCGGCGCTCACCGCGACGGTCACGCCGTCCGTCGCCGCCCCCGCCGGGGCACCGCGCGCCGCGATCACGCCGGTCACGGCGGCCGCCGCCGCGGACGTCGACTACGACACGTGGCAGCGGGACTGCCGGGCCGTGATGGACGCGGCGCTGCCGTACCTGAAGGAGCGCATCGCCGACACCGCCCCCGGCGAGAAGCAGGCGATCGTCCTCGACATCGACAACACCTCCCTGGAGACCGACTTCGGTTTCAGCTACCCGCAGCCCGCCAACCGGCCCGTCCTGGAGGCCGCCCAGTACGCCCAGGAGCACGGCGTCGCCCTCTTCTTCGTGACCGCCCGTCCGGGCATCATCGAGGCGCCCACCGAGTGGAACCTCGCCCACGCCGGCTACGAGTCCTCCGGCCTGTACGTCCGCGGGTTCCTCGACCTGTTCCGGGACGTCGCCGAGTACAAGACCGCGCAGCGTGCCGGGATCGAGTCGCGGGGCTACACGATCATCGCGAACATCGGCAACAGCGCCACCGACCTCTCCGGCGGCCATGCCGAGAAGACCTTCAAGCTGCCGGACTACGAGGGCCAGTTGTCCTGACCGGCCCTGCCCGACGCCGATAGGCTCCCGTGGACTACGCAGACCGTCCACGGGGGTGGCACATGGAACCGGCGGTACTCGGCGGGAAGTTGGCGTCCAGCCTGGTCGCCCCGCTGGTGAAGAAGCTCTTCGCGACGGGCGGGCCCGGCGCCGGGCTGGTCGACCGACCGGTCCGGCTGACCCACCTGGTGTCCTTCCGGGGCGAGCAGCGCACCCTCGGCGAGAAGGAGGTGCGCGGCCTCGCGGGCCGGCTGGTCGCGGACTCCCTGGACTCCCCCGGCGAACCGCCCTTCCCCCGCGACGAGGAGACGGCCGTCGCCGACGCCCTCGCCGCCCGGCTGCTCGCCCTCGGCGACCTGGACATGGACGACGTCCAGGCGGTCCGGCTCGGGCACGCGGAGCTGGCCAGGCAGCTCCGCTGCGGGGCGCCCGCGGCCACCACCACCGGACTGTCCCCGGACGCCCGCTACTTCCTCGACTCGGCGACCGAGTGGGCCTGCCTGCACATCCTGGAGTTCTTCACCCGGCGCTCCACCTTCGTCGCCCGCACCCTGGTCGCCCAGACCCGCGGCCAGGCCGAGCTGATCGCCAAGGTCGACGAGCTGATCACCCGCGTCCCCCGCCCGGACGCCCGGGACACGGACTTCGAGCGGCGGTACCTGCGGTACGTGGCCGAGCAGCACAACCGCATCACCATCTACGGCATCGACCTCCGCGACTCCCCCGACCGCTGGCCCCTCGAAGTCGCCTACCTGAGCCTGGAGGCGACCGCCGAGGAGGACCGCACGTCCCTCCCGGGGGAGCACGCCGAACCGGAACGCACCGTCCGGCTCCCCGCCGAGGACGCCCTGCTCACCCACGACCGGGTGCTGCTGCGCGGTGACGCGGGGTCCGGCAAGACGACGCTGGTGCAGTGGCTTGCGGTGACCACGTCCCGGGACGGCGACCGGATCCCGTACGTCCTGCCGCTGCGCACCCTCGTCCGCGCGGACACCCTCCCGGCGCCCGCGGCCTTCCTCACCGCGGTGGGCTGTCCGCTCACCCCTCCGGAGGGCTGGGCGGAACGGGTGCTGGGCGCCGGCCGGGGCCTGGTCCTCGTCGACGGCCTGGACGAGATCCCCGCCGCCGACCGGCACCGCGCCCGCGACTGGCTCCTCGCCCTGGCCCGCGCCTTCCCCGGCAACCGCTGGCTGCTCACCTCCCGACCCACCGCCGTACGCCCCGACTGGCTGGCCGCCGAGGGCTTCCGGGAGCTGTCCCTGACCCCGATGCGCCGGGCCGACGTCACGACCTTCGTACGGCGCTGGCACGCCGCCGCCCGGGCGCCCGAGTACGAGGCGGACCTGCTGGACGCCCTGCGCACCAAACGCGACCTCGCCCGCCTCGCCACCAACCCCCTGATGTGCGGCCTGATCTGCGCCCTGCACCGCGAACGCCGGGGCTATCTCCCCACGGGCCGCAAGGAGTTGTACGAGGCCGCCCTGACGATGCTGCTCGCCCGCCGGGACCGGGAGCGCGGCATGGCGGCGGTGGAGCTGAGCGAGGAGGCCCAACTGGAGCTGCTCCAGCGGCTGGCGTACGCGCTGGTGCTGAGCGGGCGCACGGAGATGGAGGCGGGGACGGCCGAGGGCATCGTGGAGCGCGCGCTGCCGTCGGTCGCGTCGGCGGCGGGGCAGGGCGACGCGGCGACCGTCCTGCGGGCCCTGGTCCTGCGCAGCGGGCTGCTGCGGCAGCCCGCCGAGGGCGTGCTGGACTTCGTCCACCGCACCTTCCAGGACTACCTGGGCGCCCGGTACGCGGTCGAGGAGGGCCACCTCGACGTCCTCGCGGGCCACGCGGGCGACACCCAGTGGGAGGACGTGATCCGCATGGCCGTGGCCCACGCCCGGCCCGGGGAGCGTGCGACGCTGCTGCGCGCGCTGCTCGCGGAGGACACCCCGCGGCTGACGCTGCTCGCCCTCGCCTGCCTGGAACACGCGACCGCGCTCGACCCGGCGGTACGGTCGGAGGTGGAGGCACGGGCGGGGGCGCTGATCCCGCCGGCATCGACGGAGGACGCGAAGGCACTGGCGGAGGCGGGACCCCTGGTCCTGGAGCTGCTGCCGGGCCCGGCGGGACTGACGGACGCCCAGGCCCACGGCGTGACGGTGACGGCCTCGCTGCTGGCAGAGCACGAGCAGGACGGAGCGCTCGCCGTGCTGCGCAGGTTCCGTGAGCACGCGGATCTCGATGTGCGGCGGCAGTTGGTGGGGACGTGGGAGCGGTTCGACGCGCGGGACTACGCGGTGGAGGTCTTGGACCACCTCGACCGCTGGGGACTCCAACTGACGTGCCGCACGAGCGAGCAGCGTGCGGCGATCTCCACTATGCGTCCCTGGAGCGGACTGTCATTCAACGGACCACACAGCGCGTCCGACATCCTCGGTTGCACGGCGGAACCAGATGGCGTCGAACAACTGAGGATCATGAGCAACAGCGCCCTTGTCCGGTTGGACGAACTGTCCGCCTTCACGGCCTTGCGTGGCCTCTCCCTGGTCCTCTGTCCGTCGCCACTCGACCTCTGCGTACTGCCTAGGACGATAGAACATCTGACGGTCGGGCGTTGCGCTCAGCTGACCGGTCTGCGAAACATGGGTTCACTACAGACCCTGTTCCTGACAGGGCAGCAACTTTCAGGCAGTCGGCTGACCGACTCCCTGCCCCAAGCCGCACCCCTCAAAGCACTGTGGCTCGGTTCGGGAACCACCGGCACCACCGGTCTTCGGGGTTTGTCCACCTGGAGCACGCTGGAGCTGCTCGATGTGAACGTCACCGCTTCGCTCGACGCGGCGGACTGGGCCGAGATCGCCCGGTTGCCCAGGCTGGCCAGGCTGACACTCACCGGTCTTCGGGGCAACGAGCCCTTCTTCTCACAACCGGTCGCTCTGCCCAACGTCGGCAACGTCCAGCTCCAGGCCGCCCCCGGCGCACACACCGACCTCGACCGACTGGCCTCGCTCTTTCCCCATGCGAACGTGTCACTGGAGGAGACCTGAGCACACACGAAAGGGACCGGTGCCCAACGGCACCGGCCCCTTTCCGGGCTCACCCCCGGAGGGCTACGCCTCCTTGCTCAGGTTCGGGCCGGCGCCGCCGGCCGCCTGCTCGATCGGCGGGGCGTCGGGCAGGGCCGACTTCTCCTCGCCGCGGAAGGTGAAGGTCGCGGTGTCGCCCTCGCCCTCCGTGTCCACGACCACGATGTGGCCGGGGCGCAGCTCGCCGAAGAGGATCTTCTCCGACAGGGTGTCCTCGACCTCGCGCTGGATCGTGCGGCGCAGCGGACGCGCGCCCAGCACCGGGTCGTAACCCCGCTTGGACAGCAGCTCCTTCGCGGACTGGGAGAGCTCGATGCCCATGTCCCGGTCCTTGAGGCGCTCGTCGACCTTGTCGATCATCAGGTCGACGATCCGCAGGATGTCCTCCTGGCTGAGCTGCGGGAAGACGACCACGTCGTCGACGCGGTTGAGGAACTCGGGCCGGAAGTGCTGCTTCAGCTCGTCCTGGACCTTGTTCTTCATGCGGTCGTAGTTCGACTTGGTGTCACCCGCGGCGGCGAAGCCGAGGTTGAAGCCCTTGGAGATGTCCCGGGTGCCGAGGTTGGTCGTCATGATGATGACCGTGTTCTTGAAGTCCACGACCCGGCCCTGGGAGTCGGTCAGGCGACCGTCCTCCAGGATCTGCAGCAGCGAGTTGAAGATGTCCGGGTGGGCCTTCTCGACCTCGTCGAAGAGGACGACCGAGAACGGCTTGCGGCGCACCTTCTCCGTCAGCTGGCCGCCCTCCTCGTAGCCCACGTAGCCGGGGGGCGAACCGAAGAGGCGGGAGACCGTGTGCTTCTCGCTGAACTCCGACATGTCGAGGGAGATCAGCGCCTCCTCGTCACCGAAGAGGAACTCGGCCAGCGCCTTGGACAGCTCGGTCTTACCGACACCGGACGGACCAGCGAAGATGAACGAGCCACCGGGACGCTTCGGGTCCTTCAGGCCGGCCCGGGTACGGCGGATCGCCTTGGACAGCGCCTTGACGGCGTCGACCTGGCCGATGACCCGCTTGTGGAGCTCGTCCTCCATGCGCAGCAGGCGGGACGACTCCTCCTCCGTGAGCTTGAAGACCGGGATGCCGGTCGCCGTGGCGAGGACCTCGGCGATCAGCTCGCCGTCGACCTCGGCGACGACGTCCATGTCGCCGGCCTTCCACTCCTTCTCCCGCTTGGCCTTGGCGGCCAGGAGCTGCTTCTCCTTGTCGCGGAGGGAGGCGGCCTTCTCGAAGTCCTGCGAGTCGATCGCGGACTCCTTGTCGCGGCGCACGCCGGCGATCTTCTCGTCGAACTCGCGCAGGTCCGGCGGCGCGGTCATCCGGCGGATGCGCATCCGGGAGCCGGCCTCGTCGATCAGGTCGATCGCCTTGTCCGGCAGGAAGCGGTCCGAGATGTAGCGGTCGGCGAGCGTCGCCGCCTGGACGAGGGCCTCGTCCGTGATGGAGACGCGGTGGTGGGCCTCGTAGCGGTCGCGCAGACCCTTGAGGATCTCGATCGTGTGCGGCAGCGACGGCTCCGCGACCTGGATCGGCTGGAAGCGGCGCTCCAGGGCCGCGTCCTTCTCCAGGTGCTTGCGGTACTCGTCGAGCGTGGTCGCACCGATGGTCTGCAGCTCGCCACGGGCCAGCATCGGCTTGAGGATGCTCGCGGCGTCGATGGCGCCCTCGGCGGCACCCGCACCGACCAGCGTGTGCAGCTCGTCGATGAACAGGATGATGTCGCCGCGGGTGCGGATCTCCTTGAGCACCTTCTTCAGGCGCTCCTCGAAGTCACCGCGGTAGCGGGAGCCGGCGACCAGGGCGCCGAGGTCCAGGGTGTAGAGGTGCTTGTCCTTGAGGGTCTCGGGCACCTCGCCCTTGACGATGGCCTGCGCGAGGCCCTCGACGACGGCGGTCTTGCCGACGCCGGGCTCACCGATGAGCACCGGGTTGTTCTTGGTGCGGCGGGACAGCACCTGCATGACCCGCTCGATCTCCTTCTCGCGCCCGATGACCGGGTCGAGCTTGGACTCACGAGCGGCCTGGGTGAGGTTCCGGCCGAACTGGTCGAGGACCAGGGACGTGGAGGGCGTGCCCTCCGCAGGACCGCCTGCGGTGGCGGTCTCCTTGCCCTGGTAACCGGAGAGCAGCTGGATGACCTGCTGCCGCACCCGGTTGAGATCGGCGCCCAGCTTGACCAGGACCTGGGCGGCGACGCCCTCGCCCTCACGGATCAGGCCGAGCAGGATGTGCTCCGTGCCGATGTAATTGTGACCGAGCTGGAGGGCCTCGCGGAGCGACAGCTCCAGGACCTTCTTGGCACGGGGGGTGAAGGGGATGTGACCCGACGGGGCCTGCTGGCCCTGCCCGATGATCTCCTCCACCTGCTGGCGGACCGCCTCGAGCGAAATCCCGAGGCTCTCAAGGGCCTTGGCGGCGACACCCTCACCCTCGTGGATCAGGCCCAGGAGGATGTGCTCGGTGCCGATGTAGTTGTGGTTGAGCATCCGGGCTTCTTCCTGAGCCAGGACGACAACCCGCCGCGCGCGGTCGGTGAACCTCTCGAACATCGTTAATCGCTCCTCAGAGCGGTCAGGCAGTAAGGGGAACTTCCCCTCCCTGTCCTTCCGCAGCTTAGTCCCGCAAGCGGGGACCGCTCATTCCAACTGCCGACACCGTCGATGGCCTCCTGACCCCTGACGCCGACATCTGCCACAACCCGATGGTGCGAGACGATGTTCCCGCAGGCCAGGCACTTACCCCACTCGCCAGTACGCCGATGGCGAACGCGAGACGGCCCGGACTGCGTGTCGACCCCTCCCACTAGGGATGTCTTACCCGCGTGGACTGACACTCCATGCCACACACACCGGTTCCCTCCGCTACGGGCGAACAACCTCGCGCCTCCCCTCGCCCCCGCGCGCCCTCACGCCCGGCACACAGTGCAGCCGACGCACCACTCAGCGTAACTCGGACGCACTTCCGGCTGTTGCACTTGGCATGTCCGGCCCTCCGCCCCCGGTACCCGCCGCCGCAGCCCCGGTCGCACCGGTGCCGGTCGCCCCTGCCGTGCCTTCGCCCCGCCGGCCGCCCGGGGCCGGAGGCGCGTGGGGCGCGGATGCCCCGTCCCCTTCCGGGGATACCTCGTTCCCGTGCCCTTCCGGGGAAGGGGTGCGGCGGTGGTACGAGCGTGTCCTCGGGTGGCCGACGGCGCCCGGACTTCCGGTACGGCTGTGCGTGGGGGTCCGCTTCGACGTCCTGGACGTCCCGGCCGACGCCGGTCGCGCGACGCTGGCGCGGCTCGGCCGGTCGGGCGCGGCCGCCGCGCGGTGGTCCCGGATGCCGGTGGCCGTCCGGGGCGGCCGGATGCAGCTGTTCGTGGCGGCGGGCGGCGCGGAGGAACTGCCCGGGCTCCTCGAGTGGCTCGAGTGGGGCTCGCTGCCGCTCGGCCTGACGGCGGTCGGTGCGGGCGGCCTCATGACGGCCCCGCCACCGGCGGCCGCCACCGCGGGCTCGTACGCCCCGGCCCCGGACGCCGCAGACCTGCGCACCGCAACCCCGGGCGCCGCCGACTCGGGCGCCGCAGGCCCGCGCACCGCAAGCCCCGGCGGCCCCCCGGACTCGGGCGCCGCAGCCCCGGGCGCCGTGGTGCCGCGTGTGCGGGCGCCGGGCGGCCTGCGGGGGGCCGCCTGCTGGCTGCGGCCCCCGGAGCCGGGGAGCGAGGCAGAGGCCTCGCTGCCGGCGCTGTCGGCCCTCGGGGGCGTCGGGGGCGCCCCGGACCTCGCACAGCTCGTC
This sequence comes from Streptomyces mayonensis, assembly GCF_018982965.1. Lineage (GTDB taxonomy): Bacteria > Actinomycetota > Actinomycetes > Streptomycetales > Streptomycetaceae > Streptomyces > Streptomyces mayonensis. The sequence continues at coordinate 4,927 of NZ_JACBYP010000124.1, read as the reverse complement.
CGCACGCTGGCCACGCAGTGCCACCGGGTACGGCTCGGGGCCGTCGCCGGCTCGTGACGCGGGCGGGGTGATCAGCCGTTGGCCTTCTCGTACGCCTCGCGGATCATCGCGGGAACGCGGCCGCGGTCGTTGACCTCGTAACCGTTCTCCTTCGCCCAGGCGCGGATCGCCGCGGTGTCCTGGCTGCCGCCGGAGGAGGCGCGCGCCTTGCCCCGGCCGCCCGAGGCGCGGCCGCCGGTGCGACGGCCACCCTTCAGGTAGGGCTCGAGAAGCCCGCGGAGCTTGTCCGCGTTGGAAGTGGTGAGATCGATCTCGTACGTCTTCCCGTCGAGCGCGAACGTCACGGTCTCGTCTGCCTCGCCGCCGTCGAGGTCATCGACAAGAAGGACCTGAACCTTCTGTGCCACCGGATTTCCTTTCATCGATAACGTGAGGGCCGGAGCTCCGTCGGCGTCCGCCGTATCGCCGCCCCTTGTTATATGCACTACAGCAGTACGCCGGAAAGCAAACCGCTTTTGCGGGAAAAACACAAACCCCGGTGGAGACCGGCGGCCCGCCCCGCGACCGAAAACATGCGCGTTTCGGACATAGGGAACCCGTGAACGCCGTGTCGGCGCAATAAACCTGGCGAACGCCTGCGAAGTTCGCCGGCGAAGTCGGACGCGGATGGCGGCGCCCGGCCACTGCACGCCCCATGTGTCCCAGTGCCCGCCCAGTGCGGGCGCCCGATCACAGGTGCAGAAGCATCCGGCTGTTGCCCAAGGTGTTCGGTTTCACTCGTTCGAGACCCAGGAACTCCGCAACGCCCTCGTCATAGGAACGCATCAGCTCCGCGTAGACATCGGTGTCCACGGGCGTCTCACCGATCTCCACGAAGCCGTGCTTGCCGAAGAAGTCCACTTCGAAGGTCAGACAGAATACGCGGCGAACACCGAGCCAGCGTGCGGTGTCCAGCAACTTCTCCAGCAACTGATGCCCGACGCCCACGCCCTTCAGCCCCGGCTTCACCGCGAGAGTCCGCACTTCCGCGAGGTCTTCCCACATCACGTGCAGCGCACCGCAGCCGACGACCTCGGCGTTGTCGTCCCGTTCCGCGACCCAGAACTCCTGGAGGCTCTCGTAAAGCGTCACCATCGCTTTGTCGAGCAGGATGCGGTCACGAACGTACGTGTCGAGGAGCCGACGTACGTCCGGCACATCCCTGGTGCGGGCCCGCCGGACGGTGATGGCATTTGACATGTGGGGACGCTATCGCCCACCGCCGCCCGGTACCGAGCCGGGGCCCGGCGCGGGGGTTTCCGGTCCCTGCACGATACGGATGGCGTCTCTGAGTGCCTCGCGCTGTTCCTCGCTCATCATGCCGAAGAAGGCGATGAGGGCGGCGGCGGGGTTGTCACTCTGGGACCAGGCGTCGTTCATCAGCGCGGCCGCGTAGGCGGCGCGGGTGGAGACCGCCTCATATCGATAGGCCCGGCCTTCGGACTCGCGGCGCACCCAGCCCTTCTGATGAAGATTGTCCAAGACGGTCATCACGGTGGTGTACGCGATGGACCGTTCCTGTTGCAGGTCTTCCAGGACTTCTCGAACGGTCACGGGGCGGTTCCACTTCCACACCCTCGTCATGACCGCGTCTTCGAGTTCTCCCAATGGGCGAGGCACGTTCCGAACGATACGGGCAGATCCGGGCGATCGCGTCCCGGATGCACCCGTCCACCTGCATACGAGCACAAAAGGGACGTACGGCTCCTCGAAGGCCGGGGAGCCGTACGCCGCGGGAGGCAGCCTCGGTCAGGCCTCGGGGTGCGGGGAGGCCTGGCGGGTGCCCCCCTCCGCCCGGGCGAGGGCGGCGTCGACCACGGCGTCCTCCTTGGCCTTGTTGGCGCCGCCCTGGGTCTTCACGATCACCCTGATCACACCGATGAAGAACACGGCCATCACGGCCGGGGGCAGGAGCGCGGAGACGTAGTCCATGGATCCAGGGTAGCCAGGCCCGCTCAGCCGGCCGCGAGGTGGTGCCGGGAGTCCGGGGCGGGCGGGGCGGGCTTGCGGCGGGGGAAGACCTCGCCCGGGGTGGGGACGGGGCGCTTGGGCGTCGCCGGGGCCGGGCGGGGCGCCGGCTTCTGCGGGGGCTTCTGTGCCGGCTTCTGGTCGGGCTGCTTCTCGGACCGCTGACCGCCGGGGACGGCGTGGAGGCGGGTGCGGGTGCGGGCGGCGGGCAGCGTCACCGCGGAGGCCGGGACGGTGCGGGACGGGGCCGCGGGGGCCGGAACCGTGGTGGCCGAGGGTGCGCAGCGGGCGTACAGCGCGGCCGCCGCGGGGTTGCCGCGCAGAGCGCCGAGGGCGGCGAGGTCGTCCGCGTCCGGGTGGTGCCCGGCGTCCAGCGCCTCGTCCAGGAGCGCCAGGTAGCCGGTGGCGGTGCCGGGGAGTGCGGCGCGGTACCGGGCGAGGTCGGCCACCAGGAAGGCGCGCAGCCGGGCGCTCTCCCGCATCGCCTCGTCGAGCGACTCTGCGAGGCGGAGGCAGTCCTGGGACTCCTGCGCCGTGACGGGGCTGGGGTTCAGGGCGAGGGCGAGGGCACGCCGGAGCACACGCAGCTCCTGAGCACCGAACGCCATGCCGCCGCGGGATCCGTAGGGCGTGGGCATGCGGCGACGATACGCGCTAATCAGACAAACTCGGCATAGGGGACGGGGGTGTGGCGCCGCCCCCTCACCCGCCCGGATGCAGGCGCACGTACCGGCCCCGCGCCACTGCGGGCAGTCGTGCCGTGCGGCGGCGGCTGGCAGTGCGCCATGCCTCAGCTGCGGACAGTGCGCGGTGCGGCTGCGGCTGCGGGCGGTGCGGCTGCCGACTGCGGCGGGCAGTGCGCCCTGCCACTGCGGGCAGTCGGGCGTCCCCGTCGGCAGCGGGCCGCGCGACCCGCGCGCCGCTCCCCCGTCGGCGCGCCGAGCGCGCGACCCGTGCGCGACCCGTGCGTGTCGCCCTCGGGCCACTCCACGTCCGCGTCCGCGTCCGCGTCCGCACCCGGGCTCGCCGGTCCCGTGCGGGCACCCACCCCGTGGGCGCCTGCCTGCACGGGCTACATCCGCGACACGTTCCGCTCGTACACCAGCCGCAGCCCCATCAGCGTCAGCCACGGCTCGTGCTCGTCGATGACCGACGACTCGCCCAGCACCATCGGCGCCAGCCCGCCCGTCGCGATGACCGTCACGTCGTCCGGGTCCTTGGCCAGTTCCCGCGCCATGCGGTTGACGACGCCGTCGACCTGGCCCGCGAAGCCGTACACGATGCCCGACTGCATCGCCTCGACCGTGTTCTTGCCGATCACGCTCCGCGGCCGGGCCACCTCGATCTTGCGCAGCTGCGCGCCCTTGACGCCCAGCGCCTCGACCGAGATCTCGATGCCGGGCGCGATGACCCCGCCGATGTACTCCCCGCGCGCGCTGACCGCGTCGAACGTCGTCGCCGTGCCGAAGTCCACGACGATCGCCGGGCCGCCGTAGAGCTCGACGGCGGCGACCGCGTTGATGATGCGGTCGGCGCCGACCTCCTTGGGGTGGTCGGTGAGGATCGGCACGCCGGTCTTGACGCCCGGTTCGACCAGGACCGCCGGCACGTCGCCGTAGTAGCGGCGGGTGACCTCGCGCAGTTCGTGCAGCACCGACGGGACGGTCGCGCAGATGGCGATGCCGTCGATGCCGTCGCCCAGCTCGTCGCCGAGGAGCGGGTGCGTGCCCATCAGGCCCTGGAGGAGCACCGCCAGCTCGTCGGCCGTGCGGCGCGGGTCGGTGGAGATGCGCCAGTGCTCGACGATGTCCTCGCCGTCGAAGAGGCCGAGGACGGTGTGCGTGTTGCCTACGTCGATCGTCAGCAGCATGGCTTCTACTCCGCCGCTCGCAGGTCCAGGCCGATGTCCAGGATCGGGGAGCTGTGGGTGAGCGCGCCCACGGCGAGGTAGTCGACGCCCGTGTCGGCGTACGCCTTGGCGTTGGCGAGGGTCAGCCGGCCCGAGGCCTCCAGCGCGGCGCGGCCGGCCACCAGGGCCACCGCCTCTCCGCACTCGTCGGGGGTGAAGTTGTCCAGCAGGATCAGGTCGGCGCCCGCGTCGACGACCTCGCGCAACTGGTGCAGGGTGTCGACCTCGACCTCGATCGGCACGTCGGGGAAGCGTTCCCGTACGGCGGTGAAGGCCTCGGCGACGCCGCCAGCGGCGACCACGTGGTTGTCCTTGACCAGGGCCGCGTCCGAGAGGGACATGCGGTGGTTGACGCCGCTGCCGCAGCGGACCGCGAACTTCTCCAGGCTGCGCAGACCCGGCGTGGTCTTACGGGTGTCGCGGACCGCGGTCCTCGTGCCCTCCAGGGCGTCCGCCCACGCGCGCGTGGCCGTCGCGATGCCCGACATGCGGCACAGGAGGTTCAGCGCGCTGCGTTCGGCGGTGAGCAGGTCGCGGGTGCGGGTGGTCACGGAGAGCAGCTGCTGGCCGGCCTCCACGCGGTCGCCGTCCTCGACGTGGCGCTCCACCTCGAACTCGTCCGTGCAGACGATCGACAGCACCGCCTCGGCGACCCTCAGGCCCGCCACGACGCCCGCCTCGCGCGCGGCGAAGTCGCCCGTGGCCACGGCCTCCTCGGGGATGGTGGCGACGGTCGTCACGTCCACGCCGCCCGCCAGGTCCTCCTGGATGGCGACGTTGGCGATGTCCTCGACCTCCACCGGGTCGAGGCCCGAGTCCAGCAGGAGTGCCGCGAGGGCGGGGTCGAGTCCGCACTCCAGGTAGGCGTCTTCCCCGGCGTCCGCCGCTTCGGCGTCCGCTGCTCCGGCGTCCGCGCCGCAGGCACAGCCGTCGCCGCAGCCTCCGGCGGAGGCGAGGGGGAGCTCGGGGCCGGCGGCGGAGCCGGAGGGGTCGGTGGGGCCGGTAGGGCCG
>NZ_JACBYP010000123.1 GCF_018982965.1 Streptomyces mayonensis | reverse complement strand
TCCCGCCGGGGGGGGCGCGGGGGGCCCCCCCCCCCCCCCTGGGGGGGGGGGGGGGGGCCTCCCCGGGGGGGGGGGGGGGGGGGGGGGGGGGGGGGCCCCCCGCCCGGTCCGGGCGGCAGCGGGTCCCGGGCGGCAGTGGCTGCCGGGCGGCGGTGGCTGGCGGGCGGCAGTGGGTCAGGCGCGTGTCGCGTCGTACGCTTCGCGGGCCCGCTCGACCGTCGTCATCCGCCGCTCCGTCCAGCGGGCGAGGCCCCGGACCTGTTCGGCGGCCTCGTGGCCGAGGACGGTGAGGGAGTAGTCCACGCGGGGCGGGATCACCGGCTTGGCGTCCCGGTGCACCAGGCCGTCCCGCTCCAGCGTCCGCAGGGTCTGGGCCAGCATCTTCTCGCTGACCCCGCCGATCTCCCGGCGCAGCTCGCTGAAGCGGTGGCCCCGGTCCAGCAGGGCGATCAGGACCCGGGTGCCCCAGCGGCTCGTGATGTGCTCCATGAGCAGCCGCTCGGGGCACATCGCGTCACTCTCTGCCATGTCCATACGGTACGTCCATGAGGTGCGTCCCTGCGGACGGCCGACGGACGGCCACACGGTACTCACGCGGCACGCACGGGCGGGCGCCGGTCATCTGCCGGCGCCCGCCCGGCCGTTGTCAGTGCTGCCGTCTACGCTCGGCGGAGATGGGACAGGCATGGAAGTGCTCGGGGCTGCGGTGGGCGGCGGACGGCCCCGTGCTGACGTGGGTCGGGGGGCGGCGCAGTGCGCTGGCCCGGGGGAAGCGGGTGGCCTTCGGGGTCGCGGAGGGGGGTGTGCGGACGTGCGTGGGGGCACGGGGGCACGCGTGTCCGGTGCGGGCCGGGGTGTCGGGGCGGAGCACGGGCGCACGGTGCGAGGAGTGCGCGCGGCTGGACCGGGCGCACTCCGTGGCCGCCGACACGATCGCCGACGACCCGCGGCCGTACCGGGTGTACCTGGCGTGGTTCGGCCCGGGGCTCGTGAAGGTCGGGATCACGGCGTACGCGCGGGGCTCCGCACGCCTCCTCGAGCAGGGCGCCGTCTGCTTCAGCTGGCTCGGCCACGGGCCCCTGATGGCCGCGCGCCGCACCGAGGAGCTGCTGCGCGCCGCGCTGCGGGTGCCGGACCGGATCCCCTACGCCCACAAGCGGGCGGTGCGGGCCGGGCTGCCCGGGTCGCCCGAGGAACGGGCGGCGGAGATCACGGAGCTGCACGCGCGGGCGGTGGCACTCGGCGGCTGGCCGGAGTCGCTGACGCCGGAGCCGTTCCGGGGCGTCGACCACGCGGGCGTCTTCGGCATCGAGGGAGCGGAGGGCGCGGTGGCCGCCGTGGGGGAGGTGGCCGAGCTGGTGGCGGGCGGTTCGATCGGGGGCGAGCTGGTGGCGGCCGCCGGGCCGGACCTGCACCTGGCGACGGAGCGGGGGGTCGTGGTGCTCGACACCCGGCTGATGACGGGGTGGGAGCTGCTGTCCGCCGCGGGCGAGCCGTGCGCCGTTCCGGTGCGGGAGTTCAGACGGGCGGCGGGGGTCCAGGACGAGCTGTTCTGAGCTGAGCGGGCCCCTCGTCGGCCTGTCCCTCGTCCGTCGTCCCTTGTCTCGTCCGTCGTCCCTTGTCCGTCCGCCTGCCGGGAGGGATCGTGGCCCCATGAGTGATCACGAGGACGAGGCCGGGCAGGTCCGGCGGTTCTGGCAGGGCCTCGGGCTGCCCGGGCTGGTCGACGTGCACACGCACTTCATGCCCGAGCGGGTGCTGCGCAAGGTGTGGGCCTACTTCGACGCCCTCGGCCCGCTCACCGGCGGGGTCGAGTGGCCGATCACCTACCGGCACGAGGAGGACGAACGCGCGGCACTGCTGAGGCGGTTCGGGGTGCGGGCCTTCACGGCCATGCTGTATCCGCACAAGGCCGGCATGGCCCAGTGGCTGAACGACTGGGCGGAGGACTTCGCCCGCCGGACGCCCGACTGCCTGCACACCTCCACCCTGTTCCCGGAGCCGGGCGTCGAGACGTACGTCCGCCGGGCCGTCGAGTCCGGGGCGCGGGTCTTCAAGGCACACGTGCAGGTGGGGGCGTACGACCCGGCCGACGCACTCCTCGACCCGGCATGGGGCGCGCTCGCCGAGGCCGGGGTCCCGGTGGTGGTCCACTGCGGATCGGGACCGGCGCCCGGCAAGCACACCGGGCCGGAGCCGATCGCCCGGGTGCTGGCCAGGCATCCCCGGCTGCGCCTTGTGGTGGCCCACCTCGGGATGCCCGAGTACGAGGACTTCCTGGACCTCGCCGAGCGGTACGACGAGGTGCGGCTGGACACGACGATGGCGTTCACCGCCTTCAGCGAACGGCTCGCGCCGTTCCCGCGCCGGGCGCTGCCCCGGCTGGCGGACCTCGGCGACCGCGTCCTGCTCGGGTCCGACTTCCCCAACATCCCCTACCCGTACGTGGAGCAACTGCGCGCGCTGGAGCGGCTGGAGCTGGGCGACGCATGGCTGCGCGCGGTCTGCCACGACAACGCGGCCCGGCTCTTCGGGCCGGCCGTGCCGTGACGGCACGGCGGCGTGGTGGCACGATGCCGTGCCGGTACGACGGCGTGACGGCACGATGCCATGTGTAGGCAAGGCGCCGTAGCGCCGTAGCACGCCTCTGAGAACTCCCTGTGGGTTTCTCAGAGAAATCACAGGTTGGGGAAAGGGCCTTCTCAGAGCGTTCCGACATCGTGTCCGGCATGACCACGACCTCGCCCCAGGGGCGCACCGAACTGCTGAGGCCGGACGGGAGCCCCGTCCGGGTGCTCGTAGTGGACGACGAGATGTCCATCACCGAACTGCTCTCCATGGCCCTGCGCTACGAGGGCTGGCAGATCCGTAGCGCCGGCGACGGCCACGGGGCGGTGCAGACCGCCCGGGAGTTCCGGCCGGACGCCGTCGTGCTGGACATGATGCTGCCCGACATGGACGGCCTGAGCGTCCTGGGGCGGCTGCGCCGCGACCTGCCGGACGTGCCGGTGCTGTTCCTCACGGCGAAGGACGCCGTGGAGGACCGTATCGCCGGGCTGACCGCGGGCGGGGACGACTACGTCACCAAGCCGTTCAGCCTGGAGGAGGTCGTCGCCCGGCTGCGCGGACTGATCCGCCGCTCCGGTGCCGCCGACCGGCGCTCCGACTCCGTACTCGTCGTCGGCGACCTCACCCTCGACGAGGACAGCCACGAGGTCACCCGCGGCGGCGACGGCATCCACCTCACCGCCACCGAGTTCGAGCTGCTGCGCTTCCTGATGCGCAACCCGCGGCGGGTGCTGAGCAAGGCGCAGATCCTGGACCGCGTCTGGTCCTACGACTTCGGCGGGCAGGCCAACGTCGTCGAGCTGTACATCTCCTACCTGCGACGCAAGATCGACGCCGGACGCGAGCCGATGATCCACACCCGGCGCGGCGCCGGCTACCTGATCAAGCCCGCGGTCTCGTGAGCGCGCGGCGACGACCGCGGCCGCGCACCCTGCGGACGCGCCTCGTCGTCGCGTCCGTGGCGCTGATCGCGGTGGTGTGCGCGGTGATCGGGACGGTGACGACGCTGGCACTCCGCTCGCACCTGTACGACCAGTTGGACGGGCAGGTGCAGGAGGTCGCGGCGCGGGTGTCCGGCTTCGGGCCGCCCGGCGACCCCAAGGCCGGCGGCGGGGGCGTCCCGCAGCGGATGGACCTCGACGAGTTCGTCACGCACGGTCCGCAGCCGCGCGACACGATCGTCGCCGAGATCCGCGACGGTGTCGTCGTCGACGCCAAGTACGGCAAGAGGGACGACGAGAGCACGGACGTCAGCAGGACGACGCCGGTCTCCCTCGACGAGACCCAGCGCGCCGCCCTGGCCACCGTCCCGCAGGACGGCAGCGCGCACACCGTGGAGGTCCCCGGCCTCGGCGACTACCGCGTCGAGTACCACGACGGCTACTACGCCGCCCTCCCCACCTCCGACGTCGACGCGACCATCAACACGCTGATCATCGTCGAGGCCAGCGTCACCGCCGCCGGCCTCATCGCCGCCTCCCTCGCCGGGACCGTCATCGTCGGCGTCGCCACCCGCCCCCTGCGCAAGGTCGCCGCCACCGCCGGCCGCGTCTCCGAACTCCCCCTGCACGCGGGCGAGGTCAACCTCGACGAACGCGTCCCCGACTCCGAGTGCGACCCCCACACCGAGGTCGGCCGGGTCGGCTCCGCGCTCAACCGGATGCTGGACCACGTGCACGGCGCCCTCCACTCCCGCCAGGAGAGCGAGACGCGGGTACGGCAGTTCGTCGCCGACGCCAGCCACGAACTGCGCACCCCGCTCGCCTCCATCCGCGGGTACGCCGAACTCACCCGGCGCGGGCGCGAACAGGTCGGCCCCGACACCCGGCACGCGCTGGGCCGCATCGAGTCCGAGGCCGGCCGCATGACGCTGCTGGTCGAGGACCTGCTGCTGCTCGCCCGTCTGGACGCCGGACGGCCGCTGGAGTTCGGGCGGACCGACCTCGTACCGCTGGTCGTGGACACCGTCAGCGACGCCCGTGCGGCCGGCCTCGATCACACCTGGCGGCTCGACCTGCCCGACGAACCGGCGCCGGTGTCGGCCGACGCCGCCCGCCTCCAGCAGGTGCTCGTCAACCTCCTCGGCAACGCCCGCACCCACACCCCGCCGGGTACGACCGTCACCGCGCGCGTGCGCACGAGCGGTGCGTGGCTGTGCGTGGACGTCGAGGACAACGGGCCCGGTATCCCGGCCGGGTTGCTGCCGCACGTCTTCGAGCGGTTCGCGCGCGGCGACTCCGCTCGGTCCCGGGCGACCGGTTCGACGGGCCTCGGGCTCGCCATCGTGCAGGCCGTGACGACCGCGCACGGCGGTGGCGTGACGGTCGCCAGCGTGCCCGGACGGACGGTCTTCACCGTGCACCTGCCTGCCGCGCACGACGGGCGGGCCGCCGTTGACGACCGGCCGGCTGCTGCTCATGACGGGCGGGCTGCTGCTTATGACGGGCGGCCCCCCGTTTACGACGGGCGAGCCGCTGTCCACGACGGGCGGGCCGATGACGACGGGCGGGCCGCCGTCCGCGACCGGCCGGACGCGTGGGCGCACTCACAGGTACAGCACAGCCTCACCACACGGGTGCGACAGGGGGGTTGAGAAGAGTCGGTCCCATGCGAACCGACTCTTCTCCCGGCTCCCTGCCGGCGCGGGAGCACCTCCCGGCCGCAGGAGCCGGCACGCCTGTCCTCGACGTGGTGATCCCCGTCTACAACGAGGAGAAGGACCTGAGGCGGTGCGTCCTGCGGCTGCACGAGCACCTCGCCCGGACGTTCCCCTACGCCTTCCGCATCACCGTCGCGGACAACGCCTCCGTCGACGCCACCCCCCACGTCGCTGCCCGGCTGGCGGCGGAACTCGCCGAGGTCAGGTCCGTCCGCCTCGAGCAGAAGGGCCGTGGCAGGGCCCTGCGCACCGTGTGGTCCGCCTCCGACTCCCCCGTCCTCGCCTACATGGACGTGGACCTGTCCACCGACCTGAACGCGCTGCTCCCGCTCGTGGCACCGCTCATCTCCGGCCACTCGGACCTCGCGATCGGCTCCCGCCTCGCGCGCAGCTCGCGGGTGGTGCGCGGCGCCAAGCGGGAGTTCATCTCCCGCACCTACAACCTCATCCTGCGCGGCTCCCTCCAGGCCCGCTTCTCCGACGCCCAGTGCGGTTTCAAGGCGATCCGCCGTGACGTGGCCCAGGTGCTGCTGCCGCTGGTGGAGGACACCGGCTGGTTCTTCGACACCGAGATGCTGGTGCTCGCCGAGCGGGCCGGCTGCCGTATCCACGAGGTGCCGGTCGACTGGGTCGACGACCCCGACTCGACCGTGCACATCGTGAAGACGGCGACCGAGGACCTCAAGGGCGTGTGGCGGGTCGGCAAGGCCCTGGCCACCGGCTCGCTGCCGCTGGACCGGCTGGCCCGCCCGTTCGGCGACGATCCGCGCGACCGCGACCTCACGGACGTGCCGCAGGGGCTGGCCCGGCAGCTCGTCGGCTTCTGCGTCGTGGGCGCCCTGTCCACCCTCTGCTACCTCCTCCTCTACAGCGGCTTCCGGCTCTTCACCGGCTCCCAGGTCGCCAACGCGCTCGCCCTGCTGGTCTCCGCCGTCGCCAACACCGCCGCCAACCGGCGGCTGACCTTCGGGGTGCGCGGCCGGGGCGGTGCCGTGCGGCACCAGGCGCAGGGCCTGGTCGTCTTCGGTATCGGCCTCGCGCTGACCAGCGGTTCGCTCGCCGCCCTGAACGCGGCGAGCGCCGACCCGGACCACTCCACCGAGCTGGCGGTGCTGATCGCCGCCAACCTCGCGGCGACCGTGCTGCGCTTCCTGCTCTTCCGCGCCTGGGTCTTCCCGGACGCACCGCCCGCCGCGCCGGTGCCGGAACCTTCCCAGCACCCGGACCCGCGGCATCCGGAACCTCAGCACCCCGACCCGTACCGCGCCTGGAGCGACGCCACCGTGCGGCTCCAGCCGGTGCGCTCCGGCGGTACCACCGGCACCGGTGACACCGCCCGCACCACCGACGCCGCTGCGGCCGACCGGAGGAGCGCACGATGACGACGCACCACGACCCGGCCGCGCACGCCGAGGAGACGCGTACGCCCGGCAGCGGGGACGAGGGCCCGCCGTCGCCGACGACCCCACTCACCGACCACCGCCACGGGCAGACCGGTCGGCCCAGTCAGGCCGGACAGGCCGGACAGCCCGTGCCGACCGGCCGGCCCAGTCAGCAAGAGCTCTCCGGCCGATCGCGGCTCGGACGGCTGTGGCGCGGACGCCCCGGCGATCCCGCCTGGGTGCGCCCCGCCTTCCTCGGCCTCCTGCTGGCCACCGCCGTCCTCTACGTCTACAACCTCAGCGCCTCCGGCTACGCCAACTCCTTCTACTCCGCGGCCGTGCAGGCGGGCAGCCAGTCCTGGAAGGCCCTCTTCTTCGGCTCGCTCGACGCCGGCAACGCCATCACCGTGGACAAGCCTCCGGCCGCGCTGTGGCCGATGGCCCTGGCGGTCCGGATCTTCGGGCTCTCCTCCTGGTCGATCCTCGTCCCCGAGGTGCTGATGGGAGTGGGCACGGTCGCCGTCGTGTACGCGGGCGTACGCCGCCGGTTCAGCCCCGCGGCCGGGCTGATCGCCGGTGCGGTGCTGGCGCTGACACCCGTCGCCGCGCTGATGTTCCGGTTCAACAACCCGGACGCGCTCCTCGCACTGCTGATGTCCGTCACCTGCTACCTCGTCGTACGGGCGCTGGAGGACGGCCGGACCAGGTGGCTGGTGTGGGCGGGCGTCGCGATCGGCTTCGCCTTCCTGGCCAAGACCCTCCAGGCCTTCCTGATCCTGCCCCCGCTCGCCCTCGTGTACGGCGTCTGCGCACCGGTGCGGCTGAAGAAGCGCCTCGGCCAACTCGCGCTCGCCACCCTCGCGATCGTCGTCTCCGGCGGCTGGTGGGTCGCGGTCGTGGAACTCTGGCCGGCGTCGTCGCGCCCGTACATCGGCGGCTCGCAGAACAACAGTTTCCTGGAGCTGACCTTCGGCTACAACGGCCTCGGCCGGCTCAACGGCGAGGAGACCGGCAGCGTCGGCGGTGGCGGCGGACCCGGTGGCGCGGGCGGCGGACAGTGGGGCGAGACCGGCTGGGACCGGATGTTCAACTCCGAGATCGGCGGCCAGATCTCCTGGCTGCTCCCGGCCGCGCTGATCCTGCTGGTCGCGGGCCTGGTCGCCACGCGCCGCGCCGAACGTACGGACACCGCGCGCGCGTCCCTCCTCGTCTGGGGCGGTTCGCTGGTGATGACCACGGCCGTCTTCAGCTACATGGCGGGCATCTTCCACCAGTACTACACGGTGGCCCTGGCCCCCTACCTGGCGGCCGTCGTCGGCATGGGCGCCGCGACCCTGTGGGAGCGGCGCGAGCGGATCCGGGCGTCCCTCGCCCTCGCCGCCGCCGTGACGGCCACCGCGGCCTGGGGGTACGTCCTGCTGAACCGTACGCCCGAGTACCTGCCCTGGCTGAAGTGGCTGGTCCTGGTCGGCGGCCTGGTCGCCGCGCTGGGCCTGGTCTTCGCCGGGCGGCTGGGCCGTCGGACCCTCCTCGCGGTGGCGGGCCTGGGCCTCGCGGCGTCGCTGGCCGCGCCGACGGCGTACACGCTGAGCACCGTGTCCGAGGGGCACAGCGGCTCCATCGTCACGGCCGGTCCGTCCGGCGCGAGCATGATGGGCGGCCCGGGCGGAGGCGGCGGCCGGGGCGGCGGTCCCGGCGGCGGCTTCCCCGGAGGCGGAAACCCGCCCGCGCAGGGGCAGGGGCAGGGACAGGGCCAGGGGCCGGGCCAGGGCGGTCCCGGAGGCGGTGGCGGCTTCACCGGCGGTGGAAACGCACCGGGCCAGAACAACCAGAACGGCCAGAACAACCAGAACGGCCAGGCTCCCGGCGGCCAGAACACCCGGAACACCCCGAACAACCAGACGGGCCCGACCGGCGAAGGCGGTATGGGCGGTGGCGGCGGCATGGCCGGCGGCATGGGCGGAGGCGGCGGTATGGGCGGTCTGCTCAACGGCGCCGAAGTCGGCTCCGAGGCGAAGAAGCTGCTGGAGACCGACGCCGACTCCTACACCTGGGCGGCCGCCGCGATCGGCTCGCAGAACGCCGCGAGCTACCAGCTCAGCACCGGCGACCCGGTGATGGCCATCGGCGGCTTCAACGGCACCGACCCGTCGCCGACCCTGGCCCAGTTCAAGGAGTACGTGGCGGACGGAAGGATCCACTACTTCATCGGCGGCGGCACGGGTGGCGGCATGGGAGGCGACGACTCCGGCACCGCGTCGCAGATCACCTCGTGGGTCGAGGCCAACTTCAAGGAGGTCACGGCCGGTTCGGCCACCTTCTACGACCTCACGCAGCCGACGGCCTGACCGGTCCGCCGGCGCCGGCGGACCGGCGGCGAACAACCGGCGACCCCTGTACCGCCCAACCGGATACCGAGGTGTTGTACAGCGTATAGGACAGCTATACGCTGTACAACATGACGACGTCCCCTCAGGAATCCTCCAAGGAGCGGGAAGCCGCGGCCGTGACCCGGGGCCACCCGCAGCGCTGGCTGATCCTCGGTGTCATCAGCCTCGCGCAGCTGACGGTGGTCCTGGACAACACCGTGCTGAACGTGGCGACCCCGTCGCTCACCGACGAACTCGGCGCGTCCACCTCGGACATCCAGTGGATGATCAACGCCTACTCGCTCGTCCAGTCCGGACTGCTGCTGACGGCGGGCAGCGCCGCCGACGGGTACGGCCGCAAGAGGATGCTGGCCGCGGGGCTCGCCCTGTTCGGGGCCGGCTCGCTGGCGGCCGGCCTCGCGGACACGGCCGGCCGGCTGATCGCGGCCCGGGCCGGCATGGGCGTCGGCGGTGCGCTGCTGCTGACCACCACGCTCGCCGTGGTCATGCAGATCTTCGCGCCCGACGAGCACGCGAAGGCGATCGGCATCTGGAGCGCGGTCAGCGCGCTCGGCTTCGCCTGCGGCCCCCTGCTCGGCGGCTTCGTCCTCGACCACTTCTGGTGGGGTGCGATCTTCCTGATCAACCTGCCGGTCGTGGCGCTCGGCCTGGTCGCGACCGTCGCGCTGGTCCCGGAGTCGAAGGACCGGCAGGGCGACCGCCCCGACCTGCTCGGTGCCGTCCTCTCCACGATCGGCATGGCCGCACTGGTCTACGCGATCATCTCCGGCCCCGCGCACGGCTGGACGTCGGGCCGGGTACTGGCCACGGCCGGCGTCGCCGCGGGCGTGCTGGCGCTCTTCGCCCTCTGGGAGAGCCGCGTCCCGTACCCCATGCTCGACCTCACCTTCTTCCGCGACCAGCGGTTCACCGGCGCGGTCGCGGGACTGGGTGCTGATCAGCTTCGGCATGGGCGGTGCGCTGTTCCTGCTGACCCAGCAGCTGCAGTTCGTCCTCGGGTACGGCCCGCTGGAGGCCGGCCTGCGGACCGCGCCGCTCGCCCTGACGGTGGTGCTGCTGAACTTCTCCGGAGTGGCGGCGAAGTGGCTGGCCCGGCTGGGCACGCCGGTGGCGGTACTGCTGAGCATGGTGCTGATGTCGGCGGGCCTGGTGGCCGTCGCCACGCTGACCGGGCAGGGCTACGCCGGCACGCTGCTGGGGCTGCTGCTGATCGGCGTGGGGTGTGCGCTGGGCAACCCGGCCATGGCCCACGCGCTGATGAGCGCGATCCCGCCGGCCAGGGCCGGGGTCGGTGCGGGGGTCAACGGCACGCTGGCGGAGTTCGGCAACGGGCTGGGCGTGGCCGTACTGGGGGCGGTGCTGAACTCCCGGTTCGCGGCGCTCGTGCCGGTCACGGCGACCTCGCTGCCCGCCGCGCTCGCCGCGGCACAGGGCGAGGGGGAGCGGCGGCGGGTGCTGGACGCGTTCTCCGCCGGAGTGGAGAGCAGCCAGTTGGCCGGTGCGGCGGCGGTGCTGCTCGGCGGGGTGGCGGCGGCGGTGCTCCTGCGGCGGGCGGAGCGTGCGGGCGCCTCGGGGACCGGCGGGCGAGGTCCGGAGGCAGGGACGTAGCACGCATCGCTCCGGGCCCGTTGTGGCTGGTCGCGCCCGCGCGGTGGAGCCCGTACGGTCCCACCCCGCGCCTCCGTCGGCGGCCTAGCATGACCGGTGACGGCGAGAGCGAGGTAGGTGCGCATGGCGAAGGCAGGGCGCCAGGGACCCCGGGCCAGTGTGTGGCTGACCGGGGAGGGCCGGCGGAGCGGGCGGCGCGGGGGGCAGCCGTCCGGGCTCGACCGCGACCGGATCACCGAGGCCACCGTCCGGCTGCTGGACGCCGAGGGGCTGACGGGTTTCTCGATGCGCCGCCTGGCCGCCGAGCTGAACGTCACGGCGATGTCCGTCTACTGGTACGTCGACACCAAGGACGAGCTGCTCGAACTCGCCCTGGACGCGGTCTTCGGCGAGCTGCGCCACCCGGACCCCGACCCCGACCCGGACTCCGGGGAGGACTGGCGCGAGCAGCTGCGCGCGCTGGCCCGGGAGAACCGCGCGCTGCTGGTGCGCCACCCCTGGCTGGCCCGGCTGCTCGGCACGTACCTCAACATCGGGCCCCACTCGCTGGCCTTCTCCCGGTCGGTGCAGACCGTCGTACGCCGCAGCGGGCTGCCCGCGCACCGCGTGACCGGTGCCATCGCCGCCGTCTTCCAGTTCGTCGCCGGCTACGGCACGGTCGAGGGCCGCTTCCTGGCGCGGGTGGCGGACACCGGGCTGAGCGCCGACGAGTACTTCCAGGACTCGATGAACGCGGCGACCGAGATGCCGGACACCGCGGGCGTCATCGAGGACGCCCAGGACATCATGGCGGCCCGCGGCGGCGAGACCGTCGCGGAGATGCTGGACCGGGACTTCGAGTTCGCCCTCGACGTACTGGTCGCGGGCATCGAGGCGATGGTCGAACGCGGCTGACCCGACGCCGGCCGGCCGCACACCCTCGGCCCGCGCCGCGGTCGCACCTCCAGGCGGCACCCTCTCAGCGCCTCCCGGTCGACCGACCGCCCCGTCCGGCCGTCCGCCCGTGGGTCGTCCGTCGTCCGTCGTCCGCCGTCCGGCCGCCCCGCCCGTGCGCCAGCCGCAGCCCATCACCCGCAGCCCGTCGTCCGTCGCCCCGCCCGTGCGTCAGTCGTCCGCCGCCAGCCGTGCCGGGAAGCCGCCCGTCGCCACCGGGCCCCACTTCTCCGGCGTCACCCGGACGATGGACTTGCCCTGCCTGACCATGGCCTGCCGGTACTCGTCCCAGTCGGGGTGCTCGCCGGAGATGTTGCGGAAGTACTCCACGAGCGGTTCCACGGAGTCGGGCGAGTCGATGACCTCCGCGGTGCCGTCGATCTGCACCCAGGGGCCGTTCCACTCGTCGCTGAGCACGATGAGGCTGACCCGCGGGTCGCGGCGCGCGTTGCGGGTCTTGGCCCGTTCGGGGTAGGTGGAGATGACGATGCGGCCGGAGTCGTCGACCCCGCAGGTCAGCGGCGATCCCTGCGGGCTGCCGTCGGCCCGCCGGGTCAGCAGGATCGCCCGGTGCCGGGGGCGTACGAAGTCCAGCAGCTCGTCCAGGGAGACACGGGTGTTCGTCGCGATGTTCGGTGCCATGCCGTCAGCCTAGGCGGGGCCCGGCCGCACCGGAGCCATCAGACCGCCGTCCCGGTCCCCGCCCGCAGGGCCTCCGCCAGGTTGTCGTACACCGGCACGTCGCGGCGCAGGCCCGAGAGTTCCAGGACGCGGCTCGCCACACTCGTCGGGGCGGCCACCACGTGCAGCCGGGTGCGGGCGGGCAGGCGGCGGCGTACGGCGTCGAGGAGGCGGACTCCCTGGGAGTCCATGAAACGGGTCGCACTCAGGTCCAGGACGAGCAGGCGCAGACCGTCGGAGCGGTGCTCCACGGCGGCCGTGATCAGGGGCAGCAACCCCGGGGCGTTGCAGAAGTCGATCTCGCTGGGCAGCGCGAGCACCGCGCAGCCCGGCGGCTCGCACGGCTCACAGGGCTGGGGGAGGAAGGTCACAGCACTCACCTGACGGACGTCGGGCACCGGCCGGGCCGCTTCCTGACCCGTGCCCCATTCCACCACGCGACGCGGTGGCAGGGAAGGTGCTCGCCCGGTCCGTCGGCCGGGCGTCACCGGCACGCAACCAAGCAGCTAAAGTGCTGTTCGTCCTGTGCTCGCAGTCGGGAATGTGCTGCGGAGCTCTCCTGCGCACGGCCGTGAGGCCGCGCATGCCGAAGAGGTTCGTGGTGACTGCGTCCGAATTTACTGATTTGCCGCATTTTCCGGTGGGTTTCGAGTTGGCCGAAGCCCTGACGGCGGCGGCTCGCGACCTCCACGGGACGGGCACCCCCGACGACACCATGAGCACTGCCGTCGAACTGGCCGTGCGCCTGCTGCCCGGCGCCGAGCACGCGGGCATCGCGGAGGTCCAGCGCGGCGGCCGGCTGCGCACCCTGGCCTGGACCGACGAGACCGTGCGCTTCGCCGCCGAGCCGCGGCAGCAGGGCGGCCACGCCCCGCACCCGGACTGGGAGCACCTGTGGACCACGCCCGTGGTGCGGACGGCCGACAGCGAGGCCGACGGCGGCGACAACGTCCTGTCCGGTCTCGGCCTGCGCTCCGCGCTCTCCCTGCGGCTGCGCGCCGACCGGCGCCGGCTGACCGTGCTGACCGCCTACGCGCGCAAACCGCAGGCCTTCGGCGAGGACGCCACCCGCATCGGCCGGCTCTTCACCGCGCACGTCTCCCTCGCCCTGGAGTCGGCGACCGTGCGCGAACAGCTCACCGAGGCGATGCGCACCCGGGACCTGATCGGCCAGGCCACCGGCATCCTGATGGAACGCCTGGACATCGACGCGGCCGGTGCCTTCGACTCCCTGGTCAAGGCGTCCCAGCGGGAGAACGTGAAACTGCGCGACCTCGCCCGCCGCATCGTCGACGCGAACACGGGTTCCGGCAACCGAGGCGTGGGCGAGCGGTGACGGGATATCCGTACGGTCATGACCTCGGAGATCCCTGACACGCTCGACCGTGCGATAGCGCGCAGCCAGGGCCTCGACACCCTGCTGCGGGACCTCACCGACCGGGCGGTCGGTGAGGTGCCCGGCGCCGTCGCCTGTTCGGTGACGGTGCGCCGGGCCGACCGGCTGATGACCCTGGCGGGCAGCACGGGCCTGCCCAGCGGCCTGGACCTGCGGCAGTACGAGAACGGCTCGGGCCCCTGCGTGGACGCCGCCGAGACGGGCGGCGCCCAGTACGCGGCCGACCTGGCCACCGAGACACGCTGGCCCGCGTACACCGAGTACGCGCTGGCCACCGGCGTGCGCTGCGTGCTGGCGCTGCCGCTGGCCGTCAAGGGCGAGACCGGCGCCGCCCTCAACCTGTACGCCCTCGAACCCGACGCGCTGGCCGGGGGCATCGAGGCGGCCGCCGCCTTCGCGGAACGCGCCGCGCACGCGGTGAACGAGGCCCTGCGTGTGGAACGGCAGCAGGCGTCGGCGGCCGACGTGCGTACCGCCCTGCTCTCCCGCAGCGTCATCGACCAGGCGGTCGGCATGCTCATGGCCCGGGAGCGGATCGATGCCCACCGGGCCCTGGAACGGCTGCGCCGGGCCTCCCAGGAACGGAACGTCAAGCTCCGGGACCTGTGCGGGGAGTTGGTGGCCCGGGCGTCCGGCGGCGCCTCACACGGCCGGCAGTGACTCCCCCTGGACCGCCTGGATGTCCAGCTCGACCCTGAGCGTCGTACCGATGGCGGCGATGCCGGCCTGGACGACCTGGTTGTAGTTCATCGCGAAGTCCTCGCGGTGCAGTTCCGCCGTCGCGCGGAAGGCCGCCCGGGTGCCGCCCCAGGGGTCGGCGCCGGTGCCGAGGTAGGCCAGGTCGAGGTCGACCGGGCGGACGACCCCGTGCAGGCCCAGCTCGCCGTGGACGGTCCAGCGGTCCGGGCCCGCCTCCGAGACGCCGGTGGACCGGTAGGTGATCTCCGGGTGGCGCTCGACGTCCAGGAAGTCCGGCGAGCGCAGGTGGGTGTCGCGCATGCCGTTGCCGGTGTCGATGGAGGCCGCCCGGATCACCGCCTCCACCCGCGACTTGGTGACGTCGTCCGGTGCGATCTCGACCGTGGCGGCGAAGTCGGTGAAGCGGCCGCGCACGCTGGAGATGCCCAGGTGCTGCGCGACGGCGCCCACGGTGGAGTGCGCCGGGTCCACGGCCCACGGCCCCGGCGGCGGCAGCTCGGTGCCGCCCTGCCTGGCCAGGGTCACCGTGCCGACCTCGGCCCGGCCGCTCGCGGTGACGATCGCGCTGGACGCGGCGGGCGCGTAGCCCACCGCGGTGACGATCACGGTGTACGCCCCCGGCGCCAGCGCGGTGGTGTCGCGCACGGTGCCCTCGGTGTCCGCCTCGACGCGCAGCACCTGGGTGCCGGTCATGTCGGTCACCGTCACGACCGCGTGCGACACGGCCCATCCGTCCCGCGTTCGGATCCTCGCGGTCAGTCCCATCCCGTCTTCTCCCTGCAAACGATCGAAAAAGAGTCGATACAAAAGTCGGTACAAAAATCGACACAACAGCCGACACAACAGCCGGCACAACGGTCGATACGGCCGGTCGACAAATGATCAGATGGCGGCCGTAAAGGGACCGGCCCGTGGTGGGCGGGCGCACCTCCGCTCAGAGCGCGCACGCCACCACGGGCCGGGGTGGTGCTACTCGCCGGGGTGGGCGAGCTCGATGTCGTGGCCGTCGGCACCGGGGCCGGCGACCGTCAGGGACGTCGCCACCGGCGGGTAGCCGGTCGCGATGACGGTGTACTCACCGGCGTCCAGGTCGGTGAAGGCGTACGCGCCGTCCGTGCCGGTGGTGGCCGTGCCGACCACGTTGCCGGCGGCGTCGACCAGCGTGACGCGGGCGTCGGCCAGCGGACCGTGCGGTGCCCGCACGACGCCCTGGACCTGGGCCCCCGTCTGGAGGTCGACCTCGACCCGGGTGACGCCGGCGCCGCCGACCTCCACGGGCAGGGCACGCGGCCGGTGGCCGACGGCGTTGACCGCGACGGTCACCGTGCCGGGCACCAGCTCGGCGAAGGAGAACTCGCCCTGCTCGCCGGTGGCGGCGGTGGCCAGCAGGTCACCGCGCACATCGGTCACGATCACCATGGCGTCCTTGACCGGCAGCCCGCTCTCCAGGGCCCGGACCAGGCCGGTGAGCCCGCTGGTGCCGCTGAGCAGGATGTCGTAGGCGAGCGGCTCGTCGTTCACGACGATCGTCGAGGCCTGCGGCTGGAAGCCGTCGGCCGAGGCGATCAGGACGTACGAGCCCGCGCCCGGCGCGTCCAGCGTGTAGGAGCCGTCGGCCTGGGCGACCGAGCGGCCCAGCTGCCGGCCCGCCAGCGAGATCAGCGTGACGGCGGCCTGCGGGACCGGGGCGGACTCGGCGCCGCGGACGAAGCCGCGGACCGCGATGCCGCCGGACACGGGGGCCTGCGGCTCGCCGGAGCCGGTCGCCGTGGCGACGGCGGCGAGCCGCTGTGCGGCGGCGGGTTCGGCCGCCGGGGCCTCGGAGACGGCCGACGTGGCCGAGGGCGCCGGGGCGGCGGCCATCGCCGCGGCCGGAACCGGCTCGTCGGCGGGGCGGAAGGCCTCCGCCGGGGTCCCCGCGACCGGCGGGCCGGACTCGGCCGAGGCTTCGGCGGCAGCCTGGGCGAGGGCGCCCGTGGTGCGCAGCGGCACCTCCTTGATGAACAGGGTCACCAGGAAGCCGAGCAGGGCGACCGGCGCGACGTACAGGAAGATGTCGGCGATGCCGTGCCCGTAGGCGCTCTCCAGCCACTCGCGGATGCCCGGGGGCAGCAGGTCCATGTCGGGGATGCCACCGCCACCGGTGGTCCTGGCGGCCGCCGCCTGCTCCTGCGGGCTGAGCTGCCCGATGGTGTCCGCGGCGTAGTGGCTGATCCGGGTCGACATGACGGAGCCGAGGACGGAGACGCCGACCGCACCGCCGAGGGACCGGAAGAAGGTCACCACGGAGGACGCGGCGCCCAGGTCGCTCGGGGCCACCTGGTTCTGCGTGCAGAGCACCAGGTTCTGCATCATCATGCCGACGCCGAGACCCATCAGCGCCATGAAGATCGCGATGTGCCAGTACGGGGTGTCGTAGCGCATGGTGCTCAGCAGGCCCAGGCCCGCCGTCAGCAGCACGCCGCCGGCCAGCAGCCAGCGCTTCCACTTGCCGGTCTTGGTGATGATGATGCCGGAGACCGTGGAGGAGACGAACAGTCCGCCGATCATCGGGATCGTCATGAGCCCGGACATGGTCGGGGACTTGTCCCGGGCCAGCTGGAAGTACTGGCTGAAGTAGACGGTGCCCGCGAACATCGCGATACCGACGAACAGCGAGGCCAGCGAGGCCAGGGTGATGGTGCGGTTCCTGAACAGGCGCAGCGGGATGATCGGCTCGCTGGCCTTGGACTCGACGAAGAGGAAGATCAGCGTCAGCAGGATCGAGCCGCCGACCATGGCGCCCGTCTGCCACGACATCCAGGAGTACTTGTCGTCGGCGAAGGTGACCCAGATGAGCAGCAGGCAGACGGCAGCGGTGATGAAGAAGGCGCCGGTCCAGTCGACCTTGACCTTCCGCTTGTTCACCGGCAGGTGCAGCGTCTTCTGCAGCACGATCAGCGCGATGATCGCGAAGGGCACGCCGACGTAGAGGCACCAGCGCCAGCCGAGCCAGCTGGTGTCGGTGATGACGCCGCCGAGCAGCGGGCCGCCGACGGTGGCGACGGCGAAGGTGGCGCCGAGGTAGCCGGAGTAGCGCCCGCGCTCACGCGGGGCGATCATCGCGGCCATGATGATCTGTGCCAGGGCGGAGAGACCGCCGCCGCCGAGGCCCTGGATGGCGCGGGCGGTGATCAGCATCGCCGGGTTCTGCGCCAGACCGGCTATGACGGAACCTATGACGAAGACGACGAGGGCCGTCTGGACCAGGGCCTTCTTGCTGATCTGGTCGGCGAGCTTGCCCCACAGGGGGGTGGAGGCGGTCATCGTCAGCAGCGAGGCGGTGACGACCCAGGTGTAGGCGCTCTGGCCGCCGCCGAGGTCTCCGATGATCTCGGGGAGTGCGTTGGTGACGATGGTGGAGGACAGGATGGCGCAGAACATGCCGAGCAGCAGCCCGGAAAGCGCCTCCATGATCTGCCGGTGCGTCATCGGAGCGTCTCCGTTGGAGCCTCCCCCGTGCTTGGCATGAGCCCGCACACCGGCTGGTGTGGTCGTTGCCATGGACTTCCTTTACTTGATGGTGATCGCGGGTGTACGGGTGGACTGTTCGTCCCCGGACAGTGCGGGAGGCCGGGCCGCGGGGACCCGGCAGTCGTCGAAGCTGGCCCTGAGCCGGGCCATGAGCCGGGAGAGCTGACCGACCTCGTCGTCGGACCAGTCGCTCAGCCGGTGGGCGAGCAGCTGGGTGGACCGTTCGGCGATGTCGTCGAGCTGGTCCTGTCCCTCGGGCGTCAGGCGCAGGATGCGGGAGCGTTTGTCGGCGGGGTCGGGGAGGCGTTCGATCCAGCCCCGGTCCGCGACGTGGGCGGCGTGGCGGCTCGTCACCGACATGTCCACCGCGAGCAGCTCCGCGAGCTTGCTCATGCGCATGTCCCCGTGCCGGCCGAGCAGCGTCAGCACGCCGAAGGCCCCGCCGGGACAGTCGGAGGGCAGCAGCCTGGCCATCTCCCGCTTCACGGCGCCGAAGGCGCTGAACTGGCGGATCAGCTCCTCGTACTGCGCCTTCCCGGCCATGCGCACCTCCCGATTCGTTGCTTAGGGCAACGATAAGTTCGGTTGGTTGCTACAGGCAAATAAAGACGGTAAGAGCGGCACAAAAAGTTGGCAAAGACAAGTATTGCGATAGTAAATGCACAGGTGGCGGGAGGCGAGCTGGTCCAAGGGCCCGGGGCGGCCCCGCACTTGGGCCGTACCCGTGGATTCGCTAGTGTCTCGGCCCATGGCTAACAACCAGGGCCCCCAGGGCACCAACGACCCCGCTGGCAGCACCCAGATGTTCCGCGCGTTCGTCGACGACGCCCCGCAGACCCGGCAGGCGGCCCCCGCGGCCTCCTCCGGCCCTCGCATCGGCCTGATCGTCGGCATCGTGGCCGCCGTGGTCGTCGTCGCGGCCGTGGCCTGGCTGGCACTCCGCTAGTACCGGCCCGCGGGTACGGGGAAACGCCGGTCACCGCAGCTCGCCGGCGCGCCGGGACCCGCCGCTCGTACGCACACGCGCGGACGACCGCCGCGGCACCCCCGAGGTGCCGCGGCGGTCGCCGGGCTGTCGAGACGGCGGTCGCCGGGCTGTCGTGACGACTGTCGAGACGGCGGCCGCGCGGTGCCGCGCGGCCGGTGCTCCGGTCCTCAGTCCGAGATCAGGCCCTCGCGCAGCTGCGACAGTGTCCGGGTCAGCAGCCGGGAGACGTGCATCTGCGAGATGCCGACCTCCTCGCCGATCTGCGACTGGGTCATGTTGGCGAAGAAGCGCAGCATGATGATCCGGCGCTCCCGGGGCGGCAGCTTGGCCAGCAGCGGCTTGAGGGACTCGCGGTACTCCACGCCCTCCAGCGCCGTGTCCTCGTACCCCAGACGGTCCGCCAGGGAGCCCTCGCCGCCGTCGTCCTCCGGGGCCGGGGAGTCCAGCGAGGAGGCGGTGTAGGCGTTGCCCACCGCGAGGCCGTCGACGACGTCCTCCTCGGACACGCCCAGCACGGCGGCCAGCTCGCCGACCGTCGGCGAGCGGTCCAGCTTCTGGGACAGCTCGTCGCTGGCCTTCGTCAGCGCCAGGCGCAGCTCCTGGAGGCGGCGCGGGACGCGCACCGACCACGAGGTGTCGCGGAAGAACCGCTTGATCTCCCCGACCACCGTCGGCATCGCGAACGTCGGGAACTCCACGCCCCGTTCGCAGTCGAAGCGGTCGATCGCCTTGATCAGGCCGATGGTGCCGACCTGGACGATGTCCTCCATCGGCTCGTTGCGCGAGCGGAAGCGGGCCGCCGCGTACCGCACCAGCGGGAGATTGAGTTCGATCAGGGTGTCCCGGACGTAGGCACGCTCCGGGCTGTCCTCGTCGAGGGCGGAGAGCCGCAGGAACAGGGAACGGGACAGGGTGCGGGTGTC
Source organism: Streptomyces mayonensis (assembly GCF_018982965.1). Lineage (GTDB taxonomy): Bacteria > Actinomycetota > Actinomycetes > Streptomycetales > Streptomycetaceae > Streptomyces > Streptomyces mayonensis. The sequence goes on along the minus strand of NZ_JACBYP010000123.1, from coordinate 4,670 downwards.
GATGGCCCCCGTGGCCGCCTGGGCCTGGGCCGGCCCGGCGTCGAGGTTCGGTACGGCGTCGATGGCCTGCGCTTCGTCGATGGCCGGCACGCCATCGACGGGGCCGAGCGCTTCGAGCGTGCCGGGTGCGGTCTCGCTCTCCGCGAGTGCGAGCACCTTCGAGCTGCCCTGTTCTGCGGACATGCCACCCCCTTTGGGTCGCGGGACGGTCGCGGCGCACGCTCCCACGCCGGGAACGCAGCCTTCACCTGAATACCGGAGCCGAAGCTCCGGCAAACGCGTCTCCGGCAGAATGTCACATGTCGGCAACGCGCTGTAGTGACATGTCGACATGCGAGACACGAAAACCCCCTGGAAACAGGGGGTCTGACGGCCTTTCGAACCGATTCCGCCTGCAACGGCCCTGGTGGGCGATTCGCTCGCCTCGGTGATGCCTCGCTCGCGCTTTCGACTCCGCCCGGAGTCGGTTACGAGGTTACGCGTCGATCCGGTTCGCGGACCTCAACCGCTGGAAACTACGCGCCAGTAGCCGCGAGACGTGCATCTGGGAGACGCCGAGTTCGGCGCTGATCTGCGACTGCGTCAGGTTGCTGTAGTAGCGCAGCAGCAGGATCCGCTGCTCGCGCTCCGGGAGCTGGACGAGCAGGTGCCGTACCAGGTCGCGGTGTTCGACCCCGTCGAGGGCGGGGTCCTCGTAGCCGAGCCGGTCCAGCAGTCCGGGCAGCCCGTCGCCCTCCTGGGCGGCCTCCAGCGAGGTGGCGTGGTACGACCGTCCCGCCTCGATGCAGGACAGCACCTCCTCCTCGGTGATGCGCAGCCGCTCGGCGATCTCGGCGGTCGTCGGGGAGCGCCCGAAGGCGGTCGTCAGGTCCTCGGTCGCGCTGTTGACCTGCACCCACAGCTCGTGCAGCCGGCGCGGTACGTGCACCGTGCGGACGTTGTCGCGGAAGTACCGCTTGATCTCGCCGACGACGGTCGGCATCGCGAACGTCGGGAACTGCACGCCCCGCTCCGGGTCGAAGCGGTCGATGGCGTTGATCAGGCCGATGGTGCCGACCTGGACGACGTCCTCCATCGGCTCGTTGCGGGAGCGGAAGCGGGCGGCGGCGTAGCGCACGAGGGGGAGGTTGGCCTCGATGAGCGCCGCGCGCACCCGGTCGTGCTCCGGCGTGCCCGGGGTGAGGCCCTTCAGCTCGCCGAAGAGCACCTGGGTCAGGGCCCGGGTGTCGGCGCCCCGGCTGCGCTGCGGCGCGGGGGTCTCCTGGGCCTGGGCGGGCGGTGCGGGCGGTGCTTGAGGCGCAGTACTGGCCGGCACGGTCAACTCCACCTCGTGATCCGTCGCTTTTCGGTCAACTCAGTCCGTCAACTCATCCGTCAAAAGCGGTCATAGCATCACAAGACATGTCCACTGTGTGCAAGCACCGCAGAACGCCGTGTTGAGTGAACGCCGAAGGGGACGCGGGAGCAGGAGACGGGCACGGATCCGGAAGGGGACGCGGAGCGGCCCCGCACCGGTCGGTGCGGGGCCGCTGGGTGCGGGGGTGTCAGAACTCGTAGTCGGCGATCACCCAGGTGGCGAACTCGCGCCAGAGCGCGACACCGGCCTGGTGTGCCGGATGCTCGAGATAGCGCTTGAGGGCGTCGGCGTCGTCCACCGCGGAGTTGATGGCGAAGTCGTGGGCGACGGGCCGGTCGCTGATGTTCCAGCCGCACTCCCAGAAGCGCAGTTCCCCGATCCGGCCGCCCAGCGCACGGAAGGCCTCGACGCCCTCCACGACACGCGGGTCGTCGCGTTCGACGCCGTCGTTGAGCCTGAACAGCACGAGGTGACGGATCATCATTCTCCTCCGTTGGCGGCCCAGGTCATGAAGTCGCCGACGGCGCTCGCAGCGTCGGATATGCCCTGGAAACCTATCTGGACGTAGTCGGCCGCCTTCTCCGGATCCGTGATGATCACATACAGCACGAAGACCACGACGACGTAGACGGCGATCTTCTTCGAGTTCACCGCCACCGCGGCCTCCCCCTGGGACTGTCCTCGGACTCCTGCGCTACCAGCGGCGAGTTTAACCACCGGTGCCCGCAGTCGATCAATGCCTGAGCTGCCGCAGTCCGTGCCCGGCGGGCGTCCCGCCCCCTGCCGCACCGGGCCGCAGTGCCCCGGCCCCCCGCCGGGACACGGCCCTTCGTGCGGCGTTCAGGGACCGTCCGGCGCTCAGAGACCGTCCGGCGCTCAGAGACCGTCGGACGTGTGCGCCCCGGTCCCCGTGCCGCCTGCGCGCGGAGGTGCCGCGTGGTCCCGGTTCTTGTTCTTGCGCGGTATCAGGCCGGCGAGCCCGAGCAGTCCGAGCAGGCCCCACAGCCCCCAGCCGCCCCCGCTGTCGTCGTCGTTGTCGTCGGCCGCCTGCGGGGCGGCGGCCGCGGCCGGCTGCTGCTGCACGGCCACGGTTTCGGACCGCGGCGCCGACTCCGCCGCCACGGCCGCGGGGGCCAGGGGTGCGAGGAGCAGGGTGGCGGTGATGCCGAGGGTCGCTGCTGTGTGACGCATGGGTCGGTCCTTTCGGGACGGGACGGCCACGCTGTCGCGCAGCCATGCATCCCGGTACCCCTTAAGATCCCGATAAAGACCATTTTGCGCTTTTCATAGAAAAGCTGACGCTTTGCCCCTTGGTGCGGTCCATCGAGCAGGAGAGCAGCACGAAGGCCCGGTCCAGTGGACCGGGCCTTCGTCTACCTGCGGTAGCGGTGGGATTTGAACCCACGGTGACTTGCGCCACACTCGCTTTCGAGGCGAGCTCCTTCGGCCGCTCGGACACGCTACCGAGGGAGACCTTACAGCACGGTGCGGCATGGTTTGAAATCCGTATCGGCGGTCGTCAGCCCCGCGTCAGCGGTCGCGGAAGAAATCCGTGAGCAGCGCGGCGCAGTCGTCCGCGAGCACGCCCTCGATGACCTCGGGCCGGTGGTTGAGGCGCCGGTCGCGCAGGACGTCCCACAGCGATCCCGCCGCGCCCGCCTTGTCGTCGCGTGCGCCGTAGACGACGCGGTCCACACGGGACTGCACCAGGGCGCCCGCGCACATCGTGCAGGGCTCCAGGGTGACGACGAGCGTGCAGCCGGTCAGCCGCCACTCGCCGAGTTCCGCGGCGGCCCGGCGGACGGCGAGGACCTCGGCGTGGGCGGTCGGGTCGCCGCCGGCCTCGCGTTCGTTGTGCCCGGCGGCGAGCACCGTACGGCCGTCCGGCGCCAGCACAACGGCGCCGACGGGCACGTCACCGCCCGCCGCGGCCCGCCCGGCCTCGGCCAGGGCGAGCCGCATCGCGGCCCGCCACCGGTCGCGCACCGGGTCGGGCGCGGCACTTCCGGGCCGTTCCTCGGCGGGGCCCTCTGCGCGGTGCTCGGTGGAGCGTTCCCCGGCCCCGGGTCCCTCGCGGGCGGACCCCTCGGCGCCGGGCCCCTCGTCGGCGGGCGCGGTCAGCGGACGGTCTCCAGGACATCGGAGGCGCCCAGGGCCTCGGCGATCTCCCCGACCGCGTCCCCGGACATCGAGCGCAGTTCCTTCTCGCTCACACCGAGGTCGTCGAGGACCTCCGGGTCGCCGACCGGCCCGTGCGGCACGGCCTCGCCCGAACCGGCGGCCGCGTCACCGCCGTCGGCTCCGTCCTCGTCGTCGGACTCGCCGTCCTCGGTGCCGTCGAGGTCGAGGGCGTCGAGGTCGTCGCCGTCGTCACCGGGTTCCCGGCCGAGCAGTTCGTCGGTGAGCAGGATCTCGCCGTAGCTGCTGCGGGCGGCCGCTGCGGCGTCCGAGACGTAGATGCGCGGGTCCTCCTCGCCGTCCACCCGGACGACTCCGAACCACGCGTCCTCCTGCTCGATCAGCACGAGCACCGTGTCCTCGTCGGGAGATGCCTCCCGGGCCAGGTCGGCCAAGTCCGACAGGGTCTCCACATCGTCGAGCTCTGTGTCGCTCGCTTCCCACCCGTCTTCGGTGCGCGCGAGCAGTGCGGCGAAGTACACCGTGACTCTCCCACTGATAGGCGTGCCGGTTGGGGATCCCCCCGGCGGAGGCTACGGGCGGGGGAGCGGTGCTCCGAGCCCCACCCACTCGGAATCGTGGCAGAAACAAGGCGCTCAGGGGACGTCTTCGGCGCCCTGTGTCCGGCAGTTTCGAGCGGCGTTTCGTAACCGCCCACCCGGACAGCCGCCCAGCAGCGCTCTCGTCGCCGCCACGAGCGGATCGTACGCGGATTGTCGCGGTGCCCGCGTGCGTCCGTCACGACCAACGTCGGCGCGGCGCGCGATCTTCCCCGGCCGGGTCAGAAAGTCACTGCACCCCGCCGACGGAACGCGGCACCGGACCCCGCCGGCACAACGTCACAGGACCTCGCCGGAACTCACCGGAACCACCGGACCTCGCCGGAGGAGCAAGGAGCGTCATCACCAGCGGAAGGTGCGCATGCGCATCGCGTGGCGCAGCCGGGCGACCTTGGCGCGGCGCGGCTGGACACGGTCCCGCAACTCCCGTGCCTCCGCCAGGTCCCGCAGGAACTGGGCACGCCGCCGACGCCGCTCGTCCTCCGTACCACCGCTGCCGCCACTCCGGACCGGCTCGGCGTCCCGTGCGGGGGCGGTGGTGCGGGGTGGGGCGGTGTCCTGCGGGGGCCCGGGCG
>NZ_JACBYP010000122.1 GCF_018982965.1 Streptomyces mayonensis | reverse complement strand
GGCGCGGGGTGAGGCGCGTGCGGGTGCCGGTGCCGGTTCCGGCCGGGGTGGTGCGGTGCGGGTGGGGTGGCGGTGTTTGCTCCGGGGGCGAGGCAGGAGGCTGCTCTTCCGACGGGCGGGTCGGTCGGAGCGGTCCGGGTGGTGCGGTCGGTTCGGTGGAGGACCGGGGTGCCGGGCGGCGGTCCGGGCAGACGGCGGTGTTGGCCGGCTCGCGGCGGGCGGGCGCGGTCGGCTGGTTGCAGGAGACCGTGCGGCTGACGATGCGGCCGGTGGTGGTGCGGTGGCGTTCGCGACGCAGGTAGCCGTGGGCCTCCAGCTCACGCAGGGCGGCGGCGATACGGGTCGAGCCCTCGGGGAAGCGGGCGGCGAGGGTCTTGATGTCGGCACCCGCGCCGGTGGGCAGCGACTGGAGGTGGCAGCCGAGGCCGATCGCGAGGAGGGAGAGCTCCTTGTGCTGGACCAGGTGGTTGCCGATCACCACGAAGCGGGTGGTGTGGCGGGTGTTGTCGTGGGTGATGCCGCCGCCGTGGCGACGCGTACGGGTCGGATTGTCGGCGGGGGCTGACTGGGCGCGCGGGGGCGCGCTAGTGTTTTGGGTATCCATCGGGAAGGTCCTTTGCTTCGCTTCCTTGGTGGTAGGCCCTCGCACCGGGATGCCAGTCCCAGCGGGGGCCGAAGTCTGTTTGGGGGTGGTGTGTGCTCGCTTGCGCTGAGAGTAGGGGAGTTGGGGGCCCTGAAATCCAGCTGAGCCGGTGATGTTCACCCGCCCGGGTGACGAGCGCCTCGGGCGGGAGGGGTGGGGCTTGGTGGGGTTCTTTCGCCCCGAGTTCTTTCCTTGGTAGGCACCGACGGCTCCGCAGCCTCAGGACGTGGGTTGCGGTGGCGTGACGTGCAGTTCGGCCCAAACGGTCTTGCGCGGAAAGCGGCCCTCCGATACGCCCCAGCGGTCCGCCAGCGCCTCGATGAGCAGCAGTCCACGGCCGGACTCGGCGTCGGGGGCGGGAGTTTGGGGCTGGGGAAGCTCCTGGCCACGAGTGTCAGTGACCTCGATACGGAGGGTCGCGCCGACGACGTGGAGGGTGAGCCGGAAATCGCGGCCGGGGACGCGGCCGTGGTCCGCCGCGTTGTTGGACAGCTCGGCGACGAGGTGACGTGCCGGGTCCAGGGGCAGCCCCCAGGAGCGGAGTTGCTCGGTCGCGAGCAGACGGGCGAGACGGGCGCCGCGTGGCGTGGGGGACAGCTGCACGCTGTAGTGGCGGACGGGGGCCGTGAGTTCGGGGGATTTCGGGTTCACGTCACTCAGCGTGGCGGCGTGTGCGTACCGTGAGAAGCGACTTGGCTGCTACGTAGGGTGACTGTCCGTCGTTGTCGGATGGTGTCGGTGCTGTCGGTGTCTCAGGGGCCGCTCTGGGTCCGGACGGTCCTCGACCCACGGTCGATCGGGGCGTGAGGCGTCGGCCGGATAGGTCACAGGCCCGCCCGTTCCCTCTCTTCGAGGACGTCGAAGTCCAGGAACGTGTCGGCGTTCTCCCGGAGCCAGCGAAGGGTCCGTGCCCGGTCGTCGGCGCTGACGGCGACCGCTATGGTCAGCGCGCGGTCGACGGTCTCCCGCTTGGTCCGGGTGCCGAGTTGTCGCTGCGCGAAGGCCAGCTTGTCGTCGTCGACGTGAACCAGGGTCATGGACGTGAGACCTCCCGACATCGGCTTACATGTCGCCTCCCAGCGTATTTCGGTCCGCGTCGCCCGGGACGAGCGCTGCCCTGCCCCCAGGCCTGCGGCGTGCCGAGAGAAGCCTGGCAGAGGGATGGAGGGGGCTCCAGAGTGCACCACCGATTCTGTGCAGGCGGGGTCCGAGGTGAGTGGGTTGCGAACACTTCTCGGGGGGTGTTCACGGATTCCGGGGGTGTGGCTCTGGAGGTGGAGTTCCGACGGCGCCGACTGCGTCCGGCCGAGGTGTGGCCGGCCGTTCCCGAACGTGCGAATTGTGCGTTCGGGCCCGCTACGCCACCTGTCGCGATCTAACGTGAGTGGTGACGGAGGGGATGCCTGCGGTCACTGTCCGTCGGTTGTCCGGTGCTGTCCGGACGGTCGGGGTGGTTGGTACGGGTAGGGCGTCGCGGTACGGCGCGGGACGACGGAGGGGTGCGTGACATGACGGCGGTGGACGGCGAGGCGGTAGGGCCCGTGGAGGCTGCGGGCGAGGCGGACGAGCCGGGGTGGGAGGTGGACCCGGACGACGAGTGGGGCGTCGCGGTCATCACCACCGTGGGGCGCCAGTTGAGGCTCCGACGCGAGGCTGCGGGCATGCGGGCCGGCGAGTTCGGGGCGGCGGTGGGGTACGGGGAGGACCTCGTCTACAAGGTGGAAGGCGGCAAGCGGATTCCCCGGAGGGAGTTCCTCGACAGGGCCGACGAAGTGCTGGGCGCGGGTGGGCTCCTCTCGGCGGCCTGGGAGGACGTGAAGAAGGTCCGGTATCCGAAGAGGGTGCGGGAGCTGGGGAAGTTGGAGGCGCGGGCGGTCGAGATCGGGGTGTACGAGTGCAACATCATCCCCGGCTTGTTGCAGACGTCGCAGCACGTGCGGATCTTGATCAGCGCAGCGCAGCCCCCATACTCCCCGGATGATGTGGAGCGCATGGTGGCCGCTCGGCTGGCCCGGCAGTCTGTGTTCGAACGCGACCCCGCTTCGTCCATCCACTTCGTGATGGAAGAGGCGCCGCTACGCCGCCAAGTTGGGGGCACAATGGTGTGGCAACAGCAGCTCGAACACCTGCTGGAGGTGGGGCGGTTGAACAGCGTCACACTTCAGGTCATGCCGACCAATACGGAAGCTCACCCAGGCTTGGATGGCAGGATCGAGCTGCTGAAGTTCCCGGATGGTACGGCTGTGGGGCGCGCCGATGGACTGTTCAACGGTCGGCCCGTCTCTGACCCGAAGCAACTCCGCGTCCTGGAGTTGCAGTACGGCACCATCCGGGCGCAGGCACTCCCGCCTCGGGAGTCGCTGGCCTTCATCGAGAGACTGCTGGGAGAGACATGATGCGCAAGGCCTCCGCCGGGGACGCCTCCGAACTGGCATGGTTCAAGAGCAGCTACAGCGGCGGTACCAACGGCGAGTCCTGCGTGGAGCTCGCCCTCACTCCCGGCACAGTCCACGTCCGCGACTCCAAGACAGTCGATGGGCCTCGCCTGGCGCTCACGCTTGGTGCGTGGTCGAACTTCGTGACGTACGCCTCGGAGAGCTGACGTCCCAATGCTCTGCGCCCCGTGCCCGGTAGACACTGGGCGCTGGGCGCATTGGTGTATGCCTTCAGGAAACGTCCAGTGTGGAGAAGAGCCCGCCGTCATCCTCTGAAGCGTCGTGAGGATTGCGCTGAGCGGCCCGCGCCTTCGTCTTGGCCTTACGGACGGCGGCCCTGCGCTTCTTGGCCTCGGGGGCGTGTAGTCCTTGGTTCATTTCTTCCTTGTAGCGAACGTGGTTCAGCTCCAAGAGGCGGTCCAAAATTTCCGTCTGGGCTTGCAAGGCGATAGTGAAGCGTTGACCCTGCGGGGCAACCTGGAACCCATGATCGAGGGTTAGATCGGTCCATCCGTAAGCTTCAACAACTGCTTTGTCTACCTCGATATGAGCTTCCCGGACAGTTGAGATCAAGGAATCGGTTACTGACTCAGAGTGAACACGGTTGTATAGCACAGTGAGTCCAATTCCGTGTTCATCCATGGCGGCCTTCTGAGTTCTCTCCAGTTCTTCTCCAGCTGAGTGCAGGCTGATGGTTCCCTGAGGGCGGGGAAAGGTTTCGTATACATCCGACGGTGTGTATCGAAGGTCTCCCTTTAGGCTCGACGCCCGTTGAATGGCCCATGAGTAGTGGACGACGCTGGACAGCAAGGCTAGTTGAGCTACTGAATCGGTGGCGAAGATAGTCAGAGCATCGCTCAGAACCTGACGTGTCGAGCAGCGCAAGGGCATAGCGGTGCTGCTGACGCGCGTGAGTACCACCGCTCGGTCCAGATCGGCGATCGCCTCATGCAGCTCGGGGCGGTGTCGCCAATGATGCCAAAACGGAATTTTGGAACCAGGAGCAGCCTTGTCCCGTACCGGCTTCACGGAACGTTCGACAACGTCCCACGCCCTCGGATAATCGCGAGCCCTCTCCTCGGGCCAGTCGCGGAAGTCAATGGCCCAACGGCTTGCGGATTGGTCCGGACGGGAGTTCAAGTCCTCGCCGTTGAGGTAGGGAAGTACCACCTCCGCATACCTGGGGTCTTCGTTAATCATCGTTTGCGCTTCTTGTGCGCTCAGCACGAAGCCCATGCCTCGGAGGTATGACCCGATGAAGGACTGAGCTTCGTTCGCTACCAGCGGGTAAGGATTTCCTGTTGCCCGTGACTTCGGGTCCAGGCTCGCGGTGATACCTCGGACTTCACGTCCATTCAAGACGGGCGTCTCAGTGTCGCCGACCTTCTCACTTGCCCACAGCAATGAGACTTCCAAAGCCGCCGTCCCCGGCCAGGGCTGAGACTTGATGGCGCGATACACCGTCCACCCGTCAGCCGTAGCCCGGTCCAGCCCGACCTCCCGCGTATCCCCTTGCGCGATCGTGTTCGTCGCGATGATTCCCGTACGACGCCCCGGCGCGATCATCAGGTTCCGCAGCAAGAAGTACGCGCACAGGTCCGCATGCCCCCGCGTCCCACCCGCCAGCCGATTGACCAAGTACTCCCGATAATCCTGCCCCAGCGCACCCGTGAGCTTCTTCCCACCGAGGAACGGCGGATTCCCCACCACCGCATCGAACCCACTGGAGCCCCCCACCCCCATGATCTCGGGAAACTCCAACGGCCAATGCAACGGCCGCACCGCCTCCGCCCTCGGCCCCTTCAGCCACCCCGCCACGATCCCCCGGGCCCGACCCGCAGCCTCCTCGGCACCGGCCCCGTCCCCCATCGCAGCCGCGACCAGACCAGCCACCGCCTCCAACCGGTTCCGGTACGCCTTCGCCTTGGCGTCCTCCTTGGCCTCGGCATGCGCCGCCCGCCCCCGCGCGCCCCCGGCACTCTCCACGCCGGAGATCTCCGTGGCCTCCTCGTCGGAGATGCCCTCGGCGGCCAGCGCGGCGCCGACCACCGCGTCCGCCGCGAGCCGCAGCTTGCCGCTCAGCGCGTCGGCCTGTTCCAGCAGCTCGGCCTTGTCCCGGACGACCCGGATGTCCGTGACCGCCGTCGACTCGATCTTGCGGCGCAGCTCGGCCGCGTCCGACAGCAGCGTCTCCGTCACGTCCAGCGCCCGCGAGACCTCCGGGCTCAACTGCCGTGCGCCGGAGTCGAGATGGAACGCCTTCACCTGCTCCACGTCGATCACGCCGACCAGCGAGTCCCCGCACCGCAACGCATGGTCCAGGAACGAGAACGGCCGTCCCTTCGCCAGCGTCACCAGCCACAGCGACAGCTTGGCCAGCTCCACGGCCATCGGGTCGCGGTCGACCCCGTACAGGCACCGGTCGGCGACCAACCGTCGCGCCACCTGGTGCAGTTGCTCACGGTCGTCGGCGTCGACGTCCCGCGCGATCTCCGTCGGCAGCCCGTCCCGGATCCACGCGTCGACCACCCGGTCGGACAGGTACCGGCAGGCCGAGACGAGGAACGCGCCGGAACCCATCGCCGGGTCCAGTACCCGTAGCTTCAGCAGCTCGTCGGCCGTCTTCGCCCGCCAGACGCCCGGTTCCGCGCCCTCCGCCGGGCCCGGCGCGAAGCACAGCGGGGCCAGTGTGTGCTCGACGACCTCCTCGGCCAGCGCCTTCGGCGTGTAGTGGGTGCCCGTGTCACGGCGGTTGCCCGACCGTACGACCACGACGGAGCCCGCCGGCCACACCTTGGGCTCGCCGCGCAGGTCGACGCCGTACAGCCTCGAGAAGGCGACCGCCCGCTCGGTCAGTGCCGGGTCGCTGCCACAGGCCGTTTCCAGTTCAGCCGTGACGACGGCGGGCTTGGACAGGGCCTTCGTGACCGTCGGCGCCTTGGTGCCGGCAGCCGCGGCGACCTCGTCGGCCAGCGTGCCCGCCGCCGCCCACTCCTCCAGACGGGCCAGCGGCAACACCGCCTCGTACTTCTTGTCGCGGCCGAAGGAGACCCCGACGTACGGCTCGTCGGCCCAGTGACAGCCGTACTCCAGCAGGCCCTCGTAGACGTGGCCGATCTGCTCGACGTCCAGGCCCTTGTACGAAAGGCGCTCCTCGCCCTTGAAGCCCTTGCGGGCGCGGAGGGTGAGGAGGGCGTCGAGGATCTCGTAGACGACCCGGTCGGTGACCTTGGCCCCCACCAGCCAGGGGAAGCGCGCCGGGTCGAAGAGGGAGCCGCCGTACGGCGGGATCCACAGGAGGTCGTGCGTGCTGCCGCCGTGGATCGCGGTGAACGTCGCGAGCAGGCGCGGCCACGTCGCAGCGCTGCGGTCGCCCAGCTCACCGCCGTGCAGACGACGGGCGGTGCGTAGCTCCTCGTGCAGCGGGCCGACGGCGTACGAGGCGTCGTACAGCTCGTCCCCGGAGGGGAGGAGGCGCTGTTCCTCGGCGTAGAGGAGGAAGACGAGGCGCATCATGACGGTGAGGGCGCCCTCGTAGACCTGCTTGGCCGAGACGTCCCGGAGCAGGGTGCCGTGGGACTCGCGGTCGAGGCGGGAGACCTCGGCGACCAGCAGCGAGACGGCCTCGCGGACCTGGCGGCCGAGGGTGTCGGTGACCTCGGACTGCGCGGCGGCGGTGCGGGCGAAGAGCCCGGCAGTGGAGTCGGACGGCTTGCCAGCGGCGTCCAGCGGCGGGCGGGCGACCCGGCGCGCGGTGAGCAGGCTGGCGAAGGCGCGGGCGAGGAGCGGTTCCTCGGACCACAGGTCGGCGTCGAAGACGGCGACGGTCGTGGCCTCCTTGGGGCGGGCGTGGACGAGGGCCCACTCGGCGCCGTTGGTGAGGAGGGCGAGCGGGACCTGGCGGGCCCGGCACAGGTCGGCGGCCTGGTCGACGAAGGCCGGCCGGTCGCCGCGGGGGCGGGTCAGCGAGGCGCCCCAGTCGTCCGCACGGAACAGCAGCGCGCGGGGTGTCAGGCCCCCCGACTCGCCCGGGCCGAGGAGTACCGCGTCGGGCGTGTTCGCGCCGGCGTGCAGCGACTCGGGGATCGCGGCGCCCTCGCGCAGGCCGGGCGAGCGCCAGCCGAGGAGCTCGGCGAGGACCAGTTTCTCCCAGGCGGGACGCAGCAGTGCCGGGTCCTCCTGGACCTCCGCCCAGGCCTGGCGCAGCCGCGTCCACGTCTCGGGCGGGATCGTGTCCAGGCCCTGCGGGAACGCGTCGACGAGTACAGGCAGGGAGACGAACGGGCCGTCGGGGCGCAGCAGCCGCAGCCAGTCCTCGTGCTGCTCCGTCGGCGTCGGAACGGTGCCCTTCGGCGGCACCCTCTTCTTGGCAGCGGCGGTGGGCATCAGTGGGACTCCTGGCGGGCGGTGACGGCGAGGGAACGGGGGACGAGGAAGGTGACGGACACCGGGAACCAGCGTGGTGACGGGTCCGCCCAGCGGCGCCGCAGAGCCGACGTCTCCGACTCGATCACCCGCGGCAGCCGCCGCAGACGCTCCTGAAGCGCCTCGCGGTCGGCGTGCAGCTGGCGGCGTTCGTCGTCGACGTCGAACAGCGACTCCTGCTGCCAGTGTCCCGTATCGTCCAGGCGCTCCCGGATCGACCGGCCGAGGTCCTCCAGGACCGCGCGCATGCCGTCGACCTCCTCTTCGCAGCGCTGGGCGAGCAGCGTCTGCAGGGTGCGGAAGCGCCGGTTCGCGCGGGTGTTCAGGGCGCGGGAGAGGCGGGCGTCCAGGTTGTCGGGCCACAGGGCGGACAGTTCGGCGCGGATCTCCTCCGGCGGGAGGTCGTCCGTCGCGGCGTCGAGCCAGGCCTCCACGTCCTCCTTTTTGGCCACGGCGAGTCTGCCGCCCTCGATGAGACCGCCCGCCGCGATCACCTCCTCGTGGAGGCGGGCGCCGCCGCTGCCGCTGATCACGACCCGGCCGTGCGCCACGACGGCGGGACCGCGCAGGGCACCGTCCGGCACCACACGGGCCGTGACGCGGGACAGCTTCCCGTCCCCGAGGTCCTTGATGTCCCCGAGGTCCCGGACGTTCCCGGGGCCCCCGACGCGGTCGTCGCCGGAGGCTGGCCGCTTCGCGTCCCCGCCGGACCACAGCTCCGCGCGCAGCAACCGCAGGCACATCTGCGTCAGGCGGTGGCCCAGGTGGAGGTAGACGACGTCGGTGCGGTCGCGGGCCTCGGCCTCGTCGAAGACGACCGGGCGGTCCGCGCCGGTGAGCGGGTGCCGCAGGCCGTCGTTGCGGGCCCGGGCCCAGGCGCCCGGCAGCTCGGGGAGCCGGAAGCAGCGGGCGCCCTTGGCCGGCTGCGGGTCGGGGACCTCGGTCAGGTCCTTGCGGTGGGCGAGCTGGAGGCCGGTGCGGACGACCCGCTCCACGGTCGCGGCGTTCAGGTGGAGCTCCTGGCGGCTGCCCGCAAGGGCGTGGACCAGCTGCTCCAGGTCGCGTGCGAGGTCCCGCTCGACCTTGAGCACGGCCTTGCCCGACCGCTTGGTGATCTCCGCGTCGGCGGTGGTCCAGCTGGAACGGCGCCCCAGCATCTTCTGCTCGACCTGCGCGGCGATGACCTCACCCGCGCTGCCCAGGTCCTCACGGATGCGCTCGGTCTTGCGGGCGGCCACCGCGAGGAAGTGCATCTCGTCCTCCAGGGCCCCGTCCTCGTACCCGGAGTCGGTCTGGTGGTCGTGCGCGGCGTCGAAGCCCTGCCAGCCCTCGGGAACGAAGTGGTGGACGTCCACCTGGTGGGCGCGCTGGCCGTGCCGGTCGACGCGGCCGTTGCGCTGCTCCAGGCGGTTGGGGTTCCACGGAATCTCCCAGTGCAGGACCCGGTGGCAGTGGGCCTGAAGGTTGATTCCCTCGCTGGCCGCGTCGGTGCCGATCAGGATACGTACGGGAGAGAGGTCCGGGCTCTCCTGGAACACCGTCTTGACGTCCTCGCGCTCCTTCGGGTCCTGACCGCCGTACAGCAGGGCGATCCGCTCCTTCGGGTACTTGGCCGCGATCAGCTGCTCGTACAGCCAGCGCTGGGTGTCCCGGTACTCGGTGAAGACGATGACCCTTTCCTCCGTCCAGTCACCAAGGGGGCCGTCGGCGCACGTGATCGCGTCCAGCCACTCGCGGAAGCGCGCGAACTTGGCGTCGGCGCGTTTCCCCGCCGTCACGGCCCACGCGTCCAGCTCCTTCAGCAGGGTGCGCTCGCGGTCCGACAGCGGGCGCATAGCCTGTCGGGCTGCCGTGAGGGCACGGGCCGCCGCCTCGGCCTGCTCCCGCTCGCCGTCCTCCTCGGCCTCCTCGACTCCGTCGATGAGCGGCCTGAGCACGCGGACGCTGGGGGTGGGCTCCGCCTCCTCGGCCAGTCGCCGGGACGTCATCGTCTCGAGGTGCGTGGCGATGGTCTCCGCGAACGCCTTCGGCGACGACAGGAACCGCTTCTTCAGCAGCGTCGTCACGAAGTCCGCCGCCGCACGGCCCGCCTTGCCTCCGCTGTTCCCGCCGCCGTTTCCGTCGCGGCGCGAGCGGGCGTACTCGGCGAGCTTGGCGTAGGCCTCCCGGGTCTCGTCGCTGTACCGCACCTCCAAGGGGTGCGGCACGCGGCGGGGGAAGCGGGGATCGCCGTTCCACTTCGGCGGGAGTTCCGACTTCAGGCGGCGCACCATCACGCGGCGCAGCTGCTCGTCGGCCGGCTTCACGCCACGGGCGAAGCGATGGTCGTCGAGCAGTTCGAGCAGTGCCGTAAAGGACTCCAGGTAGCCGTTGTGCGGTGTCGCGGAGAGGAAGAGGCGGTGCTCACAGTGCGGGGCGAGCAGCTTCACGGCCCGGGTGCGCTGGGAGTCGACCGCGTACTTGCCGGTGCCGGACGGGGCGCAGGTGTGGACCTCGTCCACGATCAGCAGGTCGAAGGCGCGCGGGTACTCCGGCACCGGCGGGAGGATCTCGCGCAGCATCCGTGTCGGACGCTCCCGCTTCAGCCAGTCGATCGACACGATCAGGCGCGGATGGTGCGTCCACGGGTTGGCGGACAGGCCCGTCGCCGAGCGGCGCAGCTCACGCAGCAGCCTGGTGTCGACGATGCGGAAGTCCAGGCCGAACTTGTCCCGCATCTCGTCCCGCCACTGCAGCGTCAGCCCGGCAGGACAGACGATCAGCATGGAACGGGCCCGGTGGCGCAGCATCAGTTCCTGCGCGACGAGACCGGCCTCGACGGTCTTGCCGAGGCCGACGTCGTCCGCGATCAGCAGGTTCGTCCGGGGCATGGACAGGGCACGGACCACCGGGTCCAGCTGGTAGTCCTGGATCTCCACACCGGAACGGAACGGCGCCTGCAACGCCGTCTTGTCGGCCGAGGCGATGGCGCCCCAGCGCACCGCGTCCAGGAAGGCGTCCAGCCGGCCGGGCTCGTCGAACCCCGCACTCGGTGACGGCAGTTCGTACTGGTCGTGGACGCTGGTCCCCTGCTCCAGCTCCCACACCACCCGCAGTTCCTCATCACGGGCGTCGTCCTCGACGGAGGTCAGGGAGACGAGATGCGGTGCGGCGGCCCCGGCGCTGCGGGCAGGATCGTCGGTGGTCAGGGCTGAACGGACCACCTCGGTCACCACCCACGGGCGGTGGCGTACGGTCACCATCTGGCCGGGGGCGACGGGCGCCGCCCCGTCGGCCGGGCGAGTGAGGTCGGGACCGCCGTCGGCCGCCGTGTCGTCAGTGTCATCAGTCCCCGGCCGCACAGCCACCCCACCCGTTGTCATGACGCCCTTTTCTCCAGTCCCGCCCGGATCGGCGACCGCCCGTACGCGGCTCGTAACGCCCCGATGGAAGCCTAAAGGGAAAGGCCGGGAGGTTGTGGGCACTCACCTACGATTGAGTGCGCACAACAAGTACGCCACCCGCACGCCTGAGCGACTTGCCAGGCCCCGTGCACGCCTCGGCACCGACCCGGCCCGGCCCGCGGGACGTCGACGCTCGCTCGTCACGGACTACGAGCACCAAAGCCAAGAGAACACTCTGAGTGGTAATGTCGCCACGCTCGCAGCTGATTCGTCATCAGACGACGGCACTTGGGGGAACCATGGCGAAGAAGTGGAAAGCCGATCCCGAAGCGTCCTTCGCACGACGGCTGGGCAAGTCGTCCCGTGAACTGGGGCAGACTTCCGGGAACACCGGCTGCCCCGACATGTGGGAGCTGGACAACGGTGACGTCGCGGTCATCGGTGCGGACCTGACCGCTTCCTACGAGGGGCGGCTTCCGGACGACGTACGGGTCGATCCCGACGAGCGGCTGGTCATCATCCCCCGGGCGACGATCCTCGCGGCCAAAACGGACATCCCGGATGCATAGTCCACTGCACGGTGCGGTGGGAGAGCGAATGACGCTCAAGGACTACTACACCGACTTCGAGAAGTACTTCTGGCACTGCGGCGACCTCGGGTTCTGGAAGCTTGAGCGACAGCAGACATTCAAGGAACCCGGCTACGACAGCTGGGAGGCATTCTGGCGTGGCGACTGGGACGAATCCCTGCGCCTGCTGGAAGCGGGCCGCGCGGACATGGCGGAGTACCACCGCAAGGTCGAGCAGAACGGCTTCGTGGCCCGGCGGGCCCGCGTGGTCGAGGAACCGCTGAGTGACTACATGCGGTGGGAGCTCCACGCGCTGCGTGTCCGGGACCAGTGCGGGGGCCCCATCCGTGTCACCGACGCGGACCGAGTGGCCCCGTACGAGCAGGACGGCCCGCTGCCTGAGATCTCCACTCTCGGAAACCAGGTCATGTACCAGGCGCTCTACGACGAGCAGGGCGTCTTGGCAGCCGCGGAGAAGTTCGTCGACCGTCGGCTCGTCCTGCGTTGTCGGGAACTCATCGTGACCATCTACAACGCCGGTGAGCCCTTGGCGCACTGGTTCGACGGGCACGTGGCGCCTCTTCCGCCCCCACAGCGCCAAGCACCGGGATGAGAGAGGACGTCCCGGGGCACGTCAACCGGTTCGACGGCTCGGCCTCGGCCCACACGATCGTGCAGGCCGGCGAAGTCAGTGGCGGAGTGCATTTTCATCACCAAGTGCCGCTGCCCGCACCTGCCATCGTTCCGCACCAGTTACGCGGCTCCGTACGTCACTTCGTCAACAGGTCCGAAGAGCGGGCCCGCCTCAGCAGCCTTGTGGCGGGCCGCCATGACGAGCCACACGCGGTGCGCATAGCGGCCATCACCGGGACTGCCGGAGTCGGCAAGACCTCACTGGCACTGTGCTGGGCGCACAGCATCCGGTCGCATTTCCCGGGCGGTGAGCTCTACGCCAATCTGCGGGGCTACACCGCAGGCTCCCCTGCCACACCGCAGGAAGTACTGGGCCGCTTCCTGGAGGACCTCGGCGTTCCCGCCACACATGTACCGGCCGAACCGGAGCGGCGCGAAACGATGTTCCGGTCGCTGCTCGCCGAGCGCCGCGTAATGCTCGTACTCGACAATGCCGCGGACAGCTCGCAAGTCCGCCCGCTGCTGCCCGCCACCTCCGGTTGCCTCGTCGTGGTGACCAGCCGGGACGACCTGTCCGGCCTGGTCCGCCAGGAAGGCGCACTGCGCCTGGACGTCACCACGCTCCCCACGCCGGATGCCGTCGAACTGCTGCGTGCCGCCACCTCCGATTACCGGACCGGCGACCGTCGGGGAGACTTGGCAGCATTGGCCCGGCTGTGCGCGGGGCTGCCGCTGGCGCTGCGTATCGCCGCCGAACGCGCGGCGGGCTGGCCTTCCATGCCGCTCGGTGAGCTGATCGACGACCTGCGCGACGAATCGGCCCGGTGGAGCGTTCTGACAGCCGAGGCCGAGGAGGGGTCCGACGCGATGCGCAGCGTTTTCGAGTGGTCTTACCGAGCGCTGTCCGACCCCGCATCCCGGCTGTTCCGACGGCTCGGCCTGCACCCCGGCAACGAGTTCGGCCTGCCCGCCGCAGTGAGCCTCGCCGGAAGCGATCCGGCTCATGTCCGGGGCCTGTTGGACGCACTGGTGCGAGCACATCTGCTGGAGCGGCGCCCCGCCGGCCGCTACGAGTTCCATGATCTGCTGCGGGCCTACGCGGCGGAGCAGGTCCGGCGGGAAGAGAGCGAGGGGGAGCGGAAAGAGGTTCTCAGGCGCTGTCTCGCCTGGTACCTCCACACCGCGTACGCGGCACAGTGCGCCATGGCGCCGTTCGACCGCTACGACCTGGACGACCGTATCCCCGTGCCCGCCGCGGCCCTCCGCTTCGAGAATTATCAGTCGGCGTTCGACTGGTACCGCGCGGAGAGCGCCAACCTCGTCGCTGCCACTCGTGCCGCCGCCGATGTCGGATTTCCGGAGATCGCATGGCGGTTGGCCGTGGTGCTGCGGGCCGTCTACATGCACCAGAACGCCTTCGACGACTGGGAGACGACTGCCCGGATCGGCGTCAGGGCCGCAGCCTGCGCCGGAGAGCAGCATGGTGAGGCGGAGGCGCGTGAAACTTTGGGCAAGGCTGCCTTCCAGGCGTTGCGACTCGATGAGGCGGAGGAACATCACCGCGCCTCATTGGCCCTTCGCCGGCATATCGGCGACCGCCGTGGCGTTGCGGTGTCCGTCAACGCCCTTGGCCTGCTCGGACTGCGTCGGCGACGACTCGACGAGGCCAGGGCACACTTCACGGACGGCGCGGAGATCTTCCGGGAACTCGGCGACCGCCGATGGACGGCGTTGGTGCGGAGCAACCTCGCGGAGACGCTGTGCGAACTCGGCCGGGGCGAGGATGCCTGGTCCCTCCTCGAGCAGGTACTCGCCGACTTCCGCCAACTCGGTGACCGCGCTTGCGAGGGCAACGCCCTGTGCTTGCTGAGCTGGGCACAGCGCACATCGGGCGAGGCCGCAGAGGCTGCTTACTCGATCCGCGCCGCCCTGTCGATCGCTGCTGACGAGAGCAACCAGGTGTGGCAAGGTCACTGGTGGGCCGAGTCGGCACGAGTCGAGCGAGCCCGCGGGAATCCTGAGGAATCCCTCCGCCTCTTCCAGAAGTCTGCCGCCATTCAACAGCAGCTCGGTGACGCGTCCAGGGAAGCCACCGCACTGGACGGAGCGGGCGAAGCGTGCCAGTCGCTGGGACGCATGGAAGAGGCGGCAGAGCTGCACCGACGCGCCGCGAAGACCTACCGCCGACTTGGTTCACACTGGCAGCTCGCTTGCGCCCAAACCCATCTGGCCGACGCGCTGACGTCTACGGGCGATCACGAATCGGCACGCCTCACCCGAGAGGAAGTACTGCACCTGCTGAGTTCCTTCGACGACCCCAGAGCGCTCGCGCTGGCAGAGAAGGCGGCGCGGCGCCTGAGTGATCACGACGGCTAGTCGCCGGCTGCCGCGGGCTCCGAAGCCGTAATCCATACGGGCGCGTCGGCGCACTCCAGACGGATTCCCGCGGCTGGGGTGAGACTGGTCCGCAGGACCCTCAGACGACTGCCGTCAACCGTTGCCGTGGGCCCGAGGCTCGGACCCATGAAATGGAATACCCGCACCTGGTTGTGGACCTGGCGCGCGGTCATTGCGGTGTCGACTGCGAAGAACTCCGGTTCCAGCAATCCCGCATAGCTGATGCCGTCGGCAGACTGCGGTTCGCCGGCCGAAGGGTCCCGCACCCGGTCCAGGGCAATGCTCAGCTGTTCGCGCAGCACCGGGGACAGATCAGTCCACAGGCTCCGTGGGGTCACATCGTCCGGCAGCGGGACGCCGCCCTGCTGGGCCAGAATCGGGCCGGTGTCGAAGTCCTCGTCCATACGGTGAACTGTCACGCCCAAGTCCTCGTCGCCGTTCCGGATCGCCCAGAGCACTGGGGCCGGGCCGCGATATCTGGGCAGCAGCGAGGAGTGGATATTGAGCACGCCGTAGCGTGGGATCTGCAGCACGGATCGCGGCAACCGCCACGAGAATCCATAGCAGACGAGCAGGTCAAGTCCGTGTCCGTGCAACGAGGCACCCAGTCCTTCGGAACTGCCCGGCAGCAGCAGGTCGACGCCCGGCGGCAGCGCTGTGGTGATCTCGCCCGCGACGCGTGCCACACCCTCGTCCGTGGGCTTGCGTGGGCGCATCGAACGGGAGAACGCGTAGACGACCGGGGCATGGCCTGCTGCGGCGCACGTCTCGTGCAGAGCGGCGAACTCTGCCGCGCCGAAGGAAATCAAGCCGATACGCATACCGCCCGCCATGGGCAGGAGCCTAGTAGGCATGCCCGAACACGGCGTGTGTCTTACGGTAGGGCGGCTACGAAGGACAATGGCTGGGACGACAGACGAGAGGTTGCTAAGCGGCTTGTGAAACGGTATGAGGAGCATCGCCGCGAGCCGCGAGCCGCGAGCCGCGAGCCGCGAGCCGCGAGCCGCGAGCCGCGAGCCGCGAGCCGCGAGCCGCGAGCCGTTCGGGGTGGCCGTGAACGCTAGCGGCGCGCAGCTGCGGGATCTCCGGGCCCCGGTAGGGCGGGACGCCCACCGGTGGAACACGTTCCGCAGCGAGAAGACCCTTGTCGTGGCCGCCCGTACCGTCACCTCGACCGTGCGGGTGCTGGAGTCGCTTCCGGCGCTGCTGCGGGGGGACAGCAGGGTCGGTGTCGTCTTCGCCCACGACCCCACGTCCGCCTTCAACGACGGAGTCCTCGAACTGCTCCGTGATGCCGGCTGCCGGGTCATGCCCTGGTCGCAGCTCGACGCCGTCAGCCCCGACCTCATCCTCTCCGCCAGCGAGAACATCGACCTGCCCACGGACGACTGCCCCGTACTCGTCCTGCCGCACGGCGTGGGCTTTCAGAAACTCGTGCCGGACTCCCGTACCGCGCAGACCCGCCTGTCGGGTGCCGTGCCGGATGCGCTGCTCGATGCCGGGCGCACGTGGATCGCCGTCTCCCATCCGGACCAGGAGCGGCAGTTGCTCGCCGCCCACCCGAAGGCGCGCAGCCGCACGCTGGTCGTCGGGGACCCGTGCTTCGACGAACTGTCCGCCAGCCTCCCGGACACCGTCGCCCACAAACGTGCGTGGGGCGTCCCGGACGACAAGCGGCTCCTCGTTCTCAGCTCCACCTGGGGCCCCACATCGCTGCTCGGCCGGGACCCGGGCCTCGCCGCACGGGCGCTCGCCGAGTTGCCCTACGACGAGTACCGGGTCGCGGCGATCATCCACCCCAACGTGTGGGCGGCGCACGGCTCGTGGCAGATCCGCGCCGTTCTGGCCGACGCGCTGGAGGCCGGGCTCCTGCTGATCCCGACCGTCCACGCCTGGCGATCGGCGCTGGTCGCGGCCGAGGCCGTCGTCGGGGACCACGGGTCCGTCACTCTGTACGGGGCGGCCCTGGGCAAGCCGGTGCTCCTCGCTACGTACGGCGACGACGCGGTGCCGGGCACGGCCATGGCCGCACTCGGAGAAGCAGCACCCCGTCTCCGCCCCGAGGCCGGCATCCGGCCGCAGATCGAGTCCGTCATCGCCGGCCACACCCCTGGTCTCTACTCCGGTATCTCCCGACTCGCCTTCGCCGCACCGGGCCGGGCACTGGCCAGGCTGCGTACCGTCCTGTACGGCCTGATGGAGCTCGCGGAGCCCGCCCCGACCGCGCCGCCCGTACGGGCACTGCCTCGTCCGAGCACGCCGGAACGTACCGTCGTCACCTCCTGGACGGTGGACAGCGCGGCCGGGTCCGACGGGGCCGGGCAGTGGGTGGTCACCGTCCACCGCCGTCCTGCGGCCGTGTCCAGGCCGTCGGACGAGGGGTTCGAGGGGTTCCGGCACCTCGCCTGTGCCGAGGAGGAGCGGGATCGTCAGCTGGCCGAGAGCGCCTCGGTCATCACACGCAGCCGTCACACGCCGAGCGCGGTCGGCGCTCTCTCCTGGATCCGGGACACCCTCGGCCGGTTCCCCGGCTGCCGGCTCGCCGCGGCGTCCCTGGGCGGGAACAGCTGCCTGGTGGGGCTGCGCGACGGGCGGACCGTGGAGACGACGGTCACGGGACCCGCGGTCGACCCCGGCCTGCCCGCCGCCGTCGTCTACACGTGCTTGCGCGCGGGTCTGCCGCTCGACGACGCCCTGGTTGCGCTGCGCGTCGGCGAGACCGGGAAAGAGGACGTCGGTCTCCGGCTGAGGCCCGCACCGCCCGGCGCCCCGGAGCAGCGCTGAGGGGCCCGGTCAGCCGGTTCCGCCCAGCAGGTCGAGGCGTTCGCGCAGCTCGACCGCCGCAAGGCTGCCGCCTGCCGTGTAGATCTCGTATGCCCGGCGCAGATACCCCCGCACGGTCTCCGGGGCTCCGCCGGTGCGCTCGGTGATGTCGGCGAGCAGGACCAGGGCCTGCGCCTCGTAGTGGCTTGCCCTCGTCTCCCGCAGCGCCTCCGCCGCCTCGCCCAGCACGCGCAGGGCGGTGTCCGGGTCGCCGCGGTGGTCATGGACGGCCCCGATGGCGACCAGTGCCCGGGCGGCCATCCGTTCGTCGTCGCGGGCCAGCAGGTCCTGGCGGGCCCGGCGAAGTGTGTCCAGTGCCTGCTCGTGGTGGCCGGCGGCGTCCTGCGCACAGCCCAGGAAGTAGGTGGCGATGGCCACCCCTCGCCATTCCCCGGCTTCGATGTTGAGCTCGACGGACCGCCGGTACGCCTCCACCGCGCGGGCGGGGTCGAAGCGGTCCCAGTAGCGTCCGGAGAACTCCTGCACGGAGGCCTGGAGTGCGGTGTGCCCCGACACCTCGGCGCAGGCGGCCGCCGTCTCCAACTCCGCCCGTGCCCTCTCGTACTGTCCAAGGTCCATGAGCGGCCTGGACAGCAGACTGCGCAACCGGCCCTCCGCGGCCGGCACCACTGCCTCGGCCGCCGCGGTCGCACCCAGCTCCAGCGACTCCGTCCACTCCACCAGGTACCTGCGGTGCAGGAACAGGACGGTGAAGCCCTCCGCCAGTTGCCACACCCGCGAGTGCAGCCCCAACCGTGCCGCGTCCCGCAGGACGGCCAGGATGTTGGCGCACTCCGCTTCCAGCCAGGCCAGCGGATCGGGACCACCGTCCACGGCGAAGGGGTCCGGCGCGTCTCGCAGGCGACCGTCCAGGTCCCCGATCCTGAGCCGCTCCTCCCTGACACAGCGGTCGGCGAACGCCGTGAGGACCAGGTAGTGGGCGGTCACGCGCTCCACCACGGCATGCCGGCCGAGCCCGGGGTCGCGCTCGGCTGCTTCGGTCGCGCGCTCACGGGCGTGGAGGCGCACGAGGTCGTGCAGGCGGAAGCGGTCGTCCTCGGTCGCGTCGACGAGACTGGCTTCCTCCAGGAGGTCCAGGAGCGCCTCGGCCTGTGCCGCGTCGAGCTGCGCGGCGACAGCAGCCGTGCCGGCGTCGAAGGTACGGCCCGGAATCCAGCCCAGGGCCAGGTACAGACGCGCCGCTTCCGGCGGGAGTGCCCGGTAGACGACCTCGAGCGCCGCGGCCACGGAGTGCTCACCTCGCAGTGCCAGCCCTCGCAGGCGTCGGGATTCGTCGGCCAGTTCGTCGGCCAGTCGGCCCATCGTGAGCCGCCTGCTGGTCAGGAAGCGGGCCGCCACCAGGTGCAGTGCCTTCGGCAGGCCCGCACAGAACGCGACGAGCCGTTCGGCAGCCTCCCGCTCCGCCGCCACGGCCTCCTCGCCGCACCGCTGTGCCAGCAGCCGCAGCCCGCTGTCCACGTCCAGCGGCTCGAGGTACAACGGGCGGGCGCCGTCCAGGCTCAGCTCACCGAGCCTGGTGTTGCTGGTGACGACCAACACGCTGCCAGGTCCTTTCGGCACCAACGGCAGTACCTGGCCCGGCTGGTCGACGTCGTCGAGCACCACGAGGATCCGGCGGCCGGCGGAGCGGGTCCGGAAGAGCGCGGTCAGGTCCTCCAGGGACGTCGGCAGGAACGCGTCGCGCACGCCGAGGCCTCTCAGGCACCCGGTGACCGCTGCCGACACGGCGCCACCCGTACTCCGGCGCAGTGCGGCATAGTCCACGAAGAGCTGCCCGTCCGGGAACCGGTCACGCACCGTGTCGGCCCACCGGCAGACCAGCGTGGTCTTGCCGACGCCGGGCATGCCGGAGACCACGTGGAAGCCGACGTCCGAGGAACCGCGCGCGGCATCGGCCAGGCCCGCGTCCAGGAACGACAGCTCTTCCGTGTGGTTGACGCACCGCACGGTCAGCGGTGGCACCTGATCGGGACGGGCCGGCGGATCGTCGCGCGCCCCCGGATCGAGGACGTGGAACGTGATACCGCCGTGGATCTCCTGGGCCTGAACGACCGGTCCGTCGACGTTCCCGGACAGCTCGTTCCCGCCCCGCCCTCCTTCGGGCGCGCCCCCGGGGCTCTCGCTCCTCACTGTCCTGCGGCCCCCTGTTCGGGCGGAACCCGCCCCGGGGCGCCGAAGGTCAGGCCGGAGAAGTACTGCCCCTGCACGATGGGGCCGTTCTGCACGCCCCCGCTGACGCTGTTGTGCACCGAAGCTCCGCGACCGTCATCCATGCCCGGTTCCAGCTCGGCGAGCAGGCTCCGCAGTTCTTCGGCGGCTCGGGGATCGGCCTGCAGCACCCGCCGCAGTCGCGTCCGCCACTCGGCCTCGATGTCCGCTCCGGCGAGTTCGTCCCGGGCGGTACCCGCCGCCAGCAACTCCTCACGGGACCGGGCCAGTTCCTCCACGGTCGCGTCCTGGTCGCCACCACGGGCGAAGAACCGGGCGACTCGGTCTCTCGCCTGTGTCCAGGTCTCCGAAACCATCAGCCCGACGAGCGTCGTCGCACCGGACACGGCCAGCGCGGTCAACTCAGCTTCCACGGAGGCTCCCCCATGAGTACGGACTTCGTGAGCTGGGTTCCGGTCCCGACAGGACAGTAGTCGGCTCGTCGCACCCCGCACAAGGATCCACCGTCAACGGCGCGCGCCCCGCGCCCGGTTGTGGCCGGGGCGGGGCGCGTCGGTGTGTGGGCGCCCGGCCGGGTCTAGCCCAGCAGGCCGCCCACCAGGCGGCTGCCCGGTTCTCCCGTGGAGGAGGAGCCGCCGTCGCCGCTCTCCTCGGTGCCGGTGCTGCCGCCGGTCGAGCCGCCCGTGCCGCCCGTCGAGGTGCCGCCGGACGTCGGGCCCGCCGAGGTGCTCGGGGCCTGGTTCTCCGGCGTGGACTGCTGGGGCGGAGCCTGGCCCGAGGTGCCCTGGGTCTGGCTGGGCACGGTGCCGCCGCCGGTGGTCGTGCCGCTGCTGTCGCGGGTCGCGCCCGGGGTGGTCGCCGAGCCCTGCGAGGGCGTGGACGCGCCGCCGGTGGCGCCCTGGGTGGGCGAGGCGGACGCCTCCGGGGAGGTGGAGGTGGACCCGGGTGAGCGCGTGCCCGGCTCCTGCGGGAGCGGGCTGCCGGGCAGTTCGTTGCGCGGGGACTCGCCGGGGCCGGGCACGACCACGCGGTCGGAGTCGCGGACGGCGCCGCCGAGGACCGAGCCGATCAGCAGGGTCGCACCGGCGACCAGGAAGGTCACGAGGGCACCGCGGCGCAGGACGTAGCGGCGCAGGTCCCAGATGTCGGCGCGGGGGCCGAGCCGGCGCCAGGCGCTGCCGGCGAGCCTGCCGTCCACGGAGTAGACGGGGGCGCCCGCGATGATCAGCGGGGACCAGGCGGCCAGGTAGATGATGTCGGGCGCGTCGTAGACCGGGACGCTCTTCCAGCTGACGGTGACCAGGAGCGCCGCGGACAGGCCGGCGCCGACGACGGCGGCCACGCGCTGCCAGCAGCCCAGGACGGTCAGGACGCCCACCAGGACCTGGAGGAAGGCGATGACCAGCCCGGCGCCCACGGGGTGGGCGAGGGCGAACTGGCGCAGCGGCTCGGCGACGTCCCACGGGTGCAGGGTGTTGAGCCACTTGACCATGGAGCCGCGCTCGCCGCCGTCGAAGTAGACGGGGTCGCAGAGCTTGCCCATGCCGGCGTAGATGGAGATGAAGCCGAGGAAGACGCGCAGCGGCAGCAGCACGACGCCCAGGTTCATGCGGCGGCCGGGGAAGTAGGCGTGCCGTGCCGGGTCGTCGCTGCGGCGCCTGCCGCGCGGCGCGTCCGGGTCGGTGCCGTCCCCGTGGCCGTCTTCCGCGTACGGGGCCGGCGCGAAGTACTCGTCGCCGTACGCCGCTTCGTCGTCGGCGCTGCCGACGGTGCGCATGGCGGGCAGCAGCCGGGTCCCCTCGGGCAGGGGCCCGCGCTGCGCGCCGACGAGGGGCGTCTCGAGCGTCTGGGTGTCGGGGCCGTCCTCGTACCCACCGTCCTCGTACCCGAGGGGCGTGCCGCCGACGTCGACCCGGGGAATGACCTGCGTGGCTCCGGCGTCGCCCGAGAGGCCGGCGGCCGGGCCCCCGGAGTGGTGACCGGCTCCCGCCCGCACCGCCTGGAGCAGGCGGTGCGCGCCGGTGTCGTCCGGGTCGGACCGCCCGCTCCACACGACGGGCCGACGACGGCCGGCGGCCGGGGCGGCGGGCACACGGGCGGTGGCCTGGGTGGCGCTCAGGTGCTGCGCGATCCGCGGGGACTGGGCCCGCCGCGCGGAGGCACCGAACTGCACGCGGAAACTCGCGTGGTTGACGATGACCTGCGCCGGATCGCTCGGCACCTTCACCATGCTCAGCGCGGGAGCGTCGTCGTATCCCGACGAGCGGTCCCCCGTGGGTGTGCGGGGTGTTCTGGTGTCCACACTCATCTAACCGAGTGATCTGTCGTTAGGACACTGCCTTGACCGCCCCGATCTGTCCGGACCGCGTCAAGCATGTCCGGACAGCCTCGAACACCCCGTTCGGGTTACTTCGCGAACGTGCGTTCGCGGCGGAGTCAGCTCCGGCGGCGCGCCGCCTCGTAGAGCACGATCCCCGCGGCGACACCCGCGTTCAGCGACTCCGCGCCGCCCGGCATCGGGATGCGCACCCGCACGTCGCAGGTCTCGCCGACCAGCCGCGACAGGCCCTTGCCCTCGCTGCCGACCACGACGACCAGGGGGCCGTCCAGGGCCTCCAGTTCACCGAGTTCGGCCTCGCCGTCGGCGGCCAGGCCGACCACCGTGATCCCGGCCTTCTGGTACGACTCCAGCGCCCGCGTGAGGTTGGTGGCGCGCGCCACCGGCGTACGCGCGGCCGTACCCGCGGACGTCTTCCACGCGCCCGCCGTCATCCCGGCCGCGCGCCGCTCGGGCACGACGACGCCGTGGCCGCCGAAGGCGGAGACGGAGCGGACGACCGCGCCGAGGTTGCGCGGGTCGGTCACGCCGTCGAGGGCGACGATCAGCGGGTCCGCGCCCTCGTCGTGGGCCGCGGCCACCAGGTCCTCGGGGTGCGCGTACTCGTACGGCGGCACCTGGAGCACCAGCCCCTGGTGGTTCAGCCCGTTGGTCATCCGGTCCAGCTCGGGCCGCGGGGCCTCCATGAGGTTGATCCCGCCGCGCTCGGCGGCCAGCTGCAGCGCCTCGCGCACCCGCTCGTCGTTGTCGATGAACTGCTGCACGTAGAGCGTCGAGGCGGGCACGCCGTCGCGCAGCGCCTCGTAGACCGGGTTGCGGCCGACGACCAGCTCGGACGTCGACCGTCCGCCGCCGCGCCGCTGCTGCGGACGGCCACTGGCGCGGCGCGCCTTGGCGTTGGCGGCGCGCTGCTTGGCGTGCCCCTTGCGCATCTCGGCGGGGGGCGTCGGCCCCTTGCCCTCCAGGCCCCGGCGTCGCTTGCCGCCGCTGCCGACCTGCGCGCCCTTCTTGCCGGACATGCGGCGGTTGTTCGCGGCCATGAGTTACCTGTCTCGCTCTCTACGGAGTGTCTCTACGGGTGTGTGCGTGAACTTCGCGTTCCATGCAGTGTGCCGCCCGGGAGGCCGGGCGGCACAATCGATCTAGGGGACCTGCCCCCGGGCCCCTGCCGGGTCAGCGGGAGCCGAGGCTCCAGCGGGGACCCTGCGGGCTGTCCTCGATGACCAGTCCGGACTGTCCCAGCTGGTCGCGGATCGCGTCGGCGGTGGGCCAGTCCTTGCGCGCCCGCGCGGCCTCCCGCTGGTCGAGCACGAGCCGTACGAGGCTGTCGACGACGTGCTTCAGGTCCTCGCCCTGCTCCTGCTCCCCCGCCCAGTGCGGGTCCAGCGGGTCCAGGCCCAGCACTCCGAGCATGGCCCGCAGCTCGGCGAGCCGCGCCACGGCGGCCTCCTTGTCGTCGGCGGCCAGCGCGCTGTTGCCCTGCCGGACGGTGGTGTGGACCACGGCGAGCGCCTGCGGGACGCCCAGGTCGTCGTCCATCGCCTCGGCGAAGGCGGGCGGCACCTCGGCGGCGGGCTCCACGGCGTGGCCGGCCAGCTCGGTGACGCGCTGCACGAAGCCCTCGATCCGCGCGTACGCCGACTCGGCCTCGCGCAGGGACTCCTCGCCGTACTCGATGGTGGAGCGGTAGTGCGGGGTGCCGAGGTAGTACCGCAGCACGACCGGCCGCCACTGCTTGACCATCTCGCTCACGAGCACGCTGTTGCCGAGCGACTTCGACATCTTCTCGCCGCTCATGGTGACCCAGGCGTTGTGCACCCAGTAGCGGGCGAAGGCGTCGCCGAAGCCCTTGGCCTGGGCGATCTCGTTCTCGTGGTGGGGGAAGATCAGGTCGATCCCGCCCCCGTGGATGTCGAACTCGGTCCCCAGGTACTTGTGCGCCATCGCCGAGCACTCCAGGTGCCAGCCGGGACGCCCCCGCCCCCACGGCGTCTCCCAGCTGGGCTCCCCGGGCTTGGCCGCCTTCCACATGGCGAAGTCCCGCGGGTCCCGCTTGCCGCTCTCGCCCTCCCCGGCGGGCTGGCGCAGCTCGTCGATGTCCTGGTTGGACAGCGACAGGTAGCCGGGCAGCGACCGCACGTCGAAGTAGACGTTGCCGTCGGCCTCGTAGGCGTGCCCGCGCTCGATGAGGCCGCGCATCATCTCGACCATCTCGGTGATGTGCCCGGTGGCGCGGGGCTCGTACGTCGGCGGCAGGCAGCCGAGGACGGTGTAGGCGTCGTTGAACGCCCGCTCGTTCTCGTACCCGATGGACCACCAGGGGCGGTGCTGCTCCGCCGCCTTCTTGATGATCTTGTCGTCGATGTCGGTGACGTTGCGGATGAACGTGACGTCGTAGCCGCGGTACGCGAACCAGCGGCGCATGATGTCGAAGTTCAGACCCGACCGGATGTGCCCGATGTGCGGGGCGGCCTGCACGGTGGCACCGCAGAGGTAGATCGAGACACACCCGGGTGTGAGGGGGGCGAAGTCACGGATCTGCCGGGCGCTGGTGTCGTACAGCCGAATAGTCACGAGTCCAGGGTAGTAGGCGCGGCACAGTGCGCAGGGCCCACGGACCCGTTGTTGCCCAACCGAGGCACTCGGGACGGGGACGGCTTCCCGGCCGCCGGGCCCCTACGGGCGACGGCCGCCTCTTGGCCGACCGAGTCGGGTGGCGGGTGGGCGTAGGCCGGGCCCCAGGGGCGGAGCCCCCGGCGGGCGCGGGGCGGGGCGCAGGGCGGAGCCCCGCACAGCACACAGCACGGCACCACCCCCGCAC
>NZ_JACBYP010000121.1 GCF_018982965.1 Streptomyces mayonensis | reverse complement strand
GCCGTACGCCACGCCCTCACCAGCGACCTCCCCGACGCCCCCTTGCGCCGCCCCGCAGCCCTGCTCGCCCACCGACTCACCGCGCAGCTGCCACCCCCGCCACCGTTCGGAGCCGCCCCGGCCGGTCCGCCACCACCCCGCTACGCCGTACGCAACTGCGACGGCTGCGACCGCGGCTTCCGCGCTGTCGGGGCCGAGGACCGCTGCCGCGGCTGCCGGGCAGCCGGGTCCGCCGTCTGAGACCCAGGTCCCGGCCCTCGTCCACCACCTTCAAAGACCCGAGGCCACCATGTCCGACTCACCCGCCGAATCCATGCACCGCCTCTTCCGGCACGATCCCGGCCTGTTCGCCCGCGTAGCGCCGCTGCTCGGGATCGCCGTTCCCGACATCACCAAAGCGACTGTGCTCTTCTCGGGCACCGGCAACTGGGGTTCTCTCGCCTGTCGGGGGAACACACTGCTCCAGTGCGAGACGGCGGGGCAGGAGAGCTTCCTTCTGTTGATCGAGGCACAGGACCGGCGGGATCACCGACGGCCCGCGCACTGGGCACACCACGCCGCATATCTGTGGGCCGAGTACCGGTTGCCCACGGCCCTGCTGATCGTGTGCCCCGACCAGGACACAGCACGTTGGGCCGCACAGCCCGTGGCCAGTGGACCCGTTCAGCCGCCCGCGCTCACCCTCCACCCCTTCGTCGCGGGACCTGCCGACCTGCCGCTGATCACCGACCCCGAAAAAATCCGGGCCGACCCGACCCTCACCGCGCTGTCGGCCGTCATGCATCCGTCCGCACAAGGAATCGGGTCTGCGCTGGACACGCTGTCCACGGTCTTGCGGGACCTCCCCGACATCGACGCCAACCCACTCATCGCCCTGACGGCCCAGGGTCTCCACACGCACCCGACCGGGATCATCTGGAAGCATTTCGTGAGCGCGATCATCCTGGACCGGGAACGCGAGAAGGACCGGGTCGAGCGCATCACGAAGTTCCGCACGGAGCATCTCCTGCTTCTCCTGGGAGAGCGGGGTCTTGTCCTCTCGGAGATCACCCGTAAAGAGGTCGCCGACTGCCAGGACCCCGAAACCCTGCTCCGCTGGCTGCTCCGCGCCGTCACCGCGTCCACCACGGAAGAGATCTTCGACGAAGACGGATGACCGACTGCCCGAAGCACGTCACCGTGGCGAGTCACATCAACGCAGGGTCCTGTCGTCTCGGCCGTCGGAGGAGAGTCGTGTCGTTCACTGCCCGCTTCGAAAAGGCTCCATCCACGGGTCCCGCCTCCAGCGACGGCCTCGTGCGGGTGACAGCTTCCCGGAACGCGCCGAGCATGGTGGCGGGCTTCGCATACTGTGACGCCGGGAACCGTGACCGTGGAAGGAGGGACATCATGAGGATCGAACTCGCGCTGAGGCTGCTCGGCCCGCACGCCGGCATGGACGCGCAGGAATCGCTCCAGGCCCTCACCACCATGCTGACCCTCCTGCGTGAACTGGAGGCCACCGAGACGGCGCGGCCGAGCGGGAACGGAACACGCTGGACGTTCAACGAACTACGACTCGGCAGCGTCGCCTGCACCCTGGAACCACTGCGGATCGCCGAGCACTCGACCTACGACGTGGTCGAACGCGTGGCCCGCAGTGCGGTCGGCGGGCTGCACGAGGCCGAGTCCACTGCCCGCATCCCCACCGGTTGGACACTGCGGGCCGCGAATCTCGGGCGCCGAGTCGCCAAGTCGCTCGGCGCGTCGCCGGATGTCGGCATGGTCCTCGAGGTGCGGGGAGACGGAGAGCCCCTGCGTACTGCGGTGATCACCCAGCGGACCGCGCTGCATCTGGCGTCCGCGACGAAGAGCCGCCATCACGCATTCGGTTCTCGCAGGGGACGCCTCAGCGGGCTGCATGAGGGCGGCAAACAGCGGCGGCCCCGGGCCTTGCTGCGCACGGAGGTCGGAGGAGAGGTGATCCCCGTGTACTTCGGGGACGACCTCGATCCCGAGCTGCGTCGGGCGTGGCGGCGCGACCGCGTGGAGATCACCGGTGAGATCACCGAGAACGCTCAGGGGCAGAGCATGTGGATGCGCGCGCGTGACATCGAGCTCCTGCCGACGCAGCCCCAGCTGTCCGACGACGATCTGCGGGGCGGGTTCTGGCCCGACATGACCGGCGGCCAGGACGCCGTGGAGTACGTGGAGGCCCTTCGTGGGGACACCTGACCGCCCCGAGTCGGTCTACCTGGACACCAACTGCTTCGTCGACTGGGCGCAGGGGACGCATGGCGTCCGCGAGGCGGAAAGCATGCTCCGGGCCGGTCGCGCCGGACACGTCCGGCTCTTCACCTCCACGCTCACCTTCGCAGAGGCGCGCGGCACCAACGCGAGCGAGTACCGGCTACGCATCCGGACACTGCTCCAGGAGCCGTACATCACCCTGATCGACGTGACCCGGCGCGTCGGACTCCTCGCCAACGACATCACCGCGGACCGCCCGAAGATCAAGGGCGCGGACGCGGTCCACCTGGCGTGCGCCTGTTTCGCAGGAGCCGAGGTCTTTATGACCCGCAACTTCCGGGACTTCTCCCCGGGGGATGTGTACAAGGGGGTGTTGTTGAGCATGCCCTTCGAGTTCGGCGGCGAAGGCATCTTTCCGACCTCCGACATCGGCTGAACGGTTGCGGGACAGGCACGGAGCCATGGTTGCGGCTGCCAGGCGCGTGGCGTGCTGGACCGCCTCACCCCCGCCCCTCACCCCTCCCGGACGGCGAACCCGAGTACCTGTCGCATGCGCAAGCCGGTCCCGTAGGGCCCCAGGTCACCCTTCACCGCCACCTCCAGGCCGTGGCGCCAGGCCCGCGTCGCCTTGTCCACGTCCTCCGGCCGTAGATCGACCCGGACACTGCGCGTACGTGCGTCGTCCTCGTGGAGCAGCGTGCCGTAGACCGTTGCCTCGCGGTTGCCTTGTCCGCTGAGCCGGGTGACCACACCATGGAGAATTGCCTCCGGCTCCCGTCCCCATTTCTCTCTCAGGTCCTTGGCGCCCACCTCCAGCACCTCCAGGTGGGCGCGAGTGAGTTCCACCGGCGGCGAGGCCTGCTCCATGCGGACGTCGGAGGACCAGGCGAAGGAGAGGGAGAAGCGGCGCCGTTCCTCGCCCGCGATCTTCACCAGGGCCTCGCAAAGGTTGGCGGACAGGCCCGCGTCGGCGTACGACGCGAAGTCGGCCAGGGAGTCGCGCCGCAGCGTCTCCTCAGCCGCGGCGTGGGCGCAGGTCACGCCGGCGAAGAGGGTGCGGGAGACCGTGCGGGGGAAAGGTTCGGGTCGTCGCGAGCCCGGGCCGTCCGAGAAGGCGTCGTCGTCGAAGAGCGAGGGCCACGGTGCCGGATCGGGCG
Organism: Streptomyces mayonensis; assembly: GCF_018982965.1. Taxonomy (GTDB): domain Bacteria; phylum Actinomycetota; class Actinomycetes; order Streptomycetales; family Streptomycetaceae; genus Streptomyces; species Streptomyces mayonensis. The sequence continues at coordinate 21,602 of NZ_JACBYP010000121.1, read as the reverse complement.
CGGGCGGCAGGGGAGTGTGCGCCGCGACGACGTAACTGCCGACGCGGGTTTGGTCCAGGCGCACCGCTGCCACATGGTCCTTCACCGCCTGCGGTTTCTGGCCCGGCTGCACCCGCTGCGGAGTGAGCGCCGATGAAGCGGCGGCTGTGTGCAGCTCCCGCAGGCCGCTGAGAGCCGAGACCAGGTCGAGGAGCGGGGCCGTCCCCGAAGGGCCTGGAGGCACCAGGCGCAGGAACTGCCAGTCCGACGGCGGGAGTCGCATTTCCCGGAGGATGTCCGCCGGAGGGCGCGCTTCCACCAGCGCGAGGGTTTCCAGGATGTCGGCGACGCGGCCCGGGTAGTCCCTGCGCCGCTCGGCCGGCACCAGCACCTCGTAGGGCTGGTCGGGCTCGGTCTCGACGTACCGCTCCCACAACTCCGTGCCGGAGAGCTCGCGATCCGCCCGCCAGCCCTTGCCGCTCAGGTAGCGCCTGAGCGTGTCCGGGCCGAGCGTCCGGGCCTCCTCGAACTCCGCATCCGTGATCACGTTCACGACACCCCCACCATCTCCCGGTAGTACGGCGAGAACAGGTCGTGCAGTGTGGCGGCGGTCAACAGATTGGTGCGTGGGACGTGGACCCTGCGTGCGGTCGTCCCCGCCCCGACGAGCTCCTGGTCGTGCAGGCAGGTCCAGTAGGCGGCCTCGCGCAACAGCAGCCGCTCGGGAGAGACGTCGGACCAGGTGAGCGGGTCCGCCGGGGCCAGGACCAGGAACAGGAAGCGGGGAATGTCGTAGTCCCGGCCGGCCAACTCGTTGTAGTGCTGCGCCTTCATGTCGAAAGCGATGTGGTCGTGGTGCAGTTCGGGCGACGAGGTGCACTTCACTTGCGCTTCGATGACCGGATACCGTCGGCGGCCCGGGCGGCCGGCATGCCCCAGCTGCCAGTCCACGCCGACTCGGTCACGGTCGCGCTGGGCGGCGTCGAGGTTGGCCGCCACGGCCAGCATCCGGACGAACTGCTCACCGAAGTGGCCCCTGTGGCGGTTGTCGCCGAAGTCCGGGGACAACTTCGCCCACCCCGTGTCCGGCCCGTGCTGCGGTGGTGGAACGGAGCCGAGCGGTACGCCGTACGTCCCTTGCGGCGCCTGGTGGGGAACCCCGCCCGTTCTGCCCTCTGTCATCCGTCCCCCCGCGTGCCTTCCACGCTCCGCACCGCCCCCACGCCGTACGCACCACGTAACTCTTCGGAGGACTCAGAGTAATGAGCGTCACATTCATTGCCAATGCCAGTGATCACGTTTCGGCCGGAAGTGTTCTGCGGCGGCTGGTTGTCGACCGTCCGGCCCGGTTCGTTCCCCGTCCAATTCGCTGCCGAATGTCAGTGCCGCGACTTAATCTGTGCCCGTGACCCAGGAATTCATCGACGCTGCCGGCTCCGGGCCGGACTCCGCCGACGCGGTGCTGGCCGCGCCCACGCCGCAGCAGCTGCGCGACAAGCTCGCCGCGCTCGTCGTACGCGACCTCCTGGGACCGGAGGGGGACGAAGCGGAGGAGCTGACCGGCAACCCCCTGGATCACTACATCGTCGGGCGCCTGGCACCCGGCGGCGTGCGGGACGAGGGCGACGGCACCGTCAGGCCGGTGGGCAAGGAGGTCGCGCCCGACACCCTCGACGAGCCCGGCATGATGCCCGATCAGGAAGCAGAGGCCGGTGATCCGGAACCGTCCGCGCCCAACGTGCCCAGCCTGCACCCGTCCACCCTGGGCATGACGGTCCGTCTTGAGGACGGTGTCCCGGAGGTGGCCGTCGATTGTGTCTGGGCGCGGTACGAGCGGGGCGAGTCCAAGATCGAAGGCAATCCGCAGAGGGTCTACCACCGAGTGCCCTGCGCGGGCCGGGTCACGGTGAAGCTGGTCGAGGGGAAGCTGGCGGCGCAGCCGGTGCACGCCAAGGACTTCCCGCACATCGTCGTACGGGGGCGGGCCCGGCGGCACGAGGGGTCGTGGCTGGTCTCGCTGTTCCTCGTCAACGGGCAGGAGGACCGGCCCGGTTGCGCCCACTGGATGTTCCAGGCGTCGATGACGGTCGCGGGCCCGCCCGGCACCGCGGCCTTCCTGCCCCGCCGCGCGGTGGAACCGGCGGGCGGCGACGCCGACGAGCGGCGTTCCCTGGCCATGACGTACCGCTTCCATCCCGAGTTCGCCGTCGGGCACGGGATCGGTGTGCACGCCGTGCAGGCGCCCGATGACGCCCGGCGGGCGGTCCGCGTCTCGACCACAGCCACGCCGACGTACGAGGTCCCGCACACCGACGTGCCCAACCCGCACATCGACGAGCGTGACCACGATCTGCCGGAGCTGGCCGATCTCGTCCTGGACATGCGGGAGCTGAGCGAGCTGGAGCTCGAGCCGCTGCGGGCCGCGCTGCTGCCACTCGTCCAGGGGTACCGGTCGTGGATCGACCGGCAGCTGGCGTCCGTGGACGACCCGGGCTCCGGGCTCGCCGACTACGGGGGCGAGGCGCGGGAGAACATGCGGCGGGCGCAGGGCGCCGCCGACCGCATCCAGGACGGCATCGACCTGCTGCGGGACGACCCCGAGGCACTCGACGCCTTCCGGTTCGCCAACCGGGCCATGTGGCAACAGCGGGTGCACACCATCGCCGCGGGGGAGCGGCGGCGCGATCCGGCACAGTCGCTCCAGGAGGCGGTGGAGCGGGTCGACCTGCCGAAGAACCGTAGTTGGCGCCCCTTCCAGCTGGCGTTCCTGCTGCTCAACCTGCCCGCCCTCGCCGATCCCGCCCATCCGGAGCGGGCGGACGACCGGGGCGCGCTCGCCGATCTGCTCTGGTTTCCCACCGGTGGTGGCAAGACCGAGGCCTATCTGGGGCTCACGGCTTTCACTCTGGCCGTCCGGCGGCGCAAGCCGCACCTGGGCGGGCTGGACGCCGAGCACGGGGTCGCGGTGATCATGCGGTACACGTTGCGGCTGCTCACCATCCAGCAGTTCCAGCGTGCCACCGCGCTGATCTGCGCGTGTGAGGTGATTCGCCGCGAGGCTCCCGACCACTGGGGGCACAACCCGTTCCGGATCGGTCTGTGGGTGGGGGGCCGGGTCACCCCCAACACCACCGACCAGGCGGACGACTGGGCCAAGGAACGCAAGAGGGACAAGGGGTTCGGCGGATTCGGCCGGATGGGATCCCCGCACCAGCTCACCAGCTGTCCCTGGTGCGGCTCCAAGATGGAGGCCGGACGTGACATCGGCGTCGACACCACCTTGCGCCGTACCTTCGTCACCTGCCCCGACGCCTTCGAGTGCCCCTTCGGCGCGAGTGCGTTCGGGCTTCCCGCCCAGGAGGTGGGTCTGCCCGTCCTCGTCGTCGACGAGGAGATCTACCGTTTCCCGCCCAGCCTGGTCATCGCCACGGTCGACAAGTTCGCGCAGCTGCCGTGGAAGGGTGACACCCAGGCCCTGTTCGGGCAGGTGTCCCGGCGCTGCACCCGACACGGCTACGTGACACCGTCCGCCGTGGACGCGGACTGGGAGTCCTCCAGCCACCCCACGGCCGGCGACCACCCCGCTGCGTCCACCATCGACACCGGCCGCGTCCGCCCGCCGGACCTCATCGTCCAGGACGAGCTGCACCTCATCTCCGGCCCGCTGGGGTCGCTCACCGGGCTGTACGAGACGGCCGTGGACCGGCTCTCCACCTGGGAGCCGGAGCCCGGTCACAGCGTGCGTCCCAAGGTGATCGCGTCCACGGCCACCGTGCGCCGCGCCGACCGGCAGATCAACGACCTCTTCGCCCGCCGCACCGCCGTATTCCCGCCGTCCGGACTGAGCGCCGACGACACCTTCTTCGCCCGGCGCCGACGCACCGCCGAGACGCCGGGCCGCCGGTACGTCGGCATCTGCGCGCAGGGGGTACGCACCAAATCCGTCGCCATCCGCGTCTTCGTCGCCCAACTGGCGGCAGCTCAACGCTTGTACGAGACGTACGGGGCGAGTGAGCTGACCGATCCGTACATGACCCTGGTCGGCTACTTCAACAGTCTGCGCGACCTCGGTGGCATGCGGCGACTGGTCGAGGACGACGTGTCGGCCAGGCTGCTGCGGGCCGACCGGCGGGGCCTCGCCGTGCGGCGGATCGGCGAACCTGCCGAGCTGACCAGCCGGATGGCCTCCGATGCCATCCCGGACATCCTGGAAAAGCTCGACATCGATTTCGGCCGGCGACCCAAGGGGTCGCCCCGGCCCATCGACGTGCTTCTCGCCACCAACATGATCGCTGTCGGAGTGGACGTCTCGCGCCTCGGCGTGATGGTGGTCAACAACCAGCCCAAGTCGACCGCCGAGTACATCCAGGCCACCAGCCGTGTCGGCCGTCGTGCACCAGGGCTCGTCCTCACGGTCCTCAACTGGGCCCGGCCCCGTGACCTGTCGCACTACGAGACCTTCGAGTCCTTCCACGCGGCCCTGTACCAGCACGTCGAGGCGCTGTCCGTGACGCCGTTCGCCGACCGGGCCGTCGACCGCGGCCTGACCGGAGTCCTGGCCTCCCTGGTTCGCAATCTCAAGCCCGACTACAACGCCAACCGCGGCGCGCAGTACGTGGACCGGCGCGGTGAAGTGGTCAGCCACGCTCTCCGCTCCCTCGAACTGCGAGCCCGGGACGTCACGGACGACCGCCATGTGATGGAGGAGATCCGCGCCCGGCTCGACACCCGACTCGACTACTGGGAGCAGAAGCGACGCGCGCCGGGGGCCGTACTCGGATACCGGGCCGCCCGGCGCCAGGGCGATGTGGCGCCCTTGCTGCTGGAGCCCGACAGTGGCCCCTGGCGGCTCATGACCTGCCCCACGTCGCTGCGGGAGGTGGAGCCCCCGATCCGGCTGATCTTCTCGGGCGAGCCGGGCGCCGACGGTGACGAGCCGGCGTACGCGCCCCGCCCGCAGGGCGACCCCGACGACCACGCCCCCGGCAGCGACCAGGACCCCTGGGAGAACGCATGACCAGCCCGGCTTCCCCAGCGCTCCGCGTCGGCGAGCTGCGTCCCAGCCAACTGCTGCACACGTACGGCATCGGGGCCGTCACCGACCTCCCCAACCTGTCCACCATGGTCCTGGGCCTGGACAACTGGGACCCGGTCCGCGCTCGTGTCCTCACCGAGGACCGGCTGCTGGCCGCCGTACGTCGTCGCCTCGGCGGTCAGGTCGCCGCCCTGCGCACCCCGCCCCATCTGCCGGAAGACCCTTCCGACCCGTACGGCGACTGGACCCGGGTGGGGGTGCCGGTCGGGCTGTTCCCGCGCTGGCTGCGGTGCTCGCGAGAACGCTGCAACCAGCTTGCCCCGGCCTCCAGCGGCCTCTTCCAGCTCAAGCCCAACCTCTACCGGCCCGAGAAGACGAAGTACGTCCACGCCAACTGCGGAGGAGGCGGAAAGGGCCGGCCCACCGCCCTGCCCGCCCGCTTCCTGGTCGCCTGCAAGGACGGCCACATGGACGACTTCCCCTGGGTCTACTTCGTCCACAGCGGGGCCGAACCCTGCGCGGACGGCACACTGACGCTCACCGAGTCGGGCACCACCGGCGAGGCGGCCAACGTCTTCGTCCGCTGCACCTGCGGAAAGGTCCGCTCGATGGCGGACGCCCTCGGCCAGGCGGGCGAGCGCAACCTGCCCGCCTGCCGCGGCCACCATCCGCACCTGGGCACCTTCGCCACGGAAGCCTGCCCCAAGCATGCCCGCACCATGGCCCTCGGCGCCACCAACAGCTGGTTCGCCTCACAACTGCGCGTCTTCAGCATCCCCCGAGCCGAGGAGCCTCTCCCGCAGGCGGTCCGGGAACACTGGCACCTGTTGTCGCCCCTGGCCGCGGTCCCCCCCGACGCGGCCAAGATGCTGCTGCCCACCCAGGCATGCTGGCCCGAACTGGAGCAGTACGGGACCGACGCGGTGTGGACCGCGATCACCAGAGAAGCCCGGACGGTGGCGGGCGGCCAGGCCGACGAGGAGGAAGAGGACGACCTCACCACGCCCGAGTGGCGTGCGTTCACCCATCCTCGTGACCACAGCCTTCCGGACTTCACCACCGTACGAGAGCGCCTGCTTCCGGACGGCACGGCCGACTGGCTGGACAGCGTCGTTCTGGTGCACCGGTTGCGCGAGGTGTCGGCCCTGACCGGCTTCACCCGGATCGAGGCCCCCGAATGGCTGCCCGACGATTCCGTCCAGACCCCTGCGGGAGCGCCGCTCGGCCGGACCGATGCCACGTGGGTCCCCTGCGCCGAACTCCGAGGTGAGGGAGTCTTCCTGGCCCTCGGCGAACAGCGCATCGCGGAGTGGGAGCGCGAGGAAGCCGTGCTCGCCCGCGAGGAAGTGCTGAAGAGGGCCCACCTGAACTGGTGCCTGGCGCGCCGGGTGGAACCCCGCTGGCCCGGCATCCGGTACGTCCTGCTGCACACCCTGGCGCACGTGCTCATCCGGCAGTTCGCCCTTGAATGCGGCTATGGCGCGTCCGGCATAGCGGAGCGCGTCTACGCCCGTTCCGGCCCCGATCCCATGTCCGGGATTCTGCTGTACACGGCGGCACCGGACAGCGAGGGCACGCTGGGCGGTCTCGTGTCGCTGGGACGCAGTGAGCGCTTGGGGCCCGCCGTCGACCAGGCGTTGGAAGAGGCCAGGCTCTGCAGCTCCGATCCGATGTGCGCCGAACACGACCCGCTGGTCCACTCCCGGCTGCACGGTGCCGCCTGTCACGCCTGCCTGTTCGCCGCGGAGACCTCCTGCGAACGGGGCAATCACTTCCTGGACCGGGCCCTGCTCGTGGAGACGCTGGCCGGTGACTCCTGCGCGTTCCGGCCGTGACCGGCAGCCCCGGCTCGCTGGGCGGCGGACACCACGAGCCACGGGCCTGCGACGAGGAACGCCGAGCGTACGTCCCGGCGGCTCGCGGTCCCGCTCCGGAGTACCGTCTTCCCGGGCTCTTGGCGGCGTTGTGCGACCGACTGCCGGAGGACCGTCTCGCCGAGTGGGAAGAGGCGCTGGAGCGGGCGGACGGCCCGGAGGACCCGGTTCTGGGGCGCTTCGCCGCCTCTCAGACTGCAGCGGGTGCCGCCGAGCGTTTGAGGGCCCTGGTCGGCGTGTGGCGTTCGGAGTCGCCCGGACTGCCCGGTGTGGGTCTCGTACTGGCGCTCCGCACTGCCCGTGCGGCGCCGCGCCCGCTTCCCGCCCTGCCGGTCGTGAGCGGACCCGTCAGCGCGGCCACGCCTGCGCGACTGACCAGCGGAGTGGCACTGGACGTCATCCGTTGTGCCTCGGCTTCTCTCCTCATCGCCAGCTACGCCGCTCATGGTGCGGGAGACGTGGTCGGGGAGATAGCCGCCGCGGTCGACCGGGGCGTGCAGGTCGACCTTCTGCTGGAAGAGACCACCCATGCCGCGGCCGCCTTCGCCGCTCTCGGGCCCGACGTGCGGATATGGCACCGGACCACTTCCACAGGGGTACTGCACGCCAAGGTCGTGGCAGCTGACCGTCATACCGCTCTGTTGGGCAGTGCGAACCTGACTGATCGTGGGCTGACGGAGAATGTGGAAGTGGGGGTGGTTCTCCGAGATCCCGGTGTTGTCGGACCGCTGGTCGACCATTTCAGGTGGCTCATCGCGCCTCGGAGTGGTCTCATGCGCCGGGCCCTTTGACTGGAAGAAAACCCTTCCCGGGGCAGCTCCGAGCCCCTCAGCGGCCCGGCAGGGCCGCCAGTTCGCGGGCTGCCTCTGTCAGGTCCTTTGCGGTGTCGATGGCGCGCCAGTAGGAGCCCTGGGGGAGGGGGAAGCCGGCCAGGCGGCGTTCTCGGGCCAGGCGGGGGAACGTGGTGCGCTCGTGGTCGCCGCGTTCCGGGAGCATCGCGGCGAAGGCGGACGAGAAGACGTACACGCCGGCGTTGATCTCGAAGGTCGACGGCGGTGCCTCTATGAAGTCGGTGATGTGGCCGAAGCCGTCGGTCTGCACGGCGCCCCACGGCAGTCGCGGGCGGGCCAGGGCGAGGGTGGCGACGGCGTCGCGCTCGGCGTGGAAGTCGGCCATGTCGCGCAGCGAGAAACGGGTCCAGATGTCGCCGTTGGTGGCGTACCAGGGCCGGTCGGGGTGGGGGAGGTGTGCGGCGGCGTACCGCAGGCCGCCGCCGCGGCCCAGGGGCTCGGGCTCGACGACGGTGGTGGCGGAGAGGGGGAGGTCGGCCGCAGCCAGCCAGTCCTGCAGGACCTCTGCCAGGTGGCCGCAGGAGATCACCACGTCCGTCACGCCCTCCTCGGCGAGCCAGGCGAGCTGGTGGCCGATGATCGGCGTGCCCGTGCCGGGGATCTCGACCATCGGCTTGGGCCGGTCGTCGGTGTACGGGCGCAGCCGGGAACCCTGTCCGCCGGCCAGGACGACGGCTTGGACGGGGTGGCGGGACGCGGCGTGCGGATCGGTCATGCCCGAACCTTACGCGGCGCCCCGCGGGCTCTCTCGGCTGCCTCTCGGCGGCTTCTCTTCGGCTTCTTCGGCGACCGTGCCGTCGGCACCCCCTAGCCGTGGGCGGCCAGGACGCCCGAGGCGAAGGCGGTGTCGCAGACGGGCCGGGAGTAGGACTGGGCGCGCTTCGGGCCGTAGACCTTCACCGCGGCGCGGCCGAGGGCGCGGGCGATGGTCGCGCAGTGGTCGGCGAGCGACGGGCGTTCGTTCACCGCCTGCTGGAGGTGGGTCAGGGCGACGCCCGGGTCCTTCTCCTGCAGCTCGGTCAGCAGCCGGTCGCGCAGCACCTCGTGCGGTGCGCGGGCGGCGGCCTTCGTGGCGGCCTTGGACGAGGACGCTTCCGACGCGGCGAGCATCGAGTCCGCCGGGTCGCCGGACCAGTCGACCCGGGTGACCGCGAGTGTCCCGGAGAGCACCAGGACGACGGGCAGGACGAAGGCGAGAGAGCGGCCGATCCGGCGGGCGGGGCCCCGGCCGCGTCGCGTCTGTCGGGTGGCGGAGTGCTTCACGGAGTGCTTCACGCGAGTGAGGGTAGCGCCCGGTGATGATTTGGCGACATTTAGTCACCCTTACGGGGGATGAAGAGTGGGTTTGGAGTGGGTAGGGGGTTGACGGTCGACAAGCCGAAGAGCCCCGCAGCAGGCTGCGGGGCTCTTCGTTCGGTCAGCCGGGGCTCAGTCGGTGAGGCGCTCGCCCGTGGAGGTGGAGAAGACGTGGCTCTCGCCCGCGCGCGGCACGACGTGGACGGTCGCGCCCTTCTCCGGCACCGCGCGGCTGCTGACGCGGACCACGAGGTCCTTCGTCTCGTCGCCGACCTCGACCGTGCCGTAGATGTAGCCGTCGGCGCCGGTCTCCTCGACGACGTTCACCGAGACCGCGAGGCCCGCGGGGGCGTCCGCGGAGTCCTTCGACAGGGTCTTGGCCTCGCCGCCGTTCAGCTCCACCACGTCGAAGTGCTCCGGGCGGACGCCGACGGTGACCGTGGTGTCGCCCTTGTCGGAGGCGGCCTTCAGGGCGTCGCGGTTGACCGGGACGACGCTGTTGCCGAACTTCACGCCGCCGTCGGTGATCGGGACCTCGACCAGGTTCATGGCCGGGGAGCCGATGAAGCCGGCGACGAAGAGGTTGGCGGGCTTGTCGTACATGTTGCGCGGGGTGTCGACCTGCTGGAGCAGACCGTCCTTGAGGACCGCCACGCGGTCACCCATCGTCATGGCCTCGACCTGGTCGTGGGTGACGTAGACGGTGGTGATGCCCAGGCGGCGCTGGAGCGAGGCGATCTGCGTACGGGTGGAGACGCGGAGCTTGGCGTCCAGGTTGGACAGCGGCTCGTCCATGAGGAACACCTGCGGCTCACGCACGATCGCGCGGCCCATCGCGACACGCTGGCGCTGACCGCCGGAGAGGGCCTTCGGCTTGCGGTCCAGGTACTCGGTGAGGTCGAGGATCTTCGCGGCCTCCTCGACCTTCTGCCGGATCTCCGCCTTGTTGACGCCCGCGATCTTGAGGGCGAAGCCCATGTTGTCGGCGACCGTCATGTGCGGGTACAGCGCGTAGTTCTGGAACACCATGGCGATGTCCCGGTCCTTCGGCGGCAGGTGGGTGACGTCGCGGTCACCGATGCGGATGGCGCCGCCGTTGACGTCCTCGAGCCCCGCGAGCATCCGGAGCGAGGTGGACTTGCCACAACCGGAGGGACCGACCAGGACGAGGAACTCGCCGTCCTCGATCGCGATGTCGAGACCGTCGACGGCGGGCTTCGTGGAACCCGGGTAGACGCGGGTCGCCTTGTCGAACGTAACTGTGGCCATGGTGATGGGCCCCCTTCTACCGGCAGGAACGTGCCGGACGATCCGTTGTAGGAAGGTGGTGTGGTGTAGTCCACACAGGTGAAGCTGGCAGGACGGTACCTGGCGTTCACCTGATCTGTCAGTACCTGTGGACCTGTGAACTTCGCCGAAATTTTCGAATCCCGTCGTTCACCGGCTCTGTGTAGAGTGGTCGGGCCGCGCGCGCAGTCGCGCGAGCGCGCCTCCTTAGCTCAGCTGGTCAGAGCGCCGCTCTTGTAAAGCGAAGGTCGTCGGTTCGAATCCGACAGGGGGCTCCAGCAGCAACCACAGGGGCTCCAGCGCGTCACCAGTGGTTCGTACGGGTGCCGGTGACGATCGTGGAGTACATCTCGTCGTTCGTCGCGACCTGCGCGGCCAGGCCGTGGTTCTTCATCGCCTGCGCGGTGAGCGGTGCCTGCTCCTCGCTGGTCTCGATCAGCAGGCTGCCGCCCGGCGCCAGCCACGCCCGTGCGCCGGCCGCGACCCGCCGGTGCACCTCGACACCGTCGCCGCCGCCGTCGAGCGCGTGCCGCGGTTCGTGGTCGCGGGCCTCGGGCGGCATCATCGCGATCTCGTCCGTCGGCACGTACGGGGCGTTGACGACCAGGACGTCCACGCGGCCGCGCAGCGCGTCCGGCAGCGCGTCGTAGAGGTCGCCCTCGTACACGCGGGCGTCCGGGCCGACGTTGCGCCGGGCGCAGCGCACCGCGGCCGGGTCGACGTCGGCGCACGACAGCTCGATCCCGGGGGCCCGCGCGGCGACGGCGGCGCCGATCGCCCCGGTGCCGCAGCACAGGTCCACGACCACGGCGCCCGGCCGGCCGGCGGCCAGCTCCACCGCGGCGTCGACCAGGAACCGGGTGCGCCGGCGCGGGACGAACACCCCGGGCTCCACCCGGATCCGCAGGCCGCAGAACTCGGCCCAGCCGAGGACCACCTCGAGCGGCTCGCCGTCGACCCGGCGGCGCACGAGCCGGTCCAGGTCGCCGGGTGCCGCGGCGGCGTCGAGGAGCAGCCGCGCCTCCTCCTCGGCGAACACGCATCCCGCGCCCCGCAGTACGGCCACCGTGTGTGCCAGCACATCGTCGGCGGGGGTGGGCGTGGGTGACATCGGAGCCTTCCGGGAGGTGCGCCGCCCCCGACGCGCGGACCCGTCGGCTCACGGGCGCGGGAGGGGAGGAGGGGGCGGCCAGCCTAACAAGGGGTGTGCTTGTCCTACTTGCCCTCCGGCAGCGGCTCCGCCTCGCAGGTCGCGCCGCGGGCCGGGAGCTTCCCGTCGAGCAGGTACGCGTTGACGGCGGACCGGACGCAGTCGTTGCCGCTGTCGTAGGCGCCGTGGCCCTCGCCCTCGTAGGTCAGCTCGAAGCCCACGCCCTTGCCGAGCCGCTCCGCCATGCGGGCCGCGCCCTCGTAGGGGGTGGCGGGGTCGCCGGTGTTGCCGACCAGGAGGACCGGCGGCGCGCCCGGTGCGCTCACCTCGGGGTGGTGGGCCGCGCCCGGCACGGGCCAGCCGTCGCAGGAGAGGGCGCTCCACGCCAGGCCGGGTCCGAAGAGCGGCGAGGCCTCGAGGAACTCGGGCAGGCGGGAGCGGACGTCCGCCACGGTGTAGCGGTCGCTGGAGTCGTCGCAGGTGATGGCGCGGAAGGCGTCCTCCTCGTTGCTCTCCTCCACGGCGTCCGAGTCGTCGGGGTCTTCGGGGTCGTGGGGGTTGTCGGGGTCGCCGCCCCTGCCGCGCTGGCCCAGGGCTTCGGCGAGGTCCTGGAGGACCTCGCCGTTGCCGTCGGCCGCCGCCTCCAGGGCGACACGGAGCGTGGGCCAGTAGTCCTGTCGGTAGAGCGCGCCGGTGACGGCGTCGACGAGTGCGTCGCCGTCCACCGCGTCGCCGTCCGGGACGGGGAGCGGGGTGTCGTCGAGGGCGGCCTGCAGGGCGACGGTGGCGGCCACGATCCGCTCGGCGCCGGCGCCCAGCGCGCAGCCCTGCTCGGCGCACCAGGCGGCGAAGTGCTCGAAGGCGAGCTGGAAGCCGCCGGCCTGGGCGAGGGCCTCCTCCATCGTGTCGTGGGTCGGGTCGACCACGCCGTCGAGGACCGCCCGGCCGACGCGCTGCGGGAACAGGTGGGCGTAGACGCCGCCGAGTTCGGTGCCGTAGGAGATCCCGAAGTAGTGCAGCTTCTCGTCGCCGAGGACCTGCCGGATCAGGTCCATGTCCCGGGCGGCCTGCGTGGTGCCGACGTGGGGCAGGACGTCGCCGGAGTTCTTCTCGCACGCGGCGGCCGTGGCCCGGTTGAAGGCGACCAGCGCCTTCAGCTCGTCGGTGCCGTCGTCGGGGGTGTCGTCGACCTCGGAGTCGTCGGGGAGGTCGGGGTCGGTGCAGCGTACGGCCCTGCTGTTGCCGACGCCGCGCGGGTCGAAGCTGACCAGGTCGTAGCGGGAGCGGAGCTTCTCGTAGTCGGCGGCGAGGCCGGGCAGGGTGGCGACGCCGGAGCCGCCGGGGCCGCCGAAGTTGAAGAGCAGCGAGCCGATGCGGTCGTCCGCGTCGCCGCTGGAGCGGGCCCGGATCAGCGCGAGGTCCAGGGACTTGCCGGCGGGCTTGTTCCAGTCCAACGGGGCGCGCAGGGTGGCGCATTGCCAGGCGGTGCCGTCCGGGAGCGCCCGGGGGGCCTCGCCGCCGCCCTGGACGGGCGCGGGGGCGGGGCAGTCCCGCCAGTCGGGGCGCTGGTCGCGGAGCGCCGTCAGGGCCTGTTCGTCGGTCGCCGTGCCGCCGTTCCCGCGCCGGTCGCCGTCCCGGGCCGCCGGCGCGCAGGCCGTCAGGGAGGAGGCGAGCAGGGCGGCCGTGGACAGCAGGACGGCGCTGGATATCGCGCGTGCTGTAGGCATGGCCTCAGCCTCGGGCGGCCCGGCGGAGGGCGCATGGTGTGGCGTCCGATCGGGTGGGGACGGGGACGAACCGCTCCGTCCGCGGCCCCACCCGGTCGGGGCCGTCAGCGGTTGGCGCTGGAGGGGCCGAAGAACTCGATCTCCGCGATGGCCACCTGCTTGTTCGCGGACGCCGCGTGGGCCGACTCGATGGTGAAGCGGACCTTGGTGACCTCGCCGACGCGGAAGGCGCGCCGCTGGCCGCCCGCGCCCTGGTCCAGGGTGATGTCCCGGGTCTTGGTCGAACCGTCCTTCATGGTGATCGTGGCCTTGACGCGGTGCGGGAGCGCGGACTCCTGCAGCTTCTGGGCGCGGGTGGAGACGCCGGGCGTGATGATCAGGTCCAGGAGGCGGGTCGGCTCGGTGAAGCTGACCTCGATCCACTCGCCCCGGCCGGACTGCGAGATGCCCGGACCCCACCAGGTGTTGCTGAGCCGGTCACTGATCAGCTCCGGCTTGTGACCGGCGTAGGAGTGCGAGGCCTTGAAGGCGTCCGGGTAGACCGGGGCACGCTTGGCGAAGTGGTCGCGGGTGGCGTGGTAGCCGTCGGGGATGTACACGAAGCCGAGGATGCCCAGGGTGATCACGACGGCGGCGGTGATCCAGGTGCCGATGCGGTCGAAGACGCGGCGCAGGCGGGGACGGTCGCCCGCCCACGGTGTCTCGCGGCGCCGGCCGCCGAAGAGGCGGCGCCACCAGGGCAGGCGCACGTTGGCCTGGTCGCCGCTCGCCACCAGGGGCATCGCGCAGCGGGCGCAGTAGTGGCGGTCGGGCCGGTTGGGGGTGGAGCACCACGGGCACGGCGGGCCGTTGGCGATGTCCGGCTGGTGGCCGGGGGCGCGGACCTGCGGGCGGTCGGCGTCGGGGCGGCCGGGCAGCACCGGGGCGACGGTCGGGGGCGGCGCGGCGGCCGGGGGCTCGGGGTCCGCGACGGGGACGAGGAGGGAGCGGGCGCGGTCGGACATGGTGTCGGTGAGCGCGTTCGGGGCGCCGGGGACCGGGGCCGTCTCGTCGGTGTCCGGGGTGCGGGCGGCGGGCGGTGCTCCCGCCGTCCCGGCGCCCGCGTGCCCGGCGTCTGCCGCCGTGCCCGCGCCGGCCGGTGACCACCCGGCGGCGTCCCCGTGGCCTCCCGCGCCGTGGCCTCCCGTGCCGTGGCCTCCCGCGTCGTAGGACGCGGCGGCCGGTGCGCCGGTGCCGCCGGGGAACTGCGCGCCGCCCGAGGGCTGTGCGCCGCCCGGGAGCTGCGGGCCGCTTGCGGGCTGCTGCGGGCCGCCCGGGGGCTGGGCGCTGCTCGGGAACTGCGTACCGCCGCCCGGGGGCTGCGCGCCGCTCGGGGGCTGTGCGCCGGCCTGCGGGCGGTTCGGCTGGCGCAGTGTCGGGTTGTCCTCCATGCCGTCGGCCCGGTGGTCGGCGGCACGGTCCGCGGCGGTGGTGGCGGAACCGGCGGTGCGGGCCGCGGCCTTCCCCGAGCCCGCGGCGCCGCCGGCCGGGGCCGCCGCGGGCTGCGCGGCACGGGCGGCGCCGGTCTGTTCCCAGCTGAGTACGGCGCCGCACGCGTCGCAGAAGGACTGGCCCGGTTCCGCGGGGGTCCCGCACTCGGCGCAGTTCTGCGTGGTCATCTCTCCGGTGTCCTTTCGGAGGCGGTCACTTCGACCGTGTAGGGCATGTGGGCGGGACGTGCGGCGGCGACCAGGGAGTCCAGGCGGTGGGTGTCGACCGGTCTCGGGTCGGGCAGCCGCAGGGCGACGTGCAGCTGCGGGCGGGGTCTGCCGGGGAAGGGGCCGAGGGGGCGGGCGTTCCATTCGGCGCCGCCGCTCTCGGTGATCTCCGGCTCGACGCCGAAGGCGAGCCGGACGGCCTCGGACAGGCCCTGCCGCGTGCCCCGCACCCGGTGCAGCCGGGCCGCGGCTGCGACGGCCGCGCGCAGCATGGGCTCGGGCTCGGTGCCGTCGGTCTCCGCGCCGACCCAGGTGCCGAGCCACTGCGCGAAGTCGGCCGGGGTCAGGGCGGGGTCGAAGTAGGTGTCCAGGCAGTCCAGGACGTTCAGGATGGGCGCGATGACGTCGTCGAGGCCGCCGACGAAGCGCAGCGCGAGGTCGTCGTCGGCGAAGACGGCCGGCAGCATCGAGGCGATGGGCAGCGAGGAGCCCAGCCCGTCGACGGAGCCGCGGTACGAGGTGGCCGTCACGCGCCGTCCCCGATCACGCGGACCCGGTGGTCGAAGGAGAAGACCAGCGCGGGCGCGTCCAGGTCGATGCGGTCGGTGGGGTCGCCGCGCTTGCCGGTGAGCGGGTCGGCGGGGTGCAGGACGACCTCGTCGACGAGTTCGACGCCGGGCACCCGCTGGAGCACCGCGAAGACCTCGCCGGACTGCACGGGGCGTCCGAAGCGCCAGCCCTTGCCGTCGGCGCCGCCGGTGAGCGGGTCGAGGTGGCGGTAGAGCGCGTCGTGGGTCTGGCGGCGTACGCGGTCGGCGTCGACGTCGCGGAAGGCGTGGACGGTGGCGACGACGGTGACGCCCTGGTAGTAGGGCGGCCCGACGGACAGCCGGGTGCCGATGAGGCGCCGTTCGTCGAGGTGGCGGGTGATGCGGCTCAGCAGGGCGTCGCCGGGGACGAGTTGCTCGAAGCGCAGCCGGCCGCCGGGGTCGGGGACGGCCTGCGGGACGACGAGGACGCGGACCGCGTGGGCGCCGTACTCGTTCTCCTCGCCCTCCAGGCAGGTGATGCGGGCCGTCTCGGGGGCGGCGCGGCGGGCCAGCTCCTCGTAGTCGCGCAGGGTGACGGCGCGTTCCTGGGCGCGCAGCGTGATCGGGGCCCGCAGCTTCGCCTCCTCGACGGTCTCGCCGTCGACGCCGCCGCGGGCGGCCTCGCGGTTGACGACCTCCGAGACGTACGGGATGGAGGTGCGCAGCACCTGCACGGCGCCGCGGGCCACGTTGCCGGCCCGCCCGCCGCCGGTGCGGTAGCGGCGGGCGCGGATGACGGCGCCCTTGGGGGCGACCGCGCCGTACTGGCGCAGGGTGCCGTCGGCCTCGCGGACGGCGGGGCCGAAGGCGATCTCGCCGGTGGCGGCGTCCAGGGTGATGTGGTGGTCGTCGGGGTGGGAGCCCGAGAAGTGCGGGACGACCTGCCAGTCCTGCCAGCCCTCGCCGGCGGCGGTCTGCAGGAGGACGGGCGGGTCGTCGGCGACGACGGGCGCGTGCTCCAGCCTGAGGCGCTGGCCGGGCAGGCCGGTGGACTCGCCGAGCGCCTCGTCGTACACGGTCTCGGCGTGGACGGCGCCGGTGGTGCCGCCGATGGTGTAGGCCTCGGCGGAGCGGATGGTCGGCGAGGTGGTGTAGAAGGGCTGGCCGGGCAGCGGGTCGGTGACCCGGCAGCGGATCCAGCCGGCCTCGTTGCCGCCGTTGCGGGACAGGACGTGGCCGCCGGGTATGTGCAGCACGATGTCGCCGGGGCGGTTGAGGCCACCGGTGCCGTCGCGGTCGACCTCGCAGGGCTGCCAGCCGTCCTCGGTCCAGGCCTCCCAGACCAGCGGCGGCTGGCGGGGGTCGACGCCGACACCGTCGACGCGGCTGTCGAGTTCGAGGGCGAGCGCGCAGTGCGGAGTGGCGGCGGTGAGGCCGATGAGCATGCAGTCGCCGGGGGACGGGGCCTCGGCGAAGCACAGCACGTCCTTGCTCTCGGCGAGGTCCGTGGTGCGGTCGGCGACGGCCTCGCCCTGCTGCTGCGTCACCAGGTGGCGCAGCGTGCACGGCACGACGCGCAGGTCGTGCTCGGTGGCGAAGACGACGGCCTCGTCGCGTTCCGTGCGCAGCGTGGCGACCTCGCTGCCGACCGGGACCAGGATCGCGTCCTCCTGCGGCGCGGACAGCCAGAAGGTGACGTCCGTACGGGCCGCGGAGGGCGGGAACAGGGTGATGCCGACCAGGTCGAGGAAGGCGAGGTGGTTCTTCTCCGGGACCCGGTTGAGGCGGTAGACGATCTGGTCCGCCATGTGGGCGAGCGTCTCGACGAGCGTGATGCCGGGGTCGGAGACGTTGTGGTCGGTCCACTCCGGGGCGCGCTGCTGGATGTAGCGCTTGGCGTCGTCGACGAACTGCTGGAAGCGGCGGTCGTCGAGGTTCGGGGAGGGCAGGGGCATCAGCGGTCGCTTTCGGGAGAGCCCGGGAGGCCGGCGGGCCCGGCAGGACCGCCGGATCCGCCGGATCCGCCGGGGAGGTCGGGCTCGTCGTGGGAGGGGATGACGTAGAACGGGAAGACCAGGCTGCGCGGGTTGTTGGTGCCCCGGATCGAGTAACGCACGTCGATGTAGAGGACGTTCTGCCCGTCACCGGTGGTGACCTCGACGTCCTCGACCTCGATGCGCGGCTCCCAGCGGTCCAGGGTGACGTACACCTCGTGCTGGATGCGGCCGGCGGTCTGCTCGTTGACCGGGGCGAAGACCAGGTCGTGGATGGCGCAGCCGAACTCGGGCCGCATCGGCCGCTCGCCCGGCGCGGTGGCGAGGACGAGCCGCATGGCCTCCTCCACCTCCTGCTCGCCGCTGACGAGGGCGATGCCGCCGGTCGGCCCGATGCGCAGGGGGAACGACCAGCCGGAACCGACGAACTGTTCGGCCATCAGAGGGCCACCTGCCTTCCTCGGAGACGGTTCATGACGCGCCGGGCTTGGGGGGAAAGACGAAGTTGAACTGGCCGGTCAGGACGGAGAACGTCGCCCCGGTCACCCTGGTCGTGGTGGAGTTGAGCTGCAGGGTGCCCCCGCCGGTGATGCTCGTGGCGCCGCCGCCGGTCAGGGTCGCCGCACCGCCCGCCGTCAGGTTCAGGGCGCCGCCCGCGTTCAGCCCGATCTGGGCCGCGCTGCGCACGTTGATCAGGCCGCCGCTCTGGACGGTGAGCGGGCCGCCGCTCTTGATGGTCAGGGAGCGTTTGGCGGAGAGCGACAGGTCGGTGCCCGCCTCCACCGACACCGAGCGGCTGCCGGTGATGCTGACCGTGCCCTTGCTGTCGACGGTGATCTCGGTCTTGGTGCGGTCGAGGTTGATGGTCAGCCGGTCGTTGCCGGTGGCGATCCGGACGCCCTGCTTGCGGCCCCCGGTGCGCTGGCTGAGCAGGTCGACGCGGTTGCCGGTGCGGTCGGACAGGGTGTGCCGGGCGGCCTTCTTCTTCAGGCTGTCGTGCAGCGGCACGTCGCTCTTGGTCGGCACGTCCCGGCCGTTGTAGAGGCCGCCGATCACGAACGGGTGGTCGAGCGCGCCGCGGTCGAAGGCGACCAGCACCTCGTCGCCGACGTCCATGGGGAAGATGCCGCCGCCCGCCACGCCGCCCATCTGCACGGTGCGCGCCCAGTCGCTGACGTAGGTGTCGTCCAGCCACGGGAACTGCAGCTTGACCCTGCCCTGCTTGAGGGGGTCCTGTACGTCGGTGACGATGGCGTTGGCGACGCTGGGCAGCCGCGAGGCGCTCGCGGGGTCGGCGCCGCCGTTGCCACCCGAGGCCAGCCCGTACAGGGAGCGCCACTGGCGGCCGCTGACCGTGAGCCAGGACTGGTAGGGGACGCCGTCGCCGAAGTGGTGGCGTACCGAGGTGACGGTGTACTTGCCCTCGAAGGGCTTGCCCACGTCGGAGAGGGCGACGGGGACGCCGGGCCGCAGGTCGGGGTGGCCGTGGACGGCGACCTCCAACTCCGCGAAGGAGGAGGTGACGTCGGAGGCGAGGGCCTTCGCGGCGTTCTGGACCTCGTCCTGCTTGTCGTAGGGGTTGGCGGTCTCGACGAGCTTGCCGGGCTTGAACTTGCCCGCGGCCGTGCCGGGGGTCGAGCCGATGCTGATGCCGGGGTCGGTGGTGGCCGGGGCGACCTCGGTGATCTTCTTCTTGGTCGTCACGTTCCAGCCGCGCGACTCCACCTTGCCGATCTGGTCGGCGGCGGTGACGGCGGCCCGCAGCCGCAGGATGTCGTGTCCGGCCTGGAGGACGAAGGCGCTCTTGTCGCCGTCCGTGTTCGGGGAGGGCGCGCCGGCCGACGGTTTCGGCGTGACGAACCGGAACTTCCCCTTGGCGTCCAGGTACATGATCATCTTGTTCTCGTCGGCGAGCCGGGAGAGGAAGTCCCAGTCGGTGACGTTGGACTGGCTGATGAACGTGTAGGTGCCCTTGGTCGGCTGGATGCGGCCGATGGAGACGCCGTCCATGGCCACCAGCTTGCGGGCGATGTCGGAGGCCTTCTGGTTGCGGTAGGCGGCAACCCGGCGCTGGCGCATCAGGCGGTGCCCGTGGTCGTAGCCGCGGATGACGGTGAAGCTGCCCGCGCCGTCGAAGTCGGTCTCCAGGCCGGTGACCTCGCCGGTCAGCAGCGGGTTGCCCTTGCCGTGCCCGTCGGCGATGGGTGTGATGACGACCTTGGTGCCGAACTGCACGTTCAGCTTGCCGAGCAGGCGGTGGTAGGGGTCGCGGAAGGTGAGGCGGAACGCGGCGGGCACGTTGACGCCCTGGTCGACCCAGCCGTCGGTGAGCATCGAGGCGATGGTGTCGGGCAGCTTGGCGCCGCCGATCTTGACCTCGACGACGCTGGAGAAGGCGATACGGACCATTACCGAGGCACCTCCTCGGTGGCGGGCAGCATCAGCTCGATGCCGGTCGGCAGGCGCGACGGGTCGTCGATGCCGTTGGCCTCGGCGATCACGCGCCACGCGTTCGCGCTGCCGTACTCGCTCCACGCCAGCGACTGGAGCGAGTCGCCCGCGACGACCCGGTGCACGCGCTGGGCGGTGAGGGCGCCGGAGGTCGGGTTCTGGCCCTGGGTGGGGCCGGGGATCTCCACGAGCGCCACCTGGCAGGTGGCGCGGATGGGGACGCCGGTGGTGCCGAAGAGCGTGTACTGCGTCTCGATGGACGACACGTACGCCGTGAACCGGGCCGTGGAGAACGAACCCCACTCGAACACCACCCACGGCGGCGACGGCTGCTTCGCGGCCAGGCTCTTGGCGGTCACCTCGCAGCAGACCAGCAGCGACTCGACCTTCTTCATCACGGTGTTGCCGTCGGGCTTCATCGAGGAGTCCAGGAAGATCTCCAGGGTCATCTCCCGCGGCTCGGCGCCCTGGAACTCCGGTTTCGCCGCCTCGCGCACGGCCGCCGTGGGGGTGGCCACCCACTGGGTGCGCTGGCTGATCGACAGCTGGGCGGGGTTGAACTCGAAGGGGAACCTCTTGATCAGTCCGCCGGGTGTCGTCGAGTCACCGGTGGGCGGTTCGTGGATGGCGAGGTTGGCGCGTACGAGGCTCTTGCCGGCGCCCTTGCTGCTGGCCATGGGAGTCTTCCTCTCTGCTGTGCGGGCGCCGTCAGTCCGTGAACCCGTGGTGGGCGATCTCCAGGACCTCGGTGGCCACCGACAGGTTGCCGGGGTCGAGGCTGGGGCCCTGCCAGCTGACGGGCAGTACGTCGATCAGCCCCCAGCGGGCCACCAGGGAACCGTCCGCACGCAGGGCCGAGATCTGCGCGGTGGGCCGCTTGACGCCGGTCTGCACGGAGGAGATCCACTTGGCGACCTTCGCCGTGTCCGGCGTCAGCGGACGGGTCAGGCGGATGTTCGAGAAGGTTACGCGGGTGGGCAGTTGCCAGACGAATCCGTTGTTGCCGCCCTCCTGGCGCTGCTCCACCTCCACCTGGGTCGACAGGCCTTCGCACCCGTTGAAGTAACCGAGGCTCTCGCCGTCGATGGCGAGGCTGAACCATATGGAGGAGCCCGGGTCCTGGCGGGTCATCGGGGGTCGGCCTTTCTGTCGGGTCTCTCGGGTCTCTCGGCGAGCGGTGGTGGACGGGCGCTGCTGCGGGTGGGTCCGGCCGGTGCGGGGCGCCGTCCGGCGGGGGCCGGCGCCCCGGATCAGCGCGGGTCGCGCAGTCTGCCGATCCGTTCGCGGTCCATGCGCAGTTCGGTGCGGACGAGACGGGTGACGCGGCCGATGATCCGGTGCACCAGTTGGTCGAGCTGGAACTCGGTGAGCTCACGCGGGTCGAGTCCGCCGGCCGGGACCGCCGTGTACTCCGGTGGCGCGTCGCCTCCCCCCTGGGAGGCCGTGCCGGAGCCGGAGTACGGGGGCGGCGGCTCGTGGGGCGGCGGTGGCCCGGCCGGGGTCTGCGGGGGCGAGGACGACCGGAGGCCGGGGAAGGTGCTGGTCACGGTGGCCGCCGCCTGGGAGGCGAGCGCGCTGATGGCACCGCTGGTGCGGCCGCCGCGGCCGAACACCCGCTGCACCGCGGGCCCGGCGTCGACGGCCGTGCCGGACGCGGTGGCTGCGGGCGGCTGGGCCGGGGCCGCCTGGGTGTGTACGGGGAGCGGTGCGTGGGGTGCCGCGGGCGGGGGC
>NZ_JACBYP010000120.1 GCF_018982965.1 Streptomyces mayonensis | reverse complement strand
GAGTATCCGGGGGCGCGGATCGGTTGGTTGCTGGAGGATGCGCGGCCGGGGCTGGTGCTGACCACGCGGGCGGCTGCAGGGAGTCTGCCGGAGAGGTTGCCGGTGGAGGTGGTGGCTGTGGACGATCCATCGGTCACCGAGGCCTGCGCGTCCCTCTCCGGTGAGGAGGTCACTGACGGGGAGCGGGTGGTGCCGTTGTTGCTGTCGCATCCGGCGTATGTGATCTATACCTCGGGTTCGACGGGTCGTCCGAAGGGTGTGGCGGTCACTCATGCGGGTGTGGCGGGGTTTGCGGCGGGTCTGGTGGAGCGGATGGGTGCCGGTGCGGGTGGTCGTGTGCTGCGTACGGCGTCGTTGAGTTTTGACGCGTCGGTGCTGGAGTTGGTTCTGGCGTGGGGGTCGGGGTCGGCGCTGGTCGTTCCGCAGGCGGGGTCTGGTTTGGCGGGGGTGGAGCTGGAGGAGGCTCTTGCGCGGGGTGGGGTGACGCATGCGTTTTTGCCGCCGTCGGTGGTGGCGACGTTGCCGGAGGGTGCGTGGGAGCGGTTGGAGGGTCTGGTGGCTTTGGCGGTGGGTGCGGAGGCGTGCCCGCCGGAGCTGGTGTCCCGTTGGACGTGTGGTGGGCGGCACGTGGTGAACGCCTACGGTCCGACGGAGATCACAGTGGCCGCGGCGATCAGTGATCCGTTGACCCCAGGCGGGGGCGTCCCGATCGGGCGACCGGTGCCCGGGGCTGGTCTGTTCGTGCTGGACGAGCACCTGGCGTTTGTCCCGCAGGGTGTTCCGGGGGAGTTGTACGTGTCCGGGCCCGGACTGGCGCGTGGGTATGCGGGTCGTCCGGGTCTGACCGGTGAGCGTTTCGTGGCGAGTCCCTTTGGTGGTCCTGGTGAGCGGATGTATCGGACGGGTGACCTGGTGTGCTGGAACGCCGGCGGTCAGCTGGAGTACCTGGGTCGTGCCGATGATCAGGTGAAGATTCGTGGTTTCCGTATCGAACCGGGTGAGGTCCAGGCGGCGTTGGAGGCCGAGCCCGGAGTCTCCCAGGCTCTGGTCGTCGCCCGTCCGCACCTCGACGACACCCGCCTCGTCGCCTACATCGTCCCCGAGGACCGTCTCGGCCGTTCCCTGGGCGCTCTGCGCGAGTCGCTGAGCCGTGACCTGCCCTCGTACATGGTGCCGTCGGCCATCGTCGCGCTGGACCAGTTCCCGCTGACCGTGAGCGGGAAGATCGACCGGAGTGCGCTGCCGGCGCCGGAGTACGGCGGAGCCGGTACGTCCCGTGCGCCGCGCACCCAGACCGAAGAGGTCCTCTGCGAGCTGTTCGCCGGGGTCCTGGGTGTTCCGGTGGTGGGTGTCGACGACGACTTCTTCGGTCTGGGTGGGCATTCGTTGCTGGCGACCCGGTTGGTGAGTCGGGTGCGTGCGGTGCTGGGGGTGGAGTTGCCGTTGCGGGCGTTGTTCGATGCGCCGACGGTGGCGGGGCTGGCGGGTCGGCTGTCGGATGCGGGGTCGCGTCCGGTGCTGGAGCGGCGGGAGCGGCCGGAGCGCCTGCCGTTGTCGTTCGCGCAGCGCAGGCTGTGGTTCCTGTACAAGTTCGAGGGCGCGTCGGCGACGTACAACATGCCACTCGTCCTCAGGCTCACCGGGAAGCTGGACACCGGCGCTCTGGAGGCCGCGCTCAACGACGTGATCGCGCGGCACGAGCCGCTGCGCACGGTCTTCCCCGACACCGACGGCCGGCCCCACCAGCGGGTGCTCGGTGCTGAGCAGGCGCGGATCGGCGTCGAGGCGGAGGAGGTCGGCGAGGAGCAGGTGACCGAGCGGGTGGCCCGGATCGTGCGGCGCGGGTTCGAACTGGACAGGGAGGTCCCGGTCCGGGCCGCCCTGCTGGTCACCGGGCCTGACGCGTCCGTGCTGGTCGTGGTCATCCACCACATCGCGGCCGACGGCTGGTCGATGGGGCCGCTGACGCGTGACCTGGTCGCCGCGTACACGGCGCGCCGGGACGGGGCACGACCCGAGTGGGCCCCGCTCCCCTTGCAGTACGCGGACTTCACCCTCTGGCAGCACGACCTGCTCGGGGACGACTCCGATCCGGACAGCCTCTTCGTACGGCAGGCCGCGTACTGGGCGGACCAACTGGCCGGGTTGCCGGAGCAGGCCACGCTGCCGCCCGACCGGCCCCGCCCCGCGCTTCCCTCCTACCGCGGCGACGTCACGCCGTTCCGGACGAGCGCCGAGACCCATGCCGGACTGCGGGCGCTGGCCCGCTCCGCGGACTCGACGCTGTTCATGGTCCTCCAGGCGGGCCTGGCGGCACTGCTGTCGAGGCTCGGCGCCGGGGACGACATCCCCGTGGGCTCGCCCATAGCCGGCCGCGGCGACGAGAACCTGGACGACCTGGTCGGGTTCTTCGTCAGCACCCTGGTGCTGCGCACGGACACCTCCGGGGATCCGACCTTCGCCGAGCTGCTGGCCCGGGTGCGCGAGACCTGCCTGGCCGCGTACACGCACCAGGACCTGCCGTTCGAGTACCTGGTGGAGAAGGTCAACCCGCAGCGCTCCACCGCCCACCACCCGCTGTTCCAGGTCGTGCTGGTCCTCCAGAACGACGACGGCGCGGGCTTCGACCTGCCGGGGCTCCAGGTGGGGGCCGAGAAGGCGGGCGCGGGGTCGGCCAAGTTCGACGTCTTCGTCAGCGTCACCGAGACCTTCGACGAAGCGGGCGAGCCGGCCGGCCTCACCGGCATCGTCGAATACGCCACCGACCTGTACGACGCGACGACCATCGACGTCCTCACCGCGCGCTGGACGCGGCTGCTCGACTCGGCGATCGGCGACCCCCACCGGCCGGTCAGGTCGCTGGAGATCCTCGCACCGCACGAGCGCGGGACGCTGCTCGAATGGTCCGGAGCCGACCGCGCCGACCTGCCCCCGGTGACCCTGCCGGACCTCTTCCGGGCGGCGGCCGAACGGTCACCGGACGCCGTGGCGATGATCTCGGGCCGCGCCGAGACGTCGTACAGCGAGCTGTCGTACGCCCAACTGGACCGCCGCTCGAACCGCGTCGCGCACCACCTGCTGGGGCTCGGGGTCGGCCCCGGCCAACGGGTGGCGCTGCGGATGCGGCGCGGCCCGGAGCTGGTCGCCACCATCCTCGGTGTGGTGAAGACAGGCGCCGCGTACGTCCCGGTCGACCCGGACTACCCGGCCGAGCGGATCGCGTACATGCTCGCCGACGCGGAGCCGGCCGTCGTCCTCGACGACGCCTGGACGGCCGGGGTGGACGAGGAGGCGCTGCCCGACAGCGACCCGGGCGTGCCGGTCCATCCCGCGCACACCGCGTACGTCATCTACACCTCCGGGTCCACCGGCCGGCCCAAGGGCGTGGAGGTCACCCACGCCGGGTTCGCCAACCTCGCGCGTGCGCAACTGGACGCGTTCGCGCTCGCCCCGGACAGCCGGGTGCTGCAGTTCGCCTCGCCCAGCTTCGACGTGTCGGTCTGGGAGCTGGTGATGGCCTTCGCCTCGGGCGCGGCCCTCGTGGCGGCCTCCGCCGACGCGCTGTCCGGCGACGCGCTGGCGGAAACGCTCAGCGGGCGGCGGGTGACCCATGTGACGCTGCCGCCCTCGGTACTGGCGACCCTCGACGCGCGGGGGCCGGGCGTGCCCTTCCCCGACCTGGCGGTTCTCCTGGTGGCGGGCGAGGCGTGCTCGCCCGACCTCACGGAACGCTGGGCACCCGGGCGTCGCATGATCAACGCGTACGGGCCCACCGAGTCCACGGTCGGCGCGGCCATGAGCACACCTCTGACCGGCCGCGAGAGCGGGGTCGTTCCCATGGGGCGGCCGCTGTTCGGACTGTCCGGCTACGTCCTGGACGGCGGTCTGCACCCGGTGCCGCAGGGGGTCGTCGGCGAGTTGTACGTGGCCGGGGCGGGCCTGGCCCGCGGCTACCTGGGCCGGCCGGCGCTCACCGCCGAACGGTTCGTGGCCAACCCGCTGGGCGGCCCGGGCGAGCGGATGTACCGCACCGGCGACGTCGTACGGTGGAACGCCGACGGCCAGCTGGAGTACCTCGGCCGTGCCGACGACCAGGTGAAGATCCGCGGCTTCCGGGTGGAACCCGGCGAGATCCAGGCCGAGTTGCTGCGCCTGCCCGGCCTCGTCCAGGCCTTCGTCGCCGTCCACCGGCACGGCGGGACGGACCCGCGGCTGGTGGCGTACGTGGTGCCGGAGGACCCGGGCGCCTTCTCCGCGGCCGCCGTGCGCGAGGCCCTGCGCGAGCGGCTCCCCGGCTACATGGTCCCCTCGGCGGTGACGGCCCTGTCCGAACTGCCGCTCAGCCCCAACGGCAAGGTGGACCGCAAGGCGCTGCCCGCCCCCGACTACGGCGGCCGGGGCGGGCGCCCGCCGCGCACTCCGCAGGAAGAGGTGCTGTGCACCCTGTACGCCGAAGTGCTGGGCCTGCCCGGGGTGAGCGTGGACGACGGCTTCTTCGACCTCGGCGGGCACTCCCTGCTGGCCACCGGGCTGATCAGCCGGATCCAGGCGGTCCTAGGCGTCGAACTGCCCCTGCGGGTCCTCTTCGAGGCCCCGACCGTCGCCGAACTCGCCCGGCGCCTCGACGAGGACGCCGACGCCGGGTTCGGCGCGGGAGAGGGCGGCAGCGGGCATTCCACCGCGTTCGAGGTACTCCTGCCGCTGCGCACCAAAGGCGACCAGGCGCCGCTGTTCTGTCTGCACTCGGGCGGCGGGATGTGTTGGAACTACGCGAGCCTGCTGCCGCACATCGACGCCGGCATCCCCCTCTACGGACTCCAGGCGCGGGGGCTGTCCGACCCCGGAAACCTGCCGGGGTCGGTGGAGGAGGTGGCCGACGACTGCATCGAGGCGATGCTCCGGGTGCAGCCGGAAGGGCCGTACCGGCTCATGGGACACTCCTTCGGAGGCATCGTCGCCCACGCCGTCGCGGCCCGGCTGGCCGAACGGGGGCAGCGCGTCGAGCTGATGGTCTGCCTCGACGCGAAGCCCGCCGCACAGGAGGACGTCCCCGAGCACGCGCACGAGGAGTACTACCGCGGCATCCTCGAACTGCTGGGGGTGAGCACCGTCGAAGCCCCCACGGAGGAGATGACGTTCGACGAGTTCGCGGCGGTGGCACGGACGACGAACACCGTGCTGGGCAGCATCGAGGAGAGCGAGTTCCTCACCATCATGCGGGTGATGGAGAACAACATCGACATCACCGGACGCTACCGGCACCAGCGGGTCGCGACCGAGATGATGCTGTTCGCCGCCACGCAGGAGACCGACAGCGTGCTGGAGCCGGACGTCTGGCACGCATACGTCGACGGGCCGCTGGAGTACCGGCGGATGGACTGCTCCCACGCCGGCATGCTCAAGCCCGAGACGCTCCACCGTATCGGCGGAATGATCCAGGACCGTCTGCGGCGCGGGACGGAGGGTCTGCGCGGACGCGCTCGATGAGCAGCCGCCTGCCGTGAACGGTCCCGGGCACCAGGTCGGGACACGAGGACCTCCGCGCGGTGCAGTCCCGGACGACTCCGCCACACGGGAGGTCGACGACTCCACCACACGGGAGGTCGACGACTCCACCACACGGGAGGTCTTCGCCATGATCAAGCCACGCAAGCGTTGACGACGCTCGTGATCAGTACACCTGGCCGGCGCGCAACCGGACGCGGTCCGGGGTGAGGTCCTTGACCGAGGTGGCGCCCAGCAACTGCATGGTCTGCCGGACCTCGGCCGAGAGGATGTCCAGCACCCGGCGCACGCCGGCCTCGCCGCCCGCCATCAGCCCGTAGAGATAGGCGCGGCCCACGAGGACCGCCGTGGCGCCCATGCAGACCGCCGCCACGGCGTCCGCACCCGACCGCACCCCGCCGTCGAGACAGACCTCGGCTGCCCCGTCCACCGCCTCGACCACCGCGGGCAGTTCCTCCAACGGCACCGGCGAGCGGTCCAGTTGACGCCCGCCGTGATTGCTGACGATCACGGCGTCCACTCCGAGGCCGGCGACCACCCGCGCGTCCTCGGCCGTCTGGACGCCCTTGACGATGAGCTTCCCCGGCCAGACCTCCCGCAGCCACGCCACGTCGTCGGCGGTCGCCGCGGGGTCGAACATCAGATTGCCCAGGTCCGCGGCGGTGCCCTGCCACCGGGTGAGAGAGGCGAACTCCAGTGGCGGGGTGGTCAGCAGGTTCAGCCACCACCACGGCCGCAGCGCCCCGCCCAGCAAGGTGCGCGCGGTCAGCGCCGGCGGGATCGTCATGCCGTTGCGCACGTCCCGCAGCCGCGATCCCGCGACCGGCGTGTCCACGGTCAACATCAGCGCCTCGTACCCGGCCTCCGCGGCGCCGCACACCAGGTCGAGGCTGCGGGCCCGGTCCCGCCACAGGTACAGCTGGAACCAGCGGCGTGCGCCGGGCACGGCGGCGGCCAGCGTCCCGGCGGCCGTCGTGCCCATCGTGGACAGCGTGTACGGCACCCCGTGGGCAGCGGCCGCCCGGGCCACGGCCACCTCGCCCTCGTGGTGCATCATCCGCGTGAAGCCGGTCGGGGCGAGCGCGACGGGGAGAGCGGACACCTCGCCGAGCAGGGTCACCGAGGTGTCGACCGCCGAGACGTCCCGCAACACGGTGGGCCGGAACTCGACCCGGCGGAAGGCGGACCGGTTGCGGGCCAGCGAGAGTTCCTCGCCCGCGGCGCCGTCCGTGTAGTCGAAGACGGCTCTGGGGGCACGCCTGCGGGCCGCGGCCCGCAGGTCCGCCACATCCGCGGCGGCGGCGAGCCGTCGCTGGGCCCTGCCGGGCCGGGGCCGCCGGGGTCGCAGCAGAGGTGTGAGTTCGGCCGGGCGCGGGAACCGGCGCCGGAGACGGTCGCCCACCGGTGGTGACGGGAAGCTGTCCAAGGCCCCTCCTCGTTCACAGGGTTCACAGGGCCCTCGCGGCCGGCCACGGGCCGTTGCCCGGGAGACCCGGGGGCCGTCCTGCCAAGTCACGGGCACTGTAGGGCCGGGGCGCGGCGCGCGACGACAACTGTTCGGCTGCGCAAGCCCGTCCGGGCCGTGCCGGCGCTCCCGTCGGAGCCGTGCTGTCCCTCCGCGCAGGCCCCGTGGGGCGTGGCGGCGCTCCGTTCAACTGCGCACGGATACCACGGACCTCGTGCCTATCGTTGCGCCATGAGTCTTCCCGAGGTGATCCGGATCGTCTCCCGTGACTCGCCCATGGCCCTGGCGCAGGTCGAGCGGGTCCGCGCCGGACTCGCCGTCGCGCGGCCCGGGTTGGCGACGGAAGTGGTCGCGGTGCGCACCACCGGCGACCGCTGGCTGGGCGACCTGTCACTGGTGGAGGGCAAGGGCGCCTTCGTCAAGGAGGTCGACGCCGCACTGCTGGACGGCGCGGCCGACCTCGCGGTGCACTGCGTGAAGGACATCCCCGCCGACCGGCCGTTGGCCGAGGGCACCGTCTTCGCCGCCTTCCCGGCCAGGGACGACATCCGCGACGCGCTGGTGCACCCCGGCGGGCTCACGCTCGACCGGCTGCCGCCGGGCACCCGGATCGGCACCTCGTCCGTGCGCCGCACGGCCCAACTGGCCGCCTCCCACCCGCACGTGGAGTGCGTGCCGATGCGGGGCAACGCCAACCGGCGCCTGGCCCGGATGGCCGCGGGCGAAGTGGATGCCCTGCTGCTCGCGGCGGCCGGCCTGGAGCGGATCGGCCGGCGGGACGCCATCAGCGAAGTCATCGAGCCCGGGGCGATGGTGCCGGCCCTGGGAGCGGGAGCGCTGGCGCTGCAGTGCCGCGAGGACGACACCGAGCTGATCGCGGCGGCCGGCGCGCTCGACGACGAGAGCACACACCGGGAGGTGACCGCTGAGCGCATGCTGCTGCAGGTGCTCCAAGGCCACTGCAACAGCCCGATCGCCGGGTTCGCCAGGGCGTCCCGGGGCGGCGAACTCTCCCTGCGGGCCCGCGTCTTCAGCGCCGACGGCAAGAAGACCCTCCACGCCCACGAGTGGGCCGGGCCCCTCGACCCCGGCACCCTGGGTATGTCGGTCGGGGTGGCGCTGCTCCGGCAGGGGGCCCGCGGCCTGATCGACGGCACCTGAGACGGCGGATGGGCGTGGCGCGCCGAGGGCGACCCGGCTCATCCGCTCAGGGCCGGGCGCCGGGCCCGAAGCCCGTCCAGCGCAGGTCCGCGGGGAGATGGCTCATGTCGTTGTAGACCACCAGCGAGGGGGCCGCGCCGGTGTAGTACTCGATTGCCGTCACCCCCGTGTTCCCGCAGTTCATCCCCAACCACCGCGCACGGGGCGCGCCCAGGGCGTGCCGCACGAGCCAGGCCACCTGGTAGGCGTGGGTGACCAGGACCTCGTGCGTCTCGGTGTCGGCGGGGCGGGCGAACCGGTCGGTCAGCGCGTCCGCGAGGCGCTCCCCCTTGGCCGCTTCTGCGGGGTCGTAGCCGTCGAAGACCGCCGCCCAGGCCGCCGGCGGCTTCTCCGGCACATGCGGGACGTAGTCGGTCAGCTCGGCCGCCTCCCGCACGGGCACCCCCTCCAGGCGCTCGCCGATGAGCTGGGCCGAGCGCACCGCCCGGGGCATCGGCGAGTGCCACACCGTGTCGACCGGCAGGCGGGCCAGGCGCTCCGCGAGCAACTCCGTCTGACGCCGTCCGACTTCGGTGAGCGTCCCGAAGGCGTCCGCCGCACCGTGCCTGACCACGAACAGACGCCGAGTCGCCATGTCAGCCCTCCCGGTAAGCGGGTACAGAGATGTTCAAAGCATCTGGATGGTATCAACATTTCGATTTCGGGCGAGCCGCGCGGAACGGGCGGGGTCCCGCCGGAGGTGCCGGACGGTGACCGTGGCAGGGCCGGGTGCGACGCCCGGTCTGCGGCACGAGGGCCGCACCCCCTGTTCCGAAGAGGGGGTGCGGCCCTCGTCCTGAGGCGAAGGGGTCAGCCGCCTACGACAGCAGCTCCACCTCCGCCAGCGTGTGCTCGCCGTCCAGGACCAGGCGGTACTGCGCGTACGAGCCCGGCGACTTCACCGAGAACGCCCGCGTCTGGCGGTCCCAGGCGAAGGACTCGCCCGAGCGCCGGTCCAGGGTCCGCCAGGTCTTGCCGTCGGACGAGCCCTGGAGCTTCCAGCCGGCCGGGGCCTCGGTACGGTCCGCCGACGAGGTCAGCGTGTACTGCACCGCCTTGGCGCCCTTGTCCGGGACCGGCAGGTCCACCGACGTCACCTTCGCCTCGGTCGCCGACGTGTCGTCGAACAGCGCGCCCTCCCCGGTGATCGCGTCGGCGCGCGGCGTCGGCACCTCGTCGTCCTTCGTGATCGACGGCGGTGCCGCGTTCTTGCCGGTGCCCCACGAGGACGGCTTCGCGCCCATGTCGAACTCCAGGACGCCGCCCTTCGCCAGCAGCGAGTGGGGGAGCGACGTGGAGTTCCAGCGCTTGCCGTTGACCTTCAGGCCCTGCACGTAGACGTTCTTCGTGCTGTTCTTCGGCGCCTTGACGACCAGCTTGCGGCCGTTCTCCAGGTGGACCGTCGCCTTCGTGAACAGCGGGGACCCGACGGCGTACTCGCCGCTGCCCATCACCAGCGGGTAGAAGCCGAGCGAGGAGAAGAGGAACCAGGCCGACTGCTCGCCGTTGTCCTCGTCACCGTGGTAGCCCTGGCCGATCTCGCTGCCCGTGTAGAGGCGCTGGAGCACCTCGCGGATGTTCTTCTGCGCCTTGTACGGCTGCCCGGCCGCGTCGTACATGTACAGGGCGTGGTGGGCGACCTGGTTGGAGTGCCCGTACATGCCCATCCGGACGTCCCGCGCCTCGGTCATCTCGTGGATGACGCCGCCGTAGGAGCCCTTCAGGTCCGGGGAGGCCGTCTCCGGGGTGGAGAGGTACTCGTCGAGCTTGTCGCCGAGGCCGTCCCGGCCGCCGTACAGGTTGGCGAGTCCGCGGCTGTCCTGCGGGGCGGTGAAGGCGTAGCCCCAGCCGTTGGTCTCCGTGTAGTCGTAGCCCCACACGCGCGGGTCGTACTTCTCGGAGTCGACGCGCCAGTTGCCCTCGGTGTCCTTGCCCTGGAAGAAGCCGGCCTTCGAGTCGAAGAGGTTGACGTAGTCCTGGGCCCGGTTGAGGAAGTACGCGGACTCGTCCTTGTACCGCTTCTGGCCGGTCTGCTTGTAGAGCTTCTCGCCCATCTTCGCGATGCCGTAGTCGTTGAGGTAGCCCTCCAGCGCCCACGACATGCCCTCGTGCGTCTCGGTGCCGGTGTAGCCGAGGAACGGCGAGGTCTCCATGCCCTTGCGGCCCACGCCCGAGGAGGGCGGCACCACGGTGGCGTTCTTGACGGCCGCGTCGTACGCCGCCTTCGCGTCGAAGCCGACGCCCTTGACGTAGGCGTCGGCGAAGGCCACGTCCGAGGAGGTGCCGGTCATCAGGTCCGCGTAGCCCGGGGAGGACCAGCGCGAGGTCCAGCCGCCGTCCTTGTAGTGCTGCACGAAGCCGTCGACCAGCTCACCGGCCTTCGACGGGGTGAGGAAGGAGTACGCGGGCCAGGTGGTCCGGTACGTGTCCCAGAAGCCGTTGTTGACGTAGACCTTGCCGTCCACGACCTTGGCGCCGGTCTCGGTCGGCGTGTTCTCCTTGTCCGCCTTCGAGAACGGGGAGGCGTACCTGTACTTCCCGTCGACCTTCTCGTGACCCGCGTTCGGGTACAGGTACAGCCGGTAGAGGCTGGAGTACAGCGTGGTCAGCTGGTCCTGCGTGGCGCCCTCGACCTCGACCTTGCCGAGGATCCGGTCCCACTGCTTCTGGGCGT
This sequence comes from Streptomyces mayonensis, assembly GCF_018982965.1. Lineage (GTDB taxonomy): Bacteria > Actinomycetota > Actinomycetes > Streptomycetales > Streptomycetaceae > Streptomyces > Streptomyces mayonensis. Next base: position 14,599 of record NZ_JACBYP010000120.1, on the reverse strand, counting down.
CGCGCTTGACCTTCTCGAAGGAGGCCCGCTTCGGGATCTCCTGGCGCAGGTTGTCCTTCGCCTGGTCGACGCCGATCAGCGAGGTGGCGATGCGCAGCGTCACGGCGCGGTCCCGGCCGGCGTCGAAGCTCAGGTGGCCCTTGACGCCGCTGGAGTCGCCGCCGGTGACCTTGCTGTCGAACTCGCCGTAGACGAACAGCCGGGTGGCGCCCGCCGAACCGTTGGACTTGACGTCCGAGTAGCCGGTGAAGGTGCCGTTCTCCTTGTCGAGGGTCAGACCGGCGTTGTCCTCGACGTTGTCGAAGATCACGCTCGCGTCGTCACCGGGATAGGTGAAGCGCATCATCGCCGCGTGGTCGGTCGGCGCCATCTCGGCCTTGAGGCCGTTCTCGAACCGCACCCCGTAGTAGTACGGCCGCGCGGTCTCGTTCTCGTGCCGGAAGGCCAGTTCGCGGGCGTCGCGGCCGGTGTCCGGGGTGCCGGAGGCGGCCGACGGCATCACCTGGAAGGTCTGCCGGTCACCCATCCAGGGGCTCGGCTCGTGGCTCGCGCCGAACGCCTGCAGCGTGGGCAGGTTGTCGTCGTTGTTGCCGCGCGCGTAGTCGTAGATCCAGGACAGCGAGCCCGAGTTGGTCACCGGAGTCCAGAAGTTGAACCCGTGCGGCACCGCGGTCGCGGGGAAGTTGTTGCCGCGCGAGAAGTTGTTGCTGGAGTTGGTGCCGCGGGTGGTGAGCGCGTAGTCGGACAGATGGGCCTTGGGGGGCTCGGGCTTCGCCCGCTTGATCTCCACGTCGTCCAGCCAGCCGCGGAACTTCGCCGGGCCCTTGGGGGAGTCGTACGCCAGCAGGATCCGGTCGACGGTCTTGCCGGCCGCGACCGAGCCGATGCCCGACTCGACGCTGTTCCACTGGTTGACGTAAAGGATCTTGGCGTCGCCCTGACCGCGCGGCGTCAGCGGGAACCCGTGCTGGTCGGTGGCCTTGAGGTCGCTCAGGTAGGTGCCGTCGGTGAAGGCGAGGTCGACGGAGACGTTCGTGGCGTCGTAGTCGAGGTCGCGGTCGGCCATCGCGGGGAAGATCTTGTACGACAGCTCGGTGCGCCGGTCGACCTTCACATTGACGTCGAAGACCTTGTTGTACGAGTAGGCCCGGCCGTCCGTGGTGTGCCGGCCCGCGTAGCGCAGCGCGTGTCTGCCCGTGAAGCCGGCGTCGGCCTTCGCGGTGGGAGAGCTGGTGATGCCCTCGTCGACGAAGGCGAGCATGTCCTCGGGCGCCGGGTCCTCGGCCTCGCCCGTGGAGAACTGGACGTCGCCGAGCTGGAGCGCGTCGCCCGCCCCGTTGTTCTTGGTGAACTCCAGGCGGAAGTGCTGGAACTCGGCCGCCTCGGCCAGGTCGTAGGTCTTCGTCGTGAACGGCTCGCCGAAGGTCTCGCCCGAACGGGTGTCCAGCGTCTGCCAGTTCTCGCCGTCCGCCGACCCCTTCAGCGTCCAGTCCCGGGGGTCGCGTTCGGGGTGGTCGTTCGCGGAGGTGAGCGCGTACTTGACGATCTTCGTCGGCGCGTCCAGGTCGAACTCGACCCAGCCGGTCGGCGCGAAGGTCAGCCACTTGGTGGTCGGCTCGTTGTCGGCGAGGTTGTCCTTGACCTCCCCGCCGCCGGTGTTCTCGCCGCTGGCCCGCACCCGGGTGACGTGCTCGGTGACGTTGCCGGGTATGCCGTTGCTGAACCCGCCGTCGACGCCCGAGGACCGCTTGCCGCCGTCCGCGCCGGTGTCCACGGTGCTGACCCAGTCCGGGGCCGGGTCGCCGTCCTCGAAGGACGACGAGAACTCCCGGTCGGCCTTAGCGGGCGCGTGCGGCAGCGCGACCGCCGCTCCCTGGGACCCGACCGCCAAAGCGAAGGCGGTCGTCATCACGACCGCCGGACCCCATCTGTGCCGAACTCTGTACTGCATGTCCTGGCCACCCTCCCTGCGCGTGGGACAACGTTGTCAATTCAACTGCGCAAGGACCAGTAGGGGTCAAGTGGCATGTGATGTCAAGGGTGTTGGATGTGGTGTTCGGGGGTTATGCCTGGGATTCCTACGGCATGCGGTGCACCGGCCGGGCATATTTCCAGCAGGTCTCAACTCGGAAAAGACGTACCGCCAACCTTGCATTCGATCTTGCTCAGTCGGCGGAAAGTGGACTATACCTGTCGGCCACCGGGAGATCCGGGGCGAACCGCGACGCAACACCGTCAGGGCGCTCGAACAGCAACGACAGCACGCGTGGCACCACAGCAGTACGGCACTTCCTGCACGAACCAGTACGACCCGATCGCGGTGCCGGGAAGGATCCGGTTCACCGCCTGAGTCCTGGAGAAGGCGAGGACTTGAGCATGGGATCCACTTCCGCCGAGAACACCGGTACGGGCGTCGGCCGCCGCGATCTGATCAAGCGGTCCGCCGCGCTCGGCCTGATCTCCGTACCGACGATGAGTTTCCTGTCCGCCTGCGCCAGCGGCGGCGGCGACTCCCAGGACAAGGCCGAGGCGGGCGAGAAGTCCGCGAAGAACCCGCTCGCCGTCAATGACAGCGCCCAGATGGAATTCGTCCTCTTCGACGGCGGTTTCGGCAAGGAGTACGCCGAGGACGCCGTGAAGCTGTACGAGAAGGCCTATCCGAAGGCCAAGGTGAAGTTCGCCGCCACCCAGAAGATCCAGTCGACGCTGCAGCCGCGTTTCAACGGCGGCAACCCGCCCGACCTCGTCGACAACTCCGGCGCCGAACAGATGGACATGGGCGTCCTCGTCGGCAAGAAGCAGCTCGCCGACCTCACCCCGCTGCTCGACGCCCCCTCCTACGACGACCCGGCCAAGAAGGTCCGCGACACCCTGCGGCCCGGCATCGTGGAGATGGGCCAGTTCGACGGCGACCCGGTCTGGATCCTCTACTACGCGTACACGGTGTACGGCAACTGGTACTCCCAGAAGGCGCTGGACTCGCTCGACGCGGAGTACCCGAAGACCTGGGACGAGATGCTCGCCGTCTGCGAGAAGGCCAAGAAGAAGGGCATGGCCGGCTGGACGTACGCGGGCAAGTACCCGTACTACATCCCCTTCTCGATGTCCCCGATGATCGCCAAGGTCGGGGGCCGCGAGGTGATCGACGCCATCGACAACCTGGAACCGAACGCCTGGAAGCACCCGGCGGTCAAGACGGTCTTCGAGGCCTGGTACGAGCTGTTCCAGAAGGGCTACGTCCTCAAGGGCACCCCGGGCCTGGACCACATCCAGTCGCAGACCGCGTGGGCCAAGGGCGACGCCCTGTTCCTCCCCAACGGCTCCTGGGTGGAGAACGAGTCGGCCAAGGTCATCCCCGCCGACTTCCAGCTCACCGTCTCCGCGCCGCCCGGCATCGACGACTCCGACAAGATGCCCTTCGGCACCCTCTGGGCCTCCGGCGGCGAGCCCTTCATCGTCCCGGCCAAGGCGGCCAACGGCGCCGGCGGCATGGAGCAGCTGCGCATCATGCTCAGCGAGGCCTCCTCGAAGAACTTCACCAGCAAGGTCAAGTCCCTGAGCGCCTACAACGGCGGCACCGACGGCATCGAGCTGACCCCCGGCCTCAAGTCCGGTGTCGCGGCGCTGGAGCTGGCCGGCGACAACGTGGTGAACCCGCGCATGCAGGACTGGTACGTGCAGCTCCAGAAGGAGAAGATCGGCGTCGCCTGCCTGGGCGAGATGATGGCGGGCCGGCTCACCCCGGCCGAGACCATCAAGAAGATCCAGGGGTTCGCCGACGACGCCGCCAAGGACTCGTCGATCAAGCACTACAAGCACCAGTGAGGACACGTCACCAGGGCCCCTCCCGCGCCGCCGCGGCGCCGGACGGGCCCTGGCGGCGCCGCCCGCGCGCAGATCGGGGTCGGTAGCAATGCAGCACGGCAAGTACCGGTTCGTCGTGGGGTTCCTGGCGGTTCCCCTGGGGCTGTACACGCTCTTCGTCATCTGGCCGTTCATCCAGTCCATCTACTACTCGTTCACCAACTGGACGGGCCTGAGCCCCGAGTTCTCGATGGTCGGCTTCGACAACTACGCGCGGATGCTCGACGACGACATCTTCTGGAAGTCGTTGCAGCACAGCGTGATGTTCGCCCTGCTGGTGCCGCTGGTCACCCTCGGCCTGGCGCTCTTCTTCGCCTTCATGATCAACGTGGGCGGAAGGCGCCGCCGCGGCGGGCCCGCCATCACCGGCGTCCGCGGCTCCGGCTTCTACAAGATCGTGTACTTCTTCCCGCAGGTGCTCTCGATCGCGATCGTCGCCCTGCTGTTCCAGTTCGCGTACAACCCGGACAGCGGCGCGATCAACTCCCTGCTGCGCGGGATCGGCCTGGACTCCGTGCAGCCGCTGTGGCTCGGCGACCCGAACATCGCCCTGTGGTGCGTGATGGCGGTGCTCGTCTGGTCCACCGTCGGCTTCTTCGTCGTCCTCTTCTCCGCGGGCATGGCCTCCATCCCGGCGGAGCTCTACGAGGCCGCGCTGCTGGACGGGGCGAACCGCTCCGCCACCTTCTTCAAGGTCACCCTGCCGCTGCTGTGGGACACCGTGCAGTCCGGCTGGGTCTACATGGGCATCCTCGCGCTCGGCGCCGAGTCCTTCGCGGTCGTGCAGATCATGACGACCGGACCCGGTGGACCCGACTACTCGACCACCGTCATGGTCCTGTACGTGTACCAGAAGGCGTTCCGGGACGGTCAGGCCGCCTACGCCACCACCATCGGCGTCGCCCTGCTCGTCGTCACCCTGGCCTTCGCGGCCGTCGTGATGCGGCTGGGCCGGCGCGAGCGGCTGGAGTACTGATGAAGACGACCGACACCCCCGCTGCCGTGCCGGCCGAGTCCGGCGCGCCCGTGGACCGGGGCGGCGCACCGTCCGGCGGGCCCCGGAAGGAGAAGAAGGAGGGCACCACCCTCAACGTCTTCTCGCACGGTGTCCTGGTGATCTGGGCGATCATGGTCGGGATGCCGCTCGTGTGGGCGGTGATGACGTCCTTCAAGGACGACGCCGCCATCTTCGGATCGCCCTGGTCGCTGCCCGACACGCTGAACTTCGGCAACTGGTCGCGCGCCTGGTCCCAGGCACACATGAGCGACTACTTCCTCAACACCGTTCTGGTGGTGGGCGGCTCGCTCGTCGGCACCCTCGTCCTCGGCTCGATGGCGGCCTACGTGCTGGCCCGCTTCGACTTTCCGGGCAACCGGTTCATCTATTACTTGTTCATCGCGGGCATGAGTTTCCCGATCATGCTGGCGCTGGTCCCGCTGTTCTACGTCGTGGACAACATGGGGCTCCTGAACACCATCCACGGGCTGATCCTGGTCTACATCGCCTACTCACTGCCCTTCACGGTGTTCTTCCTGACCGGGTTCTTCCGCACCCTGCCCACTTCGGTGGCCGAAGCCGCGTTCGTGGACGGCGCCTCGCACACCCGGACCTTCTTCCAGGTCATGCTGCCGATGGCCAAGCCCGGACTGATCAGCGTGGGGATCTTCAACTTCCTGGGCCAGTGGAACCAGTACATGCTGCCCACCGTGCTGAACACGGACCCCGACAAACACGTCCTCACCCAGGGCCTGGTGCAGCTGGCGGTCAGCCAGGGCTACAAGGGCGACTGGTCGGGCCTGTTCGCGGGCCTGGTGATGGCGATGCTGCCGGTGCTGGCCGCGTACATCGTCTTCCAGCGCCAGGTGGTTCAGGGCCTGACGGCAGGCGCCCTGAAGTAGCCCCCGGCGCCCCGCGCCCGTTCCCGCCGGGCCGCTCCCGCAGTGCCGGGGGCGGCCCGCACACGTGTGCCCGGAATGCCCCGACCGGGCACCCGGATGCGGTTCAACCTCTTGACGGGAGGCGACCCGAACGGCTCAGCTTAGAGTTCACTAGTTGGACATTGGACGGGGTCTCATCGAAGCGGCCCCGCGCGCAGGAGGTCGTCGTGGAGACTCCCGGGTCGCAGTCGTCGCTGCACCGAGCCAACCTGGAACGCGTCGTACGGGCGGTACGGCTCGCCGGGTCGCTCACGCAGGCGGAGATCGCGAGGACGACGGGGCTGTCCGCGGCCACGGTCTCGAACATCGTCCGGGAACTGAAGAACGGCGGGACCGTCGAGGTCACGCCCACCTCCGCGGGCGGGCGGCGGGCCCGCAGCGTCTCGCTGAGCGGGGACGCCGGGATCGTCATCGGCGTGGACTTCGGCCACACCCACCTGCGCGTCGCGGTCGGGAACCTCGCCCACCAGGTACTCGCCGAGGAGTCCGAGCCGCTGGACGTCGACGCCTCCTCCGACCAGGGCTTCGACCGGGCGGAGCAACTGGTCAGCCGGCTGATCACGGCCACGGGCGTCGACCGCACCAAGATCGCCGGAGTGGGCCTCGGCGTACCGGGACCGATCGACGTGGAGTCCGGGACGCTGGGCTCGACCGCGATCCTGCCCGGCTGGAGCGGCATCCGGCCCGCCGAGGAGCTGCGGGGGCGGCTCGGCGTGCCCGTGCACGTGGACAACGACGCCAACCTCGGCGCTCTGGGCGAGCTGGTCTGGGGCAGCGGGCGGGGGCTGCGGGACCTGGCGTACATCAAGGTCGCCAGCGGCGTCGGCGCGGGCCTGGTGATCAACGGGAAGATCTATCGCGGGCCGGGCGGCACGGCGGGCGAAATCGGGCACATCACCCTGGACGAGGGCGGTCCGGTCTGCCGCTGCGGCAACCGGGGTTGCCTGGAGACCTTCGCCGCAGCACGCTATGTGCTCCCGCTCCTCCAGCCGAGCCACGGCACCGACCTGACGATGGAGGGCATCGTGCGGCTGGCCCGGGACGGCGACCCCGGCTGCCGCCGCGTGATCGCCGACGTCGGCCGCCACATCGGCAGTGGAGTGGCCCACCTGTGCAACCTGCTCAACCCGAGCCGGGTCGTCCTCGGCGGTGATCTCGCCGAGGCCGGAGAACTGGTCCTCGGGCCCATAAGAGAATCCGTCGGGCGCTATGCCATCCCCAGCGCGGCGCGGCGTCTGTCCGTGCTTCCAGGGGCACTTGGCGGCCGTGCCGAAGTGCTCGGCGCCCTCGCCCTCGCGCTCAGCGAGATGGGCGATTCGACGCTCCTGGACGGCAGCACGACCGGCGCCCTGCCGACGGCGACGCCTGCCTTCACTTAGAGCACGGATGGCACCGTTGTCATCTCGTTAAGGATTTACTTCTTGACGTTGCACGTATGGCCGAGTTGACTTCCAGCCACCTCGGCCGCAGCGACGCGGCCTCGTCAGGGAGGTTTGTGAAGTGAACACGCGTATGCGTCGTGCCGCCGTTGCCATCGCCGCCGGTGCCATGGCCGTCTCGCTCGCCGCCTGTGGCAGTGCCGCGGAGTCCGGAGACAACAGCGACTCGTCCGACTCCGCAGCGAAGAAGGGCGACGACATCACGGTCGGCCTCCTGCTCCCGGAGAACCAGACCGCGCGGTACGAGAAGTTCGACAAGCCCTTGATCGAGAAGAAGGTCAAGGAACTCACGAGCAACAAGGGCAAGGTCACCTACGCCAACGCCAAGGGTGACGCCAGCCTGCAGGCCCAGCAGGTCGACACCATGGTGACCAACAAGGTCGACGTGCTGATCGTGGACGCGGTGGACTTCAAGTCCATCGCCGGCTCCGTGAAGAAGGCGCACGACGCGGGCATCAAGATCGTCGCCTTCGACCGCCTGGCCGAGGGCCCGATCGACGCCTACACCTCGTTCGACAACGTCACGGTCGGCAAGACGCAGGGCGAGGCGCTCCTGAAGGCCCTGGGCGACAAGGCCAAGGACGGCCAGATCGTCATGATGAACGGTTCCTCCACCGACCCGAACGCCGCCCAGTTCAAGGAGGGCGCCCACTCCGTCCTCGACGGCAAGGTGAACGTCGGCCGCGAGTACGACACCAAGGAGTGGAAGGCGGAGAACGCCAACGCCAACATGGACGCCGCGATCTCCGCCCTCGGCAAGGACAAGATCATCGGTGTCTACTCCGCCAACGACACCATGGCGGGCGGCCTCATCACCGCCCTGAAGCGGGCCGGCATCGCCGACATCCCGGTCACCGGCCAGGACGCCGAGCTGAACGGTGTGCAGCGCATCGTCACCGGCGAGCAGTACATGAGCGTCTACAAGTCCTACCCGAAGGAGGCCACGACCGCCGCCGAAATGGCCGTGGCGCTCGCCCAGGGCAAGTCGCTCGACTCCATCGCCACCAGCAAGACCGACAGCGCCACCACCAAGGACGTCCCCACCGTCCTCGTGCCGGTCGTCTCGCTGACCAAGGACAACATCAAGGAAACCGTCATCAAGGAAGGTTTCTACACGCTCGACGAGATCTGCGCCGGCAAGTACAAGGCCGCCTGCGACAAGATCGGTCTGAAGTAGGCGGAGCCGCGTCCCGCGCCGCGTGAGCGCGCCCGGGACCCCCGCCCGAGCTCCTCCGGCGTCCCGCACACACCGGCCCCGCAAGCCGTGCGGGGCGCCGGACGGAACATCCCCCCGAAAATCTTCTGCACAACCTCCCGCCGGGTCAGGCGGCGAAGGAGTTGGTTCACGTGTCCGCTACGCCCGTGCTGGCGTTGCGCGGGGTCTCCAAGCGATTCGGTGCCGTCCAGGCGCTCACCGACGTAGAGCTTGAGGTCCACGCCGGTGAGGTGGTCGCCCTGGTGGGCGACAACGGTGCCGGAAAGTCCACGCTGGTCAAGACGATCGCCGGCGTGCACCCCATTGACGAGGGCGCCATCGAGTGGGACGGCAGGTCCGTCTCCATCAACAGGCCCCACGACGCCCAGAACCTCGGCATCGCGACGGTCTACCAGGACCTCGCGCTGTGCGACAACATCGACGTCGTCGGCAACCTCTACCTGGGCCGGGAGCTGCGCAAGCGCGGCGTCCTGGACGAGGTGGAGATGGAGCGCCGCTCCAGAGAACTGCTGGACACGCTGTCCATCCGCATACCGAGCGTCCGCATCCCGATCGCCTCGCTCTCCGGCGGTCAGCGCCAGGTCGTCGCGATCGCCCGCTCCATGCTCGGCGAGCCCAAGCTGGTCATCCTCGACGAGCCCACCGCCGCCCTCGGCGTCGAGCAGACGGCGCAGGTCCTCGACCTGGTCGAGCGGCTGCGCGAGCGCGGCCACGCCGTCATCCTCATCAGCCACAACATGGCCGACGTCAAGGCCGTCGCGGACAAGGTCGCCGTGCTGCGCCTCGGGCGCAACAACGGCATCTTCGAGGTCAAGTCGACCTCCCAGGAAGAGATCATCTCCGCCATCACGGGCGCCACGGAGAACGCCGTGACCCGTCGTGCGGCGCGCACCAATGGGGAGATCAAGAAGTGAGCATCGACAAGACCTCAGCACCCGCCGGCGAGCAGTCGGTGGAGAACCCCGCCGCGGCCTCCGACGCGGTGGCCGCCGTCGACCCCCGGCTGCTGGTGCGCGAGCAGGGCTTCGCCGGCTACCTCAGCGAGTTCAAGCGGAAGATGAAGGCCGGCGACCTCGGGTCCATCCCGGTCGTGGTCGGTCTGCTGGTCATCTGGGCCATCTTCACCAGCCTCAACTCCAACTTCCTCACCGCCGGCAACTTCTCCGACATGTCGGTCGCGATGGTCGGCACCGGCATGATCGCCGTCGGCATCGTCTTCGTGCTGCTGCTCGGCGAGATCGACCTGTCGGTCGGCTCGGTCAGCGGTGTCGCGGGCGCCACCTTCGCCGTGCTCAACATCACGCACGGCATGAACGAGGTCCTGGCCCTGGTCCTGGCCGTCCTCACCGGAACCGTGGCCGGCGCGCTGCACGGCTTCTTCTTCGCCAGGATCGGCGTCCCGGCCTTCGCCGTGACGCTGGCCGGCCTGCTGTTCTGGCAGGGCGCGATGCTGCAGATCCTCGGCAGCAACGGCACCATCAACCTGAACAGCGACGGCATCGTCGTCAAGCTGACCAGCTACTACTTCAGCGACGTGGCGGCCGCCTACGGCCTGGCGATCGTCGTGACCGCGGGGTACTTCCTCACCGCGTTCTTCGACAACCGGCGCCGCGCCGCCGCCGGGGTGCCGTCCCGGCCGCTGAGCGAGGTCATCGTCCGCACGGTGCTGCTGGCCGTGCTGGCCTTCGCCGTCGCGATCGTCTTCAACCAGTACAAGGGCCTGCCGCTGGCCGTGGTGATCTTCCTGGCGTTCCTGCTGCTCACGGACTTCGTCCTGCGCCGCACCGCCTACGGTCGCAAGATCTTCGCGCTCGGCGGCAGCGTCGAGGCGTCCCGCCGGGCCGGCATCAACGTGGAGCTGGTGCGGATCTCGGTCTTCGCGATCGCCGGCACCTTCGCCGCCATCGGCGGCCTCTTCGTCGCGTCGAAGATCGCCTCCGCCAACCAGGGCGCGGGCACCGGTGAGTTCCTGATGAACGTCATCGCCGCGGCCGTGATCGGCGGCACGTCCCTCTTCGGCGGCCGCGGCCGCACGTGGGACGCGCTGCTCGGTGTGATGGTCATCGTCTCGATCCAGTACGGCCTCGCCCTCCAGGGCATCGCCTCGCCGGTCCAGTACATGATCACCGGTGGCGTGCTCCTCGCGACCGTCGTCATCGACGCGGTCACCCGCAAGACGCAGAAGACGGCCGGCCGCGCATAGCCGTACCCGGCCGGCCGCCACGGTCCGCCCGCCCGTCCGGCCCAGTGCCGGGCGGGGCGGGCGGACCGCTCTCGTCCCCGCACCAAGTGGGGCGGCGTCACGGGCGGCCGGCGGGGCAGACGTAGAACCGTCCGCCGTTGGGTAAGGCCGAACGCGTGACGTACGACGCACCGCCCGGACACGTTCCGCCACGGCGGAACATTAGACTCGGGCAGGCCCGGCAACAGCTCTACTGCAAGGAGGCACGGGTGCCGCTGCTGACCCGCATCACGGGACCGCGCGATCTGGACCGGCTCAGCCTGGAAGAGCTGGGCCGGCTGGCCGAGGAGATCCGTACCTTCCTCGTCGACGCCGTGTCCAAGACCGGCGGCCACCTCGGCCCCAACCTCGGCGTCGTGGAACTGACCCTCGCCCTGCACCGCGTCTTCGACTCACCGAAGGACAAGGTGCTCTGGGACACGGGCCACCAGTCCTACGTGCACAAGCTGCTCACCGGACGCCAGGACTTCTCGAAGCTGAAGATGAAGGGCGGCCTGTCCGGCTACCCCTCACAGGCCGAGTCCGAGCACGACGTCATCGAGAACAGCCATGCCTCCACCGTCCTCGGCTGGGCCGACGGCATCGCCAAGGCCAACCAGGTCCTCGACCGCGGCGACCACGTCGTGGCCGTCATCGGCGACGGCGCCCTGACCGGCGGCATGGCCTGGGAGGCGCTGAACAACATCGCCGCCGCCAAGGACCGCCCCCTGGTCATCGTCGTCAACGACAACGAGCGCTCCTACGCGCCCACCATCGGCGGCCTCGCCGACCACCTGGCGACCCTGCGCACCACCGACGGCTACGAGCGCTTCCTGGCCCGCGGCAAGGACCTCCTGGAGCGCACCCCGGTCGTCGGCCGCCCGCTCTACGACACCCTGCACGGCGCCAAGAAGGGCCTGAAGGACTTCATCGCCCCGCAGGGCATGTTCGAGGACCTCGGCCTGAAGTACGTCGGCCCGATCGACGGCCACGACATCGAGGCCCTGGAGTCCGCCCTCACCCGCGCCAAGCGCTTCGGCGGCCCGGTCATCGTGCACTGCCTCACCGAGAAGGGCCGCGGCTACCAGCCGGCCCTTCAGGACGAGGCCGACCGCTTCCACGCCGTCGGCAAGATCCACCCCGACACGGGCCTGCCCATCTCCTCCTCCGGCGCCGACTGGACCAGCGTCTTCGGCGAGGAGATGCTCGCGCTCGGCAAGGAGCGCGAGGACGTCGTCGCCATCACGGCGGCCATGCTCCAGCCGGTCGGCCTCGACAAGTTCGCCAAGGCCTTCCCGGACCGCGTCTACGACGTCGGCATCGCCGAGCAGCACGGCGCGGTCTCCGCGGCCGGCCTCGCGCACGGCGGCGTCCACCCGGTCTTCGCCGTCTACGCCACCTTCCTCAACCGCGCCTTCGACCAGGTGCTGATGGACGTGGCCCTGCACAAGTGCGGCGTCACCTTCGTCCTGGACCGCGCCGGTGTCACCGGCACCGACGGCGCCTCGCACAACGGCATGTGGGACATGTCGATCCTCCAGGTCGTCCCCGGCCTCAGGCTGGCCGCCCCGCGCGACGCCGACCAGGTCCGCGCCCAGCTGCGCGAGGCCGTCGAGGTCGACGACGCGCCGACCGTGGTCCGCTTCTCCAAGGGCGCCGTCGGCCCCGCCGTACCCGCCGTCGGCCGCGTCGGCGGCATGGACGTGCTGCGCGCCCCCGGCACGGACACCCCCGACGTCCTCCTGGTCTCCGTCGGCGCGCTCGCCCCGATGTGCCTGGAGGTCGCCGGTCTGCTCGACAAGCAGGGCATCTCCACCACCGTGGTCGACCCGCGCTGGGTCAAGCCCGTCGACGAGGCCATGGCCCCGCTCGCCGAGCGGCACCGCGTGGTCGTCACCGTCGAGGACAACTCCCGCGTCGGAGGCGTCGGTTCCGCCGTCGCCCAGGCGCTGCGGGACGCGGGCGTCGACGTGCCGCTGCGCGACTTCGGCATCCCGCCGCGCTTCCTCGACCACGCCTCCCGGGCCGAGGTCCTCGCCGAGATCGGACTCACCGCGCCCGACATCGCGCGCCAGGTCACCGGCCTGGTCGCCAAGCTCGACGGCAGGTACGACCGCACGGGCGCCGTGGACCAGGTGGAGGCCGCGCGCGACTGACGCTGCGCCGGACGGGCCGGTTCCGCCACCCTTTGCGGTAGTGCAACCGGCCCGTTCGCGTGAATGCGCCCACGCCGGGGCATACGCAGTACGCCCCCTCTCGATCATGTCGAGGACGACAAGCGTGGGAGGACCCGTGAGCAGCAGCAGTATCTTCAGGACCAAGAAGATCGAGCAGTCCATCCGGGACACGGAGGAACCGGAGCACGCGCTCAAGAAGTCCCTGTCGGCGCTGGACCTGACCGTGTTCGGCATCGGTGTCGTCATCGGCACCGGAATCTTCGTGCTGACCGGCACGGTCGCCAAGGACAATGCCGGGCCTTCGGTGGCCCTGGCCTTCGTCGTCGCCGGCGTCGTCTGCGCCCTCGCGGCGCTGTGCTACGCCGAGTTCGCCTCGACGGTGCCGGTGGCCGGGTCGGCGTACACCTTCTCCTACGCCTCGCTCGGTGAACTGCCCGCCTGGATCATCGGCTGGGACCTGGTCCTGGAGTTCGCGCTCGGCACGGCGGTGGTGGCCGTCGGCTGGTCGGGCTACATCCGCTCGCTGATGGACAACGCGGGCTGGCACATGCCCGCCGAGCTGGGCGGCCGGGACGGAGCCGACGGCTTCGGCTTCGACATCCTTGCCGCCGCCCTGGTGCTGGTGCTCACCGGCATCCTCGTCCTCGGCATGAAGCTGTCGGCGCGGGTCACCTCACTCGTCGTCGCCATCAAGGTCGCCGTCGTCCTCATCGTGATCGTCGCGGGCGCCTTCTTCGTCAAGGGCGCCAACTACGACCCGTTCATCCCGGAGGCGCAGCCCGTGGAGGCGGGCGGGGGACTGCACTCACCCCTGGTCCAGCTGATGTTCGGCTGGGCCCCGTCCAACTTCGGCGTGATGGGCATCTTCACGGCCGCCTCGGTCGTCTTCTTCGCCTTCATCGGCTTCGACATCGTCGCCACGGCCGCCGAGGAGACCAAGAACCCGCAGCGCGACATGCCCCGCGGCATCCTCGGCTCGCTGGTCATCTGCACCCTGCTCTACGTCGGCGTCTCCATCGTCGTCACCGGCATGCAGCACTACACCAAGCTGTCCGTCGACGCCCCGCTCGCCGACGCCTTCAAGGCCACGGGGCACCCGTTCTTCTCCGGTGTGATCAGCTTCGGAGCCGCGGTCGGCCTGACGACGGTCTGCATGATCCTGCTTCTCGGCCAGAGCCGGGTCTTCTTCGCGATGAGCCGCGACGGGCTGCTGCCGCGCTTCTTCTCCCACGTCCACCCGAGGTTCCGCACCCCGTACCGGCCGACCATCCTGCTCGGCGTGGTCATCGCGATCGTGGCCGGCTTCACCAGCCTGAGCGAGCTGGCCGAACTGGTGAACATCGGCACGCTGTTCGCGTTCGTCGTCGTCGCGATCAGCGTGATCATCCTGCGCCGCAGCCGCCCCGACCTCCCCCGCGCCTTCCGCACCCCGCTGGTCCCGCTGCTGCCGATCGTGTCGGTGGCCGCCTCGCTGTGGCTGATGCTCAACCTGCCCGCCGAGACCTGGGTGCGGTTCGGCATCTGGATGGCGATCGGCTTCGTCGTGTACTTCCTCTACGGCCGCACCCACAGCCGCCTGGCCCGCGGCGAGGAGCCGCCGGCGGACCGGGCGGGGGCCTCGGGGGCGGAGGGGCCGTAGGCGCGGGTTCCGGGCGCCGCGGAACCCCGGTTCCAGGGGCTCCGGAATCCGAGGGGCCGCGCGAGCCGGGGGCTCGGTCCCGCGGGCATCCCGGGCCGCGAGGGG
>NZ_JACBYP010000011.1 GCF_018982965.1 Streptomyces mayonensis | reverse complement strand
GCCCCCCTTCCTCCCCAGCAGTCCGGCGCCCCCGCCGCACCGCCCGTGCCGCAGCAGGGAGCCGCGCCGCTCGCGGCCGGTCCCGGCGGCGGGCAGGCCTCCTGGGCGCAGCAGGTGCACCGGCTGGCCGGAGCGGGCGCGGACGAGCAGCAGCAGCCGGTCGCCCCCTGGAAGCCGCCGGTCGACGACGTGTTCCAGGCCGCCGCCCGGCGCCAGGCGTCGGCCCGTCCCGCCGGGCTCGGCAAGCGGCTGGCGGCGCGGCTGATCGACACCGTCGTCCTCGGCAGTGTCACCGCCGGGGCCGCCGTTCCGCTCGGCACCAAGGCCTTCGACCACGTCAACGACAAGATCGACCAGGCCAAGCTCTCCGGGGAGACGGTCACGGTCTGGCTGCTGGACGGCACGACCTCCGTCTACCTGGGCATCGTCCTCGCCGTCCTGCTGCTCTTCGGCGTCGTCTACGAGGCGCTGCCCACCGCCAAGTGGGGCCGGACCCTGGGCAAGCGGCTGCTCGGTCTGGAGGTGCGGGACATCGAGGCCCACGACGCCCCGTCCTTCGGCGCCGCGCTGCGCCGGTGGCTGGTCTACAGCGTCCCCGGCCTCCTGGTCGTCGGCGTGGTGGGTGTCGTGTGGTGCCTGTTCGACCGCCCGTGGCACCAGTGCTGGCACGACAAGGCGGCCGGCACGTTCGTCGCGGGCTAGCTTGGCGGGTGGAGCCGGGGGTGGGGGTGCTCTCGTCGTCGAGTGCCGGTGCGTCGTGGCTGGTCGCGCAGTTCCCCGCGCCCCTTCGGGGCGCGTGCAGTGCACGAATCTCATGGGGCGCGGAGCCGTACGCCGTACCGGGGTGCGGCTACTCCGGACGGCCGCTCGCCGGATGCGGGTGGGCGGAGTCCGGGGTCGACTCGGGGCATGAGCAGCGAACCGCCCCCCGGCTCCGGCGGGCAGCAGCCGCCGGACGACGACCCGCTGAGGAAGAACCCCTACGACAATCCGTCCCCGCCCCCCGGCGGAGGAGGCCCCTACGGCGGTGCGCCGCCCCCCGGCGGCGGAGGAGGCCCCTACGGTGCCCCGCCCCCCGGCGGCTCGGGCCCCTACGGCGGTGCCCCCTACGGCGGTGGCGGCTACCCCAGTGATCCGCTGGCCGGGATGCCCCCGCTCGCCGACAGCGGCCGGCGCATCCTCGCGCGGATCATCGACATGATCCTCGTGGGCATCGTGGTCTGGCTGCTCAGCTGGGCGTTCAACGTCCAGGAGTACCAGGTGGACGGCGACGACATCGCCGTCGGCAAGTCCTTCGGGCAGTCCGTCATCGCCGCCGTGCTCTACATCGGCTACGACACCTACATGACCACGAAGACCGGGCAGACCCTCGGCAAGAAGTGGCTCGGACTGCGGGTGGCCAACCTGGACAACGGGGCGACGCCCTCGGTACAGACGTCGCTGGTCCGGGCCCTGGTGCTGTGGATCCCGTTCGCGTTCTGCTGCGCCTGCGTGTGGACGATCATCGCGGGCGGCTGGAGCTTCTTCGACCGGCCCTACAAGCAGGGCCTGCACGACAAGGCAGCCAAAACGGTCGTCGTCAGCACCCGCTGACGACGACCGGTGGGGCCGGTGAAGGCCGGTGAGAAGAGCCGGCCCGGCCTACGCGGCCCGGCCGCGGGCCGTCTCGCCCGCTCCCGCGGCGACCCGGGCTGCCGGTACCGGCTCCCGGTCCGCGTCGGGACGGCGGGACGGCACGGCGGTCAGCGTGCGTGCCTTGGGCTGTGGGACGGTCATCGCGACCAGCAGCCCGAGGGCCAGCGCCGCGACGGCGACGAGGGCGACTCCGGGACCCGAACTCGTCTGTGACAGCAGCAACATGGCGAGTGTCGAGAAGATCACGGTGCACGAACCGTAGGCGAACTGTGCGGCAGTCGGACGGGGCATGGCCATCGTGTCCTCGGAAGACAGAACTTGGGGGACCTTGGGGGTGAGACTGGCTGTCGGCCTGGCTTTCCGCCGGCTTCCGGGCGTTCCGCCAAGCGACTCTAACCCGCTGTGTGCCCGAGCGGAACCAGTAGTAAGCACCACCTAACCGACATGGCCGATGCACGGGGGGCGCACGGATTCATGGCGTCCGGCCAGTGGACGGTACCGCGCGCCCGCCGCCGGCCCGCTGCCCGCCCGCTGCCCGCTCGGAGGCCGCTCGGAGGCCGCGACCCGGTGTCCGCAAAGCGAACGGGGGCTCCGCATAGTGCAATTGTTCTGCTCAAGTCAAGGTCTGTCTTTTCCGGTGAACCAGTAGTCAAATGTCGTCACTTGACTACACGCGTTGAGCACGTGTGCGCGGACTTCGCACTGTCCCTGTCCCCCCATCCGCGCGCGTGAACGCGGGGGAGGAACTCAAGTGACCAGTAGACCCTGGACGTTCAGAACGGCGGCGACCACCGTCGCACTCGCCGCGGCCACCGCCACGCTCTCCGCGGCAGGGGTGGCGCAGGCGGACTCGCCCTCCCGGCCCGAGGCCGTCAACCGCCACGACCCGAGCCCGGACCGGACCACGCGCTCCCACGACCTCAAGGGCCCGCTGAGCGACACCCGGGCCGCCCAGCGGGAGGAGGCGCTGAAGCAGGTCATATCCGGCAACGCCTCGGTGCAGAAGAAGGACGGCTCCAACGTCGTCCAGCTCAAGAGCAAGAAGGGCGACGCCAAGTACGTGGAGCTGGGCCGGGAGAAGACCGACAAGATCTTCACCATCCTGGTCGAGTTCGGCGACAAGACCGACAGCCGCTACGGCGGCGACCCTGGTCCGCTGCACAACCAGATAGCCGAGCCGGACCGCAGGACGGACAACTCCACGGCCTGGAAGGAGGACTACGACCAGGAGCACTTCCAGGACCTGTACTTCGGCTCCGGCAAGGGCGTCAACTCGGTCAAGACGTACTACGAGAAGCAGTCCTCCGGCCGCTACTCCGTCGACGGCGAGGTCTCCGACTGGGTCAAGGTCCCCTACAACGAGGCCCGGTACGGCTCCAACAAGTGCGACCCGGACAACTGCGCCTGGTACGCGGTGCAGGACGGCGTCAACGCCTGGGTCGAGGACCAGAAGGCGGCCGGCCGGACCGACGAGCAGATCAAGGCCCAGCTCTCCCAGTACGACCAGTGGGACCGCTACGACTACGACGGCGACGGCGACTTCAACGAGCCCGACGGCTACATCGACCACTTCCAGATCGTGCACGCCGGCGAGGACGAGTCCGCGGGCGGCGGCGCGCAGGGCGAGGACGCGATCTGGGCCCACCGCTGGTACGCCTTCGGCACCGACGCCGGCAACACCGGACCCGGCGACAACAAGCTCGGCGGCACCCAGATCGGCGACACCGGCATCTGGGTCGGCGACTACACCATCCAGCCGGAGAACGGCGGGCTCGGCGTCTACGCCCACGAGTACGGCCACGACCTCGGCCTGCCCGACCACTACGACACCGCGGGCGGCGACAACTCCACCGGCTTCTGGACGCTGATGTCTTCCGGTTCCTGGCTCGGCACCGGACGCAACGAGATCGGCGACCTGCCCGGCGACATGAACGCCTGGGACAAGCTGCAGCTGGGCTGGCTGAACTACGACACCGCCAAGGCGGGCGTCAACTCCTGGCACAAGCTGGGCCTGGCCGAGTACAACACCAAGCACAAGCAGGGCCTGGTCGTCGAGCTGCCGGAGAAGGCGGTCACCACCGAGATCGTCACGCCCGCCGAGGGCGAGACCCAGTGGTGGAGCGGCAGCGGCAACGACCTCAAGAACACGCTGACCCGCAGCGTCGACCTCACCGGCACCTCGTCCGCCTCCCTCACCCTGGACGGCTGGTACGACATCGAGGCCGACTACGACTTCCTCTACACCGAGGTCTCCACCGACGGCGGCGCCAACTGGACCGCCGTGGACGGCACGTTCGACGGGCAGCCGATCCAGCGCGATGGCAGTGACAAGCCCGCCCTGAGCGGCACCGTCGACGCCTACGGCAAGCTCGTCTACCCGCTGGACGCCTACGCCGGCCAGAAGATCGACCTGCGCTTCCGCTACCAGACCGACGGCGGCCTCGCGATGAAGGGCTTCACCGCCGACGAGATCGCGGTGACCGCCGACGGCGAGACCCTCTTCTCCGACAACGCGGAGACCGAGGACGCCGCGTGGACGGCGGACGGCTTCACCCGCAAGGGCGCGTCCTTCACCCAGGACTACGCGCAGTACTACATCGCCGAGAACCGGCAGTACGAGTCGTACGACAAGACGCTGAAGACCGGCCCGTACAACTTCGGCTTCTCGGACCGGCCGAACTGGGTCGAGCACTACGCGTACCAGAACGGCCTGTTGATCTGGAAGTGGGACACCTCCCAGGCGGACAACAACACCAGCCAGCACCCGGGCACCGGTCTGGTCCTGCCCGTCGACTCGCACCCGACGGCGCTGAAGTGGAAGGACGGCACGCTGATGCGCAACCGCTTCCAGTCCTACGACTCGCCGTTCAGCCTCTACCGCACGGACGGCATGACGCTGCACAAGGCGGACGTCGCGAAGCACGTCCCGGGCTCGAAGGGCGTCTCGGTCTTCAACGACCGCAAGAACGACTACTACGACCCGGAGAACCCGACCGGCGGCGTCAAGATCACTGACACCAACACGAAGATCAAGATCCTCAAGGAGGCCAGGAACGGCTCGACGATCGAGCTCGAGGTCGGTCCTGCGGGCAGGTAAACAGAGTTTCCCCAGGTCAGAGCATGATCGGCGGTGACCCCCTGGCGGGTCGCCGCCGATCCGTGTTTAGGTGCGTCTGTGGTTTTCTTATTGACACCGGGCCCGACACCCGGACCGACCCAGGCTGACTCGGGGGTATGAACGCATGGCCGCAGGAGGCTTCTGCAAGCTGCCGAACGGCACGGTGGTGGTGGCACTGAACCTGCCCAGCCCCACCGGACCGGAGGCGGGAGGCGTGCGGTTTCTCGTCCACGCCCGGAACCGGTCGCGCGCCCTGACCAGGCTGCGCAACCTGGGGTTGCGCCCGGTCTACCTGCGGGGCAACGCGGCCCCGCCGACACCGGACGAGGTCACCGCGGTCCTGCACCATCCGGACGGCCTGATATGGCGCACGGCGCCCCTCTCCGGGGCGGTGGGCGGCCCGGACGCGGTCCAGGAGTCGGTCCAGGAGCTGTGGCACCCGATCCGGGCCCTGCTCAGACGCCCGGCCCCCAGACCCAGCGCCTGAGGAGGACGGTGACGGGCTACTGCACGATCGGCTTCCCGGACAGTTCCACGCCCGCCTCCAGCATCTCCTCCAGGGCCCGCTCCGTGGTTCCGGTGGCCACCCCGGCGGTCAGGTCGAGCAGCACCTGGGTGCGGAAGCCCTCGCGGGCGGCGTCCAGGGCGGTGGCCCGCACGCAGTGGTCGGTGGCGATGCCCACGACGTCGACCTCGTCGATCTCCCGGGACCGCAGCCACTCGGCGAGCGGTGTGCCGTTCTCGTCGGCGCCCTCGAAGCCGCTGTAGGCCGCCGCGTACGCCCCCTTGTCGAAGACGGCGTCTATCGCGCCGGAGGCGACGGCGGGGGCGAAGTTCGGATGGAAGCCGACCCCCTCCGTACCGGCGACGCAGTGCGCCGGCCAGGAGTGGACGTAGTCCGGGTTGTCGGCGAAGTGGCCGCCCGGTGCCACGTGGTGGTCGCGGGTGGCCACGACGTGGCGGTAGCCGGCGGGCGCGTGCCCGATCAGCTCCGTGATGGCGGCGGCCACGTCGGCGCCGCCGGACACCGCGAGGCTGCCTCCCTCGCAGAAGTCGTTCTGCACGTCGACGACGATCAGGGCGCGGCGCATGGTCGGTGTCCTTCGGCTGGTCGGCTGTGGTGCGGGAGTGCAGGGGGTGGCTGGACGGACGGGGCCGGTTCGGGCCTTGCGAACCCGTACGCGCTTTAGTTACCCGAGCCCTCGTGCCAGTACTCCGTCGGAATGACTGGTTCCCCTCGGGAGAGCTGCGTGGCGGAGAGCGGGAGGTTTGCGCGGGCGGCCGCGTGCCGGTCCCGGACGGCGTCCAGCGGCTCCCGGGCGACCACCTCACCGCCCTTGACCAGCTGCACCAGGAGCTGCCGGTCGGACAGGGCGGCGGGCACCGGCCCGGTGCCGACGACCTCCGCCTCGGCGTACCCGTCCGCGTCCAGGCGCCGGGCCGCCCACTTGCGGCCGCCGACGGAGGTCTTGCCGCCGGTGGACTTCTTGGCCACCGGCACCAGCGGTGCCGCGTCGTCGCCGGAGCCGGCGGAACCCGCGGCGCCCGACTCCGCTCGCGCGACCAGCTTGTAGACCATCGAGGCCGTCGGGTGCCCGGACCCGGTCACCAGCTGCGTGCCGACGCCGTACGCGTCCACGGGCGCCGCCGCCAGCGAGGCGATGGCGTACTCGTCGAGGTCCGAGGTCACGACGATCCGCGTCCCGGTGGCGCCCAGCTCGTCCAGCTGCTGGCGCACCCGGTGGGCGACCAGGAGCAGGTCGCCGGAGTCGATGCGCACGGCGCCGAGACCGGGCCCGGCGACCTCCACGGCCGCACGGACGGCCTCGGCGACGTCGTAGGTGTCCACCAGGAGCGTGGTGTCCGGGCCGAGGGAGTCGACCTGGGCCCGGAAGGCGTCGCGCTCGTTGTCGTGCAGCAGGGTGAAGGCATGGGCGGAGGTGCCGACGGTGGGGATGTTGTAGCGGAAGCCGGCGGCCAGGTCGGAGGTGGTGGCGAAGCCGCCCACGTAGGCGGACCGGGCGGCGGCGACGGCGGCCAGCTCGTGGGTGCGGCGGGCGCCCATCTCGATCAGCGGGCGGCCCCCGGCGGCCGAGGACATCCGGGAGGCCGCGGCGGCGATCGCCGAGTCGTGGTTCAGGATGGAGAGGATCACCGTCTCCAGGAGCACGCACTCCCCGAAGGTCCCCTCGACCCGCAGGACGGGCGAGCCCGGGAAGTACACCTCGCCCTCGGGATAGCCCCAGATGTCGCCGCTGAAACGGTACTGCGCCAGCCAGTCCAGGGTCTCGGCGTCCACGATGCTCCGCTCGCGCAGGAAGCGCAGCACGTCGGCGTCAAAGCGGAAGTTCTCCACCGCGTCCAGGACCCGCCCGGTGCCGGCCAGGACGCCGTAGCGGCGCCCGTCGGGCAGCCGGCGCGTGAAGACCTCGAAGACGCTGCGCCGCCCGGCCGTGCCCGCCCTGAGGGCCGCCTGGAGCATGGTCAGCTCGTACTGGTCCGTGAAGAGCGCCGTGGAGGGAACGTCGACCGGCAGCCCCAGGTCCGCTGTGTGCATGGCGTCCGCTGTGTGCATGGCAGGATCGTACCCCCATTTCGTCACTCTGACGATTTAAGGTCGCCGTGGCGTGGCCCACAGGCCCGTTTGTGCGGGTGCCCCCCTGTGGTGGCAGCATGGGCCTTGTGACGGCAGCCGCACCCATGGAGATCGAGAAGACCGAGCCGGCGGAGGAGGTCTTCGCCGTACCCGAGCCCGACGTGCCCTGGGTGACGGTCGTGCACAACGACCCCGTCAACCTCATGAGCTACGTGACCTACGTCTTCCAGTCGTACTTCGGCTACTCCAAGGACAAGGCCACCAAGCTGATGATGGACGTCCACCACAAGGGCCGGGCCGTCGTCTCCAGCGGCTCGCGCGAGGAGATGGAGCGGGACGTCCAGGCCATGCACGGCTACGGTCTGTGGGCCACCCTCCAGCACGACCGGAATTGACCCGCGCCCGCCCACGCCCGCCCGCAGGACGGAAGCAGGCGGAAACAGACGGAAGCAGACGGAAGTAGCTGAATCGCCTCCATGTCAGGACAGTTCGAACCGCTCCCCGGCGGCGGCGCGGCCGTCGCTCTCGACGACGTCGAGATCTCCATCATCCGCTCGCTGGCCGTGCAGCTCCTGGAGCTGATCGGCCCGGGACCCGCCGAGGACGCCTCCGACGACCCGCTCGCCGAGCTGTTCGCCGAGGGGCCGAGCGAGCCGCCCTCCGACCCGGTGCTGCGCCGCCTGTTCCCGGACGCCTACGGCGACCCCGAGGGTGCCCCGCAGGCCCAGGAGGCCGAGGAGCAGCGGGCGTACTCCGCGGAGTTCCGCCGCTACACCGAGAACGACCTGCGGGCCGGCAAGCGGGAGGGCGCCCTCGCCGTGATCCGCGCGCTGGACGGGGTCGCCTCCGCGTCCGCCGGCGGGGGCGGAGCGGTGCTGAAGCTGTCGGCGGACGAGTCCCGGCAGTGGCTGGGCGCCCTGAACGACCTGCGCCTGGCGATCGGCTCCCGCCTGGAGATCGCCGACGAGGACGACACCGACCTGCTCTACCGGCTCCCGGACGACGACCCGCGCAAGCCGATGGTGATGGCGTACCTGTGGCTCGGCGGCCTCCAGGAGTCCCTCGTGGCGACGCTCATGGCCTGAGGCCGCCCGGTAGGGCCGGGGTCGTATCGGGGCGTACCGGGGTATGTCCCGAGGTCACCCGGTCACCCTCCGTGTCCGCTCAGCGGGACCTCAAATCCGGATAACGATCCCGTCAAACCCGTGCCCTTTTTTGCACACCGGGGGCGCCCTTTGTCCCCTTCTTCCTGTGGGACACGTCACCATCGGCCCCTGTGATCGACGTCGCCGGCGTGGTAAATCTTCACGACCGCCCGGCGAGCACCACCCGAATGTTCGGCCGGGTGCGCCACCGAGCCGGCGGACCGCCGGCCAGGCACCGAGCGGGATGTGAGGCCCGCTCAGCTCCATCATCCGGGGGGATCGAGACCCGATCCGCGGCCGAGTCAAGGCCCGGATCGGCATGGAGAAAGGCGCACCACACATGACCTCTGCGCAGGTCGACACGGACAAGGCCCCCGAAGAGGGCTACGAGCGCGGACTCAACAGCCGCCAGGTCCAGATGATCGCGATCGGCGGCGCCATCGGCGTCGGCCTCTTCCTGGGCGCCGGGGCCAACATCGCCAAGGCCGGCCCCAGCATCATCCTCATGTACGCCCTGGCGGGCGTGATCATCTTCTTCATCATGCGGGCCCTCGGCGAACTGCTCCTCTACCGGCCCGTCTCCGGCTCGTTCGCCGAGTACTCGCGCGAATTCCTCGGCCCCTTCTTCGGGTACTTCACCGGCTGGACGTACTGGCTGATGTGGGTGGTCACCGGCATGGCGGAACTCACCGCCGCCGCCATCTACATCCACTACTGGTTCCCGGACATCCCGCAGTGGGTGTCGGCCCTCGTCTTCCTGGTCCTGCTGTTCGTCGCCAACCTGATCTCGGTGAAGCTCTTCGGCGAGATCGAGTTCTGGTTCTCGATGGTCAAGGTCACCGCCATCATCGGCATGATCGTGATCGGCGTCGGTGTGCTCACCCTCGGCTTCAGCCAGGCCGGCGACACCGCCGCCGTCTCCAACCTGTGGGAGTTCGACGGCTTCTTCCCCAAGGGCATCGGCTCGTCCCTGATGACCCTCCAGGGCGTCATGTTCGCCTACCTCGCCGTCGAACTGGTCGGCGTCACCGCCGGCGAGTCCGAGAACCCGGAGAAGACCCTCCCGAAGGCGATCAACACCCTGCCCTGGCGCATCGCCCTCTTCTACGTCGGCGCGCTCACCGTCATCCTCGCCGTGGTCAAGTGGACCGAGTTCGGCGAGGGCGTGAGCCCCTTCGTGGAGGCCTTCGCGGTCATCGGCATCCCGGCCGGCGCCGGCATCGTCAACTTCGTCGTGCTCACCGCCGCCCTGTCGTCCTGCAACTCCGGCATGTACTCCACGGGCCGCATGCTGCGCACCCTCGCCGACAACGGCGAGGCACCCAGGATCTTCAACCGCCTCTCCTCGACCAAGACGCCCGCCTTCGGCATCGCCGTCTCGGTCGTCTTCATGGGCATCGGCGTCGTCCTGAACTACGTCGTCCCGGAGAAGGCCTTCGGCTACGTCACCTCGCTGGCCACTGCGGCCGGCATCTGGACGTGGCTGATGATCCTGATCAGCCACGTGCGCTACCGCCGCAAGGTCGTCGCGGGCCGGCTGCCCGCCTCCTCCTTCCCGGCGCCCGGCGGCTCCGTGTGCTCCTACATCGCCATCGCCTTCCTGCTCTTCGTCACCTGCCTCGTCGCCTACGACTCCGAGGCCCGCGTCTGCCTGTACGTCATGGCGGGCTGGGCCGTCGCCCTCGGCATCGGCTGGGCGGTGCTCAAGAGCCGCAACCCGGCGGTCACCGAGCGGCGCGGCGACCCGGAGTTCGAGCAGATCGGCTGACGCGCCGCCCGGCGCACCGCCCGACCGGCGCGTTTCTCGCGCGCCGGGGACGCCGGCCGCCGGGGGTGCTCGCGGCATCCCCGCGGCCGCCACTCAGGACGTCCGGCATACGGGCCGGTCCGTACCACCCCTCGGTACGGACCGGCCCCTGTGCCGCCCGCCGCCCCTCCCGCCTGACGCGCTGCCCGCGGCCCTTTTCGCTCTGCTTATCCTGGCCGCATGCTGACCATCACCCAGGCCCTGTACGACCAGATCGTCGCCCACGCGCGCGAGGACCACCCCGACGAGGCGTGCGGCGTGGTGGCCGGTCCGGTGGGCGAGGGCCGCCCCGAGCGGTTCATCCCGATGCTGAACGCCGCCCGCTCGCCCACGTTCTACGAGTTCGACTCGCAGGACCTGCTCAAGCTCTACCGCGAGATGGACGACCGCGACGAGGAGCCGGCGGTCATCTACCACTCGCACACCGCCACCGAGGCCTACCCCTCCCGCACCGACATCACCTACGCCAACGAGCCCGGTGCCCACTACGTCCTGGTCTCCACCGCGGACACCGACGGCGCCGGCGACTTCCAGTTCCGCTCGTTCCGGATCGTGGAGGGCGAGGTCACGGAGGAGGAGGTCGAGGTCGTCGAGGCGTACTGATCTCGAACAATGGACGAAAAGAGTCCATCAGATGAGATCACACTCCAGGAGCCGGACCGGGAATCGATACGATGAATGCATGGTTGTCCACGACGTGAGCGAGAAGGCGCCGGGCACGCTGCTCGTGGCGCGGCTGCACGTCGACCTGTGCAGGCTGAAAAGCGCCATCTGTTGATCGTCCGCTGCCGCCGTCGGCCGTGAGCCGCGGCGGGCTGCCGTGTGCCGCCGCGCGCCCACAGAACCCACCCCGAACTCCCGACAGGAGCCCTCAGCCATGGCCATCGAGGTCCGCATCCCGACCATCCTCCGCCAGTACACCGACGGTCAGAAGGCGGTGGAGGGCACCGGGGACACCCTCGCCAAGCTCTTCGCCGACCTCGAGACCCGGCACACGGGCATCCAGGCCCGCATCGTGGACGGGGACCAGCTGCGCCGCTTCGTCAACGTCTACCTGAACGACGAGGACGTCCGCTTCCTGGACGGCATCAACACCAAGCTCAGCGACGGCGACAACATCACGATCCTGCCGGCCGTGGCCGGCGGCATGGCCTGATCGCCGATGCGCTACGACTCTCCGCTGGCCGCGGTGGGCAACACCCCTCTGGTGCGCCTGCCGCGGCTGTCGCCGTCCGACGACGTCCGGATCTGGGCCAAGCTGGAGGACCGCAACCCGACCGGCTCCGTCAAGGACCGCCCCGCGCTCCACATGATCGAGCAGGCGGAGAAGGACGGCCGCCTCACCAAGGGCTGCACGATCCTGGAGCCGACCAGCGGCAACACCGGCATCTCCCTGGCCATGGCCGCCAGGCTCAAGGGCTACCGGATCGTCTGCGTGATGCCCGAGAACACCTCCCGGGAACGCCGGGACCTGCTCGCCATGTGGGGCGCGGAGATCATCTCCTCCCCGGCCGCGGGCGGCTCCAACACCGCCGTACGGGTCGCCAAGGAACTCTCCGCCGAGCACCCGGACTGGGTGATGCTCTACCAGTACGGCAACCCGGACAACGCGGGCGCCCACTACGCCGGCACCGGCCCCGAGATCCTCGCCGACCTGCCCTCCGTCACCCACTTCGTGGCCGGGCTCGGCACCACCGGCACCCTCATGGGCGTCGGCCGCTACCTGCGCGAGCACAAGCCCGACGTGAGGATCGTCGCCGCCGAGCCGCGCTACGACGACCTCGTCTACGGCCTGCGCAACCTCGACGAGGGCTTCGTGCCCGAGCTGTACGACGCCTCCGTGCTCACCACCCGCTTCTCGGTCGGCTCCGCCGACGCGGTCACCCGCACCCGTGAGCTGCTCCAGCAGGAGGGCATCTTCGCGGGCGTCTCCACCGGCGCCGCCCTGCACGCCGCGATCGGCGTCGGGAAGAAGGCGGTGAAGGCCGGCGAGAGCGCCGACATCGTCTTCGTCGTCGCCGACGGCGGCTGGAAGTACCTCTCCACCGGCGTCTACACGGCGCCCACCACCGAGGCGGCCATCGAGACCCTGCAAGGCCAGCTCTGGGCCTGAGGGAAACCCGAAGGGGGCCGGCTCCGGGCCCGGACGCAACCTGACGGAGCCCTACCGCGCGAGGTGACGGACCCGGTCCCACAGGGCCGGGTCCACCACCCCCACCCGGCGCCGGAAGTCACCCACCGGCACCCGGCGCAGCTCGTCGGTCTCCAGGAAACTCGTCCGCCCCCGCGCGTCCCCGACCGACCCCGGCGGCAGCGTGATCACACCGCTGCGGTCGTCCCGCCGCCGACTGGTGATCTTCGCCACCAGCACCCGCCGCCCGCGCACCGACAGCACCAGACACGGCCGGTCCTTCGCGCCGCCGGAGTCCTCGTACGGCACGTTCGCCCACCAGATCTCCGCGGGCCGCGGCCGCGGCACCCGCCCCCGCGGACCCGCCGGCCGCCCCGGCGGGCGCCGTCCGCCACCCGGGCGCCGTCCGCCACCCGGCCGGGAGGAGCGCCGCCCCCGCCCCCAGCCGTCGACGACCGTGGCGACGAGGGCGAGCAGAACCACCGCCGCGAAGGCGAGCCACCAGGACGCGTCCATACCGAGACGGTACCGGCGTGCACTCTCCCCGCGCGCCCCTTCCACGGCCCCGCGAGCCCCGGATCCAGCCGAACCGGTGACACCGCAGGTGAGTTCCCCCACAACGGCCCCTGGCGGAGGAGCGACCGAAGGTTTTGCGCCTTACGCTCGACGAACCGCACGACCCCCGTCTCTCCACACGCGCCAGCGGAGGTTTCTGCTTCATGAAGCTCACCGTCGTCGGCTGCTCGGGGTCGTTCCCGTCCGCGGAATCGGCCTGCTCGAGCTACCTCGTCGAGGCCGACGGCTTCCGGCTGCTTCTCGACATGGGCAACGGCGCCCTCGGCGAGCTGCAGCGCCACTGCGGTCTCTACGACCTCGACGCGATCTTCCTCAGCCATCTGCACGCCGACCACTGCATCGACATGTGCGCCTACTTCGTGGCGCGCTACTACCGGCACGACGGCGGCCGCTGCGCGCCCCTCCCGGTCTACGGACCCGAGGGCACCGAGCACCGGCTGACCACCGCCTACGCCGACACCCCCTCCGCCTCCTCCATGAGCGAGGTGTTCGACTTCCACACGGTCAAGCCGTCCACGTTCGAGGTCGGCCCCTTCACCGTGCACACCGAGCGGGTGGCCCACCCCGTGGAGGCCTACGCCGTCCGCGTCGAGCACGGCGGCCGCTCACTGACGTACTCCGGCGACACGGGAGTCACCCCCGTGCTGGACGAACTCGCCCGCGACAGCGACCTGTTCCTGTGCGAGGCCGCCTTCACGCACGGCAAGGAGGACATTCCCGACCTGCACCTCAACGGCCGCGAGGCGGGCCAGACCGCCGCCCGTGCCGGCGCCCGCCGCCTGGTCCTCACCCACATCCCGCCGTGGACCGACCCCGGGGCCAACCTGGCCGACGCGCGCGAGGTCTACGCCGGGCCGGTGGAAGTCGCCGCGGCGGGCGCGGTGTACGAGATCTGACCGGCCGCCACCGGAGAACAGAACGCCCGGACGACGCCCGGACAGCACGGAAGCCCCGGAGGGTGACACCTCCGGGGCTTCCGTGCTGTCCGGGCGCGGGGCCGTGTGCGGGTGGGCGGGTGGCTACTTGCCTTCCGCCTTCTGCAGTTCGGCCAGTTCCTCGTCCGACTCGCGGCCGGGCGTCGGCAGGTTGAACTTCATGATCGCGAACCGGAACACCACGTAGTAGACGGCCGCGAAGCACAGACCCACCAGTGCCAGGCCCCACGGGTTGTTCGCGATACCCAGGTTGAGGAAGAAGTCGACCGCGCCGGCCGAGAAGCCGAAGCCGTCCTTCATGCCCAGCGCCCAGGTCAGCGCCATCGAAACACCCGTGAGCACCGCGTGGATCGCGTACAGCACCGGCGCGATGAACATGAACGTGAACTCGATCGGCTCGGTCACACCGGTGACGAACGACGTCAGCGCGAGCGAGAACATCATGCCGCCCACGACCTTGCGGCGCTCGGGACGCGCACAGTGCACGATCGCCAGGCAGGCGGCCGGCAGCGCGAACATCATGATCGGGAAGAAGCCGGTCATGAACTGGCCCGCGGTCGGGTCCCCGGCCAGGAAGCGCGCGATGTCGCCGCTCTTGCCCTCGTACTCGCCCGCCTGGAACCAGGGGAAGGAGTTCAGCAGGTGGTGCATGCCGATCGGGATGAGCGCACGGTTGGCGACACCGAAGATGCCCGCGCCCGCGGCGCCCGAACCGACCAGCCACTCACCGAAGTTGTGCAGGCCCGTGCCGAGCACCGGCCAGATGTAGCCGAAGACGATGCCGAGGACCAGACCCGCGAAGGCCGACAGGATCGGCACCAGGCGGCGGCCGCCGAAGAAGCCCGCCCAGTCGGGCAGCTTGGTCCGGTAGAAGCGCTGGTACAGCAGCGCGACCACGAGCCCCATCACCACACCGCCGAGGACCTTGGCGTCCACGGGCGCGTCCGTCATGACGATCTTGCCGTCCACGACCTCGGCGACCTGCGGAAGGTTCTTGTCGGTGAACGTCGCCAGCACGTTCTTGAAGACGAGGTAGCCGACGACCGCCGCGAGCGCCGTGGAACCGTCCGACTTCTTCGCGAAGCCGATCGCGATGCCCACGGCGAACAGCAGCGGCATGTTGTCGAGGATGGCGTTGCCGCCGGCCGCCATGAACCCGGCTATCTTCGTCAGGAACGCGGGGAACTCGGGGCGGCCCAGCATGTCGTCGTTGCCGAGGCGCACCAGGAGGGCGGCCGCGGGCAGCACCGCGACCGGCAGCATCAGGCTGCGGCCGATGCGCTGCAGAACAGACATCACGCCGGCGCCCTTCTTCTTGTCGGCCGCGGGCGCGGCGCTGGGCGTGGTCACAACTTCCTCCATCATGGTGGTCTACACCACTCAGTGGTGTAGACCTGTTGTAGCACGATGAAGGCGGCGTAAGGAACCCGTAATTCCGCTACCGCCGCACTACGCGCAGTGCGCGCGCCGAAGGCCCCCGGACGACCGGTCGTCCGGGGGCCTTCGCAAGACCACACACCCAAGAATACGCGAGGACTACCCCTTCGCGACGTCCTCCACCTCCTCCTCGGGCTCCCGCCCCGGAGTCCTCAGGTCGAACCTCGTGATCGCGAACCGGAACACCGCGTAATACACCACCGCGAAGCACAACCCGACCGGCACGATCAGCCACGGCTTCGTCGCCAGATTCCAGTTGATGACGTAGTCGATCAGCCCCGCCGAGAAACTGAACCCGTCCTTCACCCCCAGCGCCCACGTCACCGCCATCGACACCCCCGTCAACACCACGTGCACCGCATACAGAAGCGGCGCGACGAAGAGGAACGAGTACTCCAACGGCTCCGTGATCCCCGTCACGAACGACGTCAGTGCCACCGACAGCATCAGACCGCCCACCTCCTTGCGGCGATGCGGCTTCGCACAGTGCGTGATCGCCAGCGCCGCCGCCGGCAGCGCGAACATCATGATCGGGAAGAAACCCGTCGTGAACTGACCCGCCTCCGGATCACCCGCCAGGAACATGTTGATGTCACCGTGCACCACCGAGCCGTCCGGCTTCGTGTACGAACCGAACTGGAACCACATCGGCACGTTCAAAAACTGATGCAGACCGATCACCAGCAACGCCCGGTTCGCCAGCCCATACACCCCCGCACCCCACGCACCGATCCCCGTCAACCAGTCACTGAAACTCTCCAGCGCGTCACCCACCGGCGGCCACACCCACAGACACAACGCCGCGAACACGATCGCCGTGAACGCCATGACGATCGGCACCAGACGGCGCCCGTTGAAGAACCCCAGCCAGTCCACCAGCCTCGTCCGGTGGAAACGCTGCCAGAAGTACGCCGTCAGCAACCCCATCACAATGCCGCCGAACACCCCCGGATTCTGGAAGACGAACGCCGTCACCTCACCATCACCACCGGACGGCCGGCACCCGACCTGCGGCACCGCCGTCGACCCCTCCGGACAGTCCTCCGGAAACTGCCGCAGCACGTTGTAGTAGACGAGGAACCCCGCCACCGCCGCCAGCGCCGTCGAACCGTCCGCCTTCCGCGCCATCCCGATGGCCACACCCACACAGAACAACAACGGCAACCCCAACGAACCGTCCAGCAGCGCACCACCCGCACCCGTCATCACCTTCGACACGGCCGACCAGCCCAGACCGTCGTCCCCGAACACATCCGGCTGCCCCAGCCGATTGAGAATCCCGGCAGCGGGCAGGACCGCGATGGGCAACTGAAGACTCCGCCCCATCTTCTGCAGCCCCTGGAACGCCCTGTTCCAGCGGACCCGGGCGGAACCGGCCGCACTGACGGAACTCATCCGGTCTCCCTCCGGTCGCCATCCGCCCGCCGGTACACTGGTGTAGACCACCAGTCGGCGGACGGCACCGCCGTCGTGACGCCATCATTCGGCACCCGCCGCATGACCGCTCGCGAAGATGGGCCAACTGTGGGTTACTGCGACAAAGCGGTTCGGACCAGGGAGAAACGACATGGCCAGCAAGGCTGAGAAGATCGTCGCCGGCCTCGGCGGCATCGACAACATCGAAGAGGTCGAAGGCTGCATCACCCGCCTCCGCACCGAGGTCAACGACCCCGAGCTGGTCAACGAAGCCGCCCTCAAAGCCGCCGGCGCCCACGGCGTCGTCAAGATGGGCACCGCCATCCAGGTCGTCATCGGCACCGACGCCGACCCGATCGCCACCGAAATCGAAGACATGATGTAGAACCCACCCCGGCCCCCACCCCCGCCCGCCCGCCGCGGCCCACACCCCCACCCAAGGGGCCTTCCCCACCGCACTTCCACAGCGGGAAAGGCCCCTTCCACACGGGCCGCTAGGCTGCCCCGCATGTCACGAATCGACGGCCGCACCCCCCAACAGCTCCGCCCCGTCACCATCGAACGCGGCTGGAGCAAGCACGCCGAAGGCTCCGTCCTCGTCTCCTTCGGCGACACCAAAGTCCTCTGCAACGCCTCCGTCACCGAAGGCGTCCCCCGCTGGCGCAAAGGCAGCGGCGAAGGCTGGGTCACCGCCGAATACGCCATGCTCCCCCGCGCCACCAACACCCGAGGCGACCGCGAGTCCGTCAAAGGCCGCATCGGCGGCCGCACCCACGAGATCAGCCGCCTCATCGGCCGCTCCCTGCGCGCCGTCATCGACTACAAGGAACTCGGCGAGAACACCGTCGTCCTCGACTGCGACGTCCTCCAAGCCGACGGCGGCACCCGCACCGCCGCCATCACCGGCGCCTACGTCGCCCTCGCCGACGCGCTCACCTGGGCCCGCACCAAAAAACTCATCAGGGCCAGCCGCAAGCCGCTCACCGGCACCGTCTCCGCCGTCTCCGTCGGCATCGTCGACGGCAACCCCCTCCTCGACCTCTGCTACGAGGAAGACGTGCGCGCCGACACCGACATGAACGTCGTCTGCACCGGCGACGGCCGCTTCGTCGAAGTCCAGGGCACCGCCGAAGCCGAACCCTTCGCCCGCGACGAACTCAACACCCTCCTCGACCTCGCCGCCGTCGGCTGCACCGAACTGGCCGACCTCCAGCGCAAGGCACTCGACACCGCCCTCGAAAGGTAAACGGCACGCCAAAGGGGCATCAAGGAAAGGGCCCCACCGGCGCAACTCACCGGCCCGGGACCGCGTCCCTAGCAGTACAGCGACACCACGGGCGTACGGCACCACCCGCCGTACGCCCGGCGCCGCACCGCACCCGGGCCACCCGGCCCTGTCCCAGGGGAGGACCGAGACCCATGGCCGTGAGCCGCCACCGCAGCCATCGCCGCACCGCCACCGCAGCCGCCACCCTGGCGGCCGTCGCCCTGACGGTCGGCCTCACCACCGGCTGCGACGCCGTCGACAAGGCACTCGACTGCGTCCGCACGGCCGACGCCATCGCCGACAGCGTCACCGAACTCCAGCAGGCCGTCGAAAGCGCCTCCGACGACCCGACCCAGCTGGAGGAGTCCCTCGACTCCATAGACAACAACCTCGGCAAAATCGGCGACAAGACCGACAACGCCGACGTCAACGAAGCCGTCGACGACCTCGGCAAGGCCGTCGACAACGTCCGCACCTCCGTCGAGAACGGCGACACCACCCCCGACCTCAGCCCCGTCACCGACGCGGCCGGCGAACTCACCAAGGTCTGCACACCATAGGAGGACGGACCGCAGAAGGGCCGCACAAGGGCCGCACAAGGGAAGGGCCCGCGAGGTCCGGAATACTGACCCCATGACCCGCCTCATCCTCGCCACCCGCAACGCCGGCAAGATCACCGAACTGAAGGCCATCCTCGCCGACGCGGACCTGCCCCACGACCTCGTCGGCGCGGACGCCTACCCCGAGATCCCCGACGTCAAGGAGACCGGCGTCACCTTCGCCGAGAACGCCCTCCTCAAGGCCCACGCCCTCGCCCGCGCCACCGGCCTCCCCGCCGTCGCCGACGACTCCGGCCTCTGCGTCGACGTCCTGAACGGCGCGCCGGGCATCTTCTCGGCCCGCTGGTCCGGCCGCCACGGCGACGACAAGGCCAACCTCGACCTCCTCCTCGCCCAGCTCTCCGACATCCCCGCCGAACACCGGGCCGCCCACTTCGCCTGCGCGGCAGCCCTGGCCCTCCCCGACGGCACGGAACACGTGGTCGAGGGCCAACTCCGAGGCACCCTCCGCCACGCCCCCGCCGGCACGGGAGGCTTCGGCTACGACCCGATCCTCCAGCCGGACGGCGAGACACGGACCTGCGCGGAACTGACGGCGGAGGAGAAGAACGCCATCAGCCACCGGGGGAAGGCGTTCAGGGCGCTGGTGCCGGCGGTACGGGAGCTGGTGGGCTGAGGCGCCCACGACAAACGGCCTGCGCATCCTCTTTGGATTTGCAGGCCGTTCCCGTGCGGCGGAAGGGATTCGAACCCTCAAGCCCGGTCAGGGGCCACAGATCCTAAGTCTGCTGCGTCGCCGTTGCGCCACCGCCGCCAGCGTCTGCCATGGTACCGGGAGTCGCACGTTGCCTTGAGCGTCCCCTGCACCAGGTGCTGGTCGTCGCGTGACAGTTCGGACACAGCAACTGCAGATTCTCGCGCCGGTTGTCACTCCGATCCCCGTTGACGTGATCGACCTCCAGGGTCATCGGCTTTCCGAGCCACTCCGTCCCGATGCCGCACTCGACGCACTTCTCGGGCACGCCGATCTCGCGGAGTGCACGGCGGAGTGGTGCAGTTCGAGTTCGATTGCCGTCGTCCCGCTTGACCAGAACCTCCTCGGGCTTCTTGGCCAACGTCGGGCGGGATTTGCCGCGCTGATGTGCCTGCCCCAAGAAGTGAGTGGTGGTCAGGCCCTCTTCGTCGACCCACTGACGCAAGAGTGCGCGTTGGCTGCCGTTGTCCGGGCGCTGCAGACGGCGAAGGGTCTCTGCGATCGAGGATGACTCGCTGACCGCAGCGCTCAACTCGCTCGACGAGGGGCGGGGTCGCTTACCCCCGGGCCTGAAGTGCGAGATGTTGATTCCGAAGTGAGCGAAGCGGCGGGTGAGGTAGCGACGCAAGGTGGCGTAGGGCTGGGTGCCAAAGAAGGCGATGACCTCGTCGACGTCGGAACACTGAGCGGCAGCTTCCATGAGCCGCTCGCGGGAGTACTGGACGCTGGTGCTCATGAGGACGCTCCCTTGGCGCGCCCTTTGCCTCGTCCTCGGTACTCGTCCGTCGTTGAATGGCAGTTGGGGCACAGGAACCGAAGGTTTCGGATGCGGTTGTCTCGCCAGTTGCCGTCGATGTGATCGACTTCAAGCGGGAGCGGTCGACCGCGCCAGGTCGTCTGCACGCCGCAGAGGCTGCACTGCTCTGGAACGCCGAGTGTCCCCATAGCCCAGCGAAGACGGTCGCTGTGGACGCGCCGGGCTGCAGCGGGCGCCTGCTCGACGAGCAGGGCCTCGGGGGTTCGCGGGCGGCGCGACTCGCCGCGCCGGGACGGCACCCGGAAGTGCGACACATCGATGCCGTACGCCTTGATCCGACGACTGATGTGAGTGTGGTGTCCGCCGACGGCGTCCAGTCCCAGATGCCGCAGTACCTCGTACATGTTCGTCGAGGCCGAGACCGCTTCTTGAAGGATCTCTCTGGTCCACTTCACCCCCTCGCGCTGGAAGTGCGACACATCCACCCCGAGCTTCTTCATTCGCCCCAGCACATACCGCCGCGTCGAACTCTTCGGATCCACCCCCAACCGCACCAGCGCCTCCGACAGCGTCCGTGCCCCCCGAGCGGCCTCCTCCAGCCGCTCCCGGCTGTACGCACTCGACCCCATCACGCCCCTCCGTTTCCGGCCGCGTGTTCGCGGCCTCGTACGGAGTAACGAACCGGTTATCGGACAGTCACGTGCGATATGCGGAAGGGCCCGTACCGGAAAGGTCCGGTGCGGGCCCCGTCGGAGGGGACTCAGATGCCCAGGTCTTTGATGATCTTGGCTACGTGGCCCGTGGCGCGGACGTTGTAGAGGGCGCGTTCGACCTTGCCCTCCTCGTCGACCACGATCGTGGAGCGGATGACGCCCTGGTAGGTGCGGCCGTAGTTCTTCTTCTCGCCGTAGGCGCTGTACGCCTCCAGGACCTGCTTGTCCGGGTCGGACAGGAGGGTGACCCGGAGGGACTCGGTGTCGCGGAACTTGGCGAGCTTCTCCGGCTTGTCGGGGGAGATGCCGATCACGTCGTACCCGGCGCCCGCCAGCAGGTCGAGGTTGTCCGTGAAGTCGCAGGCCTGCTTCGTGCAGCCGGGGGTAAGGGCGGCAGGGTAGAAGTAGACGACGACCTTGCGGCCCTTGTGGTCGGACAGGGACACCTCGTTGCCGTCGGCGTCCGGGAGGGTGAAGGCCGGGGCCGGGTCCCCGGGCTGGAGTCGCTCGCTCATCGGGACAGCGTAACGGGGGGTCCTGACCGTGCGGAGAGGCCAGTAGCTGACAGACTGTCCAGGACAGTGACGTGAGACTTCGGAGGCGTACGGTGGCGGACACGTCGGACATCAGAACCCCGGCGCAGATCGAGGCGGACATCAGGCGCCGTCGCGAGGTGCTGGCCGAGACGCTGGACGAGATCGGGATGCGGGTGCACCCGAAGACGATCGTGGACGACGCGAAGGCCAAGGTCGCCTCCAGCGTCGATCACACCCTCGGGCGGGCGTACGTCCAGGCCAATCGGGTGGTCAGCGATGTGAAGGCGCAGTTCGTGGACGAGGAGGGCTCGCCCCGCCTGGAGCGGGTCGTGCCCGTCGCGCTCGTCGTCGTCGGCGTCGTGGGCCTGGTCGCGCTGGGCCGGACCCGGCGGCGCAGGGGCTGAGCGGGTCCAGGTAGGTTCGGGGCGTGAGTGACAGGAAGAACGAGCACGACGTGGCGGACGACAAGCTGCCCATCCGGATGCTGCACGACCGGGTGCTGGTGCGCCAGGACACGGGTGAGGGCGAGCGGCGTTCCGGTGGCGGCATCCTGATCCCCGCGACGGCGGCGGTCGGCAAGCGGCTGGCCTGGGCGGAGGTCGTCGCCGTGGGGCAGAACGTACGGACCGTGGAGCCGGGCGACCGGGTGCTGTACGACCCGGAGGACCGTGCGGAGGTCGAGGTGCGGGGTGTGGGGTACGTGCTCATGCGTGAGCGTGATCTGCATGCCGTGGCCGCGGACCGGTTCGAGGGGTCGGAGGACTCGACGGGCCTGTACCTGTAGCGCCTTGGGGCAGTAGGTGGGGAAAGGGCTGGTGACCGGTGTCACCAGCCCTTTTGGCTTGGCTCCGGTCCGGTTTTGCTACTTTGGGGGACCCCGACGAGACGCGCCGTACCGGGCCCAAGGAAAAGACGACGCACCGCCGTTCTCAGTTCGTTCACGGAGGTGCCTGTCATGGCGTGGGTTCTGCTTGTCGTCGCCGGTCTGCTGGAGGTGGGCTGGTCGATCGGGATGAAGTACACCGACGGGTTCACGCGGTTGTGGCCGAGTGTGTTCACCGGTGCGGGGATCGTGGTGAGCATGATGCTGCTGTCGTACGCGGCGCGGACGCTGCCGATCGGTACTGCCTACGGCGTGTGGGTGGGGATCGGTGCGGCGGGGGCGGCGGTGCTCGGCATGGTGGTGCTGGGTGAGCCGGTGACCGCCGCCCGGATCTTCTTCATCTGTCTGCTGCTGGTCGCTGTCGTGGGGTTGAAGGCGACCTCGGGTCACTGAGGGTCGTTGGCGGTCACTGACGCCGGGGCGGGGTGCCGGGGAGGCCGGCGACGGTGCCCGCGGTGGTGTCGGAGTCGTCGCCGCCGCCTGGGCCCCCGTCGCCGCCTTCGGTGCCTCCGCCGTTGGACGAGTCGTCCTGGCCTCCTCCTGCGCCTGGGCCGGGGTCGGTGCTGGGGCCGCCGTTGGTGGGGGTGCCGCCGCCGGTCGTCGGGGGGCCGCTCTCCTCGCCGCCGGTGTCGCCGGGCGGGGTGCTGCTGTCGCCGCCGGTGTCGCCGGGGGTTTCGGAGCCGGTGTCGTCCTGGTCGCCGGTGGAGCCGGTGGAGTCGCCGTCCGGGTCGCTGCTGCCGCTCTCGTCGCCGTCGCCCGGTTCGCCGGAGGAGTCGGCGGAGGGGGGTGCGGTGACGTCGGCGCCGGACTGGAGCTGGAGGTCGAAGTCGGAGACGGGTTCGCCCTCGAGGGCCTTGCGGGTGTACTGGCCCCAGATTTCGGCGGGTGCGCCGCCGCCGTTGATGCGGTCGAGGCCCATCACGCCGTATAGGGACTTGTGGGCGGCGGTCTTGGGGTCCTGGCCCATGACGGCGACGACGGTGGACAGTTCTGGGGTGTAGCCGGCGAACCAGGCGGCGGTGTCCTCCTCGGCGGTGCCGGTCTTGCCGGCGGCGGGGCGGCCGGCGGTCTGGGCGGCGGTGGCGGTGCCCTGTTCGACGACGCTGCGCAGGACGGAGGTGGTGGTGTCGGCGGACTCGCGGCTGACGGCCTGGCGCTCGCGGCGCTCGGGCAGGTCGACCTCGTGCTTGCCGTCCTTCATGACCTTCTCGACGGGGGTGTACGTGCTGTGCCGGCCGTGGTTGGCGATGGTCGCGTAGGCCTCCGCCATGTCGAGGGGGCTGGCGGTGGCGACGCCGAGGGCGATGGAGGGGGAGGCGGTCAGTTCGGGGGTGTCGGAGGCGAGGCCGAGGTCGATCGCGGTCTGTTTGACCTTGTCGGAGCCGACGTCGACGGCCATCTGGGCGTAGACGGCGTTGATGGACTTGTCGGTGGCCTCGCGGACGGTGACGTCGCCGTAGTCGCGGTGGTCCTCGTTCTCGGGGGCGTAGCGGTCGCCGGTCCAGCCCTGGACGGGGCGTTCGCTGGTGCCGTCGTAGCGGGTGTTGGGGTTGATGGTGCGGCCGTCCTGGGTCTCGGAGTGGTTCTCGACGGCGGAGGTGAAGACGAAGGGTTTGAAGGTGGAGCCGACCTGGTAGTCGCGGCGGGTGGCGCCGGGTGTGTACTGCTTGACGTAGTCGATGCCGTTGTACATCGCGACGATCTTGCCGGTCTTCGGGTCGACGGAGGCGCCGCCGGCGCGGACGTAGGTGTCGGCCTTGCGTTCCTTCTGGTCCAGCTGGGACATCAGCTTGTCGTCGACGGCCTTGACGAAGGCGTCCTGTTTGTCCTTCTGGAGGGTGGTGGTGATGCGGTAGCCGCCGCGGTCGAGTTCTTCCTCGTCGACGATGTCGTGGTCGATCAGGTACCTCTTGACGATGTTGACGAGGTAGCCGCGCTGGCCGGACATGCCGGTGGAGACGGTGGACTGCTTCGGCTGGGGGAACTCGGCGGCGGCCCGGTCGGCGCGGCTGATCCAGCCCTTGTCGGCCATGCCGTTCATGACGTAGGCCCAGCGGTTCTCGGCGGCGGCCTTGTTCTCGGGGTGGGCGACGACGTCGTACTGGCTGGGGGCGTTGAGCAGGGAGGCGAGGTAGGCGCCCTGGGCGGCGGTGAGGTCTTTGGCGTCGACGCCGAAGTAGGCCTGGGCGGCGGCCTGGATGCCGTAGGCGCCGCGGCCGAAGAAGCTGGTGTTGAGGTAGCCCTCGAGGATCTCGTTCTTGCTCTTCTCGCGGTCGAGCTTGATCGAGATGAAGAACTCCTTGACCTTGCGGGTGACGGTCTGTTCCTGGGCGAGGTAGTAGTTCTTGACGTACTGCTGGGTGATGGTGGAGCCGGACTGCTTGCCCTTGCCGGTGGCGGTCTTCCAGCCGGCGCGGACCATGGCGGCGGGGTCGATGGCGGACTCGGTGTAGAAGTCGCGGTCCTCGGCGGCGAGGACGGCGTGCTGGGCGTCCTTGGAGATGCGGGCGAGGCCGACGCTCTCGCGGTTGACCTCGCCGTCGCGGGCGAGGACGCTGCCGTCGGCGTAGAGGTAGACGTTGCTCTGTTTGGTGGCGAGGGCGTTGGCGGCGGGGATCTGTACCAGGTGGTAGCCGAGGAAGAAGCCGCCGACCAGCAGCAGGAGGCCGAGGACGCAGGTGCCGAGCACGATGCGCCAGGTGGGGATCAGCCGGCGCCATCCGGTGCGCCTGGGCCGCTTCTGCTTCCCGGGCTTCCCGGGCTTTCCGGAGTTCGCGGAGTTCCCGGGCTTTCCGGGGGTTCCGGGTTGTCCGGGGTGTCCCGTCCCGCCCGGCTGCCCCGCGCCGGCCGCCTGTGGCTTTCTCGGCGCCCAGCCCTGGTGCGGCTGCTGCGGCTGCGGCTCGTCGCTCATGTCGTGCACGGACTCCTGTTTCACTGCGGTTCGGATGTCGCTGCGTATCGAGTGCTGCGCATCGGATGCACTGCGTACGGTTTTCGCATCGTACGGTTTTCGCGGCGTACGCTCCGGTCTCGTACGGCCTTCTGGTCTCGTACGGCCTTGTGCGCCTTGGTGACCCTCTGAGGGCTTCTCACACTTCTGGGGCCTCTGAAGAAGACTCTCGCACCGGGGGTTCCGTTCCCGCTGGACGGCACACCAGTGAAAATTGCGTGGCACCGGTGGTCCGCCCCGCACTAGGCTCCTGCGCTTCGGTGCCGGTCGGAGGGTGGGGCTGTGGGAGCGGGATCGTGGCGGTTGTACGTCGCCGTCGCGGCGGGCGGTTTCCGACGGTACGCGACGTATCGGGTGGCGACGGCCGCCGGGGTGTTCACGAACACCGTCTTCGGGCTGATCCTCGTCTACACCTATCTGGCCCTGTGGGACGAGAAACCGCAGCTCGGAGGGTACGACCAGGCGCAGGCCACGACCTACGTGTGGCTGGGGCAGGCGCTGCTGGCCGCGCTGGCGATCGGCGGCGGTGGTATGGAGAACGAGCTGATGGAGCGCATCCGTACGGGTGACATCGCCGTCGATCTGTACCGGCCGGCCGACCTCCAGCTGCGGTGGCTGGCGGAGGACGTGGGGCGGGCGCTGTTCCAGCTGCTGGGGCGCGGGGTGGTGCCGTTCGTCTTCGGGGCGCTGTTCTTCCCGGTGGCGCTGCCGAGCCGGGTGTCCGTGTGGGCGGCGTTCCTGCTGGCGGTGGCGCTGGCGATGCTGGTGGGTTTCGCGCTGCGCTATCTGGTGGCGCTGTCGGCGTTCTGGCTGCTCGACGGCACGGGGGTGGCGCAGATGGCGTGGATCGCGGGACTGTTCGGCTCGGGGATGCTGCTGCCGCTGAACGTGTTCCCGGGGGCGTTCGGGGAGGTCGTACGGGTGCTGCCGTGGTCGGCGCTGTTGCAGGGTCCTGCCGATGTGCTGCTGGGGGAGGCGGATCCCGTGGGCGTCTTCGCCTTCCAGGCGGCCTGGGCGGTGGTGCTGCTCGGGGCGGGGCGGCTGGTGCAGTCGGCGGCGACGCGACGGGTGGTGGTGCAGGGTGGCTGAGACGGCCCACGTGACAGGCGCGGCGGACGAGGCCGACCCGGCCGGGGGGATCTCCTGGGAGCCGCGGCGCGGGCGTCTCGGGGAGGGGCTGCGGGCGTACGGGCTGATCGCCGGGATGTGGATCAGGTCGACGATGGCGTACCGGACGTCGTTCCTGCTGACGGCGTTCGGGAACTTCGCGATGACCGCGCTGGACTTCGTGGCGATCCTGCTGATGTTCTCCCGGGTGGACGCGCTGGGTGGCTGGTCGCTGCCGGAGGTGGCGTTCCTGTACGGGCTGTCCGGGGTGTCCTTCGGTCTCGCGGACCTGGCGATCGGCTCGATGGAGCGGCTGGGGCAGCGGGTGCGGGACGGCACGCTGGACACGCTGCTGGTGCGTCCGGTGCCGGTGCTGGCGCAGGTGGCGGGGGACCGGTTCGGGCTGCGCCGGCTGGGCCGGGTCGCGCAGGGACTGCTGGTGCTGGGGTACGCGCTGGTGGTCCTCGACGTCGACTGGACGGTGGCGAAGGTGCTGCTGGTGCCGGTGGCGCTGCTCAGCGGGGCGGGGATCTTCTGCGCGGTGTTCGTGGCGGCGGGGGCCTTCCAGTTCGCGGCGCAGGACGCCTCGGAGGTGGCGAACGCCTTCACCTACGGCGGTACGACGATGCTCCAGTACCCGCCGGCGGTGTTCGCGCTGGACCTGGTGCGCGGGGCGACCTTCGTGGTGC
The DNA here is from genome assembly GCF_018982965.1 of Streptomyces mayonensis. Taxonomy (GTDB): domain Bacteria; phylum Actinomycetota; class Actinomycetes; order Streptomycetales; family Streptomycetaceae; genus Streptomyces; species Streptomyces mayonensis. The sequence goes on along the minus strand of NZ_JACBYP010000011.1, from coordinate 88,294 downwards.
CGCTGGCCTTCGTGAACTGGCTGCCGGCGGGCTATGTGCTGGACCGGCCCTATCCGCTGGACCTGCCGGGGTGGGTGGCGTTCACGCCGCCGCTCGCGGCCGCGGCCTGCTGCGCGCTGGCGGGTCTCGCCTGGCGGGCGGGTCTTCGTTCGTACCGGAGTACGGGGAGCTGACGGGAAGTTGAGGGAGATGGCGGAGTCCGAGACGGAGACGGATACGGAGAGGGAGAGGGAAACGGAGAGGGAGAGGGAAGCGGGGGCGGAGACGGCGGCGGGGGCGGAGACGGGGGCCGTGCCGGGTGCCCGGGCCTTCATCGAGCTGGACGGCGTCGAGAAGGTCTTCGACGTGCGCAGGAGGACCGGGTTCCTGAGGCGGGAGCGGCGGCAGGTGCGGGCCGTGGACGGGCTGTCGTTCACCGTGTCGCGCGGCGAGATGGTCGGCTACATCGGCCCGAACGGCGCCGGGAAGTCGACGACGATCAAGATGCTCACCGGCATCCTGACGCCCAGCGGCGGCCGGCTGCGGGTCGCCGGGATCGATCCGTCCCGGGAGCGGACCCGGCTGGCGCACCGCATCGGTGTCGTCTTCGGGCAGCGCACGACGCTGTGGTGGGACCTGCCGCTGATCGACTCCTACCGGCTGATGCACCGCATGTACCGCATCCCGGACGCCCGTTACCGCGAGAACCTGGACCGCTGTGTCGAACTCCTGCAGCTGGGCGAGCTGTTGGACGTCCCGGTGCGGCAGCTGTCGCTCGGCCAGCGGATGCGCGGGGACATCGCGGCGGCGCTGCTGCACGACCCGGACGTGCTGTACCTGGACGAGCCGACGATCGGGCTCGACGTCGTCTCCAAGGCCAAGGTGCGGGGCTTTCTGCGGGACTTGAACGCGGAGCGCGGCACTACGGTGCTGCTGACCACGCACGACCTCCAGGACATCGAGCAGCTGTGCTCGCGGGTGATGGTCATCGACCACGGGCGGCTGATGTACGACGGTCCGCTGGACGGGCTGCACGAGGCGGGGGAGAGCGAACGGACCCTGGTGGTGGACCTGGAGCGGGAGTTGCCGCCGATCGAGGCGCCGGAGCCGGCGCGGGTGGTGCGGGTGGAGGGGCCGCGGCAGTGGCTGGCGTTCCCGGCCTCGGCGTCGGCTGCGGGGCTGGTGGCACGGGTGGCGGAACGGTATCCGCTGGTGGACCTGTCCGTGCGGGAGCCGGACATCGAAGCGGTGATCGCCAGGATGTACGCGGAACGTGCCGGTGCGTAGTGCCCGGCGCGGTGACCTCGTAGGCTGCTGTCCATGACCGACGACTCCCCGGAACTCCGCGCCTCCGACGCCGACCGTGAACGAGTCGCCGAGGTGCTGCGTGACGCCCTCGCGGAGGGCCGCCTGGACATGGCCGAGTTCGAGCAGCGCCTGGACGCCACGTACAGCGCGCGGACCTACGGTGAGCTGGCGCCGATCACCCGGGACCTGCCGGTCGGCGGGGGGAGCGTGGCGCCCGAGGTGTCGATGACGAAGGAGCCGGCGGCGGCCGGGGACTGGGCGGGCCGGATCACGGGCGGCGAGCCCTCGTCGACGTGGGCGGTCGCGGTGATGTCCGGCTTCCAGCGCAAGGGGCGCTGGACGGTGCCGAAGCGGTTCACGTCCTTCGCGTTCTGGGGCGGCGGCGAGATCGACCTGCGCGAGGCGGACTTCGCGGACGGCGAGGTCGTGATCAACTGCATCGCGATCATGGGCGGGATGCAGGTGATCGTGCCGCCCGGCGTCGAGGTGGTCGTGCGCGGCCTCGGCATCATGGGCGGCTTCGACCACCGCGAGGAGGGCGTGCCCGGCGACCCGGGTGCTCCGCGCGTGGTGGTGACCGGGTTCGCCTTCTGGGGCGGTGTCGGCGTCGAGCGCAAGCTGACCCGGGCGGAGAAGCTGCGGATCAAGGAGGAGCGGCGGCAGGAGAAGCTGGAGCGCCGCCAGGAGCGGGACCGGGACCGGGAACGGGACCGAGGGGTGGAGCGCGGCTCGGGCCGCAAGCAGCTGGACGCCTCCCGCCGCGGCCACGACGACGCCCTGCACGACCTGCTCGGCGACGACCGCTCCCGCGAGCGCGAGCTGCAACGGGAGCGGGACCGCCGGGACCGCCGCCGCGACGACCCGCACTAAGTGACCGACCGCATTGGGTGATCGACCACGCTGTGCGATCGACCGTGCTGGGTGATCGACCACGCTGGGTGATCGACCTGCAAGGCTGTGCACGCGGCTGATCGGTGGGTGGCCGCCGGGCGGGCGGGGCAAGCGGCGCGGGCCGCCCGGCAGGCGGGGGCGGGTCGGCGCGCGGGTCAGGCGGCGGAGCGGGCCGCCCACGCGGTCAGTTCCTCGCGCATCCGGCCGAAGCGCTCGGGGTGGGCCGCCGACAGGTCGTGCTGTTCGCCGGGGTCCTCCCGGAGGTCGTAGAGCCCCTCGGGCACGACGACCTCGGCCTCCAGGCTGTCGCAGGCGTCCAGCACGATCTTCCACCGGCCGTGGCGCCCCGCCAGCTGGTCGTTGTGCTTCCAGAACAGCCACCGGTCGGGCCCCGTCTCGCCGGCGGCCAGCAGCGGCAGGACGGAGGAGCCGTCGATCGTCTCGTCCGCCGGCGGCGTCCCGTCCACCGCGTCCAGGACCGTGGGCACGACGTCCGCCATGAAGCCGACGAGGTCGCTGGAGTGCCCGGCGGGCAGCCGGGCGGGCCACGAGATCATGGTCGGGACCCGGATGCCGCCCTCGAGCAGTGAGCCCTTGTGGCCGCGCAGGCCGCCGGCCGAGCCGCCGTTGTAGGAGACCTCCTCGCCGTTCAGCCAGTTGCGCTCCTCGACCGAGGGCCCGTTGTCGGAGGAGAAGAAGACGATCGTGTTCTCCCGCAGGCCCAGCGAGTCGAGTGTGCCGAGGATGTGGGCGATGCCGTCGTCCATGGCCTTGACCATCGCCGCCATCATCTGCCGTCCCTCCGGGAGATGGGCGAACTGCGCGACGTACTCCTCGGGGGCGTGCATCGGGTAGTGCGGCGCGTTGAACGGCACATAGCAGAAGAACGGGCGCTCGGCGTTGCGCTCGATGAAGTCGCCGGCGCGTTGCGCGATGACGGTGGTGAGGTACTCGCCGTTGAGCCAGACCTCGTCCTCGCCCTCCCACAGGTCGTGCAGCGGGTTGTGCTCGCCGCCCCAGTAGTAGATGTGCGAGTAGTAGTCGACGCAGCCGGCGAGGAAGCCGAAGTGCTCGTCGAAGCCGCGCTTCAGCGGCCCGTAGGCGGGGTCGACGCCGAGGTGCCACTTGCCGAAGATGCCGGTGGCGTAGCCCCGTTCGCCGAGCGCGCCCGCGAGCGTCGGCTGCGGCGGCAGGCCCGCGGTGTGCCGGGTGCCGCCGAGGATCGACTCGACGCCGGCGTGCGCGGGGTGCCGCCCGGTGAGCAGCGACGCCCGTGACGGTGAGCAGACCGGGGAGTTGGAGTACCACTGCGGCAGGCGGACACCGGAGGCGGCGAGCCCGTCGAGGGCCGGCGTGTCGAGGTCCTCGGCGCCGAAGCAGCCCAGGTCGCCCCAGCCCAGGTCGTCGGCGTAGATGATGACGACGTTCGGTCGGCCGGTGTTCGCAGTCATGCCTGGCTCACCCTCTGCTCTCTCCTCGCGGCTCATTCCTCGACGCTGCCGGCGGCCAGGACGGCCGGACTTCGCTCCCGGGCGACTCCGCTCCCGCACGGTGGTCAACTGGCGGGCACGCTAACACAATCAAATTGATTTACGGTATGAGAAGTCCATTAGGATCCCTCCTGCGACAGGACTCGGGAGGTGCGGCATGGAGCGGCGGGGGTCGAACCTTCCGCGGGTGGGCGACTACAACCAGCTGCTCGTGCTGGACCTGGTACGGCGCGGTCCGGGCATCAGCCGGGTGGAGCTGTCGCAGCGCACCGGCCTGACCGCGCAGACCGTCTCCAACATCTGCCGGCGCCTGGTCGGCGCGGGACTGATCGAGGAGGCCGGCCGCCGGGAGGCCGACACCGGGGCGCGCCGGACGGTGTTCCAGGTGGTGGCCGGCGGCCAGTACTCGGTCGGCCTGCACATCGACCCCGCCCGCACGACCCTGGTGCTGATGAACCTCGCGGGCGAGGTGGAGGACCGCACCTCGATACCCACCCCCACCACCGAAGGACCCGAGGACGCGCTGGAGGCGATCGTCGACGCGGTCGGCGCCCTGGTGCGCCGGGCCGGCGTCCCGCTGCCGCGGGTCTCCGGGGTCGGTGTCTCCACGCCCGGACCGGTGAAGGCCGACGCCGTCGTGGGGCCGCCCAACCTGCGGGGCTGGGGGGTGGTGCGGCTGCGGGAGGAGCTGGAGCGGCGCATGGGGCTGCCGGTGGTGCTGGAGAAGGACACCATCGCCGCCGCCACGGGCGAGCTGTGGGCGGGCGGCGGCGCCCTGTCGGACTTCGCGTTCCTCTACCTCGGGACCGGCATCGGCGCGGGCATCGTCCTGGACGGCGAGGTCAAGCGCGGCTCCTCCGACAACCTCGGCGAGATAGGGCACCTCAGCGGCGACGCCGACGGCCCCCGGTGTCCGTGCGGGGGCCGCGGCTGCGTCGCGATCACCTCGGCGCCCGTCCACCTCGTCTCCGCCGCCGTCGACGCGGGGACGCTGCCGCCCGTGGACCTCGACGACTTCCTGAGCGTGGAGCGGGCACTGGGCCGGCTCTGCGCCCTGGCCGACGCGGGCGACGAGCGCGCCGACGCCATCGTGAGCAGGTCGGCCCGCGCCATCGCCCGTGTCGCGGGCAACCTCGCCAACATCCTCGACCTGGGCACCGTCGTGCTCGGCGGCCCCAACTGGCCCGCCCTGGCCCCCACCTACCTCAGGGTCGTGCCGCCGATCACCGCGTCCCTGCTGACGGTGAGCGAGGTGCACGGCGTGGACGTACGGGGCACCACGCTCGGCGAGGACGGCGGCGCCATCGGAGCGGCCTGCCTCGTCATGTCCTCCGTGGCCTCGGCCCGCTCCGACCACCTGCTGCTGCCGCGCTGAGCGCGCCGCACCGGCCCGGGACCCGGGCTCACGCCTCGACGGGCGCCGCGCCCTTCAGCAGGTCCAGGTCGAGGACCTCGCCCATCCGCGCGTACCCCTTGTCGCTGGGGTGCAGGTGGTCGCCGCTGTCGTAGTCGGAGCGCAGCCGGCGCGGGTCGTAGGCGTCGCGCAGGGCCTTGTCGAAGTCGACGACCGCGTCGAAGACGCCGCCCGAGCGGATCTCCTCGTTGACCTCCTGGCGCATCGCCTCGCGTGCGTCCGTGTACCCGCGGTAGCCGCCGAACGGCATGATCGTCGCGCCGACGGCCTTCAGGCCCCTCGCGTGCGCCTGGTCGACCAGGGCGCGCAGCCCGTCGACGATGCTCTCGCGGTCGGCCAGCTCCGGGCTGTGCAGGATGTCGTTGACGCCGAGGACGATGACGACGACCTTGGCGTTGGTGCGTTCCAGGACGTCCCGTTCGAACCGGCTGAGCCCGCTCGGGTTGTCGGCGGGCCGGCCCGTCCTGCCGGTCAGGATGCGGTTGCCGCTGATGCCCTGGTTGACGACGCCGTAGCGGGGCGTGCCGCGCCCGGCCTCGGCCGCCTCGTGCAGCCGCCGGGCGAGGACGTCGGGCCAGCGGTGGTTGGCGTTCGGCTCGGAGCCGAAGCCGTCGGTGATCGAGTCGCCGAACGCGACGACGGTGCCCTTCGCCTCGTGGCTCAGCACGTCGAGGGCGGTCAGGTACCGCCAGTACGGCGTCTCGGCGGTGTACGCGGCGGCCGTGGCGTCGACCGTGCGGTCGCCGTCGGCGAGGTAGCTGGTCTGCTGGGCGTACGGGTGGTAGGTGACCGGTCCCGACGGCGTCGGGGAGAACGTGGTGACCAGGACGTCCGAGCCGAACGGCACGGCCAGGCGGGCGGCGTCGCTCATCACCTGGCCGCCCGCCGGGATGATCACCCTGGGGCTGCCGCGGAAGGTGAGCCGCCGCATGGTGTCGGCGACCGCGGCGGCCGTCTCCGGTCCCGCGGCCAGGGCGACCGAGGCGTGCGTGACGGTCAGCGGCGACTGTCCGTACAGGTTGGACAGGGTGATGCGCACGCTGGCGCCGCCGACGCTCGTGTGGACGACGTTGCGCACCGAGCGGCCGGCCATGCCGGTGGTCTCGGTGCCCGGCTCGGCCGCGGCCGGCGAGGCGGACCAGGAGCCCACCCAGGCGCCCGTGGAGGCGGGAGCGGCGTCGTTCCGCGAGGCGCGGCCGCCGCCGTCGGCGCCCGACGCGCGCATCTCGCTGCCGTCGTCCCTGGAGACGGTGGCGTAAATGGCCGCGGAGATCGCCACTATCAGGGTGACGATCGCCGCGAGCAGGGCACGGTGCTTGCTGTGGGGTGCCCCCGCACCCGCGTCACGACCCGGGGTCATGCTGTGCTGTTCTCCTCGGGCGAAGGGGAGCCCCGAGGCTCCGGTCCGATGAACCCATGATGAGGCATGGGCGGAGGAAAGGCCGCAGGAGCCCCGCGCGTTCCCCCCGGCGGGACAGACGCCGGGAACTTGTGTTCCGTTCCAGGAGTCGGTCAGGAAGGGACACTGTGTGAGGTACGTATCAGCGAACGGTGGAGCGGATGGAACGGGAGAAGGCGGAACTGCCCGGAGGTCCCGGGAGAACCGGGGCGGACGGCACGGGGCCGGGCACGGAGCCCGACGCGGAGCCGGGCACGGAGCCGGGCACGGAGCCGGGTACGGGCGCCGGTGACCCCGCGGCCGGGGTGGTCCGCGACCGTGCGATGACGTCCTTCAGCCCCGCCGACGAGGTCAAGCGCCGCGGCGTGCGGCGCATGAAGCTCACCGCCACCGGCCTGCTGCTGTTCGTCGCCCTGGTCTACGTCCTTGCCGAGTGGGCCGCCCACCGGGGTGCGGGCGCCTGGGCGGGCTACGTGTCGGCCGCCGCCGAGGCCGGCATGGTCGGCGCGCTCGCCGACTGGTTCGCGGTCACCGCCCTCTTCCGGCACCCGCTGGGCCTGCCCATCCCGCACACCGCGATCATCCCGAAGAAGAAGGACCAGCTCGGCGTCTCCCTGGGCGAGTTCGTCGGCGAGAACTTCCTCTCCGAGGACGTCGTACGGCGCCGGCTGCGCTCCGTCGGCATCGGCAGCCGGCTCGGCGCCTGGCTCGCCGTGCCCGAGCACGCCGACCGGGTGACGGCCGAGCTGTCCGCCGCCCTGCGCGGCGCCCTCACCGTGCTGCGCGACTCCGACGTCCAGGCGGTGGTCGGCGAGGCCATCACGCGCCGGGCCGACGCCCAGGAGATCGCCCCCGGCATCGGCAAGATGCTGGACCGGGTCGTCGCCGACGGCGGCCACCGGCGCGCCGTCGACCTGGTCGTCTCCCGCGCCCACGACTGGCTGATCCTGCACGGCGACTCCGTGATGGACGCCGTGCAGGGCGGGGCACCCGGATGGACGCCCCGCTTCGTGGACCGGCGGGTCGGCGAGCGGGTCTACAAGGAGCTGCTGCGCTTCGTCACCGAGATGCGCGACATGCCCGCCCACCCGGCGCGCGGCGCCCTCGACCGCTTCCTCACCGACTTCGCCTCCGACCTCCAGTCCGACACGGAGACCCGCGCGCGCGTGGAGCGGCTGAAGACCGAGGTGCTGGGCCGCGGCGAGGTCCAGGACCTGATCGCGTCCGCCTGGACGGCCGTACGGTCCATGATCGTCTCGGCGGCCGAGGACGAGCGCAGCGAGCTGCGGCTGAGGGTCCGCGCCTCGCTGCTGTCCCTGGGCGCCCGGATGTCCTCCGACGCCAAGGTGCGGGCCAAGGTCGACGGCTGGGTGGAGGGCGCCGCGGTGTACGTGGTGACCACCTACCGCAAGGAGATCACCTCGCTGATCACGGACACCGTGGCGAGCTGGGACGCCGAGCACACCACGAAGAAGATCGAGGCCAACATCGGCCGCGACCTGCAGTTCATCCGGATCAACGGCACGGTGGTCGGCTCCCTGGCCGGGCTGCTGATCTACACGGTCTCCCGCATGCTGGGGGCGTAGGGCCCCCGCTCCCGAGCGGTGCGGGCGGCCCTCGGGCCTGCCGGGCACGGCGGGCGTGTTCCTTCCGGTGCAGGGCACACGGGAGGCGTTCGCTCGACGGAGAGGAAGCCATGACAGGAGCAGAGCCGCCGGCGCCGGTGCCCGCCTCCACCGGAACCGTCACCACCGCCGTCCCGGCCCGCCTGGACCGGCTGCCCTGGTCACGGTGGCACTGGATGGTCGTCATCGGCCTGGGCACCGTCTGGATCCTGGACGGCCTCGAGGTCACGATCGTCGGCAACGTCGCCGGACGGATCGCCGAGGACGGCAGCGGTCTGGACATCAGCTCCGCCCAGATCACCGGCCTCGCCGCCGCGCTCTACGTGGCGGGCGCCTGTTCCGGTGCCCTGTTCTTCGGCTGGCTCACCGACCGCCACGGCCGCAAGAAGCTCTTCATCACCACCCTGGTGGTCTATCTGGCGGCGACGGCCCTGACCGCGGTCTCCTTCGAGTCCTGGTGGTTCTTCCTCTTCCGCTTCCTCACCGGCTTCGGCATCGGCGGCGAGTACGCGGCCATCAACTCCGCGATCGACGAGCTGATCCCGTCCCACTACCGGGGCCGGGTCGACCTCATCATCAACGGCAGCTACTGGCTGGGCGCGATCGGCGGCGCCCTGCTGTCCATCGTGATGCTGGACACCGACATCTTCGCCAAGGACCTCGGCTGGCGGCTCAGCTTCGCCCTCGGCGTGGTCCTGGGCCTGGTGGTGCTGCTGGTGCGGCGGCACGTCCCGGAGAGTCCACGCTGGCAGTACATCCACGGCCAGGGGGAGAAGGCCGACCGGCTCGTCACCTCCGTCGAACGGGAGATCGAGCGCGAGAAGGGCGAGAGACTGCCGCCGCCGGCCGGTGAGATCACCATCCACCAGCGCAAGAGCATCGGCTTCGGCCTGATCGCCAGGACCGTCTTCGGCCGCTACCCGCGCCGCGCGATCCTCGGCCTCTCCCTCTTCATCGGCCAGGCCTTCCTCTACAACGCCATCACCTTCGGCTTCGGCACCATCCTCATCACCTTCTTCGACGTGCCGACCGGCAGCACCGGCTACTACTTCGCCGTCATCGCCGCGGGCAACTTCTGCGGCCCGCTGCTCCTCGGCCACCTCTTCGACACGGTCGGCCGCCGGATCATGATCTCCGGCACCTATCTGCTCTCCGGGGTCCTGCTCTTCGCCACGGCCTGGCTCTTCGACAGCGGCTCGCTCACCGCGACGACCATGACGGCCTGCTGGTGCGTGGTGCTGTTCTTCGCCTCGGCCGGTGCCTCCAGCGCCTACCTCACCGTCTCCGAGATCTTCCCGATGGAGACCCGGGCCATGGCCATCGCCTTCTTCTACGCCCTCGGCACCGCCGCCGGCGGCATCAGCGGCCCGCTGCTCTTCGCCGACCTGACCGAGTCCGGCGTGGTCGGCGACACGGTGCTGGCCTTCCAGATCGGCGCCGGGCTGATGTGCGCGGCCGGGCTGGTGGCGGCGTTCCTCGCGGTGAAGGCGGAACGCCGCGCGCTGGAGGACATCGCCGAGCCGCTGTCGACGGCGGCGCCGGGGGCTGCGGGAACGGGGGCTGCGGGAACCGCGGGATCCGGCGGGCCGAGCGCGTAGCGTCACACAGGCCGGCCGGTCGGCCCGGCACAGACGGCGAGGAGTCGAGGAGTCTTCGATGAGCATCCGCAGGATCGTCCCCAACATCCATGTCGAGGCCGAGGAGCAGTGGAACACCAGCCGTGACTTCTACGGCCTGCTCGGCTTCGAGGAGGTCATGGACATGGGCTGGGTGACGACCCTGGCGTCCCCGTCCAACCCCACGGCCCAGATCAGCCTGTTCACCGAGGAACGCACCGCGCCCGTCGTCCCCGACCTGAGCGTGGAGGTCGAGGACGTCGACGAGGTCCACGCGGCGGTGGTCGCGGCGGGCGCCGAGATCGTACGGGAGCTGCGGGACGAGGACTGGGGCGTGCGGCGCTTCTTCGTACGGGATCCGAACGGCCGCGTGATCAACGTACTGACGCACAAGTCGTGACGCGCGAGAGGTGACGCCCAGGTCGTGACGCGCGAGACGTACAAGGCGTACCAGGCGTGAGGTGCGCGTCGGGCCCCGGGAGGGTTCAGGCCCGTCGGTCGGCGACCGCCCACGAGGCCAGCGCGACCGCGCCGGCGACGCCGAAGACCGCGGGCCAGGCGCCCACCTTCTTGGCCAGCGGGTGGGACCCGGCGAACCCGGCGACGTACGCGGCGGTCAGCGCGCCCGCGGCCGGGCCGCCCGCCCGCCGCCGCCACTGCTGCGCGGCGGCCGCCCCCGCCACCGCGAGCACGGCCCCGCCGAGCTGCCGCTTCTTCGTCCAGCGGGCCACGCCGTACCCGCCGACGAGACCACCCGCGGCGATCGCCGCACTGGGAACCCTGGCCATCTCTGCCTCCTGCCGCGCACACGCCGTGCGCACCGATTGCCGGTACCGAGGCTAATCCTCGCCGCGCCCGGCGCACGCGCCGGGGTGAGCACCCCTCACGGGCCCCCACCGCACCCCACCGGTGCGCGGGAGCCACCCGATCGGCCGAACACCGCGCCCCGGCCGTGACGGTTCCGGGTACCCGTCCGGTTGGGGTGGGGGACGGGGCGGGGGAACGGACGGGACGCGAGGAAGCGGGAGACCGATGAGCACGGACAGCCCCGGCACGGACCGGGCCCGGCCCCGGCAGGTCGTCGTGGACGGGGCCCGCGTGGCCTGCTGGGAGTACGGGCCGCCCGACGCCGAGCCCGTCGTCCTCCTGCACGGCTACCCGGCCGACCACCACTGCTGGCGCCACCAGGTCCCGCCCCTGTCGGCCCGCCACCGCGTCGTCGCCCCCGACCTCCTCGGCTGGGGCGCCTCGGACCGCCCCCTGCACCTGGCCTTCGACTACGACACGGAGGTCGCCCGGCTCGCCCGGCTCCTCGACGCGCTGGGCCTGGACTCGGTCAACCTGTTCGGCCACGACTACGGCGGCTTCCTCGCCCTCGGCCTCGCCGAGACCCGGCCCGCGCGGGTGCGGCGGCTGGCCGTCCTCAACAGCCGCGCCCAGGGCACCTTCACCCGCCGCTGGTACACCCTCTTCAGCCTCATGGGCGTCGCCGGACGCAGCCCGCTGCTCCGCCGCCCCGCGGCACACCTGCCGTACGCCGCGCTGCACCGCCGGGCCTTCGCGCCGCTGGTGCGCGCGGGACGGCTCGAACCGCGGGTCCTGGACGGCTACGTCGACTGGATGGCGACGTCCGTGGGCCGCCGCTGGCTGCTGCACTACTTCGCCGACTACCGCACCCCGCCCCGCCCCGGGCTGCGCCGCGGCCTGCCCGGCGTCTCCTGCCCGACGGCGGTCGTCTGGGGCCGCGCCGACCCGTACCTGAGCCCGAAGATCGCGACCGAACTGGCCGCCGCCGTGCCCGGCGCCGAGCTGACGATGCTGGACGGCACCGGGCACTGGGTGATGGACGAACGCCCCGCAGAGGTGACGGCGGCGCTGCTCCGGTTGCTGGAGCGGACCCCTGCGAACGGGTGAGACGCAGGTCACATGCGTGGCGCGTCGCGGCCTGTCACATCTGCTGCCCCCTGCTCCGTCGTAGCTGTGTACGGAAAACGGAAAAGCGAAACGCCGACAACGGAGGAGAGCACCATGGAAGCGCGTCTGAACCTGTTCACCGACCCGCTCGCCGGCAAGGTCCTGCGGCACATCAACTCGGCGGGCAAGGCCGTGGGCGACTCGACACTGCCGGCCGCGACCCAGGAGCTGGTCAAGATCCGCGCCAGCCAGATCAACGGCTGCGGCTTCTGCCTCGACATGCACACCAAGGACGCCGCGAAGGCCGGGGAGACCGCGCTGCGCCTGAACCTGGTCGCGGCCTGGCGGGAGGCCACGGTCTTCACCGCCGCCGAGCGCGCCGCCCTCGAACTGACCGAGCAGGGCACCCGGATCGCCGACGCGCCCGGCGGCGTCACCGACGAGGCCTGGGCGAACGCCGCCGAGCACTACGACGAGGAGCAGCTCACCGCCCTGGTGGGGCTGATCGCCGTCATCAACACCTACAACCGCCTGAACGTCATCACCCGGCAGCCGGCGGGCGGCTACGAGCCGGGAATGTTCGGCTGACACCCCCCCGGCTTCCGGCCGGGGACGGGACCGCGCTCCCGGCCCCACCCCCCGCCGGTCAGCCGGCGTGCAGCAGGACCGGGAGCCGCTGGTGGCCGTTGCTGATCAGCGACGGCACCGGCGGCAGCTCCCGCTCCGGGTCGGCGAGCCGGATGTCCGGGAAGCGTTCGAACAGGCTCCGCAGCGCGAGCACGACCTCCATGCGGGCCAGCGGCGCGCCCAGGCAGAAGTGGACGCCGTGGCCGAAGGCCAGGTGCTCCTTGACCGTGCGCGTCGCGTCGAAGGTGTCGGCGTCCCGGTGCCAGTCCGGGTGCCGGTTGGCCGCGGCGTACGAGGCGAGGATGGCCTCCCCGCGGGCGATGGTGCGCCCGTCGGGCAGGGGGATGTCCGTGACGGCGTACCGCAGCGGCAGGTGCTTGACCGCAGGCTCGTGGCGCAGCGTCTCCTCGACGACGTCGCCCCAGGTGACCTCGCCCTTGCGGACCAGGGCGAGCTGGTCGGGGCGGGTCAGCAGGGTGTGCACGGCCTGGTCGATGACGTTGACGGTGGTCTCGTACCCGGCGCTGATCATCAGCAGCAGCGTGTCGCGCAGTTCCTCGGGCGACAGGCGCTCGCCGTCCCCCTCGTCGTCGCGCGCGGCGATGAGCAGGGACGTCATGTCGTCGCCGGGGGTCTCGCGCTTGGCGGCGATGAGCTGGTCCAGGACCCCGTACAGGCGGGCGGTGTTGGCCTGCGCCTCGGCCTGGCTCAGCGTGGTGTCGAAGACGCCGTCGACCAGGGCCCGGAAGCCGTCGCGGCGGTCCTCCGGCACCCCCATGAGGTGGCCGATCACCGCGATGGGCAGTGGGTAGGCCAGCTCCTGGCGCAGGTCGACGGCCGTGCCCGCGGGCAGGGCGGCGATGCGGTCGACGAGCCGGGTCACGATCGCCTCGACGGCGGGCCGCATCGCCTCTATTCGCCGGGCGCTGAAGGCGGGTGCCACCAGCCGGCGCAGCTTGCGGTGGTTCGCCCCGTACGCGGTGAACATGTTCTCCACCGCCACCCACAGGGCCAGCGGCCAGGTGGCGACGACCTCGCCGAAGGCCGGCCAGTGCGCCCGCGCGTCCTTGGAGACGTCGGGGCTGGTGAGGAGCTGTTTGAGGAACGCGGGGTCACTGACCGACCAGGCCTGCACGCCGAGGACGTCCACGCGCGTGGCCGCGCCGCCCTCGCGCAGGGCACGGTGCTCGGCGTGGTGTCCGGCGCCGGAGGGGTCGAGGACGAGGACGGGCTGCTGCTGCGTCGTCATGGCCTGGCTCCTTGGTGTGCGGCTTGGTGTGCGTCTCGGTGCACGGCGGGGAACGTGACGGGCAGGGACTCCAGGGCCCGGTGGAACGGCCCGGGGCGCCACGTGAGTTCGGCGAGGGGACGGGCCAGGTCGGTCCGCGGCAGCGCGTCCAGCAGGTGGGTGACCGCGGTCTCCGCGATGAGGTAGGCGTGCGAGCGGGCCGGGCAGGTGTGCGGGCCGGTGCTCCAGGCCAGGTGGGCGCGGTTGCCGGCGTGGCTGCCCGCGGGCATGCCCTCGGTGAGCGCCGGGTCGTTGTTGGCGGCCGACATGGAGATCACCACCGGCTGGTCGGCCGGCAGCAGCACGCCCTCCACGTCGACGGGGTACGGCGGGTAGGAGATGCAGTAGTTCATCATCGGCGGGTCGGTGTAGAGGACCGCGTCGAGCGCGTCGCGCACGGTGGAGAGACCGGCGTGCAGGTCCGCGGAGAACTCCTCGTCGGTGAGGATCTTCAGGATCGTGTTGCTGATCAGGTTGGTCAGCGGCTCGATCCCGGCGCCGTAGAGCGTGACGAGCTGCTGGCCCATCTCCTCGTCGGTCAGGTCGGCGGGGTGCTGGGCCAGCCGGGACGTGATGTCGTCGCCGGGGTGGAGCCGGCGCAGCGCCACGAGGTCGGACACGGCCTGGGAGAGGATCCGGTTGCCCTCCCCGGCGTTGGTCGTGTCGAAGATCTTCGCCATGCCGTCGGCGATGCGCTGCCCGATCTCGTCCGGGCAGCCGAGCAGTGCGCTGAGCACGCTGAAGGCGATGGGGAAGGAGTACTGCGTGAGCAGGTCGGCCGATCCGGCGGCGCGGAACCCGTCGATGGCACCGTCGGCGACCTTCTCCACCAGCGCCCGCAGCCCGTGCTGGTCGACCCGGTCGAGGGCGTGGACGTTCGCGCCGCGGTAGCGGGCGTGTTCGGCGCCGCCGGAGCGCAGCGCGTTGGGCCGCCACTCCATCATCGGCCGCACCGGGCAGGTGGCCGGGATCAGTTTCTCCCAGGCGCGCGGGTCGGCCGGGAAGTGCAGCGGGTCGTTGAGGATGCGGCGTGCCTGGTAGTAGCCGATCACCAGGGTCGCCGGGACTCCCGGCGCGAGGTCGACGGGGACCAGCGGGCCGTGGGTGCGCCGCAGGTACCGGTAGGCGGCGTGCGGGTCGGCGGCGAACTCCGGGGCGTACAGGGCGAACCGGCCCGTCGGAGCGGTCGGCGCGGTCGGCGCGGACTCGGCGGGGGGCAACGTCATCGGCGGGACTCCATGAGGGCGGCTGAACGGTGCTCGGAGAGGTACTCCGTGAGCGTGATCAGGGCGTGCAGGGAGGACGTGCGGTCGCGGGCGTCGCAGACCGTCAGGGGGGTGCCGGGGTCGAGGGCGAGCGCCTCGCGCAGCTCTTCCTCGGGGTAACCCGGGGCGCCGGGGAAGGTGTTGATGGCGACGGCGTACGGGATGCGCGCGCCGTCCAGCAGGCCGAGGGCGTCGTGGGAGGCGTCGAGGTCGCGGGTGTCGGCCAGCACGAGGCAGCCGAGGGCGCCCTCGGCCAGGTCCTCCCACAGCGGCTGGAAACGGGACTGCCCCGGCAGCCCGAACAGGTACAGCGCGATCCGGCCGCCCGCCATGTGGATGCGGCCGAAGTCCATCGCCACGGTGGTCGTCGTCTTGTACGGGGCGCGGCGCAGGTCGTCGACACCGGCGCTGGCCTGCGTGATCGGCTCCTCCATCCGCAGCGGCCGTACCTCCGAGACGCTGCCGATCAGTGTCGTCTTGCCGACGCCGAAGCCGCCCGCGACCACGATCTTGGCCGACCGGGTCACCGTGGCCGGGACGTAGGTGACGGACGGGTCGGACCGGTCAGACCATGGAGCGGAGTCCACGGAGTACCTCCTGGAGCAGGTCGAAGTCGGGCTGGTCCTCGGCGGCGGGGACGGGGCTCGTGAGGTGGCCGGAGTCCATCAGCGAGGAGACGAGGATGCGCACCGTGGAGGGCGGCAGTTCCAGCGCGGCGGCGATGTCGGCGACGGCCAGGCCGCCGTCCGCGCCGGCGAAGAGCCGCATCACCCGGCGGGCGTCCGGGGGGAGGGTGTCCGTGGGGCCGGTCGCGGCGATGACCACGCTCTCCAGGCGCACGTCGTCGCGTGCGCGGATCCGGCCCTGAGTACGGACGTAGGGCCGGACCATGTCGGGGTCGCGCCGCGGCCCGCTCATACCGGTGAGCCGCCGTCCGTGACCGGGACGCGCTCCTCCGTGGCCAGTTCGTGTCCGACCCGGGTGGCGAGCCGCACCATGTGGTGGGAGATCAGGCCGACGTCGGCGTCGGGTCCGGTGGTGCACACCGACAGCATGGTGTTCTTCGCGGCGGTGGTGGTCAGGCCGATGCAGCCGACCGACTCGATCAGCAGCTGTCGCATGCCCGCCCCGCCGGTGAACTCGTCCCAGGCCTTGCCCGCCGCCCGCAGCGCCGCCGTCAGCGCGGCGAACTTCTCCCCGTCGTCCTGGCCGATCGTCTCGGTGCGGGCCTTCAGCAGGCCGTCGCTGCTCATCAGCACGGCGTAGCGGACGCCCTCGACGGTGCCGAGTTCCTGGTCGAGCAGCCAGCCGAGGCTGTTGGTGTGTGTGTCTTGCACGGTCAGTGTCCTTCGTCGTGAGCGGCGTCGCGGCCGGCGGTGTGCGTGGCGTCGGTGCCGGCGGGCCCGGTGGCGTCCCCCTGCCGGCCGCGCCGCGTCCCCGCCGCCCAGGCCGCGGCGACGGCGGGCCGGCCGGGCTCGGTGGCGTCGGGCGCGGCGGGTCGGCGCGCGGGTGCGGGGGCGGTGGAGCGCCTGCGGACGGTCAGACCGCTGGCGGTGGTGGCCGCGGGGCCGGTGGCCGCGGAGGTGCCGGCCCCGGGGGTGGCGGGCCCGGGTGCGGGCTCGGTGGAGGCGGACGCGGAGGCGGAAGCGGTCGGTGCCGTGGCCGGGGCGGGGTGTGCGTCGGCCGGCCCGTGGACGGACTCGTAGCCGTGGTCCCGTTCGTGCTCCGGCTGCCGGTGCGCCGACTCCTGTGCGGACTCCGCGCGCTCGTAGGCCGGTTCCCGTGTGAACTCCGGACGCTCGTAGGCCGAGGCCGGTTCCCGTGTGAACCCGGGGCGCTCGTGTGCCGGTTCCTGCTCCTCCACGGGCCCGGCTACGGCCTCCGGTGCGGGACCGGCGGCCGCGGGCTCCGCCGCGAAGGGGGCCGAGGACTGCGCCGCCGGGGCGGGTGCGGGTACCGGCGGGGCCGGCTCGTCGACCGGTGCCGACGGTGCGGGGACGATGCCGGCGGGGGCGCCGTCCGGCGTGACGGAGGACGCGCCGGAGGACGCGACGGCGGGCCGGTCGGCCGCGTGGACCGCGGGGTGGGCCGCCGAAGGGTCGACGAGCAGGTTCTTCGGCAGGACGACCATGGCCCGGGTTCCCTGGTAGATGTTCGGCGCGGTCAGCTCGACACGGAAGCCGTAACTCTCCGCCAGCAGGGAGGCCACGCGCAGCCCGGTCTGGGGGTGCGCGCCGAGGCGGGTGATGTCGTCCCGCTGCTCGCCGGACATCACGTCGCTGGCCCACAGCAGCCGCTCGTCGTCCATGCGCAGCCCGGCGTCGTCCACGATCAGGAAGCAGGCGTGGTGCCCCTGTTCGAGCGAGACGTGGACACTGGCGGCCGGCGGCGAGTACCGCAGCGCGTTGTCCAGCAGTACGGCGACCGCGTGCACGACGCCCTCCACCGCGCGCCCCTCGACGACCACGGCACCCATCTCGGGGTGCTTGATCCGCTCGTACCCCTCGATCCGGCCCATGGCCGCGCGCACGATGTCGGTCAGCGTGGTGGCGGGCCAGCGCCGCGACAGCTTGTCCCCGGCGAGCACGGCGTATCCCGACGCGGTGAGCAGCATCTGCTGCGCGAGGTGGTCGATCTCCACCAGCGTCGCGTACGCCTCGTCGGAGATGTGCCGCCGTACGCCCTGGCTGACGGTCCGGCCGAGCCGTGCCGAACGCGCCACGACGTTGTTGGCGAAGCCGCGTACGGCGGCCCGTGCCACGCCGACGGACTCCTGGCGGACCTGCTCGATCTGCCGTTCGGTGTCCTGCCGCACCTGCGCGACCTGCTGCTCGGCGTCCTGCCGCACCTGGTCGGCGGTGTTCGCCGCGACCCGGTCGGCGGCCGCCCGCTCCTGAGTCCGTACGGCGTCCACCGCCGAGGCCACGGTGGCGGGCACGGCACGCAGCCGCTCGGCCAGCGGTGTCCCGTCGAGCGCGGCCGGCACCATGAGCCCGGCCTCGGGGGCCGCGCCGCCCTGCCCGCCCTTCGCGGTGGCCGGGATCACGGTGGCGGACAGGTGCCCCACGCACTGCTCGGCCGCGACGAGTTGCAGGGTGAGCCGGTCGGCGTGCTCGCGCAGCTGGTCGGCCCGGCGCCGGGCCTGGTCGCCCGTGCGCCTGAATCGCCAGGCGGCCCCGACCGCGGCCACCGCCAGCAACGCGGTGACGGTCAGAATCAGTTCAGTCATCAGGTCCTCACGGATCGGAAGCCGTCGGTGTGGGGGAGGCGGCCGAGGCGGGGCGGCGCGAGGGGCGGGTGGCGCCCGGCCCGGCGGGGGCTCTCAACAGGCCGGAGCGGACCGGTGTCTACGGGGGCCGCCACGTGCCGCGGGACCGGCGACGCGGACGGCGGTGAGGGCGCACGACATGGAACTCCAAGGACACGCGAGGGCCTGTGCGAGCAGGGGTGACGACGACGCGGACTCGAAGCGGCGCAGGACCGCGCAGCCCAAGCCGCCCCGAACTCCCGTATCCGCGACCGGCGTTCGGCGTACGGGAACGGACCATACCCCTTGTGCTCACTCGTCGTGTCAGCCTCGTGACCATGCGGCGGAACCGCAAGCGGAATGGCGCGAAAAATACCCGGATGGCGGCAGAACCCCGATGGCTGAAAAGGGCGTTGGCCTTCCGGGCGACAGCCTGCTAGGCGGCGCGGACAAAGGGGGAATCCGCCCGCGCCAGGTCCGATCGCGGGTGCGAGGAACGACCGCGTGTGTGATCAGCCGCCGTCGGCGAGACGCCCCAGCCACTCCGTCAGCAGTCGCTGTTCCGCGTCGCTGAGCGGTGACTGCTCGGGAAGGGCGGCGCGCAGGGCGCGGGCCGCCCCGGCCGGACCGGAGTCGCGTACGGCCGGCTGTTCGACGGTGACGGCGGCGACCATGGACTCCCGCAGGGTGGCGAACAGGGCCGGATCACGCCGCTCTTCGGGCAGCGACAGCCAGGTGAGCACCGCGCCGCGCGCCGTGGCGTGGATGATCTGGGCCGCGAGTTCCTCGCCCACGCGGAGCCAGCCGCCGGCGGCCAGGCGCCGGATCCGGCCCATCAGGACCCCCATGCCGGTCCGGAAGGCGGCCGACTCCGTCCTGGTGGGTTCGGTGTACATCAGCGTGTACAGCGCGGGATGGGCCAGCCCGAACTCGACGGCGACGTCCCAGCCCGCCCGCAGGTCGGCGATGGGGTCCGGCGGGTCGGGGTCGACGCGCTTGGAGGCGAGGAAGGTCGCGAAGCCGTGTTCGGCCACCGCGTCCAGCAGCCCTTCCTTGTCGCCGAAGAGCCGGTAGATCGCGGGCGGCTGGAGCCCTGCCGCCTCGGCGACCGCACGCGTGGTGACCGCGTCGCGCCCCCCGCGCGCCAGCAGGCCGATGGCGGCCTCGATGACCCGCTGCCGGGTCTGGTCGGAACGAGATGGCATGTATCGACGATATCGCGTTCTTGTGTTCGTCGGAATTATCGGTGTTACCGTGTAAGTGTTTCCGCTGGAAACTCCACTGGAAACGGTCCGTCCGGACCAGTGGAAACAGACGCCTGGGCGACAGCTCTCCGAGCGGCAGACCGCTTGGGCGAAAGACCGCTGAGTACGGACCTCTGAGCACCAGGCCACTGAGCATCAGGCCACTGAGCAACAGACCACCGAGCCACTAGATCCCCGAGTACTGGAGCAGAACATGATCATCGTGACCGGAGCCACCGGAAAGCTGGGGCAGCAGATCGTCGAGCACCTGCTCACCCGCGTCCCGGCCGACCGGGTCGGCGTCAGCGTCCGCGACCCGCAGAAGCCGCGGGCGCGGGCCTTCGCCGACCGTGGCGTACGAGTGCGGCAGGGCAGCTTCACGGACGCCGGGAGCCTCGCCCACGCCTTCGAGGGCGCCTCCCAGATCCTTGTCGTATCGGCGGACAGGATGGGCCAGGAGTGCGTCGACCTGCACCGCACCGCGATCGGGGCGGCCGTCGCGGCGGGGGCCCGCCGCATCCTCTACACCAGCCAGATGGGGGCCGGCGAGGCGTCGCACTTCCAGGCGTGCCGCGACCACGCGGCCACCGAGGCGATCCTGCGCGACAGCGGAGTCCCCCACACCTCACTGCGCAACGGCTTCTACGCCGCCAGCGCGGTGAACTTCCTCGACCGCGCCCTGCCGAACGGCGAGATCGTGCTCCCCGCGGACGGGCCGGTCGCCTGGACCGCGCACGCCGACCTCGCCGAGGCGACCGCCGCCGTCCTGGCCGACGAGGGCCGCTTCGAGGGCCCCACCCCGCCCCTCACCGCGTCGAGCGCCCTCGCCTTCGACGACATCGCGGAGATCGCCACGGAGCTGACGGGCCGCACCTTCACCAGGACCACCGCACCGGACGGCGCCTTCCGGGACCAGCTGGTCGGCCACGGCGTCCCCGAGATCTACGCCGACCAGGTCCTGGGCATCTTCGCGGCCGCCCGCGCGGGGGAGTTCTCGGTGACCGACCCGACGCTGGCCCGGTTGCTGGGCCGCGAGCCGGCCGGTGTGCGGGACGTCCTGCGGGACGCACTGCGCGAACGGACGTCCGCCGCCTGATCCGGCCGGGGTGGCGGTGCCCCCGCCCCGTCACCCCGAGGCCAGCAGCTCGGTGATCTCCTTGATCCAGGCGTCCTTCTGCTTGGGGTCGTTGAGGCTCTCCACCCACTTCGCGTCGTCCACCTTGTGCTGCTTGGGTCCCGCCTTCAGGGCGATGAGCAGGGACATGCCGGACTGCCGCATCTCCTCCGTGTTCTTGCCGCTCCCCGGGATGTCGGGGCCCGCCGCCAGCGAGTAGATCTCGTGTGCGACGAACCGGCGCTCGCCCTTCGACACCTTCTGCCAGAACTTCAGGGCGTGCCCCAGCGATTCGCTGCGGGACCTGGCCTCCGGGGTCTCGCCCTCCAGTGCCCAGCGCTCGGGGTGGTGGGCCTCCTCGTAGCGCTTCGTGACGGCGCGCAGCGCCTTGTACAGGGTGACGCCGAGGATCAGACCGCCGCCGGCCCCGGCGAGGCCCCAGCCGACCGGGTTGCTCGCCAGTACGCTGCCCGCCATCACGGCGTTCGCCAGCGTCACGGCGCCCGCTCCGGCCTTGAGGGGCTCGCTCAGCGCGCCGCCGGCCGACTCCTTGGCGATCTTGTTGATCTGCTTCTGCTTCACGAACTTCTGGGCGGAGCCCAGCCGCTGCACGTTCTTGCCGGCCTGGTCGTAGGTCTGGGCGGCTTCACGGGCGCCGCTCATGGCCTCCGCGGCGCCGTCGAGGGCGTCGGAGACACCGGTCAGTCCGTCGGGGTTGTCCTCGCGCCAGTACGAGTCCAGGCTGACGTAGGCCCGCGCCGCCGCCCAGTTGGCCTCGATCCGCTGTCTGTCCAGCTCGGCCAGGGACTCCGCGTGGACGACCTCGGGGTCGCCCATAGCCTTCACCTTCTTCAGCTTGCCGATCGCTCCGCCGATGCGGAAACCCGAGCGGATGCCCTTCGCCATGCCGACGGCGGTGCTGGTGACACCGCTCGCCTCGGCCGCCATGGCGGCGTCCGCGGCGTGCTGCACCTTGGTCGCCTCCTTGGCGATGGCGGCGGCGTAGTTCCCCGAACTCGCGGCACCGACGACCGTGTCGGCCCCCTTGACGTCGGCCCTCCGGGCGTTCGTGTGGTGCTTGACCCCGGTCGGGTTCGCCTGGGCCGCCTTCCTGGACTTGTGCCAGTCGAGGGCGTTGACCGCGGTGCCGGGAAGCTCCGTGGCGAGGTTCATTCCCGCGGCCGAGGTCCCGGAGACGGCGGCGGAGTCCTTGAGGACCGCGTCGCCGGAGGCGGAGGCCTGCTGGGTCATGCCGGCGTTGCCGGGGGTCTGCACGCCCTTGACCCAGGTGTCGATGGTGTCCAGGTTCTTCTTGAGCCGGTCGAGGAGCCCGGAGATCCGGTCGCGGTAGTTCTTCTTCGACTTCGTCTTCGCCCCGGCGGATCCGCCGCCGTTCTCCGGCGCCTTCCCCTTGTCCGGCGCCCTGTCCGCCGCCTTGTCCGCTGCCTTCCCCGTGCCCTGGCCCCGGGCACGCTGCACCGCCGCGGTCGCGGCCCGGTTGCCGGCCTTGGCCTGGAGTCCGAGGAGGACGTGCTCCGCCGGGTTTCTGGACGGGCTCCCGGTCCGGCTCCCCTCCCGGCGCTCCCGGGCCGACGTCAGGGCGACCGCGGAGGGGCGCTCGGGGGTGCGGTGGACAGGGGCGCTCATGGAAATTACCTCTCCTGCTGCCGGACCGGGCGAGGCGAAGGTAGCCAGGCATGATCAACACCAGGGGCGCGGCAGGGAAACTCCCGGCGGACACCGCGGAACACGCCGGGTGCGAAGCTCCCCCGCTTCCCGCTGCCCAGTCGGCGGGACGCGGCAGGACGCAGGCGGCAGGCGGCCGGAGAGCCGGCCCCGGCCGGCTAGAAGTCGTCCATCCACACCACGATCCCCGTCCGCCCCGACAGCACCGCCGCCGTCCCCGCCCGTACCGCCGCCGCGCAGCGCTCCGGGGTGAAGGACGCGGCGTCGTAGGCGGAGGGCGTGCCGAGGCCCTCGCCGCGGAAGGAGGCGCCGGTCCAGTCGACGGCCGTGACGTTCTCCGTGGGCTCGGCCAACTCCGCGCCGACGACGAGGAACTGCTGGTCGAGATGGTTCGGGGTGACGTTGACGAGCGGGTCGACGAGGTCGTCGCCGGCGCTGACGATCAGGTCGGCGTCCGTGTCCATGGCCCGCGTGAGGGCCGGTACGAGGTCGGAGGCGCCGGCCGCGGTCACGGTCTCCAGGTCGACGTCCTGCTCCTCGGCCCACTCCTCGACCGCCGCCACCACCGTCCGGGTGGGCCGCGCGTCGCCCGCCGTCACCAGGGTCACGCGGTACCCGTCGGAGGGCCGCACGCCGTCCCAGGAACCCGGCTGCGGCGTGATGGTGGACTCCGGCGCGGGGGTGGTCCCCGGGGCGACGAACCCCGCCCCCAGCCGGCCCACGGCGGAGGGTGCCGGACGCGACGGCGACCCGTCGTCGCCCGAGCCGCATCCGGTGAGCAGAACGGCGGCCGCGGTCAGGGCGGCGGCGGCCAGGTACGGGCGGCGCAAGGGATCGTCCCTCCGGAGGTGTGGTGGCAGCGGTAGACGGTGGAAGCGGTACGGGGGCGCTGTGCCCCGGCGCTGCTCATCCTGCGCCGCCGGTTCCGCGCATCTCCAACGCCGGACCCCCGAACGCCCACATGTTCGTACACGGTTCGCCGGCCGGTCCCCTCCGGTTCACCGCGGGCCCCGGAGCCGCGCCCGCGACCAGGACAAGCTCCGATGTTCAACCATCTCCAAGGCCGCGTTCGCCCGGTCTTCACCTCTCCCGGAGAGCTTGACGATCTCCACAGCACGCACACAAGTGCACGGAAGAGCGGAAGAAACGACACTTCATGAGATCCATATCCTCAGCACGGGCCGGCCGGTCCGTGCGTCGCCGCATGGCCACCGGCGCCACCGCGGCCGTCCTCGGACTCACCGTGTCCCTGGGCGGCGCACTCACGGTTCCCGCGGCCGCGGCCGAGTCCGCCACCCTGACCGGCATCGTCCTCGGCGTCGGCGCCAACGAGACCCAGCGCACCGTCAGCTGGTACTCCTCCGCCGACACCGCCCAGAAGATCCAGGTCGCCCCCACCGCCCGGCTGACCGGCGGCGCCTTCCCCGCCGACGCGGCCACCTTCGACGCCCTGGGCGCCGCGAACACGGTGAACGGCGGCCACCACCGCAACGCCACCATCACCGGCCTCAAGGAGAACACCGCCTACTCCTACCGGGTCGGCAGCGAGGGCAACTGGTCGTCCACGTACGCCTTCCGGACGCAGGACTTCGAGGGCGAGTACGACTTCCTCTTCTTCGGCGACCCGCAGATCGGGTCCTCCGGCAACGTTGCCAAGGACACCGCCGGCTGGAAGGACACCCTGGACGTCGCCTACAAGGCGAACCCGGACGCCGAACTCCTCGTCTCCGCGGGCGACCAGGTCGAGAGCGCCGGCAACGAGACCCAGTGGGACGGCTTCCTCGCCCCCGACCAGCTCCGCCAGTACCCGGTCGCCGCCACCATCGGCAACCACGACGTCGGCAGCAAGGCGTACGAGCAGCACTTCGCCATGCCGAACACGGACCGCTCCGGCGAGTACTACGCCAACGGCGACCCGGACTCCAACACGTCCGGCGGCAACTACTGGTACATCTACAAGGATGTGCTGTTCATCGACATCAACAGCAACAGCTACGCCACCTCGCAGGGCGGCGGCGGTGACGCGGCGCACGCCAAGTACATCTCCGACGTCGTCAACCAGCACGGCGACGAGGCGAAGTGGAAGGTGCTCGTCTTCCACCACTCGATCTACTCGCCCGCCTCGCACGCCAAGGACAAGGACAACAAGGCGCGCCGGGCCGACCTGCCGGCCACCATCTCGAAGCTGGGCGTCGACGTGGTCCTCCAGGGCCACGACCACAGCTACTCCCGCAGCTACGAGATCAAGAACGGCGAGAGGGCGAACCCGGACGAGAAGCCCGGCCAGGGCGACATCTACCCGGGCCCCGGCGGCGTCCTCTACGTCACCGCCAACTCGGCCTCCGGCTCGAAGTACTACGACATCACCAAGCCCGACGACAGCGGCACCAGCGGCTCGGGCAACGGCGCGGACCCCAGCGACCCGGACCGCTACTGGTACAACTCGGTGCAGAACCAGGAGCACGTCCGCTCCTACATGAAGGTCCAGGTCAAGAACGACAAGCTCGTCGTGGAGAACCTCCGCAGCGGCACCTGCGCGGCCCCCAACGCCTCCGTCGAGAACGGCAACTGGTGCAACAACACCAGCAAGGACCAGCCGGTCGGCTCGGTCGTCGACAAGTTCACCATCCACCCGCACCACGGTGACGGCCAGCAGCTCCAGGTCGACGTGCCCGAGCCGGCGCCGGGCGAGTTCGGCTGGACCATCGACGGCTACAACGGCCTGGTCGACCTGGGCACCGCCAAGGAGGCCGGCGGCGACCACTTCACCGCCAACGGCAAGATCAACCCGATCGTCGTCTCCGACACCCGCCGCTCGCTCTCCCCGTGGTCGGTGTCGGCCAACGTGAGCGACTTCAAGGACGCCGACAAGACGTTCTCCGGCTCCTACCTGGGCTGGTCGCCGTACGTCCTCGACCCGGGCGCCGGTGCCAAGGCGGGCGCGTCCGTGGCCTCCGGCTACGACGACGAGGGCAAGGGCCTGTCCGTCTCCCGCGGTCTGGGCTCCGCCGAGCAGGGCCACGCCCGCGGCAAGGCCAAGCTGGGCGCCGGCCTCGACCTCAAGATCCCGGACACCGTCGGCAAGGGCGGTTACCGCGCGACCCTCACCATCACCGCGCTGAGCAGCTGACCCGACTCCCGTCACCCCGGCGGGGCGGGACCGGCCGACCGGGCCGCCCGCCCCGCCCCCTCCAGGAGAACCCCGACATGCACACCCGCGCACCCCACCGCCGCCCCCCGGCCACGACCTTGCTGCTGGTCCTGCTGCCGGCCCTCCTGGCGGCCCTGGCGTTCACCGGTCTCACCCCCGCCCCCGCCCGCGCGGCCGACGGCGAGGTCACCTGGACCGTGCGGACGGCCTCCAACTCCTACGGCGACGACCGCTCCAGCTTCAGCTACGGCGTCAACCCCGGCGGCGAGGTCGAGGACGCCATGGTCGTCGCCAACCGCGGCAAGACCGACCTCACCCTCGCGGTCTACG
Organism: Streptomyces mayonensis; assembly: GCF_018982965.1. GTDB lineage: Bacteria > Actinomycetota > Actinomycetes > Streptomycetales > Streptomycetaceae > Streptomyces > Streptomyces mayonensis. The sequence goes on along the minus strand of NZ_JACBYP010000011.1, from coordinate 62,706 downwards.
CCGCCGACGGCTACACCACCGAGAAGGGCCAACTCGACCTCCTCACCCACGGCGAGAAGTCCACCGGCGTCGGCACCTGGCTGAAGGCCGGCCGCGACACCGTCAAGGTCGCCCCGGGCAAGACCGCCGAGATCCCCTTCACCGTCGCCGTCCCCGACAACGCCACCCCCGGCGACTACGTCGGCGGCATCCTCACCTCCCTGCGGCAGCCCGGCGACACCGAGGGCATCGCCGTCGACCGCCGCCTCGGCATCCGCGTCAAGCTGCGGGTGAGCGGCGCCCTGAAGCCCACGCTCGCCGTCGAGGACCTGCACGTCGACTACGGCGGCACCGCCAACCCCTTCGGCCGGGGCGACGCCACCGTCACCTACACCCTCCACAACACCGGCAACGCCCTCCTGTCCGGCACCCAGAACGTCACCCTCACCGGCCCCTTCGGATGGCTGAGCACCGACGCCGGCAAGATCGCCGCCCCGCCGGAGCTGCTCCCCGGAGAGAAGTGGAAGGTGCGGATCCCGGTGCACGACGTCACCCCGGCCTTCCGCCTCACCGCCGAGGCGACGGTCACCCCCGTCATCACCGACGCGGCCGGCTCCGAGACCTCCCTGAAGCCGGTCCGCGCCACCACCACCGGCTGGGCGGTGCCGTGGGCCCTCCTGCTGCTCCTCGCCCTCGTCGCGGCCGCCGCCGTGGCCACGTACGTCCTGCGCCGCCGCAACCGGGCCCGCCGCAAGTCCCGCGAGGACGCCCGCGTACAGGAGGCCGTCGAACAGGCCCTGCGCGACCGGGCCGAACAGTCGGCCTGACGCCGCGGAGCCCGGGCGCCGGACGGCACGCCCGGACCACACACGGCACGCGACCATTGCCGTCCTGCCGTACGTTCGTCCGGTCGTACGTTCGTCCCGCCGCGCACGGCGAGTACCGCACTACGCTGGTTCTCAGCCGCACGGGGCACGGGTGCTCGGGGGCGTGGGGGCGCGGAGAGAGGCGGGGAACACGCCCACCGGGAGTACCTGCGCCTCGCCGGCCAGGTCGAGCGGCTGAGCCGGATGCCGGGTGCGGCGATCACCGGCGACCAGGCGGCCGAGGCCGCGGCACGGCTCCGGGACCTCGCGGCGCGGTTGTCCGTCTGAGGGAACCGGAGAGGGCCTGAGGGGACCGGAGAGGCCTGAGGCTCAGGGGACCGATCCCCGCGGGACCGTCACCCGCTCCGCACCGACCAGACCTCCGGGCCGCCGCCCCGCCACTCGATCAGCTCGGACGTCTCCACGTCGACGTCCTCAAGACCGGCCCGCCGCAGGAATTCCGCCACGTCACGCAGCCCGTGCGCGAGGCCCAGGATCTCGCCGTCCGCACGGACCCGCCGACCGCCGCCCGGCGACGGCCGGCCCACCACTACAGGACGCCTGGCCATGCCCCCAGGATCCGCCCGTTCCCGCGCATCCGCACCCCGCGCGTACGACGACGAGGTCCGGAGAGGGAAGGTGGAGCGTCGTCCTCCGTCGTGACGGGCTCCGCGGTGTGCCGCGGCCGCACGCCGTGCCACCGGCCACGCCGGCCCCGTTCGTCACCGGTGTGGAGCAACCGGCGCTGCGGGCGGTCCCGGCTCCTACGAGGATCGGGGGTTCCCTGCACCATGCACCGATCCGGAGGGGTGGCCGAATGACCGACCTGCGTGCGCCTACGAACGAGGGCACAGCGGTACGGACGGGCCCAGGCCCGCTGCCGGCCGTCCTGGTGGTGGCCGTGTGCCTGGCCGTCGGACAGGGCATCGGCTGGCTGGTCGTGAACCGGTCCGGCGTGGAACGCGCCTCGCACGCCGGCCTGGTGGTCCAGTGCTTCGCGGCCTTCGTCCCGACGCTGGCCCTCATCGGCGTGTGGACCACCGTCCGGGAGCGGCGCCCCTTCTCGTCCCTGGGCTTCGCGGGACCCGGGGCCGCCCGGAAGGCCCTGCTGGGCGCCGGCGCGGCCGTCGTCGCGCTCCTGGTGCTCAACATCGGCGCCGGCGCCGTGGGCGGCGGCGCGCGGGACGCCGGCCAGGGCAGTCCTGCCGCCCTGGGCACCGCCGTGCTGCTCCTCGTCGCGTTCACGGTGCAGGCGTCCACCGAAGAGGTGCTCTTCCGCGGCTTCCTCCTGCCGAGAACGACGGCGCGCTGGGGCGTCACGGCCGGTGTGCTGGGCAGCTCCCTCCTCTTCGCGTGCGCCCACCTGGCGAACCCCGACGCCCCCGCCGCGTACATCCTGATGACGTTCATGCTGGGCTGCGCCCTGGCCCTCTGGGCCCTCGCCGACGGCGCTCTCTGGCGCACCTGCGCCTTCCACACGGTGTGGAACTTCCTGCCGAACGTCACGGCCGACGGCTCGGACGAGAACGCGTCGGCCGACTTCGACGGGGCGACACTGGGCGTCGCCGTCGTCGTCCTGGCCGCCGTGATCGCGTACGCGTTCCGGTCGTACCGGCGAAGCCTCACGACCCGCGGGTGAGGCCCCGCCGGTGACGCCCCGCCGGTGACGTCCTGCGGGTGACGCTCCGCCGGTGACGCGGTGCCGGTGCCGTTCGGGTCCGCCGACGCGCGAGCGGCACCGTGAACACCGGCCCCGGCGGCCCCTACCGCTGCGGCCCGTGTGCCACGGCCGCGGAGACCACTCGGGCGTGCTCCCGCGTGATGCCGTCCTCGGTCAGGTCGAAGTCGGTGCCCTCCAAGGGGCGCCAGAGGGTGGCCGTGGGGTTGACCTCGATGACCACCGGGCCGTCCGGACCCTCGACGAGGTCGACGGTCGCCACGTCGAGCCCCAGCGCGGCCGTCGCGGCGAGCGCCGCGTGCTCGAACCGGGGCAGGGACTCGACGCGCGCGGTGGCGTAGGGGTGCAGGAGGTGGCGCACGCTGCCGTCGGAGGACGTGCTGACATGCGTGACCGCGGCGGCCACGGTGCCGCCCATGACGGTCAGCCGTACGTCACGCCCCGGGTTCGGGACGTAGGGCTGGGCGCACAGGACGCCGTGGTGCTCCAGGAGGTGCCAGGCCGTGATCTCCTCGCGGGTGCCGAGCAGTTCACCGTCCGCGTGCCCGACCCCCTTGGGGCGCATGCGGACCACGTCGATCGAGGCGTGGCCGTGGACCGGCTTCAGGACGATCTCGCCCCAGTCGCGCATGCACTGGCCGACGTGGTCCACCGAGTGGACGAGCCGGGTGTCCGGCACGGGTATGCCGGCCGCGTGGAGCGTCTGGGCCTGGCGCATCTTGTTCTCGGTGGTCCGCAGCGCCGTCGCCCGGTTGATCAGGCGGACACCGCAGTCCTCGAGGTGGTCGAACGAGTCGTAGAGCAGCGCGACGGACCCGGCCGTGTGGCGGGTGAGGACCTGGGACCGGATCACCATGGCGTCGGGGAGGCCGGACTCGCGCCCGGACCGGAGCAGTGTGTCGCGGGAGAGGCCGAAGCGGAGCTGCTCCCAGTCCACGACCTCGGCGCGGACGTCCCGCTCGGCGAGGGACTGCCGGAGCGCGGCGACCTCCCACGCCGGGTCGGACGCGTCCTCCCAGCGGTCGACGATCCAGACCGTCGGTACGGGCATGGTTCCTCCGTGAGTCGTCCGGCCGTACGTCTTCATGCGTGGCCGGGGGAGCGGCGGACCTCGACGGGCAGCAGCACTCCGCGGCGCCCGATGTTGGTGACCGGGTCGTAGGAGGCACGGCACTGGAATCCGACCGCCTTCCCGCCGAACAGGTAGACGTCCAGCCCGTGCATCATGTCGCCGCCGCCGGTCGCTCCGGAGGCGGCGACGCGGCGGACGGACAGCGGCAGGTAGTCCTGGACCACGTGGTCCCGGGTGCGCGCGGCCCGGCCGAGCAGCGACTGCCAGGTGCGGGCGTCGGTCCAGCGGCCCACCAGCACGCCCTCGCCGCGGGTGAGGTGACGCGGTTTGAGGACCAGCCGCGTACGGGCCTCGGCGGCGAAGTCCAGGAGGGCGACCGTCGCACCGTCCGGGCCCGTGGTCTCGCGCTGCTCGACGACGCGGGTCCAGGGCACGTGCCGCTCGACGACGGCCCGTTCGGCGTGCGGGAGCCCCAGGACGTCCGCGAAGCGTTCGTCGCCGAGAAGGGCGAGTACGGCCTTGTCCTCCAGGACGCACTGCGAGATCAGCGGGTTCAGGCAGCAGACCGCGCCGTCGGCGGCCGCCCGCAGCTGGGCGGCCGCCGACTCCTCGCGGACCAGGTCCAGTTGGTCGAGCTTGTGGTAGGCCAGGTCGACCGCGGAGCCCCGCCAGGTGAGGCGGCCCCCGCGGTACTTCAGCTCGGCCGCCTCGACGCGTTCCGCCCGCAGGCCGTGTTCGCGGAACTGGGCCAGCATCCAGTCGACCTCGTTGGTGAAGCGGCCGTGCAGGTTCACCACCACGGCGAACCCGGCCTGTCGGCCGAACTGCTCGTGGTGGCTCCGCAGCAGCTGCTCGGTGAACGCGTACCGGTTCGTCTCCAGTTCCTGCGGAACCGACCGCCCCGGGCCGTCGCCCCGGGCGGGGCCGCACTCCTGTCGCCACAGGCGGGCCGTGATCCCGTTCTGGATCACTCCGCCCGGGCACGCGGTGTTCGTCTCCATGATCCGGTAGGTGCCGTCGCGGCCCGTGACGCCGTCGAACCGGCAGATGCGTGCGGCCGGCCGCAACCGGACCGGCGGTGTCAGCAGCCGGGAGTACGGCAGGTAGTGAGGGAAGTGGCGGCGCACCTCCGCACTGGCCAGGTAGGCGTCGACCACCCGGTCCAGTACCCGGTGCAGGGCTTCGGCGGCCGAGGTGACGCGGCCGGCCTGCGCCTCGTCGAGGACCAGCGGCTGCGGTGAGACGGGGTAGGCGCGTCCTTCGAAGTGCACGCCCGCTTCGGAGAGCCGTTTGGCCAGTCGCGTCTCGGCGTTGAGCGCTGCCTCCCGGCCCGCGGCGGCGGTACGCGGTGCACGGTTCGGATCCGGCCCGGGAACGGCGGACGACCGTCCGGGCACAGCGGACGGCCGCTCGGGAACGGCGGACGGTCCTTCGGGAACGGCGGACGGTCCTTCGGGAACAGCGGGCATGCGTCGTCACTCCTCATTTTCCGGCGGTTCCCGGCGGGTAGGGCGTGCCGGGGCCGTCGTCCTCCCCGGGAGCGGTCATGGGGCGGGCCTGCCTTCCTCCGCGGCCACGTCGTCGTGCGGGGAAGGCCTCCCACCGGCGTCCGGTCCGTGCCGCACGGACCAGACGAGCAGGGGAAGACAGGCGCAGGACACCCCGACCGCGCCGACCACGAGGGCGGTCCTCGCCGACCAGGCCGAACCGATCGCCCCGCCCAGCAGCCCGCCGAGCGGCATCGTGCCCCACACCAGGAAACGGATGCTGGCGTTCATCCGCCCGAGCAGCTCGGGCGGACAGATCCGCTGCCGGAGACTGAGCTGGGCGACGTTGTAGACGGTGGCACCGCCCGCCATCACGAAGTACCCGAGGCCCGCCAGGACGAAGGTGGAGGCGTCGTCGGCCACCGCGATCAGCAGCGCGAAGGGCGCGGTGAAGGCGGAGGCCACCCAGATGACCCGCTCCTCACCGAGGAGCTTCGCCCAGAGCCGGGCGCTCATGGCCCCGCCGACGCTTCCGCAGGCACCCAGGGCGAAATAGAGGCCGACGTGTCCCGCGGTCAGCCCCAGGTCCCGGACGAACCGCACCGCGATCACGGACTGGATCACCAGGGCGAACAGGTTGAACCACCCCGTGCCGAGCGCGACGGCCCTCAGCAGCGGGGTCCTCAGTACGTATCCGAGCCCTTCGGCCATCTCCCGCCGCATCCGCGGGCGCACCCGCACCGCGGTGCCGCCCCCCTCCCGGCCCCGGATACGCAGGAGGAAGCCCGTCGACAGGGCGAAGCACCCGGCGAGCACCGCAGGCAGGGCCTTCGCCCCGACCAGCGAGAGGACGAGTCCGGCGGCCGTCGGCGCCGCGACCTGGGCGACGGACTGGGTGGCGGCGATCCGGGCATTGCCCGGTATCAGGGCCTCCGGGCGCACGATGCGCGGCACATAGCTCTGGTGGGCGACGTCGAACAGGACGGTGGCGGTGCCCACGAGGAGGGCCGTCGAGTAGAGCTGGGTGAGGGTCAGCAGCCCGGTCAGGGCACCGGCGGCCAGGACGGCCAGCAGCGCACACCGGCACACGTCCGCCCACACCATGACGGTCCGCAGCCGGGGAGCACGGTCCACCAGAACACCGGCCGGCAGACCCACCAGCAGGAACGCCGACGTGGCGAAGCTGTTGACGACCCCGACCTCGAACGTCGACGGGTCCAGCAGTTCGAGCGCCACCAGCGGCAGCCCGAACGTCGCCGCCTGCGCCGCGAACTGGCTGGCGGCGTCGCCCAGCCAGAAGCGGCGGAAGTCGCTGTTCTCCCTGAGGATCCCGGCCACGGCGCCGCCCTCAGTGCTCGCCCTGGGCGGCCACCTCAGGGCTCGCCCTGCGCGGCCAGGAAGCACTCCCACGCGTTGGTGCGCACGAAGTCCGGCGCCGGTACGGGGTCGGGGAGCCGGGACGCCTGGCACGCCCGCAGCGCCTGCACGGCGTCGTCGCGCTTCAGGTCCGGCTTCCGTTCCGCCAGGAAGGCCCTGAGCCCGGCCAGTTCGGTCTCCCGCACCTCGGTGGCCGCCGCGCGCAGCAGGCTCTCCCAGGTGCGTTCCGGGTAGTACATGGACGTGCCGACCGCGACGATCCCCGCCGCGGCCGCCGGGCCGATCCGCTGCTCGGCCTCGGCGGTCTCCAGGGCGGCGCGGACGTTCACCATGGGCTCGGACACGGCCCGGAACCCGTGCTCCTCGTCCTCGTGCGCCACGGCGACCTCGTCGTCGCCGTCGAGTACTCCGTCCCGGAAACGCGCGAAGACGCCGCCGACTCCGGTCATGCCGTAGGGGTGGAGTTCGGCCGCCCTGAGCGCGCCCATGCTCGCCGCTCCGACGACCCGCACCCCCTCGGACAGGGCGAACAGGATCTCCTTGTGCCACACGGCGGGTACGTGCTCGAAGTACCCGTCGACGAGGACGAGCAGACGGCAGCCGTCGCGCACGCCGCGATGGACGTCGCCCAGCGCGGCGGGCGGGCGCAGGTCGGCCCGGGGCAGTATCGCCCGGGCGTCGGCATGCCCCAGTGTGGGGCCGAGGAACACCCGGGTGCTCACCTCTGCCCTCCCCGGGACGCGCGGGCGCCCGGCGCGGCCGCTCCGGCCGGGCCCTCGAAGCCGGGTACGAGGATCTTGACGACGGGAATCCCGAGACCGGGGCGGGTGAGGTCCACCAGCACCACCTGCTCCGCACCGGCCCGCGACAGCGCCCCGACGGCCGCCCCGGCTTCGTCGAGGAGGCTGCGCGGGGCGGGCTCGGCCCTGAAGTCCTCCGTTTCCCCGATGCCGGCCAGTTCGGCCGCGGCCTCGCTCACCAGAGCGGGATCGGACGACGCGGCGAACTCCTCGGGCAGGAGGTCGTCACGGCTGCCGGACACGTAGGCCATGCGCGTCTGGGCGGCCTCGGTCAGGGCCCGTACCAGTGCGATCCCCGGCGACGGATGGCATCCGTAGCCGTCGTGTACGCCCACGGTGCGCCAGAAGCGCTCCGCGTCGCGCGGCACGAGGGTGCAGCCGTAGGCGGGAACGCCCGTGTCGGAGGTGATGTCCCACACGGCGACGTCCAGGCCCGCGTCCCGGAACCGCCCCAGCAGACGGAGGCAGTTCGCGTCGCGGACCGTGGAGAGCCGCACGCGCCGGAACTCGGAATCGAGCCGCCACAGACTCTCCGCGTCCCGCTCGATCACCTCGCAGACGGCGTGCAGGACGGCTTCGGTCAGGCAGTTGCCCGAGGCCAGGCCGTTGGAGCCGCGCAACAGGCCGGTACGTGCCGGATCCCGCTGCGACAGGTCCAGGGACACCGCCTCCCAGGGCACCCGCACGGGTGTGCCGGTCAGCAGGTCGACGCCCGGTACCCAGGAGCAGACGACGTCTTCCCGGAAGGGTGTCCCCGGGCCGCAGGGGAGTCCCGGGGCGTTGATCACGGGCTCGCCGCCCGCCAGGAGGTCCCGGTACGCGGCGGCCGGGCCGCGGGGCTCGACCTGCTCCGCGTGCCAGGTCTCCACGCTCTCCATCAGCGCGGAAGCCTTCGCCGCGGCTTCGGTGATCCCCTTTCCCATGCTGACGACGAGAGACCGTGACAGCGGGCGTACGGCGGAGAAGACGGGGATCCCCAGGGTGTCGAGCCGGGTCAGGTCGGCGATCCGCGTGACACCGATCCGTGACGCCGTGGGCAAGTACTCTGCGAGCGTGTCACCGGGCTCGCGCATCCGGTGTGTTCCGTCCCTGAAATCGCCGGTGGCGTCGGCGGTGCCGGTCGTGCCGGTCGTGCCGGTGGTGCCGGGTGAGGCTCGCGCAAGATACGAGAGTGCGGCTTCACCGCCCGTCAGGGCGCCGCCGTCTGTCAGGGCTTCGCCGGTCGCCGCGGTCCTGGCACTCGTCGCGGCTTCGCCGGTGGCCGCGGTCCTGCCGCTCGTCACGGCCTTGCTGTTCATTGCGGTCAAATCGTCCGCTCCCCGGTCGCGGCCCGTACCGACGCGCCGAGGAGGGCCCGGTGGCCGCCCCCGGCGCAGAACCGTCTGCCTTCAGCGCAGACGGCCGGGGTTCACTTGCCGACGGGGCGACAGTGAACTGCGGCACCAGCACTCTTGAAACGCGACTTGAGGACGGATTCGGTGCGACCCATGGCAATCTCCCGGTGAGTGAAGGGGCGTATGGCCTTGCGTGTCCGGGCACATGCCTTCAGTGACCACGCAAGCGACCTCGAAAGTATGGTTCGGCGGTGTGCCCGGGCAAGACGGGAGGGCGCCGAAAACAGGACAGAATTCCCGGAACCGCCGTGGCGCACGGTCGCGGAACCACAACCGACCTGGACGTTCCCGGGCACGCCGGCCGCCGTCGCGGATCGGGCGGCGCGCAGTACCACCGTCCCCGCCTGCAACGACCCGTCAGGCGCTGCCCCCTTGGCCGGAACCGTCACCTCGGCCGCCCTCCTGACGGACGAGTCCGTTCAACAGGAACCCCGGCGGGACCCTCTCGCGGCCGGGCGTTCCGCTCGGCGGCGTCGAACGCGGGCGCGAGCGGGGCCAGCGCCGCACGGAGCCGGCCGGGCAGCGAGCCGGAGGGCACGACCAGTCCTCCACCGGCGGAACTCTCGGCGGACCCCGCCTCCCCGGCCCCCGCACCCCCGGCCGGGCGGAGCCAGCCTTCCAGCGCGATGCGCACCGCCGCGGTGACGCCGGCCGCGAGGACACGGGCCGTGTCCTCCCCGACGTCGCCCAGGCGTTCGGCGATCACCTCGGCGAGAGGGGCCTCGATGCCGGCGGTGGTGTCGAGGAACGCGTCCCGCAGCGCGGGCCGGGTGGTGATCAGCGGCAGCACCCGGTGATCGGGCGCGCCGGTGTTCGTGTACTGCTCGACCACTGCTTCGGTGACGGCGTCGGCCAGGCGCACCCCGGCGGGCCGGGCCGCGACCGCCGCCGCGATACGCGCCTCCCGGTCCGCGGTGAGGGCGGAGACGATCGCCTGCTCGCGGCTGGCGAAGTAGTTGTTGTAGGTGCGCGGCGAGACCCCGGCCGCCTCGGCGATGTCCTCGACCCGTACCCGGTCCGGCCCCCGCTCCACGGCCAGCCGCAGGGCCGCTGCGCGCAGCGCCTCGCGCGTGGCCTGCTTCTTCCGCTCCCGCAGCCCCGGTGGTGGTGTCGTCACGGTGCCAGCGTCCCACGCAGAGCTGCGCGCCCGCAAAGTTGCGTCCACGCAAACTTGCGTGCACGCATGTTTGCTGCCAGTCTCGACCCGCCGGAACCGACGGCCGGAACCGGCCGCTGCAACCGACAGCCGTGCCCCCAGGAGGACGCACCGTGCGAGCAAGAGGAATGACCTACGAGACCGGCTTCGTCGTGCACGGCCGGACATCCCGCGAGCACTTCGACCCCGCGGTGGTCCGGCGCGAGCTCGCCGTCATCCGCGACGACCTGCACTGCAACGCCGTCCAGATCATCGGCGGCGACCCGGACCGGCTGGAGTCGGCCGCCGCTGCCGCCGCCGAACTCGGCCTGGAGGTCTGGTTCTCGCCCTACCCGCTGGAACTGCAACCCGAGCAGATCCTCACGCTCTTCCGCGACTGCGCCGAGCGGGCGGAACGGCTCCGGCAGCAGGGGGCCGCGGTCGTGTTCGTCGCCGGGGTCGAACTGAGCGTGATGAACCACGGGTTCCTGCCCGGCGAGAGCCCCGAGGAACGGGTCGGGCAGCTGCTGGGCCGACCCGAGCGGCGGGCCGAGACGATGCGCGAACTCGGCGTACGCGTCAACGCGTTCCTCCGCGACGCCGCGGCCGAGGTCCGCGAACGCTTCCGGGGCAGGCTCACCTACGCGGCCATCCAGTTCGAACAGGTCGACTGGACCCCCTTCGACATCGTGACGTACGAACTGCTCCGCTCCGCCGAGATCGCCGACCGCTTCCGTGACGCGGTGCGCACTCTGGCCGAGGGGCCCAAGCCGCTCGCCGTCACCGGCTTCGGCACCGCGGCCTACCGCGGTGCGGGAGACCGCGGCGGACGGGTGCTGGACGTCGTCGAGCACGACCCGCGGACCAGGGTCCCGGTACGCCTGAACGGCACCTACGAGCGCGACGAGGCCGGTCAGGCCGCCTACTTGAGCGAACTCCTGGAGATCTTCGAGACCGAGGGTGTGGACAGCGCGTTCGTGTTCCTCTTCGCCCTGCCCGGCTACCCGCACCGTCCGGACGGCGACCCCAGGGACGACCTGGACCGGGCCGGCCTGGGCATCGTCAAACTCCTCGAAGGACGCCGGGGACGGACCTACCCCGACATGGACTGGGAACCCAAGGCCGCCTTCACGGCAGTGGCCGAGCGGTACCGCACATGACGGACTCCGCGCGCGACGACCACGCACCGGGAAAAACGCTTGGCGCACGAGGGGCGGCCCCTGCTACGTTCCCGGAGGCCGTGCGAGAGACCGAGGAGGTGGTACCCGTGAACGCAGTATCGACACGGGTGCTCCCCTGCGGGGTCACGGTCGGGCGATAGGCAGGTCGTCCGGGAGCGCCGTTCCAGTGCACTCCCGAAAGGCACGACCATGCAGATCACTTCCGAGCAACGCCTCGACGACGGCGTCCTCGAACGCGCATTCACCCTCGGCGACATCCCCGGCATCCTGTGGACGCCCGAAGCCGCTTCGGCCTCCGCCCCGGTGCCGCTGATCCTCCTCGGCCAGCCCACGCTCGGGCTGCGCAGGATGTACCCCCGGCTGGTGGCCCGGGCCCGGCACTCCGCGGCGGAGGGCTTCGCCACGGCCACCATCGAGCTCCCCGGCAGCGGCGAGCGGCCCAGCCGGCCCGCCCTCGACCGGGCCCGCGCCGACCTGCGCCGGGCGATGCAGGCCGGCGAGCCGGTCGGCGACGAGATCGTCGACGCCCTCGTTCTGCCGCTGGTCGACCAGGCGGTCCCGGAATGGCAGGCGGCGCTGGACACCTTCCTGTCGCTGCCCGAGATCGGCGGCCCCGTCGGGTACTCGGGGGGAATCATCTCCGTCGGCGTCCGGCTGGCGGTGGTGGAGCCGCGCATCGTGGCGGCCTGCCTCTTCGCGGGCAGCCTGGTCCCGCGCGTCACCTTCGAGGAGGCGAGGCAGGTCACCGTCCCGCTGCACGTCCTGCTCCAGTGGGACGACGAGGGCAACGACCGCCAGGCGTCCCTGGACCTGTTCGACGCCTTCGGCTCCGAGGAGAAGTCCCTGCACGCCAACATGGGCGGCCACACCGGCGTCCCGCAGTACGCGGGGGACGCCGCGAGCCGCTTCTTCACCCGGCACCTGAAGCCCGACCGGACCGGCTGACCGGCTGACGGCTCACCGGGCCCGGCTCCCGGCCCCCTCCCCGGAGGCCGGGGCGTCGGCGTTCTCGTACGGTGGGAACCCGAACTGCCCCTCCCGTACGAGGCGGTCGCGCCCCTAGAGTCTTCCGACATGGACGTGGATGCCGCCCAGACAGCGATTCGCCGTCAGAATCGGATCGCACAGGAACGGTTGGCCCCGATATTTCGCGACGTCGCGGTGGAAGGCGACGCACTTGCCCAAGCGATCGCCCCCTGGCTCGGCCGTTGCTGGCGCAGGACAGTAAGGACCTGGCTTGAACCGGACGGCCTGGGACAGCTGAAGGAAGGTGCCCGAGGCCCGGTGAAAGCCGCAGCTCGCTGGGCCCGGGAATCATCACCGGGGCACCACTCGTCCGCTCGTGCAACAACGTCATGGGGCAAGGTATGGAAGGCCGTGGACGGCCTGTCCTACCACCCGCCCACCATCCGCGATGCCCTCAACGCCCGTTACGGGATCGGGGCTTACGAAGACGCGGACGACGCCGACAACAAGAGCAGGCGGCATCTCGAGAGTGCCGTGCAGTCCCTGCACGACCTCATCAAGGAGACCGGCCAGCTCCTGAGGCGGCCCCCGGGGGAACTCCTCGTCGTGCCTGAGAAAACCCGGCCCCCGAGGCACGCGCAACTGGCGCAAGGACGCCTCGGCCGTCTCGCCGCCGAGGACCTGGCGGACCTGGTGGCCAAGGGGATGGACCTGGAGCAGAGCCTGTCGACGGGACGTGCGGACTGGCCCGAGGCGCTCGCCTGGACCCAGGAAGCAGACGCCGTACTCCGGTCTTCGCTGCAGGGCGTCAGGCTGGACGGCGACGCGGAGAGGTCCATCAAGGCCTGCCGCAGCCCTCTCGTCGCCGACCCACGTCGTCTCGCTCGGGCCTCCACCGTGTTCGTCCTTTCCTACCTGAGAGAGGTGCAGGCCCGCATGCCCGACTACATCGAGGCCTCTGGTCAGCAGGCCCCCGAACCGCAGGTGTCCATGACCTTCAGCGGCGGAACGTTCATCGGCGGCCAGTTCGCGGCCAGGATCAGCAACATCCACTCCACGGTCGCCGGCATCCACCAGGAAGGCCACGTCGATGTGGCGGAGGCCCTGCGAGCTCTGCAGCAGGCCGTTGTGGCAGACAACATGGACGACAACCGCAGAAGCGACCTTCTGGACAACGTCGAGTACCTTGCCCAGGCGGCGGCGGCCCCGGCCGGGGAACGCAACAGGGGACTCGCCCGGGCCGCGATGGGGGCACTGACGGCAGCTGCGACCGGTGGCTCAGCACTGAGCCAGGCGCTGGAGTCGTGGGGCTCGGTGCTGCACCGGCTGTTCGGCTGACCGGCCCGCCCTCCGACCACCAATCCGACACTTCCCGACGTTCGCAGAAGGGTGGCGGCGGACGCCGGCGACGACACCGGGTTCCCGTTAGGCCCCGGCGAAGAGACAGGACCTAGCCAACCGGCGGTGTGCCCGGCTGCTCCGGACGGGCGTCGTAGGCGGCGCGGGCGTCGTCGATCCGGCCCAGATGCGCGACGCTCCACTCGAGCAGGGGCGCGGTGGCCTCACGCAGGGTGACGCCCATCTCGGTGAGCTCGTAACTCACGTGCGGCGGCATCACGTTGTGGACGGTACGCGTCAGGATCCCGTCCCGCTCCAGACTGCGCAGCGTCACCGTCAGCATGCGCCGGCTGATTCCGTCGATGGTCCTGTACAGCTCGGTGAAACGACGCGGCCCGTGCCGGAGATTGCGCACGACCAGCAGCGACCACTTGTCCCCGACGATGTCGAGCACCACCCGCGTCCGGCACGCGTCGCCTGGAGGAACCGCCGGCTGCGCACCGTCGCTCCTGGCCTCCATGGTTACCTCCAGAGAACCGGGGCACCGAAAAGTGCCTTATTGCCCTGTGTACAGCAATGGCACCACAATCTTCACAGTAAGAAAACAGTACCGAGGCACTGATGGTAACCGCCCGGGACGACCCGGCGGACGGCCCCGACCGTGCCCGCTGCCCCGCTGCCCCGCTGCTTCCGAGACCCACCGCGAACTTCTCCGCGCCTCCGGGAAAGAAGGCTGATGCACACATGACCACGTTTCTGCTGGTACACGGCGCCTGGCACAGTGGAGAGGCCTGGGCGCGGGTGGTGCCGCTGCTGGAGGCCGCCGGGCACCGGGTGCTCGCGCCGTCCCTGACCGGCTACGGCGACAAGGTGCACCTCGCGGGACCCGACGTGGGACTCGACACACACGCCGACGACGTGGTCGAGCTGATCACCGAGGAGGACCTCCACGACGTCGTACTCGTCGGCCACAGCTACGCGGGACTGGTGATCTCCTCCGCGGCCAACCGGATTCCGGAGCGCATCGCCCACCTGGTCTACCTCGACGCGATGGTCCCGCAGGACGGCGAGACCGCCGTCGACGTCCAGCCCATGACACAGCGGATGATCGAGCTCGCCGAGCAGTCCGAGAGCGGCTGGCGCGTGCCACCGATGCCCGAACAACCGGCCCCCGTAGGCCTGTTCGGCGTCACGGACCCGGACGACGTCGCCTGGTTGCGCGGCATGCTCTCGGACCAGCCGGTGCGCTGCCTCCAGCAGCCGGTGCGGCTGGACAACCCGGCCGCGGACGCGATCCCGCGCACCCACATCCACAACGTCGGCACCACACCCGCAGGCGTCACCCGCCGCCCCGTCCCGCCGGTGCAGCCCAACGGCACGGCCGCACAGGTCTGGGAACTGCCGACCGGCCACGACTGCATGATCACCATGCCGGCCGAACTCAGCGAACTGCTCCTCAAGCTGGCCTGAGGGCCGGGTGCCGCGCTGCCGGGGGCCTCGCCGAGAAACCCCGGCACCGCCCGGTAGCCGACGTCGACACCCGCCGGTCCGTGCGCCGGTGATTGGGCGGTCTGTCCCAGCAGCAACGGCCCACGCGTGGCCTGTTGCCGGGACAAACCGTCCAATCGTCGTGGAATACCTCGCGATTTCCTCAAGTGCAACGGGCGCACGCCACCGTCTCGCCATCGTCCAAACCGTGATCGAGCCACGGCTCGTGCCCGGCCTGAACCGCGCACAGCGCAAACGCAGCTGGTGAGTAGTGCCCCATCCTCCAAGACAGAGCCACTCGGGCCTCGACTTGGTTGGTCGGGAGTGCCGGCGCCACCCCCCCCGACAACGCCGTGCCCGTATCCGTCGCCGCCCCGGCCGCCTTTCGAGTCCTGTTGCATCGACTGGCGTTGCGTCGTCGCTGTGCGGCTGCCGCTTGCACCTTCGGATGGTTGGATCGCTGACCACCGGGAACGTCTGCGGCAGGTGACGGGGCGCCGGCCCCCTCTCCTCTCGGCGCGGGGAGACGAGCCGCCGCCGAGAGGAGAGCGCACATCTGCGCAGACGAACCCGGCCGCTTTGATCAGAGAGCAACGCCTTCTCTGAGCCGTTCGAGCGAGGGCCGCGGCTGTGGCGCATGAGTATCAGGCAATGAAGTGAGGGGAGTACGGGGTGAATCTCTGGCAGCAGGTGCTGCTGGGAGCCAGTGGTGGATTACTGGTGGAGTTGGTCGACTTCTACAAGCGTGTGACGGCCTGGAGGCAGGCACGGCAGGTGCAGCCGTCCGATGACTCCCACCGGTTCCGCAGCTACTTCGACGTGGGGCCGGACTTCGCCGTTGCGCTGACTCGTGCGTTGCTCGGTGCCGCCGCTGCCGCTGCCTTCGGCGCCGGCGAACAGGCGGAAGGTGTGGCTGGCCTGCTCGCCGTCGGAGCCTGTGCGCCGGTGCTCCTTGCGCAGTTGGGACAAACGCCCGCCGCGTTGGAAAGCGGCACCCCCGGCACGGCGGTGCCGGCACCTCCTGAGCGTTCCGCCGAGACAGAGGGGAGCACCGTCCATGGCCAGTGACCGTTTCGCCTCCCGGTACTGGGCGGCGCTGATGCGCATCGGGCCCCCACGACCGTGGAAGAACGCCGCACAGTCAGAGTCACAGCCACAGGAGCCGTCGGGTTTCGGCCAACGCTATGTCCGGCGCCTGCTGGGCCGTGCCCCTACCGTCCCCCGCAGGCTTGGCGATGCGAGCAAGGATCCGACTGAGCCATCCGTACGTCCTGCAGAACCGCCTGGAGCGGCCGCCGGCGACCGCGGCCTTGAGGAGCTGTCTGCGGCTCTTGGGGTCTCAGTCGACCCCAGCATCCTGGCTCGCGCGCTGGCCCAGGAGTCCTACGCCGAGGCTCATGGTCTGCCGTCCAACGAAGCCCTGGAGGCCTTGGGCGATGCAGTGCTGGGCATGGTCGCCACCGAAACCATCTACCGGAACCACCCCGACCTGACCAAGGGAGAGTTGCCCCGCCTTCGGGCAAGGATGGTCAACACTCGTACCCTGGCTCGAATTGCCAGGGGAATCGGGCTGGGCCCCCACCTTCGCATCAGCGTCGGCGAAGAACTGTCCGGTGGGCGAGACAGGGCGGAGACCCTTGCCGACGCCCTGGAGGCAGTCGTAGGCGCCGTGTGCGACGACCAGGGGCTGGACGCAGCCGCCGGACTCGTGCACAGACTCTTCGACCCCCAAGTCGAGCTGGCCGGCACAGAACAGACCGCACAGGGAGATCGGTTCACCGATTCGTCCGCGCAGACAAGCGCGGGGACGGAGGCCGAAGGGCCCTGACGCTTCCACATGCGGGACGCCCTGACTACGGTCCGATGACTCCCGGTTGACCGGCGCAGTACAGCTCAAGACGGGTGGACCGTCCCGGAGCGGCCCCGGGGCACGCGCCTGGCCGTCGCCGATGGCGGCCCCTGGTGATTCACCCCGCAATTGACTACGTTGCCCACCTCGTCCGATTCGCGTGGGGGAGCGGCAACCGTGCGGCAACAGCACATGACCTTCCAGGCCATCGAGGTCGGCGACGGCGCCGACGGGCGGTGGGCCGCCTACGCCCGGCCCCTGTGGCAGGGGATGGAGGGCCTGCTGACCGACGAGGGCCGGACTCCGCAGGGCGCGGACTGCGTCCGCACGCTGTCCGGTACCCACATGCCGGAACTGGTCCCGGTACTGGACCGCCTGGCCGGCGAACTCGACCGGCCCCGGGCGGAAACCCTCCTCACCCACGCGGCACTGCGGCCGTTCTCCCAGTCCTGCACCCAGATCGGCCGGAACGGCACGCTGCTCGCAACTACGACCTTCGCCCCGACCAGTGCGAGGGAACCATCGTCTCCTCCTGCTGCCTGCGCCCGGAGATCGGGATGCAGGACGTGCTGTGGGGCCTGCTGGACGGCATGAACGACGCCGGTCTCGCGGTCTCCCTCAACTGGGGCGGACGTTCCGTCCACGGACGCGGCTTCGCCATTCTCATCGTGGTGCGCTACCTGCTGGAGACCTGCGACACCGTCGACGAGGCGCTCGACAGGCTGCGGTCCCTGCCGGTCGCCATACCCCAGAACCTCACCCTGGTCGATCCCGCGAAGGCGGCGACCGTGTTCCTGGGGCCGGACATGCCACCGACGCCGGCGCCGGACGCCTGCGCCGCCAACCACCAGCACCTGCCGGTGACCGACGAGTAGGAGCGGGCCCTGAACACCCAGGAGCGGCTGCGCGCCGTTCGCGCCGCGGGTACGGACGTGACGGCGATGCTGAAGCCGCCGCTGTACCGCCCCGTCGACGACCAGGGCTCGAGAACCCTCTACACAGCCCACTACCGGCCCACCGAGGGCCGCGTGACGTACTACTGGCCCGGCGAGTCCTGGCAACAGTCCTTCGGCAACTTCACGATCGGGTCTCGGACCGTGACGTTGGGGCGGGTCGACCGATGGACGCTCCGGAACCCCGCCAGCGGGGACCGAGCAGCTCACTCGCCACGGGCCTCCCGCTTGAGCCGCATCGTGAGGTCGATGCCCTCTTGGACCGCGATGTCGAAGTCGGGGTTCTGGCGGAGACGGATGCGCCCCCGATAGTCGACGATCACTGCATCCACTACCGTGAGGTCCGCCTTCGAGGACGCCTCCAGGGCTCGCTGCAGATCGGTCTCGAAGGCGTCCCTGTCGTCGGGAAACCCGTGACCGGCGAGCAGGGCGGCTCGTAGGTCGCTGATCGTTCGCAAAGGCGGCTGCCAAGGCGTGTTGGTCTCCATGCGCTGCTCTTTTCTACGAGGCCGCCTCTGCCTTCGGTCAGAACGGCCCCCTCGCCCCGTGGCGTACCGAGTCGACGAACCGCCGCCAGGCCTGCGGCCGTACGCTGAGTGCTGGTCCTCCGACGCACTTGGAGTCGCGTATCAGTGCGCCGTGCGGGACGTACGCGCATTCCAGGCATTCGGTTCCGCTGCCGCCGCTGTAAGAGGACTTGAACCAGCGGAGCTCAGGGCTGGCTGTCATCAGGACTCACTCCTTGCTGACCCGGTCGATGAGTGCGACCGAGGACTCGAGGTCGAGCGCCTGGGCGCTGAGGTAGTCGAAGGCCAACCTATATCGCTCCAGTTCCTCGGGCTTCTCCATGAACAGCCCGCCACCCAGGAGATCCACGTAGACGACGTCCAGCTCACGGGTTTGGCCGCGGAGCGTGACGAAGCTGCCGACCGCGGCCGCGTGCGCCCCCAAGGAGAACGGAAGTACCTGGACGGTGATGTGGGGACGTTCCGCGCAGGCCGCCAAGTGCGCGAGTTGCTCTCGCATGACCTCGCGACCGCCGACCCGGCGACGGAGGGCGGCTTCGTCGATCACGCACCAGATACGCGGAGGCTCCTCGCGTTCCAACAACTCCTGGCGCTTCATGCGGATGTCGACCATGTGCTGCACTTCCCGCTCCTCGCACTGCACCTCCGAAGCGCGATGGACCGCCTCTGCGTAGGCGCGCGTCTGGAGAAGTCCCGGAACGTACATGCATGCGTAGTGGTCCTCGCGTACGACCTCGTCTTCCAAGGTGAGCATCAGGTTCATGGAGTCGGGGACGGGGTCGGCGAGTGACCGCCACCAGCCCTGGATCTTGGCGCCCTTCGCCAACTCGACCAGTGCCAGGCGTTCTTCGTCCGTCGCCGAGTACTCACGACACAGTGCGTCCACGGCTGGCCACTTGACCGTGCCCTCCTTGGTCTCGTAGCGACTCAGTGTCGCCTTGGAGATGCCGACTCGGGCGCCCGCCTCTTCCAGCGTCAGGCCCTTGAGCTCTCGGAGCCGTCGGAGGTCGGCGCCCAGTTGACGCCTGCGGGTGGTGGGTCCGACTGCCATGTCCTCAGCCCTTCGGGTTGGTCGAGTAGATCGTCGTGCTCCGCTGGTCGTGGCGGCAAGACGGTGTGCGCCGGGGGCGCGTGTTGTGGCTACGCACCCCTGCCAGGCGGACATGAGAGTTCCATTTCGAGAGTTTCAATGCAACTCTAGGTGGTGACGACATCACACTGAGGTATCGATGGTGGGGAGCGGGTAACAATGGATGACTCTCTATGGAGGCCGACGCAGCCGTGGAAACTGCCGTTCCTGGCGACGGCTGAGCAGGTTCATGGCATGCGGCGTGCGCTGCGAGTGCACCTGGAGCACTGGGGGTTGCACGAACTGACGGACGCCGCCGAGATCTGCGCCAGCGAGCTCGTCGCCAACGTCATCAAGCACGTTGGACCGGAGACGCCGTCCACCCTCGTCGCCTCACTCAGCGGCTCCCGTCTGCGCATCGAGGTTCACGATCCCGATGCTCGCGCCCTTCCGACGCTCACCGAGGCCAGCCTGGACGCGGAGACGGGGCGAGGCATGATGCTGGTCGACGGCGTCAGTGATCGATGGGGCGTGGAGCTGGCCGGTGATCACAAGGTGACCTGGTGCGAGTTCCGAACGGGCATCACCTCGGCTGGTCAGCAGTGTCTCCCCATGCCGCGACTGGCCCGGGCCGCAGACGTGCTGCGCCTGTACAGCGGTGAGCGGGCAATGCAGGAAGCGGCTGATCACGGAAGACTTTCGGCTGCGCTGGCGGAGGAGGCCGCGATCAACGTCATCACCGACCTCCTCCACTGGTTTCATGCGCAGGGACGTGACGTTGACGACGCGCTCGACCGAGCGCAGTCGCACTTCGAGGCGGAGTACGAAGCGCGACTGCCCTGAGTCGTTCGTGTCGCGGCCGACGTGTCCCGGATCAACTCGCCTGGATGGCCGCCGAGTAGGTCCACACGTCGGCCGGAAGAGGCGTGTCGAGCTGCCAAGTGATCCCCATCGGCTTGCTGCCGGTGTGTTTCACGTAGGTCGCCGGGCCCAGAAGCATCCACGGCTGGGGCTTGCCTGTGTCCGTGTTCGAGTAGCGGCGCACGAACAGCAACACGTGACTGCCGCGACCGGCATGCTGCTGGTAGCGGGTGCCTGTGGGGGAATCGGGCGAGATGGAATTCTGGGATTCCCAATGGAACAGGGTCGGGCTCACCGCGTAGTCCTTGTAGCGGACGGTGGGCGAGAAGTCCTTCTCGTCCTTCTCCAGCGTGACCAGCAGGGTGTCTGTTCGAAACTCCTCAGCCCACTGCACACCCTGGGTGAAGGATCTAGGCATCTGTCCACCGAGACGGGCGATGCCGAGTGCTGCCAGGATCTCCGACCGGTTGTACGAGCTGTGGACCTTGAGCGGCACAGCGCTGAGACCGTCGGACAGCGGGAGCGGGACATGGTCGGCGTGGTCGATGACGTAGGAGAGCACCTGCCGCAGTTCGTCTCTCACGGCTCGCTGCGGACGCAGCGACGCGAGGCCCTCCGCGAAGCTCGTGAAACCGCCGGCGTTGTCCCAGAGGTTGAAGAACAGCATGCGGGCGTAGGCCTGACCGGTCTTGTCGAGGTCCTCGTACGGCGGGGCGTCGTCCGACAGGAGGTTCAGGTAGGCCTGCACACGCTCGGGGTCGTCCACGTGCAGGAATGCGTGAACCCGCTTGAGCAGCGCTTCCTCGCCGGACGGAGCCGGCTCCGTGATCAAGCCGGCACGGCGCAGCACGAGGGTCCAGGAGTTGCTGCTCTTGTACAGCTCCTTGATCTCTCGGCGGCTCTCGCGGAGGTAGTCGGCGAGGCGAGGTGTGCTGTACTTCTTGACCTCCTTCACCAGCGTCTTCACCGTGGCGGCCAACTGAGTCCTGATGTTGCCGAGGACCAGGTCCTTCGCCTTGCCCTCCAGGATGATCTGGCAGCCCGAGGGCAACTGCGGAAAGCCCCGTTCGATGTGCTCGACCAGCCGATTGCGCGACAGGTTGGTCATCGCCCGGAACTGTTCCTCGAAGCGAAACTCCGCCCGGTGCTGTCCGATGAAGTCGAGGACCGTCAGGACCGGCTTCCTGTCGGTACGGCGAAGACCTCGTCCCAGTTGTTGGAGGAAGACCGTGGCGCTGTTGGTGGGCCGCAGCAGGAGCAGCGTGTCCACGTCCGGGATGTCGAGGCCCTCGTTGAACAAGTTCACCGAGAAGATGACCTGGAGCTCACCGTTCTTGAGGTCTTCCAGCGCTCCGGCGCGTACGTCCGCAGGCGAGTCGCTGTCGAGTGCCACAGCCCGGAAACCGGCCTTGCGGAAGAAGTCGGCCATGAAGTGGGCATGCGCCTTCGTGACGCAAAAGCCGAGTGCACGCATGGCGCCTGGATTGGAGATCTTGTCCTGAATCTGCTTGACGATGATGCGCGCTCGCGCGTCGTTGCCCGTGAAGAGGTTGCCGAGGTCCTGGTCGTCGTAGGACCCCTTCTGCCAGGCGAGGTTCGTCAGATCGGTCCCGTCGGGGATGCCGAAGTAGTGAAAGGGGGAGAGCAGGTCGTTCTCCAGGGCCTCCCACAGCCTCATCTCGGCTGCGATGCGGCCGCCGAAGTACTCGTCCTGGACATTCACCCCGTCCATCCGCTCCGGAGTGGCGGTGAGCCCCAACAGCTCCTTCGGCGCGAAGTGGTTGATCACTCGCCGATACGTGTCGGCCGGGGAGTGGTGGAACTCGTCGATGACGATGACGTCGAAGTGGTCTGGGGCCAACTGCTCAAGTCGCTGGACGTTGAGTGACTGAACGCTGGCGAAGACGTGATTCCACTGCCGCGGGTCGGCGCCGCCGTACAGCAACTCACCGAACGAGGCGTCGTCCAGGACTTCACGGTAAGTGCGCAGCGACTGCTTGAGAATCTCCTTGCGATGGGCGACGAACAACAGCCTGGGGCGCCGTCCTGTTGCCACCCCCTCGCTCAGATGGCGGTAATCGAGAGCAGCCATCACGGTCTTCCCGGTACCGGTTGCGGCGACCAGCAGATTGCGGTGTCGTCCTCGAAGCTCTCGCTCGACGGTGAGCCGCTCCAGCATGTCCCGCTGGTGCGGGAAGGGATGTACCTGGAGACCGGAAAGATTGATGCTGAGATCGGTGGTCGACGGGGTCCCGCTTGCCCGGGCCAGCGCCGCGTCGAGACGCTCGCCGTGGTCCTCGGGGTCGTACGTCTCGAAGGCCGCGTCGTTCCAGTATGCGTCGAAGGTGGCCTCGAACTTGTCCATCACCGCCGGTGTCGCCACCGACGACAGGCGCACGTTCCACTCCAAGCCGTCGAGGAGCGCCGCACGGGACAGGTTCGAGCTTCCGACGTATGCCGTGTCGAAGCCCGTCCTGCGCCGGAAGAGCCACGCCTTGGCGTGTAGCCGTGTCGAGCGAGTCTCGTAATTCACCTTCACAGTGGCGCCGA
The DNA here is from genome assembly GCF_018982965.1 of Streptomyces mayonensis. Classification (GTDB taxonomy): domain Bacteria; phylum Actinomycetota; class Actinomycetes; order Streptomycetales; family Streptomycetaceae; genus Streptomyces; species Streptomyces mayonensis. The sequence continues at coordinate 40,136 of NZ_JACBYP010000011.1, read as the reverse complement.
ATTCGCGCACGAGCCGGTCAAGCGCACGGCGGTCCGTGGCGCCCATGTAGGTCGTGGTGATGATGCGGATCGGAACACCGCGTTCCTTCGCTGCGAGGAGCGAGTCCTCCAGCACGCGAATGCCGTACCACTTCACGAACGCGCAGAGCAGGTCGATGCGGTCTGCCGTGGCCAACTCGGCTCGCAACTCGGCACCGAGGTTGAGGTCCTCGGGGGAGTTGGTGAGGAGTGACGTCTCCGAGAGGGGAGTGAGCGGCCTGACCGCGTAGGCGCCAGGTGCCTCTTGTTCAGCCAAAGCCAGCAACTGCCGAGGCCCATCGACGATGGCGCTTACCGGTTCAGTGCCGCCCTGCTCGCCGGTGTCGGTCGCCAACGACTCGAGAACGCGATTCGCGAAGGGAACCCGATGCTCTGGCCGAAGCTGGACGAGACGACGGGCCACCATGTCACCGATGTGCCGGGCCAGCACATGGGGTGACGATTCTGCACCGACTTCCGCGTCGATGGTCTTCCAACCTGCGGCCTCAAGACGTTCCAGATCGCTGTGCACCTCGTCTGTGATCAGCTGCTCGTAGACCCCCGCTACCGGCTGTTCCCGGCCTTCCGACTGCGACACCCCGACCCCTCCCACCACCGCGTTGACGTGGTGGCAGTTGTAGCAGGAGCCACTGACAGTGAAGTGAGGTGATCGACTGGAACCAGCCCCTCGACTGCACGCGTGCTACGAACCCCAATGCTCGGTAGGACCAGTACCGACGCCTGCCGTCAGGGCTTCTCTGGCCTGTTTCACCACATGCTCCGGGAGCAGTCGTCGTACCGCGACCTCCGGGGCGGTGTCGCAAGAGCCCTGAACGGCGGCCGCCCACCCGAGAACGGCCTGCGCCGCATCACGGACGCCGGGCCTCTACGTCGGCCGCACCGGTGTCGTTGGCGTACCTCGGATGCCCTGCCTCGCGGCTTGATCAAGTAGCTGTCAGAACGAGAGCACCATGCTCTCCTCCGCCGCGATCACCTCGCCGGAGAAGCTGCTCCGAGCGTCGGCAGTCGAACGCGTGCGGTCGCTTCCGGGCCAGAAGTGAGTGAGTAGCAGCCGCTTCGCTCCGGAGCGGGTTGCCCAGATCCCGGCATCCACGGCGCTCATCAACTGACCGTCGCCACCGTCGGCAGAATCGCCCTGCAGCGTGGTGCCGGCGATGAACAGATCTGCTCCCGCGGCCAGCCGGGCAAGGGCGGGGTCCGGTCCGGCGTCGCCGCTGTAGGCGACGGTCAGGCCCGGAGCCGTCAACCGCACTCCGGCATGGGGGACGTGATGCGGCAGTAGCGCGGCATCGAGTTGGAACGGTCCTACGGGGTGGCTCGTTGGAAGCGAGTGCACGTCGAACACCTCGAGCAGGTCCTCGGTCGGCTCCATCGCCTGGACTCGTCGGATCACCCCCGGGGTGCAGTACAAGGGCAGGCGAGTGCCTCGCTCCGCTGCGAAGTGGCGCGCACGACACAGGGCACTGAGGTCGGCGCAATGATCAGGATGCTCGTGAGTGATCACCACTGCGTCGACACGCCCACCAGGGCAGTGCTCGAGCAGTCGGGGAAACGTCGCGTAGCCGAGGTCCAGCACCAGCCGAAACCCGTCGTACTCCAGCAGGAACCCGCTGGCGCTCCGGCCGGCCTCCGGCCAGGCCCCACACGTACCCAGGACCGTCAGTCTCCGCACCGGCCGATGTTCTCACAGGCTGGGCTGGCTGCCGCCTGCGGTTCACCTGCCCGGACGTCCATCCAATCCACGCGATCAAGAGCCCCGGGGAACTTCCCGGTCGGAGCACTGGCCGTTCGCCGAGGGCGCCGTGTGGCCAACCGCTCCCCGGGAATCGCAACGGCTCGAAGGCGTGGGCGGAATCCGGCACCAGGCGCTGTCGTTCTCAAGACCTCACCATCGCCGACGGAGGCTGCCCGGGCAGTGACGACAGCATCAACCGTCCGTACCGCGTCGTCGGGTGACCTGCCTGGAAGGGCCGGTGGCCGCCATCAACGACGGTCAGAGTCTGGATCGGAACGAGCCGAAATGCCGCTGTGTCCGGCTGCGGGCTCAGCCTCCGAGGGCGGCGCGCACCGCGGAAGGGCCCGGGAAGTCTGCGGGCAGCGCGTCCATGAGTAACTCGTCCACGGGCTCACCGAGCCAGTACCCCGCCTGCCGCAGCCGCCCAGCGTGTCGGAACCCGGCCTTCTCGTACGCGTTGATTCCGGCCACGTTGGGTTCCAGCACCTTGAGCCACACCATGCGCAGATGCGCGAGGTGGAACGCCCAGTCCAGCGTCAACCGCTACGTCAAGGTCTGCTTCTACAAGTACGTCTCGTCGACGGGGTTGTTCACCCTCAACTACTGCCGGAGCAACTACACGCTGACGACGGCCGGCCAGTGGACGGTCATCGCCACCAACGTCAAGGACGACGTGGCGTTCCGGTACAGGTTCAGGAGCTCCGCCCGCTCGACCGGTCAGTCGGCCCACTGAGTGGTCGTCGACTCAGGTGGTGGCGTAGGCCGGCTGCCACATCGTGTCCTGCACTGCCTGCACCAGGTTCTGGTGGTCGGCGGTGGCGACGCCGTCCGCGGCTGCGGCGCGCGCGACGGCGAGCGCCACCGTCGCCGAGGACGCTCGCAAGTTGTCCACGGGAGGCAGCAGCGAGGCGCCGGGCGCGGTCGGGTCGACCTGGCTCGCGACGGCCTCGGCGGCCGCGAGCAGCATGCCGTCGGTCACGCGCGTGGCGCCGCTGACGATCGTGCCCAGGCCCAGGCCCGGGTAGAGCAGCGCGTTGTTGGCCTGAGCGATCACGTAGTCCGTCCCGTTGTACGACACGGGCGGCACCGGGATGCCCACCGCGATGAGCCCCTTGCCGCCGGACCACCGGACGGCGTCGGAAGGCATGACCTCGATGCGTTCGGTCGGGTTCGACAGGGGGAGGATCACCGGACGCTCCACGCCCGCCGTCAGCGCCTCGATCACCGGCCGTGTGAACGCACCGTGGTTGGTGGAGGTGCCGATCAGAATCGTCGGCTTCACCTGCTGCACGACGGTCAGCAGCCCGATCCTGCCGTCGTGCCGCTGCCAGTCGCGTGCCTCGTCCGCGGGCCGTGCGTACGCCTGTTGGTAGTTCGGGAGGTTCGGCATGTCGTCGGTGACCAACCCGTTCACGTCGATCAACCAGACCCGGGCCCCGGCCTCGTCCCGGCTGAGCCCGTCCCGCACCATCGCCGCGCTGATCTGGTCGGCCATGCCGGTGCCGGCGGTGCCCGCGCCGTACACCACCAGCCGTTGGTCGCGCCAGCTCTGCTGCGTCACCTTCAACGCCGAGAACACCGAGGCCATGACGATCGCGCCCGTGCCCTGCATGTCGTCGTTGAAGATCCGGTACTTGTCGCTGTTGTCCTCGAGGATCCGTCGCGCGTTGGCCGGCCCGAAGTCCTCGAAGTGCAGCAGCGCCTTCGGGAACAGCCGCGACGCCACCTCGAGGTAGGACGCGATCAGGTCGTCGTAGCGCCGGCCTCCCACTCGTGCGTGCCGGTTGCCGAGGTAAGCGGGGTCGTTCAGCAGCACCTCGTTGTCGGTGCCGCAATCGAGGTTCACCGCGATGACCCGGCCCGGGTCGATGCCCGCGGCGGCCGTGTAGACCGCGAGCTTGCCGATCGAGATGTCGGTGCCGTTCACGCCCCAGTCACCGATGCCGAGGATCTCCTGCGCGTCGGACACCACGATGAGGTCGACGTCGTCCGGGCCCAGGCCGAGCGTCGCGAAGGACGCCTCGATGTCGTCGGGCCGGTCGATCGACAGGTACACCGCGCGGGAACGGCGGTAGTCCCGGCTCCACTGCTTGATGGCGTCACCGACCGTGGGGTCGTAGACGATCGGCAGCAGTTCGGCGAGGTGGTCGGCCAGCACGCGGAAGTACAGCGTCTCGTTGCGGCCGTGGAGCTGGTCCAGGAACACGTACTTCTCGAGATCGCTCTCGTACCGTTGCAACTGCGCGTAGGAACGCGCGGCCTGCTGATCAAGTGTCTCGACGGCGGCCGGGAGCCGCCCGGTCAGCCCGAGCGCCGCGCGCTCGTCGAGGGTGAAGGCGGTGCCACGGTTGCGCAGGGGGTCGTTGACGACGTCGGGGGTCTTGACCACGGTTGTTCCCCTCAGGGTGTCATCCGCTTCGGACGGTCAGGAGCGTAATCCGTGTCGACTCCGACAGAAGTAACGGCGTGCCGCCGCGCGTGGCGCAGATGAAGTCCTCTTGGATCCTTCGTGGGGTCCCCCGGGCATCAGTCGTCGGCCGGCCGGTGGAGGCGACCCTTCCGGGGCCTGGGGTGGTCTTGGCGGGTGTCGTGCCCGGTGGGCCGGGATCCCGTCCGGTTCCGTCAGAGCGGTGAGCCGCCGACGGCCACCGCGAGGCCCGGGCTGCTGCCGCAGCCCGGGCGGGCTCCTACAAGCTGGAGCTGATCACGCCGCGGGTGCTGAGCACGATGTAGGAGTCGTTGGCGTCCAGTCCGGCGTCCTGCTCGTCCGCGTCCAGCGTGGCCACCACCGCGCCCTCGTCGTCGAGGATGTCCGCACGGTAGTGCAGCTCACCGAGCTCGGTGACCTCGGCCGTCCAACCGCCTGCCAGTTCGTAGGTGCCCGGACCGTGGTGCTCGCCGCCCATCCAGGAGTGGATCTCGCCGTCCACCCCGAGTACGACGTACATGCCGTTGGCGTCGAGTCCGGCATCGTGCTGGTCGGCGTCCAGCGTGGCCACCACCGAGCCGTCGCTGACGATCTCGGCGCGGTAGTGCAGGTCGCCGAGCTTGCTGATCCTTGCCGTGCTTCCGTCGGCAAGGGTCTCCGTGCCGGCCGGTGAGCCCACCCGGACCTTCGCGCTGCCCGCGCTGTCGTCGCCGGTGGAGTGGGAGATGGAGACGGTGCCCTTCGGCGCCGGGTTGGCATGGGCCTCGGTGCTCCCGCTCTGGAATGCGGTCAGCGAGAACGCGGCAGCGGCGGTGAGAGCGGCCAGGCCGGCGAAACGTACGGTACGGCGAGTGGTCATGATGGGAACCCCCTGTGGATCATCGGGATTGCGGCCACCTCGCTGGTCGTGCGGGGCGGCCGGCCGTGGGTTGTTCGGTGCGCCTTACAAGAGGCACCCGCACCGACGCGGGTTCACCCGGTTTTGTCCGCGATCGGTAACAGAGGAAGTGGCCCTCGACGGCGCTCGGCAGCGGTCGGCGGTGCCCTCGACAAGGGGACGCGGAGGCCGAGCACGTGAAGCGGGTCGAGCCTGCGGTTCCGAGTTGTACGGAGAACATCGACCGAACCGGCGCTGACGGAGCCGGTTCGTCGGTTCCGGGGAGCAGCATGTCGGTTGGAGCGAACGGCAGACGCCTTGCGTCCAAGGGGAAGAACGTCAGACAGGTCGAGTGCGGCAGGATATGGAACCAACGAAGAACCTGCGCTGATGAGTTGAGACGTCGAACACTCTTCTCAACGGCATGGGCGCGTCGTGCGTTGCGGCCTTCCCGCAGCCACCCGATCGGTGGCCGCTCCCCAAACGCCCATTTTATTAGGGTAGTTCGTGGTCGAGAGCTCTCGGGTGCCGCAAGCCGGATGGGGCACTTTCCTCTCAGATGGTGTACGAGTTACTGTTCTTCGCCATGAGCCACATGTAGTACCACTGGTCGTCGCGTAGCGTCCTCGGACTGTTTTCTGCGGTATTTCTGATGATTTCCCAAACCCCGCCGGCCCCGGCCGCGCCGATGAGAGGAAGCGCCGCCGTCATGGCTGGCCCGTAGACTGCGACAAGCGCAGCTCCTACAGTGCCGATGACTGCACCAGTGACCGATATTGCGCGCTTTCTGCGGGTAATGTTCATTTGCGACTGAACGCGTCTGATTTCATCTTCCAGCTGATTTCCGATCTTGCGCAGTTCGTGCTCCATGTGGTCACTTTGAACGGCTCCATCGAGATCTGTGAGGCTTTGCTGCAAGAACCTTCTGGCCGCACGGTAGGAGCCGAATTCCTCGACCGTGATGCGACTGGCGGTAGCCATCGGTACGCCATCGATGAATGGAAGGTCCATCTGGAGAATGGGGCGCACCATACGGCTCTGTACCGGTCCGCTGCCAGAACCTCCCACCTCCTCGATGGCTCTTCCGTCCCGTACTAAGAAGTCAAGTGCCGTCCGGACGGGGTTCGTCTGCCTGTCGGTGCGATTTACACCTCCTGGAATGGCGGAAATGACGCTGTGCTCGTTATGGATTGAGTATTTGGGTAGATACCAGACAAGTCCAGACCTGAGTAGGGGCTCAGAATCGGCAATCCACTTCCCCAGGGTGAAGATGTCGTCGCACACCAGAGAGAGGCGTTCCGGCCACTCGGTTGCAGTAATTCCAGTCTGGGAGTCAAAGGAAGTGCGATTCCTGGGAGGGGCGAAGATGCGCTCGACGAGGTCCGTGCTCCTGCTTTGGGGAAGTTGAACGAGCTCGTGCACACTCCCGGGTCCATGATGTGCTAACAATAGGGTTTCGGATACGAGCAGGCTTCGTTTGGTGAGGCGTTCAAATCCGCCTTCGCTCACCCCCAGGCCGACATAAAACGGGGAGCGAGACAGTTTCTTGTCGTCGACCAGCTCCCGGCGCCGCTCATGGAACAAGTGCCGTGCGTATGCCTGCGCCATCAGGCTGGGGTATTTCCTCTCGTGTGCCGTCACCCCCTTGAAGAATCTGTTCATGTGCTTCGCGACGATCGGACTTTGAATTGCTTTCCGGTGACTGCGCATAATGGCATGTTACCCCTGTGCATTTACGGCGTCGCGTGATCTCGTACCCCCTGTCCTGACCGACCGCGCCTGCACAGGTTCTGGCCCCTGGGCCGCCACCGGACGCAGACGCCCGCCCCCGCGGGCAGCTGACCCCGACAGAACGGACCGTCAACCGGGCACTGGCCGCATTCCGGGCGCCCGCCGAATGCAGCATGGCGCCACTCAAGTCCTGGCGGATCTTTCGAAGATCGCGATGCAGCCCGAACCGCATGACGTCAATCGCCAAGGCCGTCCTCACCCTGGAGAGGCAACGCTGAATACAGTCAATGACGCCATACTCGGTGCACATGTCGTCATGGGAGAAACAGGCTGCCTATCGCGGGCTGCTCTTCCCGCCCCGCAGCGACGACAGCACCAGCCGTCCGTACCGCGTCGTCAGTACCCCCGCCGTCGCTGCCACCGACAGGGCGAGGGCGATGAGGAGGTGGGGGAGGGAGTCGTCGCCGAGGACCTGGAGGATGCCGAGGGCTGTGCCCAGGGGGAGGCCGAGGATGGTCAGGACGCCGAGGGCGCCGCTGATCTGCTGGCTCTCCTGGGTCTGGACCAGGCGGCTGTAGTCGGCGGCCTCGGTGAGGATCTCGTTGAAGCGGGCCGGGAGGCGGTGCTGGTTCTGGAAGGCGAGGAGCAGTTCGTTCGCGGGGCCGTGGGCCGTGAGGTGCTGGCGCCAGTAGCCGCTGCGGAAGAGGGCGATGCTGCGTTCGAGCGCGGCGACCCGGCCGGCCAGGCGGCGGGGTGAGGTGAACACCTCCGACAACTCGTCGGTGAGTTCGTCGATGTGGTCGCGCTGGAGGGCGCCGAGAAGGAGGGCGTCGAGGTAGATGGTGCGGGAGTGGAGCGCGCCGAAGGCGTAGAAGTCGTCGTCGCCTGTGTCGGGGCGGTGGCCGAGGAAGGCGGCGCCCTGTCGGAGGACCAGGGCGCTCCAGTCGGCGGAGATGCGGACGGTGTCCCGGACGTGGTCCGCGGCCGTCTCGGGGGCGAGCGGAAAGTCCTGGGGGTTGGAGCGGGAGGCCAGCTGCCACAGCCAGCGGTCGGCCGTGGCCGGGAGTCGGCCCTCGGGGCCTTCGCGGAGCGCGGGGGTGTGCTGGGCCGTCGGGCTGAGGAACGCGATGGTGTACGGCCGGGCGAGGGCGAAGGGCGCGGTCGGGTCCTGGACGATGTCGGCGGTACCGGCCATCAGCACCGCCGGGTCGAACGGGCCGGTGAGTCCGGGGAGTGGGTCGGTGGTGGTGGGCGCGTTTCTGGCGGCCAGCATGCGCAGGATCGGGAGTATCGGTGTCTCGACGCTGAAGTGCAGTACGGCCAAGGCGTGTTCGGGGTTGCGGGCGGTGGCCGCTCGGAGGAGTTCCAGTCCCAGCAGGTGTAGGCCCTCGTGCTTGATGTCCAGTGGCTGGTGCCAGCGGCAGGGCCGTCCGGGGGCTCCGTAGAGGGCGCGGGCCGAGGCCGGGGCGAAGTACGTGGCGCGTGTCTGCGTGTCCGTGCGGCGGATGCCGAGTTCGAAGGGGAACGGGCCCTCCTGCCACGCGGGGGTACGGCGCAGCCGGGCGGGCAGGACGACGGTCAGCGCCTGGCGGGCTCCTGTGACCTCGTCGAGCAGCGGTGTGGTGGGGCCGGCCGTCACCGGTAGTACTCGCCAGGGTCGGGCTGGTCGAGACGGATGACGAACTCCGCCTGGCCGGGACTCGTGGCGCGGAGGCGGACCGCGCGCTCGTCGTACTCGGCTGCGATCCCGTCGTCATGTCCGCGCACATCGCGCCGCCCCACGGCTGTCCTCGCGTTCCTCGCATCGTGCCGTCAACAGTCGCCCAGCAGGCTATCGCGGAGTGGTGGGACGGCAACAGTGTGTAACGCGTCAGGTGTTGACACGTCACGGAGGCTCCGAGAGCGGAGCGCGGCGGCGGACGGTGCCGGGAAGCCTGGTGGAAGAAGTGTGTCCATGAGTACCTCGTCCACGGGCTCACCGAGCCAGTACACGACTGTCGGTGTCGCCCTGAGGTAACAACTCCGTCTTCTCGCCCGCTGATTCCGGCCATGTCGGGCCCCAGCACCTTGAGCCACACCGGGGAACTCCAGGGGTGCGGCGAGTCTCCGGCCTGGCCGAGTACCAAGGACACCCGTTCCATGCTGTGCGGCTGTGCAACGGCCAACGACGGAACTCACTTCGCAGGACCGTCATTTCACTCACCACAGATCATGCTGCCGTGACCGTTGACGTTGTGGGAACCGTCTGTTGCGTGCCAGCGTGATCTGTGACGTTGAGCCTCTCGGCATGTGGTCCCTCAAGGCCGATACGCTGACGGTGGCAGAGGGAACATTAACCGGCCGGCTGGACTCCTACGAACTGGGCGAAGACCTCGACCCGCAGGCGAAGACCTTGGTGTTCAGTGCGGGGGTCACCAGTTCGTCCTCCCCTCACTGCACTGCCGGTGTGGAGTGGCAGGATCCCCGCCTCAGCTGAGGCCGGCTCCTCCACGGGATCCGCCCCGGTCCCAGGCGTCAGCATCCGTTCGCCGGCCGGTGGAGTCAACCCTTCCGGGGTGTGCGGTGGTCTTGGTGGGTGTCGTGCTCGGCGGGGCGGGTGCTCCGGCTCGTTGGGGCGGACCGACTGAGAAGGGGTGTTCCATGGAGATCGATCCCGACCTCTGCGTGGAGGTCCCGAAGGGATTCGACGATTCGGATGCCGAGTCGCAGGTGCATCCCGTCGCCAGGAAGATGTTCATGGCGACCACGGCCGCGGGCGCCTTCGGGAAGGCCCAGGAGTGGGTGGGGGAGAACGACGTCTTCCTCGTCGACGTGTCGTGGGGCCACCTGTTCGACGAGGACGAGCCCTACACCCTCACCATCTACTTCAGGTTCGAACTGGACGACGAAGACGATGACGATGGGGAATGACCGCGGCGTGCGCACTTCGCGGGGAAGTGCGCACGCCGCGCCGGTGGTCAGAGCTGTGAGCCGCCGCCGTCCACCGCGAGTTCCGTGCCGGTGGTGAAGGTGGCGTCGAAGGCGAGGAAGACGACCGCCTTCGCGACCTCGGTGGGCGTGCCCATGCGGAGCATCGGGTTGTCCCCGGCCATCTGGGCCTTGGTCTGGGCGGCGGCCTCCGCGGGCATCGACTTCTCCAGGATCCCCGAGTCGATCGGGCCGGGGCTGACCGCGTTCACGCGGATCCCGTGGGGGAGGAGTTCACGGGCCAGGCTGCGGGTCATCGAGCGCACCGCCGCCTTGCTGGCCGCGTAGGCGCTGAGCGCGGGCAGGCCCAGGACGTTGGCGACCGAGGTGGTGAGGACCACGCCGCTGCCCTCGGCCAGGAGCGGGACGAGCTTCTGCACCGTGAAGTACGGGCCCTTGGCGTTGACCTTCAGGACGTCGTCGAAGAGTTCCTCGGTCGTCGCCTCGAACGGGGCGAAGCCGTTGACGCCCGCGTTGGCGAACAGGGCGTCGACCGTGCCGAACTCGGCCTTCACACGGTCGGCCAGGGCGTCGATGTCGGGGAGCGACGAGGCGTCGCTGCGTACGGCGACGGCGTTCGGACCGAGTTGCCCGATGGCGGCGTCCAGGGCGGCCTGACCGCGGCCGGTGATCAGGACGCGGGCGCCCTCGTCCACGAGCAGCTGGGCGGTGGTCAGACCGAGGCCGCTGCTGCCTCCCGTGATGACGACGTTCTTGCCCTCGTACTTGGGGCGGTGGGTGAGGTCGGTGGTGGGCATGGTGATCTCCTTTGCCGGTCGGTTTTTGCCGGTTGGTTCTTGTCGAGTGGTTCTTGCCGGTAGTTTTTTAACTGTGGGTACAGAATTTGGGTACGAGAAGACCCCGGCGGACGGGGTGGTGCGGGACGGTCAGGTCACAGGGAGTCGATCGTCGCGTCGATGATGCGGGTGAGGCGGTCCGGGGTTTCCGTGACGCGGCCCACGATGCGCATTCCCGCGACCGTGTTCGTCAGGAGGGCGGCGAGGGCGGCCGGGTCGCGGTCCGGCGAAATCTCGCCCGTCCGCTGTCCTTCCGCGATCAGGGCGTGGAAGGCGTCCTCGGTCACGTCCAGCATGCGGCGGGAGAGGTCGGCCACCTCCTTGTCGGTCCTCGCCAGTTCCGCCGTGGAGTTCATCGCCAGGCAGCCTCGGTGGTCCGGGTCGGCCAGGTCCGTCTCGGCGATGGCCGTCAGGGCCGCGCGGACGCGCTCCTTGACGGGGCCGGGCTGCTCCAGTGTCTCCACCAGTGCGGCGGTCTGGGTGTCGCGGTACCGCCGCAGGGCCCGCAGGAAGAGCTCCCGCTTGCTGCCGAACGTGTTGTAGAGGCTGCCCTTGCCGATGGAGAGCGCGTCGACCAGGTCCTGAGGGGTCGTGGCGGCGTATCCCTTGCGCCAGAACACCTCCATGGCCTGGTTGACGGCGGTCTCCGGGTCGAACTCCTTCGGTCTTGCCATGACTGAGACTCTAACCCGTACTGTACCTCGGGGTCAAGAACTCGCGCCCAGGAAGGACGTCAGGCTGTCCAGCAGCATGGTGCTGCCCTGTTCCGCGCCGTCCCGTTCCTCCTCCGTGTCGCAGGTCTGGCTGAGGGTGATCACGGTGTTGCGGGGGCCCTCCTCCGTGAGTTCCAGGGTCATCAGCGCCGGGTCCGGGCGGCCCGGGACGTCCATGCCGATGGTCAGGGCGCGGTGCTCGGCGACCTCGGTGTAGGAGCCGGTCAGCGGGAACTCCGTGCCGTCCGGGGTGCGCATCGTCGCCTTCCACGCGCCGCCCGGACGGACGTCCATCTCGACGCTGCCGGGGACCGCGTAGGCCCACTGGGCGTATTGGGCGGGGGTGGTCCAGGCCTGCCAGACCCGCGCCACGGGGGCGTCCAGGGTGCGGGTCAGGGTGTACGAGTAGCCGTTCCCGGCGGTGGTGCCGGTCTGCTCGGTGCTCATGTCGTCCGTCTCCTTGCGGTCGTCGTCCGTCGTCCGTCGTCCCGTCCGTGCGGTGGCGTTCGGACCGTGTGGTGGCGTCCGGTCCTTGCGGTGGTCCGGGTCCCTATCGGTCCAAGGGCCTCGCCGGTCCGGTTCTTCGGTGGTCCGGTTCTTCGGTGGTCCGGGTCGGTGCCTCGCGTGCTCCTCGTCGGCTCGTGAGGCTCTCGCATGGTTGACGGGCGTCCGCGCCGAAACTCATCGGTCCACGGGAAGCGGTCCGCAGGGAAGGCCGGGGGTCTGCAGGGAAGGGCCGGTCCGCGGGTGAGCGGTCCGCGGACCGGCCGGGTCGGTCTCAGGGCGAGCCGTGTCTCAGACGCCGTGGCACTCCCCGTACGGCCGCTGCGAGCCGCACCAGCACGCCGCCCCGCGCTGCGGCGGCCACGTCACCGCCAGCCCTCGGGCGGCGAGGGTCGTCGCGTACTGCGGGAGCAGCGTCGGGTCGGCCGGGGACGCCCCCTCCGACGCCGCGAACGCCTCGTAGGACGGGACCGTGCCCGGGACGACGCCCAGGTTCGGCGTGCCGGACGAGGCCAGTTCGCGCAGGGCCGCCTCTATCGAGGACAAGTGGCCGTCGTGGGAGGGGTACTCGGCGGACAGCGGCGGGTACGCGTCCGTGAGTTCCGCCAGCTCGTCGGCCGGCCAGTGGAGCATCGCCACCGGGAAGGGGCGGGACAGGGCCTGCCGGTAGGCGCCCAGCTCGGCGCGCAGGCGGTCGATCTCCGCCTTCAGGTCCGCCGGGTCGTCCGAGCCCAGCGACCAGACACGCTTCGGGTCGTGCAGCTCGTCCAGCGAGACCGGCATCGCGTGCAGGGTGTCGGCCAGGGTGTCCCACGCGTCGTGGTCCAGGCCCAGCATGCGCCGCACGCGGTGGCGGCCGTAGAGGAGCGGGTGCGTCGGCTGCGGGGGCTCCGCCGCGTCCGCCACGAGCAGGCGGGCGCCCTCCGTGAAGGTCTCGTGCGCCGCCTCCAGCTCGTCGTGGGACTCCAGCGCCTCGGCCGCGATCACCCAGGGCGCCGGGTCGCGCGGGGACGCCGTACGGACGCCGTCGATGATCGCCCTGGCCTCCGCCTCGTGGCCGTACTCCCAGAGGTTGGACGCCTTCAGGGCACGGACCAGGGACGGGTTGTCGAGGGGTACCGAGGACGTGCCGGAGGACAGCAGGCGGTCGTAGAGCTTCGTCGCGGCCGGGCGGTCGCCGGACAGCTCCAAGTGGGCCGCCGCGCGCAGCAGCAGGGCCTCGGCGTCCTCGGGGTAGAGGCCGGCGGTCCGTTCCAGGCGGGCCGCTTCGGCGGCGTGGTCGACGTTCTCGGCGGGCGTGTCGGGGCGCATGGGGGACACCGTACTGCCGACGGGTGACGAAGGTGAGGTACCCGCAGGTCGGCCGCCGTACGGCTCGGCCGGCGTACGGCGGACGGCGCGCGGCCGCGTTCCGGCTACGGTCCAGTACGTGAACCGGGTATTGCGGAGTGGAACGCCGCCTTGGAGGATCGAACAGTCCTCCGGGGGCTGCGCACTGCCGCATCGGTCGCACCTCTTCGGGCGGGCCTCCCGCGAACGAGGAGTTGGGGATCATGAAGCTGCTGCGAGTCGGTACGGCGGGATCCGAGCGGCCCGCGCTGCTCGACGCCGACGGAACCCTGCGCGACCTGTCGGGCGTCGTCACGGACGTCGACGGGGACCTGCTCGCCGACGAGGCGGCGCTCGACCGGGTACAGTCCGCCGCCGCGGCCGGTGCGCTGCCCGTGCTGGACGGCGGCGGGCTGCGCGTCGGGCCGCCGGTGGGACGCATCGGCAAGATCGTGTGCATCGGGCTGAACTACCACGACCACGCCCGTGAGACCGGGGCCGAGCCGCCCGCCGAACCCGTCGTCTTCCTCAAGGCGCCGGACACCGTGGTCGGGCCGCACGACACCGTGCTCGTGCCGCGCGGGTCCGTGAAGACCGACTGGGAGGTGGAGCTGGCCGTCGTCATCGGGCGTACGGCCCGCTACCTGGAGTCGGCCGAGGAAGGGCTCGCGTGCGTCGCGGGGTACGCGGTCGCGCACGACGTGTCCGAGCGGGAGTTCCAGATCGAGCGCGGCGGGACCTGGGACAAGGGCAAGAACTGCGAGACCTTCAACCCGCTGGGGCCCTGGCTCGTCACCGCCGACGAGGTGCCCGACCCGCAGCGGCTGCCGCTGCGGCTGTGGGTCAACGGGGAGCTGCGGCAGGACGGGACGACGGCCGAGCAGATCTTCCCCGTGGGGGAGGTCGTGCGGTACCTCAGCCGGTTCATGGTGCTGCGCCCCGGCGACGTCATCAACACCGGGACGCCTGCCGGGGTGGCCATGGGGCAGCCCGAGCCGAAGCCCTATCTGCGGGCGGGGGACGTGGTCGAGCTGGAGGTCGGGGGGCTGGGGCGGCAGCGACAGGAGCTGAAGAACGCGTAGGCGCTCCGCCGGGGCGCGGGGAGTGCGCGGCGGGTCGTCGGCTGCCGCTCGGTTGTGGCCGGCCCTGCGCCCCTCTGCGGCGGAGCCGCACATGTCACCGCCCCGCGCCCCCGGTTGCTCACGCCAGCAGAGAGGCGAGGTTGCGCCAGGCCTGCCTCGGGAGGCGGGTCATGTCGTCCTCGACGACCTGGAGGGCCACGTGGTCGGCGCCCGCTTCCAGGAACGCGTCGATGCGGGCGCGGATCGCGGCGTCGTCGCCCCGGGCGAAGACCGCGTCGATCAGGCGGTCGCTGCCGCCGTCGGCGACGTCGGCCTCGGTGAAGCCCAGCTTCAGGAAGTTGTTCGTGTAGTTCGGCAGCCGCAGGTACATGGCCAGGTACGCGCGGGCCGTCGCGCGGGCGCGGGACGGGTCGGTGTCGAGGACGACCTTGAGCTCCGGGGCCAGCAGCGGGCCCGCGCCGAGGCGCTCGCGGGCCTGCGCGGTGTGCTCCGGCGTGACCAGGTACGGGATGGCGCCCGCCGCCCGGTCCCTGGAGAGGTCCAGCATCTTCGGTCCGAGCGCCGCCAGCACCCGGTGCTCGGCCCGCAGGCCCGCCCGGTCCAGGTCGTCGAGGTAGGCGACCATCTTCGAGTACGGGCGGCTGTACCCCTTCACCACCGGACCGTGGCTCACCCCGAGGCCCAGCACGAAGCGCCCGGGGTGCGACACCTCCAGCTCGGCGAAGCCCGCCGCCGCCTCGGCCGCCCCGTGCTCCCAGATGCTCTGGATACTGGTGCCGACGACGAGCCGCGAGGTCGCCGCGATCAGCGGGGCGGCGTGCCGGGCGGCGCTGTTGCCGCCGAGCCACACGGCGCCGTACCCGAGCTGCTCCAACTCGGCTGCGGCGTCGGCGCGTTCGGCGGCACCCTCGGGATCCTCCGCGCGCAGGGCGGCGTTCCAGACGCCGTACCGCCCGATCGATTCCTTCAGGGAAGCCGTCTCTCCGAGGCCTCCGAGGCCTTCGGAGCCTTCGGGTCCTTCGGGGCCTTCGCGGGGATCCGTCGTCTCGTTCATCGGTCGCGATACCTCCGGTGAGCATGGTGATCAGCCTGAGTTCCTGCCTGCCAACCACGGGTACCCACCGGAGATTCCCCGCGTACGCCGGTGACGGCCGTACGGGGCGCCGGAGACGGCCGTACGGCCTACTCGCCCAGGAACCGCTCCAGTGCCGCCACCACCAGCCGGTGGTCCTCCAGCTGCGGCAGCCCGCTCACCGTCACCGCGCCGACCACGCCGACGTCCGCGACGGTGAGCGGGAAGGAGCCGCCGTGCGCCGCGTACGTGTCGGCATCGAGGCGCGAGGACTCCTCGAAGGTCGTGCCCTTGGCCCGGAACCGGGCGCCGACCAGGTACGACGCCGAGCCGTACCGCTCCACCACCCGGCGCTTGCGGGCGATCCAGGCGTCGTTGTCCGGGGTGGAGCCGGGCAGGGCCGCGTGGAAGAGCTGCTGGCCGGCGCGGTGGATGTCGATGGCGACCGGCGCCTCGCGCTCACGGGCCAGCTCCACCAGGAGGGAGCCCAGCGCCCACGCGTCGTCGTGGGTGAACCGGCGCAGGACCAGGCGGCGTTCCTGCTCCTCCAGCTCCGCCACGGTGGGCGTCGTCGTCGGTACGGTGCTCACAGGGTCACCACCACTCCGTCGCGGGCGGACCGGCGGGCCGCCTCCAGTACGTCCAGTGCGGCGGCCGCCTCCCGGGCGTCCACCGGGTTCGGGCCGCCCTCGCGCAGGGCCTTCGCCACCGCCGCGTAGTACGCGGGGTAGTCGCCCGCCACGGTCGCCTCGACGCGTCCGCCGCCGGTCGTCGGGGACTCGCCGGAGCCGACCCGGCCCCACAGCGACTCGTCCTCCTCGCCCCAGCCGGGGCCGGGCCGCTTGCCCTCGCGCAGCGCCGCCTCCTGCGGGTCCAGGCCGTACTTGACGTACCCGGCCCGCGAGCCCAGCACCCGGAAGCGCGGACCGAGCTGGGCGGCGGTGGAGGAGACGTGGAGGTGGGAGCGGACGCCGTTCGCGTGCGTGAGCGCGAGGAACGTGTCGTCGTCCGCCTCCGCGCCCGCCCGCCGGACCACGGACTCGGCGTACACCTGCGTGACCGGGCCGAAGAGGACCAGGGCCTGGTCGACGACGTGGCTGCCGAGGTCGTACAGCAGGCCGCCGATCTCCGCCGGGTCGCCGGACTCGCGCCAGCCGCCCTTCGGCTTCGGGCGCCAGCGTTCGAAGCGGGACTCGAAGCGCCACACCTCGCCCAGCGCGTCCTCGGCCAGGAGTTTCCGGAGGGTCAGGAAGTCGTTGTCCCAGCGGCGGTTCTGGAAGACGGAGAGCAGCAGACCGCGCTCCTCGGCCAGCGCCGCCAGCTCGCGTGCCCCGGCCGCCGTGCCCGCGACCGGCTTGTCCACGACGACCGGCAGTCCGGCCCGCAGGGCCCTGGTCGCGAGCGGCACGTGCGTCTTGTTCGGGGACGCGACGACGACGAGGTCCAGCTCGCCCGCGCGCTCGAACAGCTCGTCGGGGGTCGCGACGGTCCGCACGTCCGGGAACTCGGCGCGGGCCTGCTGCTGCCGCTCCGGGTTCGAGGTGACGACCGTGTCCAGGGCCAGCCCCCCGGTCGCGGCGATCAGGGGGGCGTGGAAGACGGAGCCCGCGAGTCCGTAGCCGACGAGGCCGACGCGCAGCGGGGGCCTGCCGGAGGGAGTACCAGTCATACGTCCTATTTTCGCAGACCCGGTGGGGGTGGGGCGGGGGTCGGCGGTCCGATGGCCGGGGTGTCCGGTCGTCGGGGGCGATTCGGTACCAGGGGGCGTAGCCGCCCGGTACCTCGCGCCGCCACGCCACTGCCGTCTGCGAACATCCCTGCGTGGACTATCCGAACGACCAGGCGCCCGGTGCCCCCGTCCGCTCCGGGATCCCGGAGCACGGCCGTGTGCCGAAGTACTACGCCGTCAAGGCGCGCATCGACCGCCTCGTGGGCGAACTGGGGGAGGGCAGCGCCATCCCCACCGAGCGGGACCTTTCCGAGCGGTACGAGGTCGCCCGCGAGACCGTGCGGCAGGCGCTGCGCGAGCTGGTGCTCGAGGGCAAGCTGCGCCGGCAGGGGCGCGGCACCGTGGTCGCCGGCCCCAAGCTGGCCCAGCCGCTGTCCCTGGCCAGCTACACCGAGGGCGTCCGGCGGCAGGGCCGTACTCCCGGGCGGGCCCTCGTCACCCTCGACCGCTTCCCCTGCCCGGACGCGCTCGCCGCCGAGACCGGCCTCACGCGCGGGGAGCCCGTGTGGCACCTGGAGCGGGTGCTGCTGGCGGACGACGAGCGGGTCGGCCTGGAGAGCACCTACGTCGCCGCGGCCCGCGTACCCGACCTCGACACCGCCTTCGACCCGGACTCCTCCTTCTACGCCCACCTCGCCGGGCAGGGCATCGCGTTCGGCGACGCCGACGAACGGATCGAGACCGTGCTCGCGACCCCGCGCGAGGCCCTGCTCATCGGCACGCCGCCGGCCCTCCCGATGCTGCTCATCCACCGCGTCTCCCGGGACACCGAGGGCCGCCCGCTGGAACGGGTGCGCACGCTCTACCGGGGCGACCGGTTCTCCTTCACCACCCATCTGCGCGGCTGAGCATCGACGAAACCGATGAAACCGACGGGTTTGCACTCACCAGACGAGTAACGAAAAGATAACGGGTCTAGCCCAAACGTGACGACCAGTTCACGCTCTCGTTGATGGCCGGATTCCTCCGGTTCCCTGATGCGAAGGAGCGTGGCGGTCGTGAGAGTGACAGTCGTAGGAGCCGGCGTGGTGGGCACCATGCACGCCTGGCACGCAGTGAACCGCGGCCACGAGGTCGTGCAGATCGAGCGGGAGAGCGAGGCCCGCGGCGCCTCCCTGCGCAACTTCGGCCAGATCTGGGTCAGCGGCCGCGCGGGCGGGGAGGAGCTGGAGACCGCGCTGCGGGCCCGGGAGCTGTGGGAGGAGATCGGCACCCGGATCCCCGCGCTGGGCTTCCGCCCCAACGGCTCCCTGACCCCGCTCCGCGGCGACCTGGAGCGCGCCGTCGCCGAGGCCGCCGTGGCCCGCCCGGACGCCGCCGCCCGCGGCCACAAGCTCCTCACCGCCGGTGAGGCCCGCGCCCTGAACCCGGCCCTGCGGGGCGAGTTCGACGCCGCGCTGTACTGCGAGCGGGACGCCGCCGTCGAGCCGCGCACCGCCCAGCTCGCGCTGCGCGCGGAACTCGAACGGTCCCCGCGCTACACCTTCCTGCCCGGCCGCGAGGTCCGCGACGTCGTCGGGGAGAACGCCGTCCGCGACGACCACGGCGACACGCACACCGGCGACGCCGTCGTCCTGTGCACCGGTGCCTGGCTCGGCGGCCTGGTCCGCGAACTGGCCGGACCCGACCTGCCCGTGCGCCGGGTGCGGCTGCAGATGATGCAGACCGACCCCCTCGGCGAACCGCTCACCACCTCCGTCGCCGACGCCGACAGCTTCCGCTACTACCCCGCCTACGGCTCACCCGCCCTGGACGAGCTGAACGCCCGGCAGCCGCAGCCGGCCACGGCCGCCGAGCACCGCATGCAACTGCTGATGGTCCAGCGCGCCGACGGCGGACTGACCATCGGCGACACCCACGCGTACGAGCACCCCTTCGCCTTCGACACCGTCGAGGACCCCTACGACCACCTCACCGGCGTCGTCGAGTCCCTCCTCGGCCGGCCGCTGCCCAAGGTCCGCCGCCGGTGGGCCGGGGTGTACGCGCAGTGCACCGACACCAGCCGGGTCGTGCACCGGCAGCGGGTGCGCGACGGGGTCTGGCTGGTCACCGGGCCCGGCGGGCGCGGCATGACCTGCTCGCCCGCGATAGCCGAGACCACCGCGAACGAACTGGGCTGGTGAACCCCTCATGACCACACCCATGACCACTCCCGTGACCACTCCCGTGACCCCCGGCACCCGCCTCGTCGTCCTCGACATGGCCGGTACCACCGTCGCCGACGGCGGCCTCGTCGAGCGTGCCTTCCTCGCCGCCGCCCGCGAACTGGGCGTCCAGCCCGGCACCGACGACCACGCCGACAAGCTCGCGTACGTCCGCGCCACCATGGGCGAGTCCAAGATCTCCGTCTTCCGGCACCTGTTCGGCGACGAGGACCGCGCCCGGCGCGCCAACGCCGCCTTCGAGCAGGCGTACGGCGCACTCGTCGACGACGGCCTCGTCGCCCCCGTCCCCGGCGCCCGCGAGGCCGTCGAGGAACTCGCCGCCGACGGCCGCACCGTCGTCCTCACCACCGGCTTCGCCCGCGTCACCCAGGACGCGGTCCTGGACGCGCTCGGCTGGCGCGACCTGGTGCCGCTCACCCTGTGCCCCGCCGACGCGGGCGGGCGCGGACGCCCCTACCCGGACCTGGTCCTCGCGGCCTTCCTGCACACCGGGGCCGCCGACGCCGTACGCCAGGTCGCCGTCGTCGGCGACACCTCGTACGACGTGCTCAGCGGCGTACGGGCCGGCGCGGGCCTGGTCGCCGGGGTGCGCACCGGGGCCCACGGCGACGACGCCCTCCGCGAGGCGGGCGCGCATCACGTCCTCGACTCCGTCGCCGACCTGCCCGCCCTCCTGCGCGGAGCCGGCTGATGAGCGGCGGCGGCATCCGCTTCGACCACGTCAGCGTCGCCTACGACGGCAACACCGTCCTCGACGCCCTGGACCTCACCGTCGAACCCGGCGAGGTCATGGCGCTCCTCGGGCCGTCCGGATCCGGCAAGACCACCGCGCTGCGGGCGGTCGCCGGGTTCGTCCGGCCCGCCTCCGGGCGGGTGTTCCTCGGCGAACGCGACGTCACCGGCCTGCCCCCGCACCGGCGCGGCATCGGCATGGTCGTCCAGCAGTACGCCCTCTTCCCGCACCTGCGGGTCGAGGAGAACGTCGCCTTCGGACTCCGCGCCCGCCGCGTCCCGCGCGCCGAGACACGGGACCGGGTCGCCGAGGCCCTGGACATGACCGGCATGGGCGCCTACGCCCGCCGCCACCCCCGCGAGCTGTCCGGCGGCCAGCAGCAGCGCGTCGCCATCGCCCGCGCCCTCGCCATCCGGCCCGGCGTCCTGCTCCTGGACGAACCGCTGTCCGCGCTCGACGCCCAGCTGCGCTCCGGCATGCTCGCCGAACTGGCCCGCCTGCACCGCGAGCTGCCCGACGTGTCGATCCTCTACGTCACCCACGACCAGGTGGAGGCCCTCACCCTCGCCGACCGGATCGCCGTGATGGACCAGGCCCGCCTGCAGGCCTGCGGCACCCCGCAGCAGCTGTACCGGGCGCCGGACAACGCGTTCACGGCGTCCTTCGTCGGCAACGCGAACCTGCTGCCGGTGACGGTCCGCACGGACGGAGCGCTGCTGGGGGAGACGGAGCTGAAACTGGACACGCAGGGCGCCGCGCCCGGAGCGACGGCCACCCTGTGCCTGCGCCCCCACCTCGTCGGCCTCGGCGACGGACCCGGACCCAACCGGCTCACCGGGACGGTCGGCGAGATCCAGTGGCGCGGCGCCACCCACCGCCTGTACGTCGACGTCGACGTCGCAGGCCACCGGGTCATGGCCGACGTACGGGAACTGCGCGACCCTCCCGCCCACGGCGACGAGGTCACCCTGCACTTCGCCCCCGACGACGCGGTGCTGCTGCCCGCGGGGGTGGGCGCCGGCGAGGAGCGCCGATGAGCGCGGGAAACGGGGCGGCGGTGCGGGGCAGGGCGGCGTACCTGTGGGCGCTGCCGCCCGTGGCCCTGCTCGCCCTCTTCTTCCTCTACCCCCTCGCCCTCGTCGCCCAGCAGTCCTTCCAGCCCGACACCGGCGGCACCTCGCTGGAGCCGTACGCCGACGTCCTCGCCTCGGCCGCCTTCCGCGAGGCGCTGTGGACCACCGTGTGGCTGGCCCTCGCCGCCACCGCCGGGTGCCTGGTGCTCGGGTTCGCGCTCGCGCTGGTCATCGCCTTCGTGCCGTTCCCCGGGGCGCGGGCGGTGGCCCGGTTCGTCGACGTGTTCCTCTCCTTCCCGTCCTTCCTGATCACGCTCGCCCTGCTGTTCGTCTACGGCACGGTCGGCATGGCCAACGGCGCGTGGACGGACCTGACGGGGGACGCCGAGGGGCCGTTCCGTTTCCTGACCACGCCGTGGGGCGTGCTGCTCGCCGAGATCACGTACTTCACGCCGTTCGTGATGCGCCCGCTGCTCGCCGCCTTCTCGCAGCTGGACACCGCCCAGATCGAGGCCGCCGGTTCCCTGGGCGCCCGCGCGCCGCGCATCGTGCGGCAGATCATCCTGCCCGAGGCGCTGCCCGCCCTCGCGGCCGGCGGCAGCCTCGTCCTCGTCCTGTGCCTGAACGAGTTCGGCATCGTCCTGTTCACCGGCGCCAAGGGCGTCACGACCCTGCCGACCCTCGTCTACGGCAAGGCGATCCTGGAGTCCGACTACCCGGGCGCCTGCGTCGTCGCCGTCGTCAACGTCCTGATCTCCGTGGGCCTGTACGGCCTCTACCGGGTGGTGAGCCGCCGTGCTCGTGCATAGCCGCGGGGCGAGGTGGGCCGTGTGGGCCCTCTTCCTGCTCCTCTTCCTGCCCCTGTTCGCCCTGCCCCTGCTGGTCGTCCTCGGCGCCTCCTTCGCCACCCACTGGTCCGGCGTCCTGCCCTCGGGACCGACCACCGCCCACTACGCGTCCGCCACCCGCGGCGAGGCCCTCCAGGCCCTCACCACCAGCCTCGTCACCGCCGTCACCGCCAGCCTGATCGCGCTGGCCGCCGGCACCTGGGCCGCCCTCGCCGCGGCGGAGCTGCGAAAGCGGCACCGCAAGGCGCTGGACGCCCTGTTCGTGCTGCCCCTCGCCGTGCCCTCCGTCGTCGTCGGCCTCGCCACCCTCGTCGCCTTCTCGCAGCCGCCGATGCTGCTCAACGGCACCCGCTGGATCGTGATCATCGCCCACACCGTGCTGGTCACCGCCTTCGCCCACCAGTCCGTCTCCGCCGCCCTCACCCGCCTCGACCCGGCCTACGAGCAGGCCGCCGCCTCGCTGGGCGCCTCACCGGCGTACGTCCTGTGGCGGGTGCGGCTGCCGCTGCTGCTGCCGTCCCTGACCGCGGCGGCCGGGCTCTGCTTCGCCCTGTCCATGGGGGAGCTGAGCGCCACGATGATGCTCTACCCGCCCGACTGGACCCCGCTGCCCGTCCTGATCTACGCCGCCACCGACCGGGGCGCCCTGTTCACCGGCTCCGCCGTCGCCGCGGTCCTCATGGCGGCCACCCTGCTGGTGCTGCTCGGGGTCTCCCGGATCCGCACCAGAGCCTCCTACCGCTGACCCGCCCCTCCCCGTATCCCTTCGTATCCCTTCGTGCAAGGAGTTCACCTCGCCATGTCCCGCAACGCCGCCAAGCCGCTCGCCGCCCTCTGCGTCCTCGCCCTTCCCCTGACCGCCTGCGGCGGCAACTCCGCCGCCTCCGACGAGAACGTCGTCACCGTCTACAGCGCCGACGGCCTCAAGGGCGAGAACGGCGACGGCTGGTACGACCGGATCTTCAAGGACTTCGAGGACAAGACCGGCATCAAGGTCGAGTACGTCGAGGGCGGCTCCGGCGAGATGGTGCAGCGCGCCGTCCGCGAGAAGCGCAACCCGCAGGCCGACGTCCTCGTCACCCTCCCGCCCTTCATCCAGCAGGCCGACACCAAGGGCCTGCTCCAGAAGTACGCCCCCGACGGCGTCGACCACGTCAACGGCGCCGACAAGGCCGCGGGCGGCACCTGGACCGCCGTCGTCAACAACTACTTCGGCTTCGTCCACAACACCAAGGAGCTGAAGCAGGCCCCCACCACCTGGGAGGACCTGCTCGACGACACGTACGAGAACAAGCTCCAGTACTCCACCCCCGGCGTCGCGGGCGACGGCACCGCCGTCCTCATCAAGGCCATGCACGACTTCGGCGGACAGAAGCAGGCCATGGAGTACCTGAAGAAGCTCCAGGCCAACAACGTCGGCCCGTCCGCCTCCACCGGCAAGCTCGCACCCAAGGTCGACAAGGGCGAGCTGCTGGTCGCCAACGGCGACGTCCAGATGAACTACGCCCAGTCCAAGACCATGCCCAACCTCGGCATCTGGTTCCCGGCCCGCGAGGGCGGCAGTCCCACCACCTTCGCGCTGCCCTACGCCGCCGGGCTGGTCACCGGCGCCCCGCACACCGGGAACGGGCAGAAGCTCCTCGACTTCATGCTGGGCCAGGAGGCGCAGCGGCAGGTCAGCGAGGTCGGCGGCGGCTTCGCGGCCCGCCAGGACGTCAAGGCCACCGACGCCGACGCCATCGCGCTCACCCGGCTGATGGACGGCGTCGAGGTCTTCGAGCCCGACTGGGACGACATCGAGGAGAACCTCACGTCGTACGTGGACGCCTGGAAGGAGGCGACGGGCAGCTGAGCGCAGGACGCGCCGGCGCCGCCGCCGGGGACCGCGGGTCGAGACGGCCGTTCCCACAAGATCCTGCCGCCTCTAGGCTGGGACGTACGCAGGACCGCGCAGGCAGGAGACCCGCACATGGCAGACCGCAAGCCCATCGAGTCGTGGCTCACCGACATGGACGGGGTCCTGATCCACGAGGGCGTGCCGATCCCCGGCGCCGACGCCTTCATCAAGAGGCTCCGGGAATCCGGCAAGCCCTTCCTGGTCCTCACCAACAACTCGATCTACACCCCGCGCGACCTGCACGCCCGGCTGCGCCGCATGGGCCTGGAGGTGCCGATCGAGTCCATCTGGACCTCGGCGCTGGCCACCGCGAAGTTCCTGGACGACCAGCGGCCCGGCGGCTCGGCGTACGTCATCGGCGAGGCCGGCCTGACCACCGCCCTCCACGACATCGGCTACATCCTCACCGACCACGACCCCGACTACGTGGTCCTCGGCGAGACCCGCACGTACTCCTTCGAGGCCATGACCAAGGCCGTACGGCTGATCAACGGCGGCGCCCGCTTCATCTGCACCAACCCCGACGAGACCGGCCCCTCCACCGAGGGCCCGCTCCCGGCGACCGGCGCGGTGGCCGCGCTGATCACCAAGGCGACCGGCAGGCAGCCGTACTTCGCGGGCAAGCCCAACCCGCTGATGATGCGCACCGGGCTCAACGCGATCGGCGCCCACTCCGAGACCAGCGCGATGATCGGCGACCGCATGGACACCGACGTGCTGGCCGGCATGGAGGCCGGTATGCAGACCTTCCTCGTCCTGACCGGCCTGACCCGGCCGGAGCAGATCGAGGGGTTCCCGTACCGCCCGTCCAAGGTGGTCGACTCCATCGCAGACCTCGTCGAACGAGTCTGAGGCCGGGTCTGAAGCCGGGGCTGGAGCCGGGTCTGAAGCTCGGTCTGGAGCCGGGTCTGGAACCGGTCTGAAGCGCGGTCTGGAAAACGGGTCCGAAACACGTATGCCTCATTCCTGACCCGTTCGGAGCAGCACCGCCCCCGCAGCGGATGCGCGGGCGGTGCCGACGGGGCAGCCTCCAGAGAACTGGAGGTGCACGATGGGCTCAATGAAAGTCACTCTCTGTGCCGGAGCGGTGGCGCTGACCGCCGCCCTGGGCGCACCGGCGGCCCTCGCGGCGGACGGCGGCGGGGTCTCCGTGTCACCGTCCGCGCCCGCCCCCGGCACGGACGTCACGCTGCGCGTGCCCGACTGCACCGAGAAGACGGCCGTGGCCGTGTCCGCGGCGTTCGAGTCGGACGTCAGGCTCGGCGTGGCGGCCAAGGACGGCGTCCTCGTCGGGTCCAGCCGGGTCCGCTCCTCCGTCGAGGCCGGCGCGTACGCCGTGCAGGTCACGTGCGGCGACCGGGCCCGCAAGGGAACCATCACCGTCGACGAGAAGCGACACGCGTCCGACCGGCCGACGGCGCACGCCTCCCCGGTCGCGCCCGTCGAGGCGGGCGGCGGCGGCACCGCGGCGCTCGCGGCCTCCGGGCACGGGGAGCAGGCCCGCTCCGAGCCGCCCGGCACGGCGCACACCGTCACCGGGCTGGTCCTCGCCGGGATCGCCGCCGTCGCCGTCGCGCTGCGCAGCGCCCGCAGCCGGAGCCGCGGGACGGACTGACCATGTCCGTACAGGAAGCACAGAACACGCGCCAGAGCGAGGGTGAGGGCGACGGCGACGGGACTGCGGACGCGCCACGCGGCGGCGTCCCCGGCGGCCGCCTGGTGACCGGCATCGCCTGGACGGTGCTGCTCCTCGGGCTCTGGCTGTGGGGCCGCGAGGCCACCGACGCAGGGGAGGGCCTGTCCCGGCCGGCCACCGGTGACATGGCGGCGGCGGGACGGCCCCCCGACGTCCCCCTGCCGCCCGCCCACGCGCCCCTCGGCGACGCCCGGCCGCAGCGCCTCGACGTCCCCGAACTCGGCATCAGGGCCCCGGTCATGGACCGCGGCCTCGACACCGGGGGCGCCATCGAACCGCCGCCCTTCGACCGGCCCGGCAGCGTCGGCTGGTACGCGGACGGTGTGCGTCCCGGAGCGGCCGGCACCGCCCTGATGGTGGGCCACGTCGACACCGAGACCCGGCCCGCCGTCTTCTACGAGCTGAGCACCCTGGAGCCCGGCGAGACCATCCGCGTGGCCCGCGACGACGCCCCGGCCGCCGAGTTCACCGTCGACGACGTCCAGGTCCTCACCCGCGACGGCTTCGACGCCCAACAGGCCTACGGCCCCCGCGACACCGGCCGCGCCGAACTGCGCCTGATCACCTGCGGCGGCACCTTCGACCGCACCACCAACAGCTACACGGCCAACGTCGTCGTCTCCGCGTACCTGACCGGAACCGCCTCTTAGCACACCCTCCCGCCCCCGGTCCGGGAACCGTTCGGGTACCACCGGCGTATGTCACGATTGAGCCTTCGAACAGTGCACCCAGGGGGGTCGGATGTACGGCAGCAGGGCGGCCGGGAGCTCGTCCAGGAGGCGGGCCGCGTCGGCGGCGGTGCTGGGGGTGGCGGCGCTGCTGCTCGCGGGCTGCTCCTCGGGCGGGGACGGGGACGGCAAGGACAAGGACGCGGGTGCCGGGATCACCCAGCAGCCCAAGGAGAGCGACCCGTTCTGGGTCAACCCCGACGGCAACGCGGCCCGGCAGGTCGCGTCCCTGACCAAGGCGGGCAAGGACGACCAGGCCGAGCAGATCCGCAGGATCGCCGAGCAGCCGACCGGCGAGTGGATCAGCCCCGAGAACCCGGAGGAACAGGCCCGCGGCTTCACCGAGGCCGCCGACAGGGCCGGACGCACCGCGCTGCTCGTCCTCTACAACATCCCGCACCGCGACTGCGGCCAGTACTCGGGCGGCGGCGCCGCCGACGGCAACGCCTACCGCTCCTTCGTCGACAGTGTCGCCAAGGGCATCGGCGACCGCTCCGCCACGGTCATCCTGGAACCGGACGCGGTGCTCCACCTCGTCGACGGCTGCACGCCGGAGGAGTTCCACGAGGAGCGCTACGACCTCCTCAAGGGCGCGATCGCCAAGCTCACCGCGCTCAAGGACACCAAGGTCTACCTGGACGCGGGCAACGCGGGCTGGGGTCATCCCGACCAGATCTTCGAGCCGCTGAAGTGGGCCGGCGTCGACCAGGCCGACGGCTTCGCGGTCAACGTCTCGAACTTCTACACCACCGAGGACTCCGTCGCCTACGGCAAGCAGCTCTCCGCCAAGGTGGGCGGCAAGCACTTCGTCGTCGACACCAGCCGCAACGGCAACGGCCCCTACACGCAGGGCGCCCCGGACGAACGCTGGTGCAATCCTCCGGGGCGGGCCCTGGGCGAGACCCCGACGACGAAGACGGCCGACCCGCTCGTCGACGCCTACGTGTGGGTGAAGCGCCCGGGGGAGTCGGACGGCGAGTGCAAGGGCGGCCCGAAGGCGGGCGAGTGGTACCCGGAGTACGCCCTGGAGCTGGCGCAGGAGTAGCCCACCCGCCCGCGAGGGGGCGCTGCGGCTACGGCACCCGCACCCACTCCGCCTTGCTCGGTGTCCCCTCCCCGTCGGTCACGAACATCATGTACCAGCCCGACTGGACCAGGTTCTTGTTCTCGGGCACCGTCACGGTCAGCTTGTCCCCGTCCGCCTCGAAGTCCAGCGCGATGGACCGCTGGTCGACGTCGGTGACGTGGGTCGAGGCGCTCGGCCGGATCAGCCGCACCTTCTCGACCGACCCGGCGGCCCGGGACGTGAACGTCCCCGACTCGCCGCGCGCGATGGTCTGCGGTCCGCCCGACAGGTCGGGCCGCGAGTCGCGGTACAGGTACGGCGGCGTGTAGATCTCGATCCGCTGCTCGAACTTCCCCGGCTTGGTGTTGGCCTTGTCGGCGTAGAGCGAGTCGGAGCCGAAGAACATCAGGCGCCCGTCGGGCAGCAGAATCGAACCGGAGTGGTAGTTCCGGCCGACCAGCGGGTCGGCGACGCTCTCGAACTCGCCCGTCTCCGGGTGGTACAGCCGGGCCTGGAGGATGTTCGAGTCGCTGCGGCCCCGGTAGTCCTCCGAGCCGCCGGACACCAGCACGCTGTCGTCGGGCAGCACGGAGGCCTGCGGGTAGCGGGTGCCCTTCTCCAGCGACGGCCCGTCTACGAACTTCGGGTCGTCCGCCTTGAGGTCGACGATGCGGGTCTTCTCGCTGGACAGCTTGGACTCGCCGACCCCGCCGCCGCCGATCACCATGTACTTCTCGTCCTGGGCCGGCGGCAGCAGCACGGTGTTCGCCGTCTCCAGCATCTTCTTGTCGCTCATGCCGGGGACCTTGGTGAACTTGTTGGTCTCCACGTCCCAGATGCCCGGGTCGCGGCCCACGTCGTCCGGTCCGTAGCCGGCGTTGGCGCCCGAGTA
Organism: Streptomyces mayonensis; assembly: GCF_018982965.1. GTDB lineage: Bacteria > Actinomycetota > Actinomycetes > Streptomycetales > Streptomycetaceae > Streptomyces > Streptomyces mayonensis. The sequence goes on along the minus strand of NZ_JACBYP010000011.1, from coordinate 12,035 downwards.
GAAGACCTTGCCGTTCTGCATCAGGAACAGCGCCGGGTACGTCGGGAACTGGCGGACCTTGTCGGTGTAGGTCCACTCCTTGGTCTCGGGGTCGTAGATCTCGTTCTTGCCCGGGACCAGCTGGCCGATGTCGTCGAGGCCGGAGACGCTGAGGATCCTGCCGTCGCCCAGGGTGGTGAGCGTCGGGTACCAGCGGGCCTCGTGCATCGGGTCGACCTTGATGTACTTCTCGGCGACCGGGTCGAACTCGAAGGCGTCCCGGATGCCCTGGAAGTCCTTCTTGTCGAGGGCGAGCTTCTGCGCGATGCCGTAGGTGTTGCGGGCGTCGGCGCCCGACAGGCCCTGGACGCGGTAGTTGTCCTGCGTGCCGGTCTCGTACTCGGCGCCGGTCTTCTCCGCCTCGACGTAGATCCGCCCGAGCCCCGGGTCGTTGCGCACGAACGCGCCGGTCTGCGGGTCGAAGACCTTCTCGGCGCGCGGTACGAGGACCGGGTCCTTGGAGACGAAGGTCTTGCCGTTCTCCTTGCCGGTGAACCGGGTGCCCGCGGGCAGCGTGATCGGCTTGTCCGGGTTCTCGTTGTGGACGACCATCAGGCCGCCGGCCTTGGTGACGTCGCCCTTGAGCTTCTCGTACCGCTTGGTGCCGCCCGCGATCAGCAGGTTGCCGTTGGCGAGCTGGGTGTGGCCGGTGCAGAACAGGTCGCTGGGCGTCGGCACCTTCTTGATGGTCCCCTTGACGGGGTCCCAGATGCGGGTGTCGTACTGCTTGGCGTCCGAGTTGTCCTGGTTGTTGCCGGACCCGGCGACGAGCAGCACCTTGCCGGTGCGCAGCAGCGCCGCGTGAATGGTGTTCTGCCGGTACTTCTCGGGAAACTCGACGATCTCCCACTTGCCGTTGGCGGCCTTGTACTCCGGCTGATTGATCTTGTACTGGTGGTATTTCTCGGTCCCGAAGCGGTAGAGCCACGGCCCGTTCATCCCGGCCAGCGCTAGTACCACCACCGTACCTATCGCGAGGCGACGGGCGCGGCGGCGGCCGGCACGGTCTTTCATTCCTTACGTCCCCCAAGTCCACCAAGGGCGATCTGCATGGTCTGGTCGTCGCCCCCGTCGGGGGAGGCGGACCAGCTGGGCTTCCTCTGCTGCGGCGCGTGCGGTGCCTGCGGGACCTGCTGGGCCTGCTGGGCCTGCGGTTCGTGCAGCGAGGGCTGCGCGTGCGGCGCGGGCTGCGTGTGCGGCGCGGGCGCCCGGTGCCGGCCGTGCGGTGCGGGCGGCTGCCCGGGCGCGGGCTGCCGCGGCGGGACCCGGTCGGCGGGTTCCGCCGCCACGGCCGGCGGTTGCTTCTTCGCCTTCCGCAGTTCGTGCCGCCAGGCGAACATCGGCGACGCGGTGATCAGCAGCGCGAACGCCGCCCAGATGATCATCGCCGGGTGCGAGTGGCCCCAGACGTAGCCGGCGGCGATCGAGCCGCCGAAGATCGCGATGAAGTACCAGTGGTACCGGAAGGTCCCGAACAGGGTGTCCGGGCTGGCCGAGTCGCCCTTCGGGGTCACCACGAACTTGCTCTTGCGGCGCAGCACGGAGTCGATGAGCGCCTTCGCGTACAGCGGCGCCGACAGCGCGGACATGATCATGCCCGCCACGCCCCCGGAGCCCTCCGGCTCGTGCGGCGAGACGTTGTGCCGGCGGTTCCAGACGTACAGGCCGATCTGGAGCGCGGAGGCGTTGCCGTACAGCATCAGCCAGACCGCCGGGTCGATGTCGACGCCGGAGGCGCCCAGGCCCAGGAACAGGCAGCAGCTCAGCGCCGCCAGGATCCAGTTCAGGGCCGACATCGGATAGAAGATGATCATCATCGTGTAGTTGAAGAGCTTGCTCGGCGGCAGCGAGTACCAGCCCTTCCAGTACTGCTTGAGGATCGTCTCGTACGTCCCGCGCGACCAGCGCATCTGCTGGGTGAAGAAGTCCGTCCAGGCGTTCGGGCCCTCGCCGACCGCGAGCACGTCCGGGGTGTAGACCGAGCGCCACTTGCGGCCCGTGACCGGGTTCCTGGCCCGGTGGATCTCGAAGCCGGTCGCCATGTCCTCGGTGATCGAGTCGTACAGACCGCCGATCTGCTTGAGCGCCTTGATGCGCACCGCGTTGGACGTGCCCACGAACATCGGGGCGCCGTAGCGGTTGCCCGCGCGCTGGATCAGGGCGTGGAAGAGGAACTGCTGCGACTCGGCGGCCTTGGTGATCGGGTTGTCGTAGTTGCCGTAGACCTGCGGGCCGATGACGAAGCCGACGTCCGGGTCGCGGAAGAAGCCGAGCATCCGCTCCAGGTAGTTGGGCAGCGGCACGTGGTCGGTGTCGACCGAGGCGAAGTAGTCGTAGTCGTCGCCGTGCGCGTCCAGCCAGGCGTTGTAGTTGCCGTGCTTGGTCTTGGCGCGGTGCGGGCCCTTCTTCCGGTTCCACTTGGCGACGCCCTTGCGGGAGAAGTGGTGCACGCCCAGGCGCGCGCAGACCTCCTTCACCTCCGGGTCGTCGCCCTCGTCGAGGAGCCAGACGTGCATCAGACCGCGGTGGCGGATCTTCACCGCCGCCTCCAGGGTCTTCGTCACCATCTCCAGCGGCTCCTTGCCGGGGACGAAGGAGGTGAGGAAGGCGACCCGGGTGCCGGTCTCGGGCACCACCGGGACCGGGTCGCGGGCGACCAGGGTGGCGTGCGCGTTCGACAGCACGTTGAGGCAGCGGAACAGCTCGATCAGGCCGATCGCGACCAGCATCACGACGTCGAGCACGGGCAGCCAGTCGAAGGCCACGTAGTCGCGCTCGGTCCAGTGGGTGGGCTGCAGCAGCCACACCAGCAGCACCACCGAGAGCAGCGGGGCCGCGGCCAGCATCAGCGCGACCCGGAAGCGGTGGGGCTCCTGCGATATCAGCGAGCGGTACTGCACCTTGTACGGCTTGTCCGGGTCGGGCTGGGTGAGGGGGCCCGCCAGCCGGCTGTAGTGCTCGTAGTCGTACTTCGGCAGGGTCTTCCGTATCCGGCGGAACGAACCGGTGTTCCAGTTCCGGTGCCCGGGCAGCCTGAGCTGGGTCGTCTGGGACGGGTCCTGGTCCTGCCCGGCGCCCGTCGGCGTCGACGTCATGAGTCATCCCCCCACACGCGGGTCATGCGTGTTTCGTCGCTTCCTTCGCCGGCTCCGGCCCCCCTCGGCCGTCACAGACGTAACAGTGGTGGGTATCTGTCACCACGGCATCCACACCTTATATAGACATGGAAACGGCGGCTCCCGGTTGCAGGATGCTCTCCCCTGCATCCGGTCTGCATCCGGTCTGCATCCGGCCCGTGTCCGGCCCGGGGCCGGCGCGTACTCAGCCCGTATCCAGCCCGTACTCGGCCCGTGTCCGGTCCTCCAACCGGGCCAGGGTTCTACGGTGTTCGTCATGATCGCAAGACGCCCGGGTGCCGGGCGGGATCCCGGCGGATCCGGACATGCCGAAGGCCCCCCGTGTGATACGGAGGGCCTTCGACCGTCGGTGCGCCGCCAGGGACTCGAACCCCGGACCCGCTGATTAAGAGTCAGCTGCTCTAACCAACTGAGCTAGCGGCGCCTGCTGACCCGCACAACTCTACCCGACCCCGGAGCGTGCTCCGGACCGCGTCCGGGCCCGCCCGGGGAGCGGTCCCGGGGGCCGGGCGCGGCCGGCTACATCATTCGGACCGTCAACATGCGCGCCCGGGGGACAGTTGCCAGACTGACCGACATGTACCGAAGTGTGCCGTCGCGGGCCTCCCACCGGGAGTGTGAGGGGAATCGCATGGAGAGCGTGGAGAGAGTGGACAGCATGGAGACTCCCGTACTGATGGAGGCTCCCGTATTCGAGGACGTCGCCCCCGCGAGCGACTGCGAGTGCCCCGGGTGCCGCCACTGGCACCGCGTCCTGCCGCACGCCCCGGCGGGCCGCGGGCTCGCCCACCCGGCGGCGCACCGCGCACTGATCGTGGCCACCGCCGCCGCGTCCGCCCTCGGCGCGGCGGGGGCCGCCGCGGTCCCGGCCGCCGCCGCCCACGCACCCGAACGGCCCGGCGCCGCAGGGCCCGGACCAGAGGAGTCCGGTCCCGGGGCGCCGGGTGTCCCCGCGGCCGGCGAGCCGGGCACCCCGCAGGGCCCGAGGGCGCCGCTGCACGGGTCGGCCGCCCTGCCGGCGCCGCCCCAGGCCGGCACGAAGGCCGCCGCCCTCACCCGTACGGAGATCATCGACCGGGCGAAGACCTGGGTCGCCGCGAAGGTGCCGTACAGCGTGACCTCCTACTGGTCCGACGGCTACCGGCAGGACTGCTCGGGGTTCGTGTCGATGGCGTGGAAGCTGCCCGCCAACGAGTGGACCGGGAGCCTCGCGGGCTTCGCCGAGCAGATCACCAAGGAGGAGCTCCAGCCCGGCGACATCCTGCTCTTCCACAACGCGGCCGACCCCGAGCAGGGCTCCCACGTGGTGATCTTCGGCGGCTGGACGGACGCCGCGCACACCGTCTACACGGCGTACGAGCAGACCCCGCCGCACACCCGCAAGCGCGACACGCCCTACGCCTACTGGACCGACTCGGCCAAGTACGTGCCGTACCGCTACCAGGGGGTCACGGCGGGCAAGGCGGCGTCCCCGGCAGCCGGTGAACCCGCCACGCACGGGGTCGCCTCGCACGGGGTCGCCTCGCACGGGGTGGCCGGCTATCCCGGGCGGGCGGTGTTCCGGCCGGGTGCGGAGAACCCGTACGTCACCCGGCTCGGCCGGCAGCTGGTGAGGAAGGGGTTCGGCGCGTACTACACCAAGGGGCCGGGTCCGCGCTGGGGCGAGGCGGACCGGCGGGGCGTCGAGGCGTTCCAGCGCGCCCAGGGGTGGCGCGGCGGAGCGGCTGACGGCTACCCCGGCCCGGAGACCTGGCGGCGGCTCTTCTCCTGACGCCCCGCCCCGAGACGATCACCCGTTCATGACGCGTCTGGCGCGGAGGCTGGAGGACGCATGAGTACGACATCTTCGACGAACCCCGAGGCCGTGGCACCGGCGGGTGCGCCGCCCGCGGCGGCGGAGCCCGGTCACCGGTCCGCCGTACGGCTCATCCACAACGAGGCCACCACCGAGATCCCCGTCCACCTGCTCTTCCGCGACGACCCCGACCCGGCCCCGGTGCCGCTGCGGCCCGCGGTCGTAGGCCGCCGGCAGGGCACCGGCGAGCAGCCCCGCACCCGGCGCCCGGTCGCCGCGCGCCCGCGTCCGGTACCCCGGCCCGACCCGGAGCTGACGGAGCGTCCGGCCCGGGTGCTGCCCGGCGCCGCGGGCGTGGCGGCGGGGCTGTGCGGAGCGGCCGGCTGCGCCCTCACCTCCTGGTGGGCCGGTCTCGTACCGCCGCTGGCGGCGCAGGCACTCGGGCTGCCGGCGTACGCGGGGGCCGGGCTCGGGCCCGCGCAGTGGGCGGCGTACGCGGGCGCCGGGGTGCTCGGGCTGTTCGGGTTCGGCGGGCTGGCGCGGGGGCGGACCGGACGGGCCTGGGTGCTCGGCCTGTTCGGGCGTTACCGGGGGACGGTGCGGCGCACCGGCCTGATGTGGGTCAACCCGCTGCTGCTGCGCCGCCGGGTCGACGTGCGGCTGCGGCACTGGCGCAGCGAGCCGATGCCCGCGGCCGACGGCAACGGGGTCGCGCTCAGGGCGGTGACGCTGGTGGTGTGGCGGGTGCGGGACACCGCGCGGGCGACGCTGGGCGTCGAGGACCACGAGACGTATCTGCGCGAGTGCGTCGAGGCGGCGCTGGCCCGGGTCCCGGTGGAGCCGATCGGCACGGTCCGCAGCTCGGCCGACCTGGCCGGCGACACGCTGACCCGCCTGGTGGCGGCGGACGCGGCGCCGGTCGGTCTGGAGGTGTTCTCGGTGCGGCCGGTCCGGGTGGAGTACGCCCCGGAGGTGGCCGCGGCGATGCACCGGCGCCGGATCGCCGCGCTGGACGCGGCGCAGCGGGCCAGCGTGCTCGCCTCGGTCGTGGACTCGGTGGAGGACACCGTCACCCGGCTGACCGTGCGCGGCCTCGTGGAACTGGACGACTACGAGCGCAAGGTGCTGGTGAAGGACCTGACGGTGGCCTTCTGCGCGGGGCGCGGGGAGACGGGGGTCTGAGCGCCCCCGCACGCCCCGCCGTTGGTATGGACATGTTCAACTCACGGCAATAATCTGACACTTGGTCTAGACCTACACGCTCAACCTGCACGGCTCACTGACCTTCCCCACACGTCACAGGGAGCAGCAGTATGCGCTCAAGGACCAAGCTGTACGCCGCCGCCGTGGGCATGGCGACCACCGGAGCCCTCGTCCTCTCGTCCGGCGGGGCCAGCGGACACGGATACACCGATCTTCCCGTCAGCCGGCAGAAGCTCTGCCAGAACGGCAGTGTCAGCAACTGCGGGTCCATCCAGTGGGAGCCGCAGAGCGTCGAGGGGCCCAAGGGCTTCCCGGGCGGCGGAGCGGCCGACGGGCAGATCTGCTCGGGCAACAACACCCGCTTCGCCCAGCTCGACAGCCCGAGAACACCGGGCGGCGGGGCGTGGCCGACCACGAGAGTCAACGGCGGGCAGAACTACACCTTCCGATGGCAGTTCACCGTCAGTCACGCCACGACCGACTTCAAGTACTACGCCACCAAGCCGGGCTGGAACCAGAACCACAACCTCGCCCGGTCCGACCTCAACCTCACGCCGTTCCTGACGGTGCCGTACAACAACCAGCGGCCGCCGGGCACCCTCTCCCACAGCGGCAGGCTGCCGTCGGGGCTCAGCGGGCACCACGTGATCGTCGCGGTGTGGACGATCGCCGACACGGGCAACGCGTTCTACGCGTGCTCCGACGTCACCTTCTGAGCACCGGGCACGAAGGACCCCGGCAGGAAGGACCCGGGCAGGAAGGGCCCTGGTACGGAAGATACCGGGCACGGAAAAGAGCCCCTCGCTCCGGGCGAGGGGCTTCTTCGCTGTGCGCCGCCAGGGACTCGAACCCCGGACCCGCTGATTAAGAGTCAGCTGCTCTAACCAACTGAGCTAGCGGCGCATGACTCCCGCCGCCCGCTTCCGCGGTCGGCGACAACGAAAATACTACCTGGTCCGCGGAGGTGCTCCCGACCACCGCCCGGGCCACTGGCCAGGGGCTGCTCAGATCGCCAGCGACAGCAGGACCGGCGCCGCGTTGCGGTTCAGCTCCTCCGCCGCCTCGCGCAGCCGGTGCGCGTGCTCCACCGGGAGGGACAGGGCCAGGCAGCCCGCGGCGGAACCGGCGGTGAGCGGCACGGCCGCGCAGACCGTGCCCACCGCGTACTCCTGGAGGTCGAGGACCGGGACCGTGGGCGGCTGGGACTCCAGCCGGGACAGCAGCAGGCGGTCGCTCGTGATGGTGCGCGAGGTCAGACGGGCCATCTTGTGCCGGGCCAGGTGGTCGCGGCGTCCCGCGTGGTCCAGCTGGGTCAGCAGGCTCTTGCCGACCGCGGTGGCGTGCGCCGAGACCCGGAAGTCCACCCACTCGTTCACCCGGGGCGCGGCCGGGCTGTCGGCGTACTGCGTGACGCTGACCTCGCCGTCGACGTACCGGCTGATGTAGACGGCGGCTCCCACCGAGTCGCGCAGCCGGTCCAGGGTGCGCTGGAGGCGCTCGCGCAGGGCCGCCTCCCGGTTGTGCGCCGAGCCCAGCCGGGCCAGGACGTCGCCCGTGACGTACGCCCCGTCGGCGGTCTGCTCCACGTAGCCCTCGCGGCGCAGCATGCGCAGGAGGGAGGTCAGCCGCTCCGGGCCGAGGCCCGAGTCGCGGGCGATCTCGGTGTCGGTCACCCCGGAGGCGGCGTGCCGCGTCACCGTCTCCAGGACGCGCAGGGCGTCCTGGACCGAGTGGTGCGGCGCGGTCGGCTTGTGCTGCAGCGCCACGGTGGTCTCCCCCTGCGCTCGCTGGTGGGTCCTGTCCCTGTCCCTGCCTGTGCCCCCGCTCCGGACAGTGGAATTATCTGTCGGATCCCCTCCACGATAGCCGCCAAGAGGGCTCCCGTGAGGGGGAGTTGGCCGGATTTCAGGGCCCCCATCTGCGCCGCTGGCCCTCTGGCATATGCCACAGGCCTGCCCCAACGCTCCGACCTCGGCCGTTGCGGACGTTGGGGCAGTGACACCCGATGCCTGCCGGGCCCCGGGCGGCTACAGGACCGCGCTGAGGAACTCCCGCGTCCGGTCGTGCTCCGGCTCGCTGAAGATCTTCTCCGGCGGGCCGGCCTCGATGACCCGGCCCGAGTCGAACATCAGGACCTGGTCCGAGATGTCCCGGGCGAAGTTCATCTCGTGGGTCACGCACAGCATGGTGATGTCCGTGCTCCGGGCGATGTCCCGCAGCAGGTCCAGGACGCCCGCGACCAGCTCCGGGTCGAGCGCCGAGGTCACCTCGTCGAGCAGCAGCACCTTCGGCCGCATCGCCAGCGCCCGGGCGATCGCCACCCGCTGCTGCTGGCCGCCGGAGAGCTGGGCGGGGTGTGCGTCGCACTTGTCGGCGAGGCCGACCATGTCGAGCAGCCCCTTGGCGCGCTCCACCGCCTCGTCCTTGGACATGCCGAGCACGGTGACCGGCGCCTCGGTGATGTTGCGCAGCACCGTCATGTTCGGGAACAGGTTGAACTGCTGGAACACCATGCCGATCTGCTTGCGCACCTCCCGCCGCTCCTTCTCGGTCGCCGGGAAGAGCTTCTGCCCGTCCACGGTGATCGTGCCCTCGTCGGGCTTGAGCAGCGTCATCAGCAGCCGCAGGATCGTCGTCTTGCCCGAGCCGGACGGCCCGATCAGGGTCACGTGCTTGCCGGCGTCCACGGCGAAGTCGAGGTGGTCCAGGACGGTGTTGGACCCGAACCGCTTGGTGACCTGCTCCAGCCGGATCAGCTCGCCCCCGCCCTGCTCCGGGCTCTTCTCGGGGTTGGGAAGGGTTTCAGTGGACAAGGCGTCGCTCCAGGGCTCGCAGGGCAAGGGAGGCCAGGTAGGAGATGATGATGAAGGCCACACCGATCACGGTCAGGGGCTCGGTGAACTGGAAGTTCTGCTGCGAGAACAGCCGCGCCTCGCCGAGCATCTCCAGCACCGTGATCGCCATCAGCAGCGGCGTGTCCTTCAGCATGGAGATCACGTAGTTGCCGAGGGCGGGCACCACCCGGCGGATCGCCTGCGGCAGGATGACCGCCGTCCACGTCCGCGCCAGCGGCAGGTTCAGCGCCGTCGCGGCCTCCCACTGGCCGACCGGCACCCCCTCGATGCCGGCCCGGTAGACCTGCATCGTGTACGTCGAGTAGTGCAGACCGATGGCGACCACACCGGTGGTGAGCGCCGAGAACGTGATGTTCCACTCGGGCAGCACGTAGAAGAGGAAGAACAGCTGCACCAGCAGCGGCGTGTTCCGGATGAACTCGGTGATCACACCCACCGGCCAGGTCACCCAGCGGCTCGGCACCCGCATCAGCAGCGCCCACACCAGGCCGACGCCGAAGGAGACCAGCGAGCCGAGGACCAGGATCTGCAGGGTGACCAGCAGGCCGTCCCAGAAGTGCGGCATGAAGTCGGAGACCGCGCTCCAGTCCCATTTCACGACACACCACTTCCCTCAGGCACGCGCACGGCCGCCGTCTTTTTCTGCGGGGCCTTGCCGACGCCCGCCTTCAGCTTCTTCTCCAGACCGCGCATCACCCGCGTGAGCAGGAACGCGATCACGAAGTAGATCAGCAGGATGTACGTGTAGATCTCCGCGCTCTCCTGCAGCGCCAGGCGCACCAGGTTGCCGCTGAACGCGAGGTCGCCCATGCCCATGATCGAGACCAGGGCGGTGCCCTTGAGCAGCTCGATCAGCAGGTTGGAGAAGGGCGGGATCATCTCCGGCACCGCCTGCGGCAGCATGATCAGCTTCATCCGCTGCCAGGGCGTGAAGCTGAGGGCGATGCCGCCCTCCTTCTGCGCCGGATCCACCGCGGCGAGCGCCCCGCGCACGATCTCGGAGCCGTACGCCCCGTAGGTCAGACCGAGCGCCAGCGTGCCCGCCCACATCGGCACCAGCTGCCAGCCGAAGGCCGGCGGCAGCACGAAGAACACCCAGAAGATCATCACCAGCGCGGAGGTGCCGCGGAAGACCTCGGTGTAGAGGCCCGCGAGGAAGCGCACGATCCACAGCCGGTGGGTGCGCGCGACACCGGCCACGAAGGAGACGGCCGTCGCGAGCAGTGCGCTGAAGAAGAGCAGCTGGATGGTGACCCAGACACCCTGGAGTACCAGTTCCCACAGTCCCGAGGTCATCCGCCGCAGAGCTCCTTCGCGGTCAGATCGGTCATCTCTTCCTCGGTGAAACCGAAGGGTTTGAGGATGCGGAGCAGTTCGCCGCTCTTCTTGAGCTTCTGCAGCTCGACGTTGAACGCGTCCCGCAGGTTGGTCTCGTCCGGACGGAAGGCGAAGGCACCGCCGTCGACGTGGGGCTTGCCGCCGACGAGCGGCGCGAAGGGCTCGGTCGCCTCGGCCTTGGTGGACTTCTTCACCACTTCACGGACGGTCAGCGCGGTGCCCGCGAAGACGTCCACGCGCCCGGCCTCGACGGCGTTGAGACCGGCCACCTGGTCGGGGACGATCAGGATGTCGTCCTCCTTGTACCCGTGCTCCACCGCGTAGGCGATCTCGGCGTAGCCGGTGCCGGTCGCGAACTTGGCCTTCTTCTCGACGACGTCCCGGTAGTTGCGCAGCCCGAGCGGGTTGCCCTTGCGCACGATGTACGCGTCGAGCATCTGGTAGTCGGGGTCGGAGAAGATGACCTGCTGACAGCGGTCGGCGTTGATGTACATCCCGGCCGCCACGATGTCGAACTGCTGCGACGCCAGCCCCGGCACGAGCGAGCCGAACTCCGTCGGCACCGGCTGCACCCGGTCCACCCCGAGCCGCTTGAAGATGACCTTCGCCAGCTCCGGGGCCTCGCCGGTGAGTTCGCCGTTCTTGTCGATGTACCCGAAGGGGACCTCGCCCGCGATACCGAGCCGGGCCACACCCTGGGCCCGGATCCGGTCGAGCAGGTCACCCCCTTTCACGTCGGAGGCGGTCGCCACCCGCGAACAGCCGGCCGCCCCCAGCGCGCCGAGCGCCGCAACCCCCGCGAGCAGCGACCGGCGAGTGGGCCCGGCTGTGCGGGGCCTATGGTCGGATATCCCCAATGTAGGGGTTCTGTGTGGTGGAGCCATGGGCGCGCAGCTACCCGATGGGGGGCAGGTTATGCCGATCTTTTTCAGTCCGAGACCTCCGCCCGCCACGGCACGGCGCTCTTGACCACGGGTCGCTGAACCACTGCCATGGAGGGCATGGCTGATCGCTACATCGAAGTCTCGCTGGTCAAGCGCGGAATCACCTGCACGGCCCAACTGCTCGACGACCGGGCCCCGATCACCTGCGCGGCCGTCTGGGACGCGCTCCCCCTCGGCGGCGACGTGTACCACGCCAAATACGCGCGCAACGAGATCTACGCCCTCTTCCCGCCCTTCGCGACATCCGAGCCACCGCTGGAGAATCCGACGGTAACTCCCATTCCGGGCGATCTGTGCTACTTCGCCTTCGCCGGTGCCGAGTTGGGCACCAAGGCGTACGGCTACGACCGCGAGGTCCGCCCCGGCACCACCCTCGTCGACCTCGCCCTCTTCTACGAGCGCAACAACCTGCTCCTCAACGCCGACGTCGGCTGGGTCCCGGGCACGGTCTGGGGCCAGATCACCGAGGGCCTCCCCGCGATGGCCGAGGCCTGCAACGACCTGTGGCGCACAGGAGCGGAGGGAGAAACCCTCAGCTTCCGCCGGGCGTAGCCCGCACCCGGCCTCACCCGGCCGCCCCAGCTGCGGGCAGTCGTGCCTCCCCCAGTGCCACAAGGGCCTGGGAGGTGCCCCCAGGGCGGCACGGGTGGGCGCAGCGGCACCCCGCCAGCGCCGGGCAGCGCGACCCACCCCCGGCCCGCCCCAACGCCGGCCACTACCCGGC
>NZ_JACBYP010000119.1 GCF_018982965.1 Streptomyces mayonensis | reverse complement strand
GTGTGGGTCCGGTGCGTGCGGTGGGGTCGGGGGTGGTGGTCGCGTGGAGGGCCCGCACGTCGTGGGCGGGGCGTCCGAGAGCAGGTCGCCGGCGGAGTCGGGCGAGGGGAGGGCGCCATGAGCAGCTCGCTGGGCGGGTTCCTGGCCGGGCTGGCCGTCGCCCTGCTGCCCCTGCTCGCCGCCGGCTTCTGGCTGGGGCGCCGCACGGCACGCCCGCAGCACCTCGGCGGCCTCGGCACCCCCGTCGAGCACGCCACCTTCCAGGCCCTGCACACCGCCTCCCTGGCCACACCCCCGCTGCGGGCCGGTCTGACCGAGGAGACGGCCGGCCGGTCCGCCCGCAAGCTCCGCTCCCTGCTCGGCACCGACGCGCTGTGCCTGACCGACCTCGAAGAGGTGCTGGTCTGGGACGGCGTGGGCGCCCACCACCGCGCCGAGATCATGGAACGCCTCGCGGGACCGCTGGAGACGGGCCGCGGCGAGGCCTTCCGGCTGACCTGCGACACTCCCGACTGCACGGTGCGCTGGGCCGTCGTCGCCCCGCTCACCGTCGACGACCGGGTCCACGGAGCCCTCGTCGCCTGCGCGCCCCGCGAGTCCGCCGTCCTGGTCCGCGCGGCCGGGGAGGTCGCCCGCTGGGTCTCCGTCCAGCTGGAGCTGGCCGACCTGGACCAGTCCCGCACCCGGCTGATCGAGGCCGAGATCAAGGCCCTGCGAGCCCAGATCTCCCCCCACTTCATCTTCAACTCGCTCGCGGTGATCGCGTCCTTCGTGCGCACCGACCCCGAGCGCGCCCGCGAGCTGCTCCTCGAGTTCGCCGACTTCACCCGCTACTCGTTCCGCCGGCACGGCGACTTCACCACCCTCGCCGACGAGCTGCACGCAATCGACCACTACCTGGCGCTGGTGCGCGCCCGCTTCGGCGACCGCCTCGCCGTCACCCTCCAGGTCGCCCCCGAGGTGCTGCCGGTCGCGCTGCCCTTCCTGTGCCTGCAGCCGCTCATCGAGAACGCCGTCAAGCACGGCCTGGAGGGCAAGGCCGACCGCTGCCGCATCCAGATCACCGCCCAGGACGCGGGTGCCGAGGCCCTCGTCGTCATCGAGGACGACGGCGCAGGCATGGACCCGGACCTGCTCCGGCGCATCCTGGCGCGCGAGGTCAGTCCCTCGGGCGGCATCGGCCTCTCCAACGTCGACGACCGCCTCCGCCAGGTCTACGGAGACGACCACGGCCTCGTCATCGAGACGGCCGTCGGCGCCGGCATGAAGATCACGGTCCGGCTGCCGAAGTACCAGCCGGGCGTGCACTCGGCGGGCCGGATCGGCCGCGAGTGAGCCGCCGGGTGCCCCGTACGGGGCTCAGGCACTGCGGGTGGCCACCAGCGCCAGGGTGATCAGGCCCAGCACGACCCAGCCGAACCACAGCCAGCCGTTGCTCCCGAGCGCCACCGTGTAGGCGGTCACCACCACCAGGCCGCCGATGGTGAACGCACCCATCGTCTTCGTCGAACTGTCCGTGGAACCGGGCATCGCAACACCCTCCTCGTTGTCCGCTCCCCTCCATGGTGCCCCGGATCGGGCGTCATGGGGTGCCGACGACGAGACGCGCTCCCGGTCCGTTCCCGGCGCGGGCGGCGTGCGCGCGGGTCAGCCGCGTGCGTTCAGCGAGGCCAGATAGGCGTTGTACTCCTCCAGCTCCCTGTCCCCGTCGCGCTCGGCCGCCCGGTCGCTGCGCCGGGCCCGGCGCTCCTCGGAGGCGTACCACTGGAACAGCAGGGCGAGCAGCACCAGCACGGACGGGACCTCGCTGAAGGCCCAGGCGATGCCGCCGGCCGCGTTCTGGTCGGAGAGCGCGTCGATGCCGAGCGAGGCGGGCGGGTTCTTGAAGGTCTCGACCATCGGGGCGGACGCCATCATCAACGCGATGCCGAAGAACGCGTGGAACGGCATGCCGGCGAACAGCTCCAGCATCCGCATCAGGTGGCCCGGCCGGTGCGGTCCCGGGTCCACGCCCATGATCGGCCAGAAGAACACCAGGCCGACGGCGAGGAAGTGCACCATCATCCCGATGTGCCCGGCCGACGAGCCCATCAGGTGGTCGAAGAGCGGGGTGAAGTACAGCGCGTACAGGCTCGCGATGAACAGTGGGATGGTGAACGCGGGGTGTGTGACGATCCGCATGTAGCGGCTGTGCAGCAGTTTCAGCAGCACCTCGCGGGGGCCCGTGCGGCCGCGGCCGGCGGGCGGCAGGGCGCGCAGCGCCAGGGTGATCGGGGCGCCGAGGAGCAGCAGGATGGGCGACACCATGCTGATGATCATGTGCTGCACCATGTGCACGCTGAACATGACCATGCCGTAGTCGTTGAGCCCGGTGCACATCATCAGCGCGACGCTCAGGACACCGACGACGAAGGACACCGTCCGTCCGAGGGGCCACTTGTCGCCGCGCCGGGTCAGCCGGAGGACACCCCAGCCGTAGAGTGCCAGCCCGAGCAGGCAGGCGACCAGGAAAAACGGGTCCGCCGACCACGCGAGCCCCCGCCCCAGCGTGAACGGCGGCAGATCCATCGTCATGCCGTGCCCGCTGTGATCCATCCGCCGGCTCCTGTTTCGTGCTGATTGAGAGCGATTGAACGCCCGTTGTCCGAAGCCAGACTAGAACTGCCCCCGGCCGCCCCCGCGACCGGGGGGAGCCTGTGGCGCCCCAGAGCCGGTGCGGGGCCGTGACGGTGTGCGGCTCCGCCGCGCGGGGCGCGCTCGACCACAACGAACCCGCGCTCCGCGACGAACCGGTGGACCCGGGCTCTTATCGGCCCTGCGCACTCACAGGACGCACTCCGCCTCCGCGTACCGCGCGTCCGGCACCGTCTTCAGCGACTCCACCGCCTCCGCGAGCGACACCATGCGGATGTCCGTCCCGCGCAGGGCCGTCATCCTCCCGAACTCCCCGCGGTGCACCGCCTCCACCGCGTGCCACCCGAACCGCGTCGCCAGCACCCGGTCGTACGCCGTCGGCGTGCCGCCGCGCTGGACGTGCCCGAGTATGACCGGCCGGGCCTCCTTGCCGAGGCGCTCCTCCAGCTCGACGGAGAGCTGGCGGGCGATCCCGGCGAAGCGCTCGTGGCCGTAGACGTCCTTGCCGCCCTCGTCGAAGTCCATGGTCCCGGCCTTCGGCTTGGCGCCCTCCGCGGCCACGACGATCGCGAACCGCTTGCCCGCCGAGAAGCGCTCGCCGACCTTCGCGGCCAGCTCGTCGATGTCGAAGGGCCGCTCCGGGACGACCACGGCGTGGGCGCCCGCCGCCATGCCGGAGTGCAGCGCGATCCAGCCGGTGTGGCGGCCCATGACCTCCACGATCAGCACCCGCTGGTGGGACTCGGCGGTGGTCTTCAGCCGGTCCAGGGCCTCGGTGGCGACGGTCACCGCCGTGTCGAAGCCGAACGTCACGTCGGTGACCGCTATGTCGTTGTCGATGGTCTTGGGCACGCCCACGATCGGCAGGCCGTTGTCGGACAGCAGCCGGGCCGCCTTCAGCGTGCCCTCGCCGCCGATCGGGATGATCGCGTCCAGGCCGAGTTCCGCGACGTGGCCCCGGGCGCGCTCCACGCCGTCGCGCAGGTGTTCCGGACGGACCCGGGAGGAGCCCAGTATGGTGCCGCCGCGTGCCAGGATGCCGCCGACCGCGTCCAGGTCGAGCTTGACGTAGTCGCACTCCAGGAGGCCCTTCCAGCCGTCCCGGAAACCGATGACCTCGTCGCCGTGGTCGACGACGGCGCGGTGCACGACGGACCGGATGACGGCGTTCAGGCCGGGGCAGTCGCCGCCGGAGGTGAGCACACCAATGCGCATAGCCCGCATTACCTTCTCCACATGGCACGGGTCCGGACCGCGCTGTCCGGCTCGATTCCCCGCCACCCTAGCGGTACGAGGGGGCGGGGCCGAACCGTGCGTCCGCCTGCTGGACGGGCCCGCTCAGCTGTGCGGACGGGCCATCAGACGGGCCGGGCAGCAGGTCACGCGGGCTGCTGGGCGGCCGCGATCCGCTCGTTGCGCAGCGCCTCGTACCAGCGGTCGTCGGTCGGCGGCAGCGCGTTGACGTCCAGGGCCAGCTTCAGCAGCAGGTCCGCGATCTGCGGGTTGCGGGCCAGCACGGGACCGTGCATGTACGTGCCGAAGACCGTGTCGTTGTAGGCGCCCTCGGTGCCGTCGCCCGTGCCGTTGCCGTTGCCGAAGCGGACCTGGGCGAGCGGACGGGCGTGGGGCCCGATCTGCGTGACGCCCTGGTGGTTCTCGAAGCCGGTCAGCGGGGGCAGGCCGAGGCGCGGGTCGATGTCGCCGAGGACGTCGCCGACGCACCGGTCGCCCTCGCCGCGCGTGGAGACCACGTCGAGCAGGCCGAGACCCGGCTCCCGCTGGCCGAGGTCGTTGATGAACTCGTGGCCCAGGATCTGGTAGCCCGCGCAGACGGAGAAGACGATCGCGCCGTTCTCCACCGCCCGGTGCAGGCCGCCGTCGCGGCGCAGCCGCTCGGCCGCCAGCCGCTGCGGCCGGTCCTCGCCGCCGCCGATGAGGTAGATGTCGCCGGACGTCGGGATCGCCTGGTCGCTGCGCACGTCGAGCCGGGCCACGTCGAGGCCCCGCTGCCGTGCCCGGCGCTCCACGACCAGGGCGTTGCCCTGGTCGCCGTACGTGCTCAGCAGGTCCGGGTAGATCCAGACGATGCGCAGTTGGTTGTCGCTCACGGAAGTCCCCTGAAGTCTCGCGGTCAGTTGCCGACGCGGCGGCGCAGGTCCTGGAAGGCGGTGTAGTTCGCGATGACCTCGATACGTCCCGGCGGGCACAGCTGCACGGCCTGGTCGAGGTCCTCGCACACCTGGAACTGCTGGTTCGCGACCTCCAGGCGCACCGCGAGGTCCAGCTTGCGGTCCCCGACCACGCAGATCGGGTGGCCGGTCAGCCGCGTGTAGTCCACGTCCCACAGCCAGGAGGTGTCGGTGCCGTCGGCGCCGCGCGCGTTCACCGAGAGGATCACCGGGGCCGGCGGGGGGTCGATCAGGGAGAAGGTCTCCAGCCAGCCCGCCGGGTTCTTGGCGAGCAGCAGCCGCAGGTCGCGGCCCTGGAACTGCACCACGTCGTAGCGTCCGGCGACCGCCTGCACCTGGTACATGCGCTCCAGGGCGACCTGCGGGGGCACCCCGAAGACGGCGGCCACCGCGGCCGAGGAGGCCGCGTTGGCCTTGTTGGCGCGGCCCGGCAGCTGGAGGTGGATCGGCCAGGCGGAGCCGTGCGGGTCGAGGACGTGGTCGCCGGACAGGGCCCAGCTGGGCGTGGGGCGGCGGAAGCCGCACTCGCCGCAGAACCAGTCGTCGCCGGGGCGCTGCATCACGCCGCCGCAGGACGGGCAGGACCAGGCGTCGTCCTTCCACATCTGCCCGGCGGCGACCCAGATCACGTTGGGGGAGGAGGACGCGGCCCACACCACCAGCGGGTCGTCGGCGTTGGCGACGATCACGGCCTTGGAACCGGCCAGGCCCTCGCGCCAGTTCTCCGCGAGCATCCGGGTCTCGGCGGCGCGGTCGAGCTGGTCCCGGGAGAGGTTGAGCAGCGCGATGCACTTGGGGTCGGTGGCCTGGGCCACGCCGACGAGGTACTTCTCGTCGACCTCGAGGACGCCGTAACGGGCCTCCGAGCCGCTCGCGAGGGCCGAGGTGATGCCGGCCGGCATGTTGGCGCCGAGCGCGTTGGACACGACCGGGCCGGCCGCCTTGAGCGCCTCGGCGATGAGCCGGGTGGTGGTGGTCTTGCCGTTGGTCGCCGAGACCAGGGTCACGTCCAGGTGTCCGGCGAGCCGGTGGAGGAGGTCGGGGTCGAGTTTCAGCGCGACCCGGCCGCCGATCACCGAACCGCTGCCGCGTCCGGCGGCGCGGGACGCCCTAGCGACCGCCTTGCCCGCGGTCACGGCGATCTTGGCCCGCGGCGTGAGCGGGTCCGAGTTGCCTGCCATCAGTTCTCGATCCTCCTTGCCGTACGCGCCGCGCCTGAAGCCTGGGAAGCCTGACGGCCACGTGGTGTGTGCCTCAGCCTATCGAGATCCATTCGCACTCCCGAATCGCGGCACCGGCCACCGGGTTCCGGCGGCGGGCGCGTGCCGCCGGGGGACACAGGGACCTTACTCTGACGGCCATGCGACACGGCTCCATCCCGGGCGCCCACGGGCGCGTCCGTCCCCTCGCCCTCCTCGGCGACCCCGTCCTGCACGCCCCCTGCGCGGAGGTGACGGACTTCGGGCCGCAACTCGCCTCTCTCGTGGAGGACTTGTTCGCGACCATGTACGCCGCCCGCGGAGTGGGGCTGGCCGCGAACCAGATCGGCGAGGGGGTGCGCGTCTTCGTCTACGACTGCCCGGACGACGAGGACGTGCGGCACCTCGGGCACGTGGTGAACCCGCGCCCGGTGGAGACCGGCGGGGTGGTGGTGCGGGGTCCGGAGGGGTGTTTGTCGCTGCCGGGGCTCGAGGCCGGTGTCGAGCGGTACGACGAGGCGGCGGTGACCGGTGTCACGGTGACCGGGGAACCCGTCACCGTGCGCGGGACGGGGTTCTTCGCGCGGTGCCTCCAGCACGAGTGCGACCACCTGGCGGGCCGGGTGTACGCCGAGCGTCTGACGGGTCTGCGGCACCGGCGGCTGATGCGGCAGGTCGCACGGGCCTCCTGGAGCCGGTGAGGGCGCCGGCCGGGTGCGGAGAAACGCCGGCCCGGCACGGGAGAGGGCGTCGGCCGGGTGCGGAGAGGGTGCCGGCCCGGCACGGGGGAGGCGCCGGACGGGGCGGGAGAGGTCGCCGGCCGGGCAGGGAGAGGGCGTCGGCCGGGCAGGGAGAGGGCGTCGGCCGGGTGCGGAGAAAACGCCGGCCCGGCACGGGGGAGAGCGTCGGCCGGGTGTGGAGCGGGACGGACGCCCGAGGGGCGTGCGTCCGTCAGAAGCCGGGCCCGCCCGCCTTGTCCCCGGCGGCCGCGAGACGGCCCCACAGCAGGTCGGCGAGGGTGCTGACCAACTCCGCGCGGGTGCAGGGACGTTCGCCGAGCCACCAGTCCCCGGCGGCGTGCATCATGCCGACGATGCCATGCCCCCAGACCCGGGCCAGCTGCTGGGTGCCCGGTCCGACGTCGAGGCGTTCCTCGATGACCTGGGCCAGCTCCTCGCCCATGCGGCGCAGCAGCGGCGCCGAGTGCTTGCCGACGTCGAAGCCCTGCTCGGTCTGGTCGCCGGGGGCGGCGGCGCCGTCCGCCGGATGCATCAGGAAGCGGTACACCTGCGGGCGGGCCTCGATGGCCGCCAGGTAGGTGTCCAGGGTGGACTCGACGCGCTGCCGCCGCTCCGCCGGGGCGTCCAGGGCGGCCCGCAGCGAGGCGAGCAGGGCGTCGGTGTGCCGGACGGCGAGGGCGGCGTACAGCCCGCCCTTGTCGCCGAAGTGGCGGTAGAGGATGGGCTTGGTGATGCCGGCCTCGGCGGCGATGGCGTTCATCGAGGCGTGCGGGCCGTCGCGCAGCACCACCCGGTCGGCGGCCTCGAGCAGTTCGCGCCGTCTGAGGTCGGCGGACCGCTGCTGGCCGGTCCGCTGCGTGGTGTCCATGTGCTCTCCCCACCCGTGCCGTTTCCGTGACGCCTGCGCAAACTAACACCCACAGGGCACCGGACATCGAACGGGAGGCTACGGGCCTCGGGAGTTGACTTTTCTTACCCGTCGGTAACAGACTCGGGGTTACCGTAAGTAACATGCAGGTGCGTCACTGGAGGGGACATGGCCGAGTTCACCATGGAGCTCAACGACGAACAGAAGGAGGTCCGGGACTGGCTGCACGGCTTCGCGGCCGACGTCATCCGCCCCGCGGCCGCCGAATGGGACGAGCGTGAGGAGACTCCCTGGCCGGTCATCCAGGAGGCCGCCAAGATCGGCATCTACTCCCTCGACTTCTACGCCCAGCAGTACTTCGACCCCACCGGCCTCGGCATCCCCATGGCCATGGAGGAGCTGTTCTGGGGCGACGCGGGCATCGCCCTGTCGATCGTCGGCACCGGCCTCGCCGCCGTCGGCGTCCTCGCCAACGGCACCGAGGAGCAGATCGGCACCTGGATCCCGCAGATGTACGGCGACGCCAACGACGTGAAGGTCGCCGCGTTCTGCTCCTCCGAGCCCGACGCGGGCTCCGACGTGGCCTCCATGCGCACGCGTGCGGTGTACGACGAGGCCAAGGACGAGTGGGTGCTCAACGGCACCAAGACCTGGGCGACCAACGGCGGCATCGCCAACGTCCACGTCGTCGTCGCGGTCGTCGACCCGGAGCTGGGTTCCAAGGGCCACGCCTCCTTCATCGTGCCGCCGAACACGCCGGGGCTGTCCCAGGGCCAGAAGTTCAAGAAGCACGGTATCCGCGCCTCGCACACCGCCGAGGTCGTGCTCGACAACGTGCGCGTCCCCGGTTCCTGCCTCCTGGGCGGCAAGGAGAAGCTGGACGCCCGCCTGGCCCGCGCCCGGGAGAAGGCCATGAGCGGCGGTGAGCGCGTGAAGAACGCGGCGATGGCCACCTTCGAGGCCTCGCGTCCCGCGGTCGGCGCCATGGCGGTCGGCACCGCGCGCGCCGCCTACGAGGAGGCGCTGGAGTACGCCCGCACCCGCGAGCAGTTCGGCCGGCCGATCATCGACAACCAGGGCGTCGCCTTCCAGCTCGCCGACATGCGCACCTCCGTCGACGCGGCGCGGCTGCTGGTGTGGCGGGCCTCGTGGATGGCGGTCAACGGCAAGCAGTTCACGGCGGCCGAGGGCTCGATGTCCAAGCTGTTCGCGAGCGAGACGGCGAAGAAGGTGACCGCCCAGGCGGTCCAGATCCTGGGCGGCAACGGCTACACGCGGGAGTACCCGGTGGAACGGATGCACCGCGACGCCGCGATCTACACCATCTTCGAGGGCACGAGCGAGATCCAGCGGCTCGTGATCGCCCGGACGCTGGCGGGGGTGCCGATCCGCTAGGGGCGCCCGGTCGGCCGGGCAGCGTCCTGTCCCGGCCTCAGCGGTGTCAGCTGCTCGATGTCGTACTTCGCCCGCAGGGCCTCGATGGCCGCGTGGTCCGGCGGGCCCCCGCCGCGCAGGATCTCCAGCAGTTCCTCGAAGTAGCGCTCGTGGTCCGGCGGCGGGCTGGCCTGGAAGAACATCTTGGCGGGCTCGCCCGTCGGGTTCGCGAAGGCGTGCGGGCAGCCGGGCGGCACGACGATCACCGTGCCCGGGGTCGCCCGCACCACCCGGTTGCCCGAGGGGGACTCCCACGACCGCCAGTTGTCGGCGGTACGGATCCGCGGCTCGAAGGCGAGCACGTCCAGCTCGCCCTCCAGCACGTAGAACAGCTCCTCGCTGCGGGCGTGCACATGCGCGCCGACGTCGAAGCCCGGCGGCACGACCACCTCGAAGGTGGACGCCGCACGTGAGTGCGACCCCGTCACCTTGAAGGTCACGTGCTGGGCCGGCGCCTGGACGACCCGGCCCTGCCCCGGTGGCACCAGCAGCCCCTCCGCGGCCGCGGCGAGCCCGCTCACCAGGTCACCGGCAGGGCCTCGGGCCCGCGGATCAGCGCACCCTTCTTGAAGGGCACCTCCTCGGGCGCCACCGCGAGTTTCAGCCCCGGCACCCGGTCCAGGAGCGCGTCGAGGAGCAGCTCCGACTCCAGCCGGGCCAGCATGCCGCCCGGGCAGTAGTGCGGCCCGAAGCCGAACGACACGTGCGGATTGGGGGAACGGGCGAAGTCGACGGTGTCGGGGTCGGGGAAGACCTCCGGGTCGCGGTTGGCGGCCAGGTAGGACACGTAGACCGCCTCGCCCGCCCGGATCCGCACCCCTTTGATCTCGACGTCCTCCAGGGCGATGCGGGACAACCCCACGGCGTTGCGGTGGGGAATCCAGCGCAGCAGTTCGTCGATGGCCCGGGGCCGGATCTCCGGCTCGGAACGCAGCCGTTCGGCGAGTTCGGGCCGGCTCAGCAGCAGGTGGAACATCTGCCCGCTGTTGTTCGTGACCGCCTCGCCCCCGATCTGCAGCAGGACCGCCAGCCCGACGGCCTCCTCCATCGTGATGCCGCCCCGCCCCACGGCGGCCCCCAGCAGCGAGGTGACGTCCTCGGCGGTGCTGTCCGCACGGAGCCCGACGAGATCGGAGAAGTAGGTGCTCATCTGCTGCTTGGCCCGCTCGCTGACCTCCGCACCGTGCGAGGAGGACAGGATCAGCTGGGTCCAGGTGTGCATGGCGTGCCGGTCCGAGGCCGGGACACCCATCAGCTCGCAGATCACCGCGATGGGGAAGGGGCTCAGCACGGCAGCGGTGAGGTCGGCGGGCGGACCCGCCTTCAGCATGGCGTCGACCAGCTCGTCCAGCATCTCCCGGGACTGCTCCCGCACCCGCTCCACGCCCCGCGCCGTGAAGGCCGCGGCCACCGAGCGGCGCAGCCGGGTGTGGTCCGGCGGGTCCAGGAAACCGACCGCGCCGCGTGCCGGGATGAAGTGCGGGGCGAGCCGGGTGACCTGCCGGTCCATGACGGCCTCGCGCCCGAACCGGGGGTCGTTGGTGACGAGGCGGACGTCGTCGTGGCGGGTCACCAGCCAGGCCCAGCCCTCGCCGTGGGGCAGCGCGATCCGGGTGACCGGTCCCTCGCGCATCAGCTCGGTCAGCACCGGGTCGAAGTCGCTGCCGGGCAGGTCGACGGCCGGCCACTCCCGTACGGGGGGCCGGTCCCCGACGGGCGGTTCTGTCGGGGACATCGTCTCTCCGTTCACGTCTGCCTCACACTCCGCCGCAGGTTCCGTGTCATGTCCTCCCGCAGGTCGCGGCCCACCTCCGCGGTCTGCCAGCAGCCCAGCGACATCTCCGCGGTGATTCCGGGGCCGAAGCCGGCCAGCAGCCCGCGGGCCCCCTCACCGGCACCGCCCTCGTCGAAGAGCCTGCGCAGCGCGTCCAGGACGACGGCGCTGGCGACGTTCCCGTACTCGGTGAGCGTGGCCCGGCTGAAGCGGAAGGCGTGCGGGTCCACGTGCAGGAACTTGCTGAGGTCGTCGAGGATCCGGGGACCGCCCGCGTGCACGATGTAGAAGTCCAGGTCGGAGGCGTTCCAGCCGTGATCGCCCGCCATCTGCTCGAGCGCGGGCGCGAGCGGCTCCATCGTGGCCGGAACCCGCTTGTCCAGCAGGAAGTGGAAGCCGGTCGCCTTCACGTCGTACATGATCCACTCGGCGGTGCCGGGGATCAGGTACGAGCCGTTGCGTTCCAGGACCACGCCGGTGCCGCCCCGTCCGCGGACCACCGCGGCGGCGATGCCGTCGCCGAAGAGTCCGTTGGAGAGCAGGGAGCCCACGCCGATGTCGGTGGGCTGGTAGCACAGCGAGCAGAACTCGCAGGCCACGATCAGCGCGTTGGCCTCGGGGTAGGCGGTGCAGAAGTCGTGGGCCCGGTTGATCGCCGCGCCGCCGGCGGCGCAGCCCAGCTGGGCGATGGGTATCTGCCGCGTGGCGCTGTCGAAGCCCATCTCGTTGATCAGCCATGCCGTGAGGGACGGCATCATGAAGCCCGTGCACGAGACGTAGATGATGACGTCGATGTCGGTGGTGAGCAGTTCCGCGTCGTCCAGGGCCCGCTGGATGACGGCCGGCACCCGGGCCTTCGCCTCCCGCTCGTAGAGCTTGTTGCGGTCCTCGAAGCCGGGGTGTTTCAGCGTCTCCTCGATGGGCTGCACGAGGTGCCGGGTGCGGACCCCGGTGTTCTCTATCAGCCGGAGGGCGAGCGGCAGTTGGGGATGGTCGGTGTGGCGTCGGCGCGCCAGCTCCAGTGTCTCCTCCATCGTGATCACGTGCTCCGGGACGGACACCGAGGGTCTGCACAAAGTCGCCATGAACCGTGCCTGCTTTCGCCTCGCGGAAGGGATACGCCCCCGGCCGGGCAGTGCTGCACCTGTTGCGGGGGTGCCCATCCACGATCACCCAGCCGCACGGCGATCTCTCGCGGGGTTACTCCGTCCCGGGGACCGCCTGCGACGGCGGCGCAGGCCTCAGGAGGACGGTCCGCTGCTGTGGGCGATGCACGCCACGTCGATCCGGTCGGCCAGTTTCGCCAGCTCGATGGTGAGGGCCGCGACCGTGTCCTCGTCCAGGCCCTCCTCGCCGGTCTCCACCAGCCGCAGCCACCGTCCGCCCACCGTGCGCAGCAGCTTGCTCACGTCGGACGCGGCGACCTGGAGCGTGCCGCGGTCGTCGACGATCAGAGGCAGGGTCACTTCGCGGTTCACCCGGCCGATCGTAGTCGCGCAGGGCTCACGCTCCGTGCCATACGGTGGTGATGTTGCAGAACTCGCGGATTCCGTGCCCGGACAGCTCACGCCCGTAGCCCGACCGCTTGACCCCGCCGAACGGGAACGCCGGGTGGGACGCCGTCATCCCGTTCACGTACACGCCGCCGGCCTCCAGGTCCCGCACGAAGCGGTCCACGTCGGACTCCTCGCGCGTCCACACGTTGGAACTGAGTCCGAAGTCCGTGTCGTTGGCGATCAGCACCGCCTCGTCCAGGTCCGCCGCCCGGTAGAGCGTGGCGACCGGCCCGAAGGCCTCCTCGCGGTGGATGCGCATCTCACGGGTGACGTCCGCCAGGACGGTCGGCGGGTAGTACCAGCCGGGGCCGTCCGGGCGTTCGCCGCCGCACAGCACCGTCGCTCCGCCACGCACCGCGTCGTCGACCAGCTCCACCAGGTCCTCCACCCCCCGCTCGCTGGAGAGCGGTCCGACCTGGGTCTCCTCGTCCATGGGGTCGCCGACCCGCAGCGCCCGCATGCCCTCGGTGAAGCGCGCGGCGAAGGCGTCGTAGACGTCCGTGTGCACGATGAACCGCTTCGCGGCGATGCAGGACTGCCCCGCGTTCTGCGTGCGCGCGGTCACCGCCACCTCGGCCGCCCGGTCGACGTCGGCGGACGGCATGACGACGAACGGGTCACTGCCGCCCAGCTCCAGCACCGTCTTCTTGATCATCTCCCCGGCGGTGGAGGCCACCGCGCGGCCGGCGGGCTCGCTGCCCGTGAGTGTCGCGGCCCGCACCCGCTCGTCGCGCAGGACGTCGTCGACCGCGCCGGAACCGATGAGGAGGGTCTGGAAACAGCCCTCCGGGAAGCCCGCCCGGTGGAAGAGGTCCTCCAGGTACAGGGCGGTCTGCGGCACGTTCGAGGCGTGCTTGAGCAGCCCGACGTTGCCCGCCATCAACGCGGGCGCCGCGAACCTGATCACCTGCCAGAGCGGGAAGTTCCACGGCATCACCGCGAGCACCGGACCGAGCGGCCGGTAGCGGACCAGGGCCCGGGAGGCGCCGGAGTCCTTCACGTCGGCCTCGGCGGGCTCCTCGTCGGCCAGCAGCTCCGCCGCGTGGTCGGCGTACCAGCGCATCGCCTTCGCGCACTTGGCCGCCTCCGCGCGGGCCTGGCCGACCGGCTTGCCCATCTCCGTGGTGATGACCCTGCCGATCTCCTTCTGATCGGCCTCCAGGAGATCGGCGGCCCGGCGCATCAGCCCGGCCCGCTCGTAGAACCCCGTGGTCCGGTACGTGCGGAAAGTGGCCTCCGCGAGCTCGATCCGGCGCTCGATCTCCTCCTCGCCCATGGCCTCGTACGTCCTGAGCGTCTCGCCGTTCGCCGGGTTCACCGTCGCGATGGGCATGGCCGACCTCCCTGGGTGTGCCGTCGTGCTTCGACCTTGGCGCCCGCCTCCGGGTGCCGCAACGCGGACGGGCCGCGGCGTTCCCCCGTGGCGTCGCCTCAGTGCGAGTGCTCAGCCAGCCGGTCGAGAAACGCGGCCTGCGCCTTCACGATCACCTCGCGCGCCCGGTCCGGCGGGAACCACGCCACCCGGTCCAGTTCGGGGAACTCCTCGGTGCGCCCCGACCGGGGCGGCCACTCCATGCGGAAGGTGCCGGGGACGACGGTCGCCGGGTCGAGGTCGCCCTCCAGCGCCCAGACCGTGACGACCTTCCCGCCCGCCTGCCGCACCTCGCCGAGCGGCACCGCCTCGCCGCCGGGCGGCGGCAGCCCCAGTTCCTCCTCGAACTCGCGCCGGGCCGCCCGCCACGCCGGTTCGGACGGCTCGTACTCCCCCTTGGGCACGGTCCACGCCCCGGCGTCGCGCCGCGCGTAGTACGGCCCGCCCATGTGCCCGAGCAGCACCTGGCGCTCCCCGCCGGGCCCGCGCCGGTGCAGCAGCAGGCCCGCGCTGCGCCTCACGGGGCCACCCCGGGGTGCGCGGCGAGCAGGCCTTCCACGGTGTCCGCGTCCTCGGGACGCTTGTCCTCGCGGTAGCGGACCACACGCGCGAAGCGGAGGGTGACACCGGCCGGGTAACGGGTGGAGCGCTGGAGACCGTCGTAGGCGATCTCGACGACCAGTTCGGGGCGTACGGTCACGCCCCAGCGGTGCTCCTCGACGGCCAGTCGCCCGAGGCGCTCGGTCTGCCAGGTCAGCAGCGCGTCCGTCATGCCCTTGAAGGTCTTGCCGAGCATCGTGAAGGAGCCGTCGGCGGCACGGGCGCCCAGATGGAGGTTGGAGAGCTTGCCGGTGCGGCGGCCGTGGCCCCACTCGGCGGCCAGCACCACCAGGTCGAGCGTGTGGACGGGCTTCACCTTCAGCCAGGACGCGCCGCGCCGGCCCGCGCTGTAGGCGGCGTCGAGGCCCTTGACGACGACGCCCTCGTGACCGCGCTCCAGCGACTCGCCGAGGAACCGCTCGGCGGCCCCGGTCTCCCCGGGACCGTGCACCACCGTGCGCCGCACCCGCGCCGGCTCGGGGACCAGCCGGGCCAGCTCCGCGTGCCGCTCGGTCAGTGGCAGGTCGAGCAGGTCGCGGCCGTCGACGAGGAGCGCGTCGAAGAACACCACGGAGACGGGCAGCTCCCGCGCCGCCGTGGCCACGTCGGTACGGGAACCGACCCGTCCGGCGGTCTCCTGGAACGACCGGGGCCGTCCGTCCGCGTCGAGGGAGATCACCTCGCCGTCCAGGACGAACCGCTCACCGGGCAGTGCCAGGGCCGCGTCCGTGACCTCGGGGAGCCGGTCGGTGATGTCGTCCAGGGTGCGGGTGCAGACCCGTACGGTGCCGCCGTCACGGTGCACCTGCACCCGGATGCCGTCCAGCTTCTCCTCGACGGCCGCGCTCCCCAGTCTGCCGACCGCCTCTGCGACCGAGGACGCGCTGTGCGCCAGCATCGGCAGCACAGGCCGGCCGACCGTGAGCCGGAACCGGTCCAGGGCTCCGGGCCCGTCCGCCAGCAGGGCCTCCGCGACGCTCTGGAGCGATCCCGCGAGCATCACCGCGCGCCGTACGTCCGCCGGGGGTGCGTCCGTCGCCGCCGCGAGACCCTCGACGGCGGCCGCGTCCAGGGCGCCCTGGCGGACCTCCCCGGTGAGCAGCCCGGTCAGGAAGCGCTGCTCGTCCTCGGTGGCCGCGCCCATCAGCTCGCCGACCAGCCGGGCCCGCTCGGCCTGCGAACCGGCGCCCGACACCGCGCCGAGCCGGGTGAGCCGGGCGTCCACGTCGCGCACGGTCAGGGTCGGCGCGTCGGCGGGCGCGACGGCGCGTCCCAGCACCTTCCAGCCGACGCCTATCCGGCCCTGCGGGAGCCGTCCCGCCAGGTACGGGATGACGACGGGCACGTCCGCCGCCTCCGCCTCGCGGAACAACTCCGCGAGCAGGGCGGTCTTCCGGGACCGCGCCGACGTGGCGGCGACCTCCCGGGACACCTGGGCCAACCGGGCAAGCAGCATGCAGCCAGGGTGCACCGGAGGTGCCCGTCTCACACCCTGTGGTTGTGGTTGTGGTTGTGGTTGTGGTTGTGGTTGCGGTCGGCGGTCGGGGAGTGTGCGGCCTGCGTCCCGCGACCGTCGGCGGACGGTGACGTGCCGGTGCCCGCCGTCGCGGGCGGCTTGGAGCGCGGGCGCCGCTCGCAGTCGTACGTCCCGCCCCCTCCGGAGCCCGGTGCGCCGCCTGTCCAACGCGGCCCCAGGAGCACATGGCCCCGGGAGTGCGTGGCCCGGGAGTGCGTGGCCCCAGGAGTGCGTGGCCCAGGGAGTGCGTGGCCTCAGGGAGGAGGCGTCGTCCCCGGTCCCACGCGGCGCCCTGTCGGGAGGGACGCGGCCTTCACTCCGTCACGGCCGCGTCCAGGTCCGACATGATCAGGTCGCCGACGATCGCGGCCGCCGCGCGGTACCCGCCGCTGGCCGCGTGGACCACCTGCTCGGCGAAGCCCATCGCGTTGCCGGCGGTCCACACGCCCGGCACGGTGGTGCGGCCCGTCGCGTCGACCACGGGGTAGGCCCCGAACGGCGTCTCGTGGAGTTCCGCCCCCAGGCGCTCCATCAGGCCGGTCTGCGGAACCGCCTTCGGGGCGACGAACACCACCGATCGGTCGTGCGCCGTGCCGTCCGCCAGCAGGACCCCGGTGAGCCGGTCGTCCTCGACCCGCAGTCCGGCGACCTCCCCGGGCACCACCCCGACGCCCGCCGCGGCGAGTCGCCGCAGATCTTCGTCGGACAGTTCCTCCTCGGCGACGGTGTGCAGGAAGAGGCGCACGTCCGCCGACCAGCGGGACACCATCAGCGCCTGGTGCACGCTCTGCGGTCCGGCGGCAAGGACACCGAAAGGCTCGTCCCGGACCTCCCAGCCGTGGCAGAACGGACAGTGCAGCACGTCCCGGCCGAAGCGCTCGGCGACGCCGGACACGTCGGGCAGTTCGTCCCTGAGCCCGGTGGTGACGATCAGCCGCCGGGCCCGCACGGTTCGCCCGCCGGCCAGCCGCACGGCGAAGTCCCCGTCCCGTGACACGTCCACCACGCGGTCGCGGACCAGGCTCACCCCGTAGCGGGCGATCTCCTCGCGCCCGAGCGCCAGGAACTCGGCCGGGGACATGCCGTCCCGGGTCAGGTAGCCCTGCATGTGGTCCGAGGGCGCGTTGCGCGGCTCACCGGCGTCGACGACCAGGGTGCGCAGCCGCGCCCGGCCCAGCACCAGAGCGGCCGACAGCCCCGCCGCGCCGCCACCGACGACGACCACGTCGTACGTTCCGTTCGGGCCGCCCGTGTTC
Organism: Streptomyces mayonensis; assembly: GCF_018982965.1. GTDB lineage: Bacteria > Actinomycetota > Actinomycetes > Streptomycetales > Streptomycetaceae > Streptomyces > Streptomyces mayonensis. The sequence continues at coordinate 8,820 of NZ_JACBYP010000119.1, read as the reverse complement.
TCGCCCGTGTTCCCCGTCCGGGTTCCGGTCCCGCCGTTGTTCTTGGTCATGGTGACCACCTCCACGGGAAAGGTCACTCGCACCTACCGGCATTGACAAATGTTGTTGCCGATTCTGCAATATCCGTATGACTGCAGACGATGTCCTCGCTGGTGTCGGGCCCAGGCTCCGCCAGCTCCGCAAGGAGCGCGAGGTGACCCTGGCGGGCCTGTCGGAGACGACCGGCATATCGGTGAGCACCCTGTCCCGGCTGGAGTCGGGGCTGCGCAGACCCAGCCTCGAACTGCTGCTGCCGATCGCCCAGGCCCACCAGGTGCCACTGGACGAACTGGTGGGGGCCCCGCCCGTCGGCGACCCCCGGGTGCGGTCCGAGCCGATCGTGCGCCACGGCCGCACCCACTGGCCGCTCACCCGCCAGGCGGGCGGCCTCCAGGCCTTCAAGGTGCTCGAACCCCGGCGCCGGGAGGAGCCGGACCCGCGCACCCACGAGGGGTACGAGTGGCTGTACGTCCTGTCGGGCCGGCTGCGGCTGGTGCTCGGCGAGCACGACGTGGTGCTGTCGGCGGGAGAGGCCGCCGAGTTCGACACCCGGGTGCCGCACTGGTTCGGGTCGACGGGGGAGGGGCCCGCGGAGTTCCTCAGCCTTTTCGGCCCGCAGGGCGAGCGGATGCACGTACGGGCACGGCCCGCACGGTCCTGACGCACGCCCGGGGCCGCCCGCTCCCCGATGCGTGCTCCCTGTTCGTCCCCCGACGCGTGCACCCTGATCGTCAAGAGTGTTCCCGGGAGTGTTCCCGGGAGTGTTCCCCGAGAGCAAGCGACCGCTTAGTATGCGAAGGATCCGGTCGGACGACGCAGTCGGTGGAGGCCCCGCATGCAGGCATGGCAGGTGCACGAGAACGGCGAGCCGGGCGAGGTGATGCGCCTCGCGGACACGGCGCAGCCGGTGCCTGGTGAGGGCCAGGTCCTGCTCAGGGTCCGCGCCGCGAACATCAACTTCCCGGACGCCCTGCTGTGCCGGGGCCAGTACCAGGTCAGGCCGCCGCTGCCGTTCACTCCCGGCGTCGAGATCTGCGCGGAGACCGAGGACGGGCGCCGTGTCCTCGCCACCCCGGCGCTGCCGCACGGCGGCCTCGCCGAGTACGCCCTCGCGGACGCCCGCGCCCTGCTGCCCGCCCCGGGCTCCCTGGACGACGCGGAGGCCGCCGCCCTGCACATCGGGTACCAGACCGGCTGGTTCGGGCTGCACCGCCGGGCCCGCCTGGAGGCCGGCGAGACCCTTCTGGTGCACGCCGCCGCGGGCGGTGTCGGCAGCGCGGCCGTGCAGCTCGGCAAGGCCGCCGGTGCGACCGTCGTCGGCGTGGTGGGCGGCCCGGAGAAGGCGGCCGTCGCCCGCGAACTGGGCTGCGACGTCGTCGTCGACCGGCGCGCCGAGGACGTCGTCGCCGCGGTCAAGGAGGCCACCGGCGGCCGCGGCGCCGACGTGGTCTACGACCCGGTGGGCGGCGCGGCCTACACCCAGTCCACCAAGGTCGTCGCCTTCGAGGGCCGCATCGTCGTCGTCGGCTTCGCGAGCGGCACCATCCCCAGCCCGGCGCTGAACCACGCGCTGGTCAAGAACTACGCGATTCTCGGCCTGCACTGGGGCCTGTACAACACCAAGAACCCCGAACTGGTCCGGCAGTGCCACGACCGGCTCACCGAACTGGCCGCCCAGGGCGCGATAAAGCCGCTGGTGAGCGAGCGGGTGCCGCTCGACGCCGCGGCCGACGCCGTGCAGCGCGTCGCCGACGGCACCACGACCGGCCGCGTGGCCGTCGTCCCCGGAAAGGAGGCCGCCGCATGACCGACGCAGCGGAACTGCGCCGCCGTACACAGGAGTTGCTGGCCGCGTTCCCGCCGTCCGGCACGGACCGACTGGACTTCCTCCGGGCCCGTTTCGACGCCGGACTCGCCTGGGTGCACTACCCGGAGGGCCTCGGCGGCCTCGCCGCACCGCGCGCCCTGCAGGCCGTCGTGGACGCCGAACTGGAGGCCGCGGGCGCTCCCGGCAACGATCCCCGCCGCATAGGCATCGGCCTCGGCATGGCGGCCCCGACCATCCTCCAGTACGGCACGGACGAGCAGAAGCGCCGCCTCCTGCGCCCGCTGTGGACCGGCGAGGAGGTCTGGTGCCAGCTCTTCAGCGAGCCCGGCGCCGGGTCCGACCTGGCCGCCCTCGGCACCCGGGCGGTCCGGGACGGCGAGGACTGGGTCGTGAGCGGGCAGAAGGTGTGGACGTCCAGTGCGCACCTCGCCCGCTGGGCCATCCTCATCGCCCGCACCGACCCGGACGTCCCCAAGCACCGGGGCATCACCTACTTCGTGTGCGACATGACCGACCCGGGCGTCGAGGTCCGTCCGCTGCGTCAGATCACCGGCGAGGCCGAGTTCAACGAGGTCTTCCTCACCGACGTCCGCATACCGGACTCCCGGCGGCTCGGCGCGGTCGGCGACGGCTGGCGGGTCGCGCAGACCACGCTCAACAACGAGCGCGTCGCCATCGGCGGCACTCCGGTCCCGCGCGAGGGCGGCATGATCGGCAAGGTCGCCGCCACCTGGCGCGAGCGCCCCGGACTGCGCACCCACGACACGCATCAGCGGCTTCTCGGCCTGTGGGTCGAGGCCGAGGTCGCCCGGCTCACCGGCGTCCGCCTGCGCCAGCAGCTCGCGGCCGGCCAGCCGGGACCCGAGGGCGCGGGCATGAAACTGACCTTCGCCCGGCTTAACCAGGAGATCAGCGGCCTGGAGGTGGAACTCCTCGGCGAGGAGGGCCTGCTGTACGACGACTGGACCATGCGCCGCCCCGAACTGGTCGACTTCACCGGCCGCGACGCCGGGTACCGCTACCTGCGCTCCAAGGGCAACAGCATCGAGGGCGGGACCAGCGAGGTCCTGCTGAACATCGTCGCCGAGCGTGTCCTGGGCCTGCCCGCCGAGCCGCGCACCGACAAGGACGTCGCATGGAAGGACCTCGCCCGATGAGCGACCGGCCGGAACCCGCCCTGCTCCACTCGGAGGACGAAGAGGCACTGCGCGCCGCCGTGCGGGACCTGCTCACCGACCACTGCGACCCCGCCGGCGTCATCGCCCGCAGCGAGTCGGCAGCCGTGCACGACGTCCCGCTCTGGAAGACGCTCTCGGAGGCGATGGGTCTGGCGGGCCTGCTCGTCCCCGAGGCACTGGGCGGGCAGGGCGCCTCGCACCGGGAAGCCGCGGTGGTTCTCGAGGAGTTGGGGCGGGCGGTCGCGCCCGTGCCGTACCTGACGAGTGCCGTCGTCGCCACCGAGGCGTTGCTGGCCTGCGGCACCGACGACCTGCTCGGCGACCTGGCGTCCGCCACGACCGTCGCCGCCCTGGCCGTCGGACTCCACGTCGCCCCCGGTGGCGCGTTCGCGTCCGTGCGGTGCGAGGAAGGCACCCTGCACGGGGAGTTGACGGGCATCGCCGACGCGTCCGCCGCCGACGTACTGCTCGTGCCCGCCGACGACGGAGCCCTGTACGCGGTGCGGGCCGCCGACGCCACCGTGGTGCCGCAGGTCTCCCTGGACGCGACCCGGCCGGTGGCGCGGGTGACCCTCGACGGTGCGCCCGGGCGCCGGCTCGGGGACGCCGCACCCGCCGTGCGGCGTGCCCTGCGCGCCGGTGCGGGGCTCCTCGCGTCCGAGCAACTGGGCCTCGCCGACTGGCTGCTGACCGAGACGGTCCGCCACCTCAAGGAACGCAGGCAGTTCAACCGCCAGCTCGGCGGATTTCAGGCACTCAAGCACCGGCTCGCCCGGCTGTGGCTGGAAGTCGCCGGGCTGCGCGCCGCCGCCCGCAACGCGGCCGACGCCCTGGCGACCGGCGCGGACACCGACGTCGCCGTTGCCGTCGCCCAGGCCCACGCCGCCCAGGTCGCCGTCCACGCCGCCGAGGAGGCGCTGCAACTGCACGGCGGCATCGGCATGACGTGGGAACACCCGGTCCACCTCTATCTGAAGCGGGCCAAGGCCGACTCGATCGCCTACGGAACGGCGGGGTCCCACCGGACGTCGCTGGCCGCCCTGGTCGACCTGCCCGCCCCCTGACGCCCCGTCCGCCTGCCCGGGCAGCGCCCGCCTCCTCGCCGGGGACGGGCGCTGCCCGTGAGCGGGCCCGGCTTCACAGCGCGGGACGGCCGACGGCGGCTCGTCGGCAGAAGTGAGCGGACGCCCCGTCAGCCGCAGAGCCGACCGACCCACGGTGCGCTCGCAGAGCCGGAGGACCGGCATACCGCGCACAGAGCCGAAGGAGGTCCGGCGACCGGCATCCCGCCCGCAGAGCCGAGGGCCCGGCTTCTGTGCGCCGAGCTGAAGGTGCGGCAGCCGGTCCGCAGAGCCCATGGCCCGGCCTCCCGCCCGCAGAGATGAACGACCGGCGGCGGTCCGGCCAACTCCCCGCACGGCTCTGCTCCCCGGAGGCACCGGGACCCCATACTCACAGGCGTCCCGTACGGCACTTCCAGGGAGGCAGAGCATGGCCCTCACCACCCGACGCAGAGCCCTCACCACCCTCGGCGCCGCCCTCGCGGGCGCGGTCGCCCTGCCCGCCGGCACCGCGCTGGCGGCCGAGGACAGGCACAGCGGCACCACGCCGCCGAGCGGAGGCAGGCCCGGCCCGCGCCCGCTGTGGCACGCCCACGCCCACAACGACTACGAGCACCCGCGCCCCCTCCTCGACGCGCTCGACCACCGCTTCGGCAGCGTCGAGGCCGACATCTACCTGGTCGACGGCCAACTCCTCGTCGCCCACGACCCCGAGGACCTGGACCCGACCCGCACCCTGGAGTCGCTCTACCTCGACCCGCTGGCCGCCCGCGTCCGGGCGGGCCACGGCCGGGTGTACCGCCGGGACCGCGGCTCGCTGCAACTCCTGATCGACATCAAGACCGAGGGATCGTCGACGTACCTCGAACTCGACCGCCGGCTGCGTCCCTACCGGCACCTGTTCACCTCCTACGCCCACGGCCGCGTGCGCCCCGGCGCGGTCACCGCCGTGGTCTCCGGCGACCGCGCGGCCCGCACGCCCATGGAGGCCCAGCGCACCCGCCTGGCCTTCTACGACGGACGGCTCACCGACCTCGGGACCCCCGCACCGGCCTCCTTCGTCCCGCTGATCAGCGACAACTGGACCCTCAACTTCACCTGGCAGGGCGTCGGCACCTTCCCGGCCGCCGAGCGGCGCAAGCTGCGGAGCATCGTCGGCGCGGCGCACGCCCGCGGACAGCGGGTGCGCCTGTGGGCCACGCCCGACGCGGCGGGCCCCGCACGGGACGCCGTGTGGGGCGAACTGCTCGACGCCGGGGTCGACCACCTCAACACCGACGACCTCGCCGGTCTCGAGGCGTTCCTCGACGCCCGCGGGAAGCGCTAGGCACACACTCCGGAACACCACTCGTTCGGAGGACAGGTCAGCCGCCCGGACGAACCCTCCGCTACGCCACACTTACGGCCGAACGCCGCGAAGTGGACGTGGCGGAGGAGGTTGACGATGGCCGTTTCCATCTCTGTGGTGCTGTTGCTGCTGATCCTGGCGGTGATCTTCCTGCGCAACGGCGGACTGAAGATCTCGCACGCGCTGGTGTGCCTGCTGCTCGGCTTCTACCTGGCGAGCACGAGCATCGCCCCGACCATCAACAACGGTCTGACCGCGACGGCGGACATCGTCAGCAGCCTCAGACCATGACCGGCGCCGTCAGGTCCCGAGTACGCGGGAGCGGATGAGGAAGCGCACCCCTTCGGGGGCCTCCAGAGAGAAGCCGCTGCCCCGGCCCGCCACGACGTCCACGATCAACCGGGTGTGGCTCCACACCTCGTACTGACTGCGCGACATCCAGAACTCCACCGGCTCCTCGACCCCTTCGACGGTGAGTTCACCGAGCAGGACGTCCGCGGCGCCGGTGCGGAACTCGCCGGCCGGATAGCACATGGGGGCGCTGCCGTCGCAGCAGCCGCCGGACTGGTGGAACATCAGCGGCCCGTGCGCCTCGCGCAGCCGCCTCAGCAGTGCGGCCGCCCCGGGTGCCAGCTCGACGCGGGGGGCCTCCTCGTGCGCGTCGCCCATGCCTGTGTCACCCACGCCTGTGTCACCCATGCCGCGTATACCAGCACGGCGAAGGTTGCGAGCCCGTTGCGCCGAGGCCGTCAGGTGTCGCCGGCCGTGGCGCGGGGCAGCACGGTGACCCGGTGGAAGTTGCACCCGGCGGGCGGGTTCGCGGCGGCGGGGCGTGACTGGTGGGCCTTGAGCGCGATGCTCACCAGGCTCAGCAGCAGGTCGACGTCCGCGTCGCAGTCCAGGTGCACGGTGACCCAACGGGAGCCGGGAACCAGCCGGATGGCGGTGGAGCCCCCGAGGTCGTACTGGAAACGTTGGATGGCCCGGTGGGTGAGGTGCAGGTCCACGTCCCGGTCGGAGTGGAAGTGGACGATCTCGTCGCGGACGGAGCGCAGCGCCCGTCCGGTTCCGCAACTGGCCGGACCCGCGGAGAGGTCGGGCCAGGCCTGCAGCCGCTCAAAGGCGCGCTGAGCCAGAGTCATGTGCCCATCGTCGCGCGATCACCGCCGCGCAACCAGAGGTTGAGCGAGTTGTAACCGGTACGTGAGGTCGGCGGGCCCCTCTCGGGCCCCGCCGACCGTGTACCTGCCCGGTTCGGCGCGCGTCAGTCCGTCACGCAGCCGATCGAGTCCACCGGGAAGTCGTTGCCCGTCGACGTGGCGGTGAAACCGAAGGTCACGCTCCCGTCCGGCGGAACGACGCGGTTGTGGTCCACGTTACGGACCGTCACCGCATCGCCGGTGCCGCCGGTCAGCGAGCCGTTCCACACCGCGTCCAGCGTGGTACCGGCGCCGGGCTGCCACTGCACCGCCCAGCCGTCCAGCGCTTCGGTGCCGTGGTTCATCACCTCGACGGAGCCCTGGAAACCGCCGTTCCAGGAGCTCTCCACGGAGTAGACGGCCATGCATGAACCGGAGTGCGTGGGCGGAGTCGTCGGATCGGTCGGGTCCGTGGGGTCGCTCGGGTCGCTCGGGTCCGGGCTCGGCGTGCTGCCCGAACCGCGGATGCCGGTCACCTCGCCGTTGCCGCCGTCGAAGACCACGTCGGAGCAGGAGAAGAAGTTCTCCTGGCTGTCCGAACGCACCCACTGCATGAAGATCAGCGCGTCGCCCGAACGGCCCGAGGGCAGCGCGAGGTCCCAGTAGTAGTGGCCTGAGTCGGTGCCCGGCGAGCCCTGCTGCGGCGGGTCGGTCACCGTCTGGATCAGCTCCAGGTCGTCCCAGCCCAGCTCGGAGGTGGGCGACCAGCCCGGCTTGGTCAGGTACACCCGGAAGTCACCCGGGTGGGCCGCCCAGTTGCTGTACTGCACCGGGATCGTCGCGCCCGACGTCAGATGTGTGCGCGGCCAGTCCGAGCGGGCCGCGTTGTAGGCCGAGAAGTCGTACGGGGACCGGTCACCGGCACTGCACAGGGTGCCGTCGGGCACGTAACCGGCGTCGCGCCCGCCCGCGTTGGAGTCGAGGACGGCGAACCAGTTGTACAGCGCGTTGGGGCCGCTCTCGTCGAGGGCCGCCTGGCAGGCCGCGTTGGTCGGGTCGAGCGCGCCCGTACCGGTCTTGGCGTCCAACTGGCAGAGGTAGGTCCGGGAGCCCGGCATCATGGCCACGCCGTGTGCCTCGGCCCGCCCCTGACCGAGCAGGAAGGTGGCGCCGAGCGCGCCGAGCAGGGTGGCCAGTACCGCTGCCAGTGAGAGGTATCTGCTGCGTCGAACCAGTCGAACCATAGGGAGTCTCCAGTCTCCAGTCTCCGGTTTCCGGGGGTGTCATCTGTTCGGTGGTGCCGCGAGGAGTCGAGTGAGTCGGGGATGAGTGAGTAGGGATGGGTGAGTAGGGCTGAGTGAGTGGGGCTGAGCGAGTGGGGCGGGTGAGTGGCCGCTACGCCGCCGAGTCCTCGGTCTCGACGGTGGAGGAGAACGAGTCGACGGTCAGCCCGGCGCCGTTCTCCTACGGTTCGAAGCCCGCCTGGACGCTCGTCAGGTACCAGTCGTCCTCGGCGAGCCCGCGTGCGACGGTGGCCCGGACGAAGTCCATGACGTCGAAGTCCCAGCCGCTGATCGCCGAAGGCGCCACGAACGACAGCACGTCGTTGGAGCCGTTGCCGCCGCTCCAGACCTCCCAGCTCCGGCCGCCCACGGTGGCCGAGCCGACGGGGGAGCCGATGGGCTGGATCGGCCCGACCCGGTTGAACCAGATCATGATCTCGGTCCGGTTCACCCCGTCGGTGCGCGGCGTGGGATCGAGCCAGATGTCGTAGGAGGCGTTGTAGGTGGCGTCGTCCACGAATCCGTACGAGACGCCGGACGGGGCCCGGGACACGGTGTTGAGCCGGGCCGGCAGGCTGGTGCCCGGCGAACAGGTCGTGTAATGACGGCCGTTGAAGACCGAAGGGTACGACTTGGGTGCCCCGTCGGTGGGTGCCGAGCCGTCGGCGCGGGTGACGCGGAAGCCGGTGCCGGTGGCGGTGACGCACTGGGTGGCGTCGGATCCCCAGCGGTTGTTCTGGACGACGTACCGCTCCTGGATCGTGGTCGTTCCGAAGGGTTCGCAGAGTGTGGTGTCCGCCTGGGCCGGTGCCGCCGCGGTCACGAGGGACGCGACGACCGCCTGCCCGGCGATCAGCGCGCTCAAGAGGGCTCGGCGTAGGCGCACTTGGCGTCGTGGCGTTCGCATGGGGGCCTCTCCGAGGGGATGCGGGGGGGAGGAGGAG
>NZ_JACBYP010000118.1 GCF_018982965.1 Streptomyces mayonensis | reverse complement strand
GGGGCGTGCGGCGGACGAGGGGGAAGTGAGCGGTGGTGGGAGCGAACGGGAGGAGACCGCCGGACTCCCGGTGACGGGGGAAGGCAAGTCCGGGAATCCGGCGGCCGTTCAAGGGGCCTGGGCGGGGAGCACCGGCCGTGGCGGTGCCCGGCGACCGGGCGCGGTGGCTCCTACGGCCAGGTCATCGGTTGTGCCCCCGGTCTCCGTCGGCACCGTCCAGGGAGTGGGCGACGGTCCGGCCGGCGACCTGCGCCGCGGTGACCGCCGCGCCGACCGCGGCACCGGCCGGTCCTCCCGCCGCCGCGGCCGCCCGGCCCGCTCCGGCCGCCGCCCCCGAGCCGCCCGCTCCGGGGCTGGAGCTGCCGGGGGTGGAGGTGCCGGGCCGGCTCGCTCCGGTCGGTCCGGCCTTGCCGCCCGAGCCCGGTGAACCGCCCCCGCCGGAGGCGCCCGACGTGCCCGACGCGCCGCGCGGGCCGCTCTGCCCGGCCGCACCGCCGCTCCCGCCGCCGAGGGCGCGGGACCCGAGGGACCGGGCGCCCGACGCCACGGCGCCGCCCGCCGCGGACATCGCGCCCGACGCGGCGGAGGCCCCGCCGAGGGCGGCGGTCGCCGGCACCACGAGCTTCAGCAGCGCGGGCAGCGCGACGGCGGACAGCAGCATCACGGCGATTCCGGCGATGCGTTCGTTGGCGCTGAGATCGCCGGATCCCGTGCCCTCGGCGAAGTCGCCGTTGCCGGAGCTCATCATCACGGCGCCCGCGTACATGACGAGGCCCGCCGCGGGTTTGTACAGCAACCAGGCGATCATCCAGCCGATGTGCTTGCGCCACCAGCCGCCGCCCCAGTCCGTCATGGAGGCGGCGGCGGCCAGCGGCAGCGTGCCGAGCAGCAGGATCATGACCCCGAGCCGTACGTACAGCAGGATCGTGTGGATGATCCCCGAGATCAGCAGGAGGAAGGCGAGTATCAGCAGGAGGAAGCCTTCGAGGGACCCGCCGTCGGAGCAGCCGCCCACGTTCCTGAGCGTCTCCTGCGCGGCGCCCTTGAAGAGGTAGTTGGAGTAGTTGTCCGACAGCGCGGCGGCGGCCATGACGACACTGCTGCCGGCGCCGGAGACCAGGACGACGCGCAGGATCCCCTTCAGCGCCGTCTGCCCGGCGTCGCTGCGCCGTTCGATGGCCATGCGGGCGGCGGCGAAGAGGAGGGAACCGACCGCCAGATAGACGACGAGCCACTGCGTCTCGGCGTTGATCTCCTTGGACGTGTCGGCGCTCGGCAGCGTGGGAAGGTCGGTGACCAGTGACCCGAACACCATGATCGCCGCGGCCAGCACGGCGTCGGCGATTCCGTTGAGGATCGTTCCGATGGGATCGCCCAGGAACGAGAAGAACGCCACGGCGAAGTCGATGACGGGACTGCCGCTACCGCCGCACTTCATGCCGCCCTCCCCACATGAGCCGGCCGCCGGTCCCCTGCACGGTCTCCACCGGTGAGTGCAGCGCGCCGCTGGTGAGGGGGACGACCTTCCAGTCCCCGCCGCTCCAGCGCAGCGCGACGGTGGTGGCCGCATAGCTCTGCTCGCCCTTGAGGAGCAGTTCGACCGACGCCTCCTCGCGCGAGTACGAGAGCACGGAGAAGCCGGCGTAGGAGGCGACGGCCGAACGCCCGGTCCGGCGACGGCTCGCCGTGTCGGTGTCGGAGCCGCCCCCGGCGGAACGCTGGAAGACGAACATGTCGCGCCCCCGCCCCGCCACGACCTGCGCCTCGGTGACGGCCCGCCAGTGGGGTCCGCTCATCTGGGAGGGAATGATGTGGGCGGCGAGCACGGCGCCGACGGGTGTGTGCGCGAAGCACCACCACAGCGGGCCGTCCGTGCGCAGGGGCCCGGCGGAGGCCGACACGGGCACCTCCGCCACGTCGAGCGCACGCCACTCGACGTCCTTGGGCGCGGCCGTGGGCAGTTCGTCCCCGGCACTGTCGTCCGTACGGCACCCGGTCGGGCGGCCGCTCCTCGTCGTCGGGTGCCCGGACAGCGGCCCGGCACCGGCCGCGGGGCTCGCGCGGACGCCGGTGGCCTCCCGGTCCGAGGTCAGCGCCACGACACCGCTCACGAGCACCACGAGGCCGAGGAAGCCGGCCGACAGCTGCCAGCCCCGCTGCTTCCAGTACGGCCTCTGCTCCTCGGCCCACGGCTCCCCGCGGGCCCTGCGGAGGAACATCTCGCACGGCCGCCGGATCACTGGCCCCCGTCCCCGAAGACAAAGCCGACCACCGGCCCCGCGGTGGCCACCAGGATGCACCCGCCGAGGACCATCCCGAGGCGGCTCATGTGCTCCGAACTCTCGCCCCGCTTCATGGAGACGGTCATCATCGTGCCGGTGATCAGCACTCCGGCGACTCCGGCGGCGGTGCCGGCCCAGGCGACCAGGCCAAGAACGGTGTTGACCATGTCGGACAACGGAGCCGGGGCACCCTTTTCCGGCGTCGGCACGCCGGCGCCGGGGGCGGGCGCTGCGAGGAACATGGCGAGTAGGGACATGGAGATCTCCGGGAAGTCGGGTAACGCGGGAGCGGTGAGCGAAAGAGACATGGCTGGTGCTGAGGGGGGGGGTGGCTGGAAGGACCGACGGCATCCGCGAGGCCGCCTCCTGACGCCGGGGCGCGCGGGGCACGTACCGCGTGGGGAGGCTTCCGCCCTGCCGTCGGCGGAAGCCCTGCGTCCTCACTTGAGGGACAGATCGCCCAGGAACGTGAGGAGCGGACCGACCGTCGTGGCGATCCCGCACGCCAGAGCGACGAAGAAGACACCACGGAAGTACGTGGCCCCCTCGCCCATCTCCCCGCGGCGCAGCTGGAGCGCCATCTGCATGCCCACGATGAGCAGTCCGGCGACCCCTGCCGCCGAGACGCACCAGGCGAGGACGCCGAGGATGTATCCGGCGTCGGACGTCGGGGTGTAGGCCGCCAGCAACGGCTCCCCGGCGCGGTGTGCCGGGACGGCGAGACCGATCGTCATGACAGAGCCCCTCCCCCGCCGTGACCCGGGCCGACCAGGTCGGCGAGCGCGTCGAGTTGCCGTGGCAGGTACTTGGGGTCGGCGCCCAGCCGCCAGGCCGGGATCCACGGCACCCGGTGCACGTGGACGACCGAGCGGATCACCCTGATGCGGCGCAGCAGGCCGAGCGGGAGCCGTCCGGGGGCATCGGCGACGAGGACCACGGCCAACAGCACGAGTCCTCGTGGCGCCTCATCGCGGTCGAGGGCCCCCAACGCCCGCGACACGGACCGCAGTCCGTGCGCGCTGGTGCGGCCGACCAGCACCACCCGGCGCGGGTCGCCCCGGGCCGGGTCGGGCCAGCGGGAGCCCACGTCCACCCCGCCGAGGGAGTCGGCCAGCGAGGTCGCGCCGGCGCCGCCGTGTGCCTTGACCCAGCCGACCTCGTCCCGCGACCTGCGTCGCGTCGGTGCGCGCCGCTTCGGCTCGTCCCACGGTGCCCCGGCGGCAGGCGGTGGGGTCCGGCGGCGCGCGGGCTTCCGGTCGCCCGGGAGCGCCGACGGGGCGGGGGACGCCGTCCGCCCTGCGGGCTTCGGCCCCCTCACCCATGCCTGCGGGCCCGGGGAGGGCGCCGCGGGAACGTCCGTGCGTGCCCCGTCACCGTCTTTCCTCGTGGATCGACTGCTCTGGATCATTCGTTTTCCACCAATTTGAACCCATCGATGCCGGGCCCCGTTACGTTCCGTCGAGCCCGTCGGACGCCACAACGGGCCGTCCGGTCACCACGGTTCAAATCAAGTGGGTTCGAAGCCGGAGACGGACGCACGGTGACGGAACCAGCACAGGGCCAGACAGCAGGCGAACGAGAACCAGAAGGCGGCGACCATGGGCGCGGGCACCGGAGACGGACGAGAGGGCGGCACGTCGACCGCCGCCAAAGCAGCCGGCGCCGGCGCCGGCTGCGGCTGCCTGTTGTTGCTCCCCGTCCTGCCCGGGATCGCCGCCGTCGTGGTCGTCTTCGGCGGATTCGGCGTGATCCTGAGGGTGCTCATCGCGATCATCATGCCGTTCGTGGCAGGTGGTGGGGATGCTTCGTCCTACGAGGCGGAGGCCGGGCAGGAGTACGGCATCGTGCAGGGCGACGGAAAAGGGGATCTGGACCCCTCCACGGTCCCCGAGGACCTGGTGGACCCCATCGAGGAGGCCGGCGGACTGTGCGACGTCATCGGCCCGGTCGTCGTCGCCGCCCAGATCGAGTGGGAGTCCGGCTTCGAGGCCTCCCTGGTCGGCGAGAAGGGCGAAGCGGGCCTCTCCCAGTTGCCGCCCGACGTCTTCGAACGCTACGGCGAGGACGACGACGGCAACGACGAGGTTTCCGCCCTGGACGCGGAGGACTCCATCATGGCCCAGGGCCGCTACCTCTGCGATCTGGCCGACGAGGCCCAGGAGATGCTCGACGCGGACGAGGCCACCGGCACCGTCCTGGACCTCACCCTGGCCGCCTACGAGGTCGGGATGGACGCCGTCCGGGAGGCCGGCGGGCTGCCGGCCACGAACGAGGCCCAGAGTTATGTCCTGGCCGTCCGCGCCCAGTTCAGCACGTTCCAGGGGATCGACGTACCGACTCCCGAAGCCCCCCAGGAGTCCCCCGCCTCGTCGCCCGCCGCTGCGGGCTCCGCCGACCAGCCCGCATGAGCGTCCGTGCAGGCGTCCATATGGGAGTCCGTATGAGGAGGACAACCGTCATGTCCCGTTTCACCGTACGCATCTCCGCCGAAGGGCTCGCCACCGTCGACGGCGAACCCCTGACCGACGGTCCGGTCCCCTCCGTGCACGAGGCCGTGCTGGACCGCCTCCAGCAGTACGCGGAGGACCGCGGCGGCCCGGTCGAGGCGACGGTGCACGATGTCCCCGGCGCCGCCCGTTTCGTCCTGCGGGTCTCCCCCGACGGCGCCAGCCGGATGCTCGGTACTCCCACTCCTGCCCCGGCCTCGGGCCCGCCGCAGGAGCCCGCTGCCGCTCCCCTGTCGGCCGTGGCCGCCGCGGTCGCCCGCGCACGGGCACAGGCACAGGCACGGGCACAGGCACAGGCACAGGCCACGACCACCGATCCCCCGACGTCCGTCGCCGAGTCACCGGCCCTCGACCAGTCGCCGCCCCTGACGGCCGGACACTTCGCGGGCATCAAGGCGCTGGTGGACGCGGGGCAGCTCGACGACGCGTTCACGGACGCGGCCGCGCTCCGCGAGAGCCTGACGGACTCCCTGGGCGTCGAGCATCCGGACGCCCTGGAGGCACGGACGGTGGAGGCGCACCTCGCGCAGCTGCGCGGCGCCCACCGCGAGGCCACCGTGCTCGCCCTGTCGGTCGCCCGGATCATGTGCCGGGCCGGCGATCCAGGGGCCGCCGAGGCCGTGGCGCGGGCCGCTGCCGCCTGGCAGTGGCTGACCGACGACCGGGCCGCCGTCGTCCACGGCGGCGAACTGCTGCACATGTGGGACAGCCTCCGCGGCAAGGACATGCTGTCCGCGGCCCACGTAGCCCTGGCCGACCGGGTACGCGGACAGCTGGAAGACCTGACGGCCTACGCGTGAACGGGCGCGCGGGACCGGCCCACGAGGCGGCCCCCGCCCGCCTGCCCGGGCCCCCCGGTCGGCGGCCCGGCCGCCGGGCCGATGTACGGGGGTGTCCACCGCCCGTCAATCGAATGTGGAACCCTCCCGGCCACACTCCGTTGCCCCAAGGTTCCGGCCCCGCCTCCGCCAGGAGGGGGGGCCGGTGAGCCCAAGGAGCAGGAGCACAACATGAACGTGGCGGTCATCGGATCAGCCGGCGCGGTCTCCCCCGAAGAACGCGCCCTGCGTGACCTCTATGTGGAGCACGGCCCGGCGCTCTACACCTACGTACTGCGGCTGTTGGGCGGGGACACGCACCGCGCGGAGGACATCGTCCAGGAGACACTGCTGCGCTGCTGGACCAAGCAGAACCTGGTCGACGACGAGAACATGGCCGTACGCCCGTGGATGTTCCGCGTCGCCCGCAACCTCGTGATCGACACACACCGCTCCCGCGCGGCCCGTCCCCCCGAGGTCAACAGCCCGATACCGCTCACGGAACTGGGCTGCGAGACGGACGACATCGACCGCATGCTGTCGTCCATCGTGCTGCGGCAGGCCCTGCAGGCCCTGACCCCCGCCCATCGCGAGGCTCTTCAGGCCACCTTCTTCGCCGACCGCACCACCCAGCAGGCGGCCACCGCGCTGGGCATCCCCCAGGGCACCGTGAAGTCCCGCGTCTACTACGCGCTGCGCACGCTCAAGACGGTCCTGAAGTAACGCGCCATGAGATGTGATCATGACGAGAATATGACGTGCTCACCGCTCGGCGAAAAAGGGATGGTTTCCGCGCTCCCCGCGAAGACCCCGGGACACGGAGATTTCTTTTCACTCCGAGATCTTCTGAACCCCCGGCCCACAACAGCCGTCCTACTTCCCGTAAGTCGCACAAAGAGCCGATCGACCGGCTCCGTCCGGTCCGGCTCGTCCGTAAGGAGACACGCATGAAGTCATGGCGCTCCCGTATCGCCGCCGGTGCCGCTGTCAGCGCCGCGCTGGTCGCGATCCCGCTCACCGCAGGCACGGCCTCCGCAGCCGACTGGCACCTGGCCGGCGGCTTCGGCACGCACGAGCTGTGCATGGCGGAAGGACAGGCCTACATCGATGAAGGAAAGGGCGAGCACTCGCACCCGTACACGGAGTTCGAGTGCCGTTCGGTCGGCGGCGGCTGGCAGGTCTGGGTCCGCTAGTCCGCCACCGGCCCCGGCCCCGGCCGCCACGGTTCCCCGTCGGCCGCCCCCGGCGATCGGCTGACCAGGTGGGACCCGAACGCGCCCGCTGCGTCTGCCTCCACGCCCCCGCGGCCGTGGAGGCAGACGCTTTTCCGTGAAGTCGGCGCACCGTTCCGAGTTGCAACGAAATTCAACAACACGGAAAGGTGTGACTTTCATGCAACGCCCCCTTCACCGGCGAGCAGTTGAATATGCGACCTTTTCACCGCCGCATTCACTCACCGGCACGCTGAGCGATACCTGGCCCGGCCGAACGGAGGTCTTTCGTTGTCCCCCGAACGAATCATCGCGTTACCGGATCTGGACCTGATCCGCACCCGGGACCCCAACAACCACCTGCCCTGCCGGAAGTCACAGCTCCTGGCCTACGTCGGCGGCCGCACCCGCTGGTCCGACCTGCTGATGTACCGGGCGCTGGGCTCCACGTCGGCCGTCCACCGCCACTGCCACCTGCACGACGGGGACCGCTGGACCTTCGAGACCCCGTACGGGGACCACGACGACCTGCGTCTGCTCGGCTTCGAGGTGTACTCGGCCGGCACGGTCGACCTGCCTCTCTTCGAGTGGGGACTGGCCGAACTCCTCGCCGCCGGACAGCCGGTGCTCTTCTGCGCGCCCCGGCACCACTTCCCCCACTGGCTGGAGTTCATGCGGCGGGCCGGCACGGCTCCCGAGGAGTACGGGCTGCCGCATTCGTACCTCGTCTGCGGCGCGAGCGACACCGACCTCCTGCTGGTCGACGACACCACCGACGACCACGAGTACCGCACACTGACCGTGTCACGGGACGTACTCCGTCAGGGCTACGCCCGGGAGCCCGAACGCTGGTTCACCGACTGCGCCACCGTCCGGCAGGTCGCCGGCCCCGACCTGGACGGCTTCGAGGCCGCCTACCGCGCCTTCCTGGCGGGCTTCGACGACGGCTTCGAGCTCTACGACGTCATCGGCGACAACCTTGCCGTGGAGCGCGCGTCGGCCACCGCCACGCACCGGGCGCCCGGCGTCAACAGCATGGCGCTCCTGGCCGGTTCACGCGCCCTGTTCTGCCGGTTCCTGGCCCACACCGCACACGGCGGAGCGGTACGCGCCGCCTACGCACGCGTCGCACAGCTGACCACCGTCCTGTCCGACCGGGTCACCGCCTTCCAGGCCGGACTGCCCGACCTGCCGGTGGACCGGATCCGCCGCTGCCTCACCCAACTGCGCCTGCGGGAGCAGCAGGCCGCACGGCTCCTCCTCGACGAGGCGGCCGGCCTCCCCCGTATCCTTCCGACTCGGCACCAGGCCCCGGTCCCGGCCTGGGCCTCGGCACCGCGGCCGAGGCGGTGGAGGACGCCCTCGGCCACGCCGGCACCGACGCGGACGTCGTACTGAACGGCCGGCCGGCGGGCCGGTGGTACCGGATCCGCCGGCCGGGGCCCCTGAGGCCTCGCCCGACCGTCCGACCGTCCGACCGTCCGACCGTCCGACCCAGGAGCGTCCACCCGTGCACTGCCTGATCTTCCCCGGCCAGGGCGTACAGCGCAGAGGCATGGGAGCGGAGCTCTTCGAGCGACATCCGCAGGAGACGGAGGCCTCCTGCGAGGTGCTCGGTTACCCGGTGGCACGGCTGTGCCGCGACAACCCCGGCGACCGGCTGGCCGACACCCGCTACGCGCAGCCCGCCGTCTTCCTCGTCAACGCGTTGTCCTGGCTGGACCTACGGAGTCAGGGACGGTCCTACGACTACTTCGCCGGGCACGGCCTGGGCGAGTACAACGCGCTGGTGGCCTCCGGAGTCCTCGGCCTGACGGACGCGCTCGCCCTGGTCGCGCGCCGGGCCCGGCTGATGGCGGGCGTCACCGGCGGGGCGATGGTCGCCGTGGTCGGCCTGGACTCGGCGCGGGTCGAGGCGACCCTGCACGCCGCCGGGCTCGACCTGGTGCACGTCGCCCACCGCAACAGCGACCGCCAGGTGACGGTGGCCGGGGACCGGCGCCAACTGGCGTTCGCGGTCGAGGCATTGCGGGGCCCGGAGGTCCGGGTGCTGCCGGTACCCGCGGCCGGCCCGTTCCACACGCCCCTCATGGCCCCGGCCGAGCGGGCCTTCACGCCGGTACTGCGCGCGTACGCGTTCGGCGCCGGGCACACACCGGTGATGTCCAGCACCACCGGCCGGGAGTTCGCCCCGGACCAGGCCGTGCAGCTCCTCGGCCGGCAGCTCTCCCGCCCCGTGGAGTGGGTCCGTACGGTCCACGCCCTGCGCGCCGCCGGCGTCACCCGCTTCGACGAGGCCAACGGCACCGCGCTCACCGCTCTCCTCGCGGGGATCGCGGCCGGGCCGGCGGAGGAACGCGTACACCCATGAACGACATGACGTCCGGCATCCGTCCGCCCGGCCACGGGCCGTACGCCCCCGCCGACGCGCGCGCCACGCCGTACCGCCCACCACGCCCCCTGCCCGCCCCGCACGCCACCGGACCAGCGAAGCAGGCCGGGCAACCGGCTGCACGTCGGACCGGAACCCCTCTGGCCAGTGCACGGAGCCGTCACCGTGGTTGCAGCATCGGGTGAAGCGGCCCGGGGTGCTCGTGCACCCGTAACGGCCGGACTTCTCGCTCACCGGCTGCGCAGCGGGCGCAGGGGGGAGATGCCCGATCCCAGGCACCGGTGTCGTGCCGCGGGCTCCGGACGGGCCGCTAGGGCCCGGTGATCGAGACGTTCCTGCACAGCGTTCCAGGTTCCCCCGTCGAGCGGCTCTTCTTCTCCCCCTTCTTCCCGGATGGGGTTCCCCTCCGCGGTGTGCCCGATCCGGCCCGACGAGGACGTCCTCGCTCCGGCGCCGGCGGGGGGGGATCCTTGTGCTGCGCTCTTTCGCGGACCCGTGCGAGGCGGAGACGGCCGAGACACCCGGGATCCCACGCGGCATCGCCGTGCTCCAGAGGCCAGGCGTCAGGCCTCGCCGCGGCCGGCCGCCTCCCTTCCGAGCAGCCCCTCGCACAGCGGCGGCCATGGGACGTGTTCTTGCTGCAGGGAGTGCCCGCGCAGGGTTTGGTCGAGGTTGCCGAGCACCGTGCGGTCGTGGTCGTCGAGCTCGGTACTTTGCGGTACGGCTCCGGCTGTCCTGGCCTCGAGCGCCGTGGCCGCCTCGCGCAGCAGCACCAGCGGAGCGCCGTTGGCCTCCTCCTCGCGTACGTCGAGCACCCGCAGCAGCGTGCCCGGCGCGAAGATGATCTTGTCCCGTTTCGAGGAGGGCCCCGGTCCTCCCGCCAGCTCGCGCACCCGGCGCCCGGTCGCGGACCAGATCACGTACTGCGGACCGACCGGCCTCGGCCCGCCCGGCCACAGCGGCAGCCCACCGACGGGCCCCGCGTCGCGCACCAGGTTCCCCGGAACCAGGCCCTCGTCCGCGCCGTCGGCCCCACGAAAGGCGGGGCCCCGGTACGACGGGAGCCGGCGCAGCGCGGAGGCCACACACGCGGCGTAGGGCAGCACCCGTTCCTCGCCCGCGCGCAGGCTCCGCGCCAACTCGGCGTGACTCAGTGGGCCTTCGGTGGTGTGCAGATAGGCGTGGAGCGCGATCAGATCGTCCCGTGCCTCTTCCAGTTCGGGGCCGCGCAGCGCAGGCATCCTGGTGAGCGCGCGCGTGACGGCGGCGCTGTGCCGCTCCCAGCTCTCCTCCGCCAGTCTCCGGAACGCGGAGCGCTGCGTGGCCGAACTCACATGCCCAGGAAGGAACGGGACGGCGGGCAGGGGCCCGGACGACGCCACGACGACGGCGGGTCGCCGCCTTCCGGCCGAGGAAGAGGTGGTAGGCGGTTCGGGGGGCTGGGGCGGTGCCGGGGTGCTTTCGGCGAGCTCGAATGCGGGGTCCGGATCCGCCACGGGTTCGAGGTCGAGGTCCGGCTCCGCCGCGGATTCGGGTCCGGGGGCCGACTCCGCTGCGGATTCGGGGTCGGCATAGGCACCCTCGGTCGGCTGAGGCCTGGCCGGGAGTGGGGGTGCGGGTTCCGGTGCCTTGTACGGAGCCTCGTCCGGGTCCGGGTCCGGGTCCGGGTCCGTGGCGGGAGCAGGGGCCAGGTCGGTGTCCGTGAGGATCTTTCCCGGAGTGTCGCTCGGGGCCTCCTCCGATTCCGGCAGGGGCGCCGTCTCGCGGCCGATGGGCGGGGACGGCTGCGAACCGGCGACCGCGGTGTCGAAGCGTATGGCGCGCAAGGCGTGTTCGGCGGTGAGACGGCGCAGGGCACGGCCGCCGTCCGTGCTCTCGCCGTACACGCGCAGCCGTGCCTTCCCCCGGACGTCGGCGCCGAGCCCGCTCAGGAGCGTGTCGAGCACGGAGGCCAGCGACTCATCGAGGACCTGTCCGGAGCGTCCCACCTCGATGACCGGGCCGCCCGGGTCGGCGGGCCGGTCGGCGACCGGCGGGCGCTGCCCCTCCGTTTCGGTCACCCACAGGCCGGCGCGGGTCACCGCGACCTGCCAGTTCTCGGACAGGTGGATGACACCCCGGTCGGGCTGCACGCGGCCATGGTCGCCCTCGACGGTGACGGGAGGGTTCCAGCGCAGGAGTTGTGGCGTCCCGGCGGGACGGCACCGCACCTCGTCCACGAACGCCGACCACCGGGGCGAGCCGTCGGCTCCGAGCACCATCGCGTGCACGCCGGACCGCGCCGCCGTGCCGTTGGTCAGCAACGGCATTCCGGTGCACGCCGTGACCTCGGTGCCCAGCGCGTCGGACACCGCCTGTGCGGTGGGCAGCACGTCGCGGTGGCCGCCCGGGGCGAGCCGAACCAGTCTGCGGGCCGGCTCCGGCAGGGCGGAGAGGAGCTGCACGAGGTCGTCGGCCACGGCCTCCCCGCCTCCGGGGACACCCAGCAGCACTGTGAGGACGTGGGGATCGGCCGGTACGGCGTAGCACAGGTCGCCCAGGCCCGGCGGGCTCACGTCCCCGGAGTAGGCCAGCACCCCGGCGGGGATCTGCCCGATCGCAGTGCCGCCCCCCACCCGCGCGGGCAGCAGTTCGACGGCCGGCTGCCAGTCGGGGGCCGGCTGGCGGGGGCCGATCCGGGCCGGCTCGGCGCTGCCGGGCCGAAATCGCCACCAGCTTCCCTCTTCGGCGACGAGCCCCTTGCCGAGGTTGCCGTCCAGGTCCCCGTCACCGCCCGCGCGCGGACTCCGGGCCGGTACGAACAGCCCGCCGCCGGGCACCACGAGGGCGAGCCCGTCGGGCGCGACGACCTCCAGTTGCCAGGCGTCGGCGACCAGGCGGGCCAGCGCGGGCGCCTCCAGCCGGTCGTCACCTGCGGCGGGCATGACGAGCCGGACCGTGCGGATGCCGTCGTCGCGCAGTTCGTCGAGGATGCCGCCGAGCCGGGGCCACAGGTCGGGTGCCTGCGGTGCGTCGGCTCCGGTCAGCACAGTGGCCGTGTCCGCGTCGGCGGCCAGGGCCCGGGCGAGTTCCGCGATGTCGGAGGTGCCGAGGGTGTCGTCGGAAGGCGTACGCAGCAGCCGTATGCCGTCGTACTCCTCGACCAGCAGCGGCTCCCCTCCACCGCCGTCGAGGTCCCCGTGCTCGGCGGCCGCCTCCGCGTCCCGGCCGCCGCGCCCGCCGAACCATCGCGACCGGCCGCCACGCCTGCCGAACCATCGCGACCGGCCGCCGTCGTCGGCGCGGCTCACGGCGTCCCTTCCGGGCCCGGTACGGACTTCTCCGCGTCCTCGGCGGCTTCGACGGTCCCGGTGGCCTCGACCGTGCCCTCCTCCTCATCGGCCGGCTCCGGAGCCACCGCCGCCGAGCCGATATCCTCGGTGCTCGTCGTCGGCGGCCAGGCGTCCACAGACGGGACACGCGGCTCGGAACCGGCTTCCGGCTCGGCCGCCGACTCGGCCCGGTCCATGGCCTCCGCCAGGCCGTCGGTGTGCAGCATCATGCTGACCGGGGCCGAGCTGTTGAGGCACAGGCTGTACCCCTCGGGGATCCGGTCCAGGAACTCCCGCGGCTTCACCTGCTCGAAGCCGAGCCGCCCGGCGAGGTGCAGATACTGCGGCGAGGTGTAGACCGGGACAACGGGGGTGCCGTCGGGCGCCGAAGCGCGCACCGGCTCACCGTCCGCCGTGACGAGCACGGCCACTTCGGCCCGGGCCAGCGCGGCGGTGACGTCCTCGGCCGGGCCGTAGCCGGTGGTGGCGAGCTGGATGGCGGCGTCCACTTCGTCGGCGGGCTCCGGCCAGCCCATCGCGGCCGGCGAGGGCCGGTAGTCCTCGTTGTCCTGCCACTCGACGATCTCTCCGTCGAAGTCCGAGCGCCACTGCCCGACCACGGCCCACTCCGGCGGCGGTGCGTCGCCGGACCAGGCCGGGTCGATCAGGTACAGCCAGTGGTTCGGCGCGAGGCGGGCCGCCTCGACGAACTCCTGCGGCGGGACAGGGTCCACGGTGGCCGCACCCGAGGTCTCCTCCCCGCCGGCCGCGGTCTCGTCCGTCCCGATCGTCTCGTCGGCGGTACGGTCCTCGCCGCTGGGCTCACTCATCCTGTCCTCACTCACTGGTTCGTACGGTGTCGTCCTGATCGGGAGCGGTCGTCGGCACCGCCGCGACGGCCCTGCGTCCATGCCACGGATTTATGCGCCGAAGTGTTCAAGGCCTCCGCGGTTTCAGCTCCCACCCGCTCGTCCGGCTCTCCGGTCCCCGTTTCCGACGCCACCTGAAGGGACTCGGCCCGTCATCGGTGGTTTCGCCTCCGGACAGGCCGCGTTTGCGGTGCTCGTTCGCGCCGTAGCCGGCGAAGGTGACGGCCGGGAGCGAGACTCGCAGCCCCCGGTTGCGCAGGCCGGTCCTGGCGACCCGGGCCGCCAGCTTCCTCACGTCTTCCGCACGCTGCGCGTGCACCGCTCCCGCTGCGGCGACCGGAATCGGCATCGATTTCGGCAGCGCCGGCAACGGCGCGGCACCCACCGGCGCGGTGACCGGCCTGACGGGCAGCTTGCCGGACCCGGAAGTGCCCAGTGCCGGCATCGGCTAGTGGGGGGGCGAGGCGGTGCGAACGGGCAACGAGAGGGGTCCGGGGCCGGCATCCCCACCGCGGCTGGTGGGTCCCTGGGCTGCCCCTTGCTCCGCACGCAAGGGCGCCTGGGCCGGGGTGAGGTCGTACGACCGCAGGTCCACGCCAAGTGAAAGCATCATCGCCGGCAGCCCCTGCGCGAGCGGCGGCACCGGCCGGCCGCTCCCGGCGTGGGTCGAGGCCAGCCGGACCAGGGCGCGCCACGTCAGCGGCGCTCGGTCGCCGCGGGACGCCCGGAGCTGGTCCAGTTCCCGGAATCCCCGCAACAGGCCGTCGAACGCCGCCCGGTCGGTCTCCAGCCTCGGGCCGTAGATCAGTCGGATCGCCCGTACCCAGCGCAGCACCCGCTCCGGCGCCGCCTGGCCCCCAGTGATCCGCTTTGAGAGCGCGTGCAGTTCCGGCTGCCCCGGATCCGGGCGGAAAGCCACCCACCTGTCGCCCTCGGCCAGCTCGAAGCGCACCGACGGGTTCTGCCCGGGGCCGAGGTCCACGACCCTCGGCTCCTGCCCGCTCGCGGTCCCGAACGCCCACCGGTCCCACTGTGTGGCCACGTACTGGCCGGCCACCGGGTGCTCCAGCCGATCCCTCGCCGCCGGATCCGCCGAAGCCGGAGCCACCAGGTCGACGCCCATCACCGCTGCGACCGTGTTCGTCGTCCGGGCCCGCAGATCCGGCGCAAGGGCGTGCAGCACGTCGATCAGCGCCGGGTAGCTGAACTGCTTGACCGCACCTGACTTCAGCGTCAGTTGCACGAGCCCGGCCTCCGCCTTGAACCCCAGCCCGAACGCCTTCGCGAACGGCGCCGCCCGCTCGCCCGTCACCGCCGGCACGCCCTTGTCGCCACCCTCGCTCTCCGGCTTCCGCGGCATCGAGAAGGGCAGCCGGCTGAAGAACTGCTGCCACCCGGCCCGGTCCCCGGCGGAGCCCGACGACACCGCCACCGGCTCGCCCCCCACGCCCCGGTGCGGGGCGACAGCGATCTGGTCGAGCGGCACCAGCTCCCCGTCCGCGGCCTCGACGGCCGTGTCCCGGCGCACCGGCTCCGGCAGCCCCTCCGGATCCGCCAGCTCCTCCAGGGCGGCCCACGCGTCGTCGACGAGCGGCACGATCTGCGCCTTGTCCCGCCGGGAAAGGTTCCGCAGCCGGGACTCCGCGTCCTGCACCGCGCCGTGCAGCCGTTGCTGAAGCTTCTCGGGCAGCGGGGTGCCCAGGGTCCAGGCCCCGACGGCCGAGGCGATGTCCGAGGCGGTCCACGTGTCCAGCAGCACGTGCCGCTCGCCGTCGGCAAGCGGCAGCCCTTCGAGCACCAACCACAGGAAGGGGGCGAGTTTCCGCACCGCCTCGCTGTCGAGAATCCGTGACACGGACTCCCGCAGCTCGTCCTCGGACAGCGGGAGACGGTGGGTCTTCGCCCGTTCGTAGTCCTGCCGGAGAAGGTCCGCCAGTTCCTCCGCCAGCCGGCGCAGCTCCTCCGGCGTCGTGAGCCTATGGAAGCCGTATTGCCGCAGCTCCACCAGGATGAGGGGGACCTGCAGCCGGCCGGAGTCCGTGTCGAGGGCGCCGAACTCCACCATGCCGGCGCCGTCGCGCCTGTGCAGCCGCTTCCCCGAGGACATCCGTCCGGTCAGCCCCGCGTTCATCTTCTCGCGCGGATTCGCCGGTTTCACGCTCGGATCCGCATAGCGGGGAGTGATGTCGAAGAGGTTGACGGGGGCCTTCCCGAAGTCCTTCAGGTTCTGCCGCAGCTGCTCCACCAGCTCCATCAGGTGCCCGGCGGCCACCTCGTTGATCCGGTCGACGTGGTCTTGGAGGAACTGCCGGGTGCTGGGCCTGAGCGCCCTGCGCACACGCTCGAAGGAGTGCCGTGAGGCGGCTGCGAGGAAGTGCTTGGTGAGCACATTGCCCGCCAGCACCGCGCTCGGCTCGGCCGCCATTTCGTTGAACAACAGCGAGGAGTAGCCCCACATCTCCTCGACGTCCGGAACCGCGGCGAGGAACGGCATGAGCCCGTCCACGCGGGACGCGCGGTCGTCCTCGTCGATGAGCCCGAGCACGTACTGACGGGCGAGGACGCGACCGAATTCGATGCCCTTGCGGACGACCTCTTCCAGAGGCGGCTCGTTCAGCCGGCGCACGGCCTGGAGCTGAACGGCCCGCAGGCCGAGTGTGCTCACTCCGGCAGTGACCTGCACATGGGTGCCGTCACCGGCGTCCGGCAGCCTCGGCTGGATCTTGGCCCGCTCCCCCAGGTCGGTGAGCTCCCAGCCCTCGTCCTGGCGCAGCAGGTCGCCGAGCGGCAGCGCCTTCCCCAGCACATCGACGAGGCGCAGTTCCGACTTGGCACGCTCCAGCGCGGACAGTCCCTCATCGAGGGTCTGTCCCTGCTCCCCGTCCAGCACCTTCATCCTGTCGACGACGAACTCGACGATGTAGGCCATCTCGGCGTCCGGCAGCTTCTCCCCAGGCGGAACCTCCGGTGGTGTGCGCCGCAGATTCCCGGTACCGGGATCCCGGTAGAACCGCCCCTTGTCGACCACGGCTTTCAGTCCCGGTCCCACGGCCAGCACCTGAGGCGCAAGATCCTCCGGATCGCCGCTCCTACGCTCGAAGATGACTTCCCGGGTGTCCTCGTCCTCCACCCCTTCCCCGGCGTAGCTCCGGTCCGTGGCAGCGTCCACCACCGAACTCCCGGTGTCGGAGGACTGTGCGAACGGCGGCAGTGCGTCCGGCTGCACCCGGCCCGACGGGGCGACGATCACCGCACGCCCCTCCAACGGCGGCAGCTCCAACGGCGAGCGCCCGCGGCCCTGTTCGCGCAGCAACTGCGCCCCGCTCAGGCTCTTCGGCGTCGAGGACAGTCGGCTGCCCCGCGCCTGGAGCAGGTCCACCCACACCACCGAGCGGTCCGCGAGGAGGTAGGCCGCCCACGCGTGCCCCGGCCTGCTCGTTCGCACCCCCGTGCCGTCCCGCCGGCCGTCCTGCCGCCGCCCCAGCACCAGCGCCAGCGATCCCGGCCCGGACTTCTTGAGCCCGCGCTCCACCTGCGCCCACGCCTGCACCGACGCCCAGCCGGGGCCCGCGGCCAGCGCGTGCTCGGTCGGTGTCCGGCCCACCGCCAGATCGTCCAGCGCGACCGCCGCCCGCGCCCCGCCCTCGAGCGCCCCGACCTCGGAGGACGGGAACACCGCGCCGGCCAGCCCTCGCACCAGCGCCGCGCACGCGCCCAGCCGCGGCTCGCCCGACGGCCCCTGATCGGCGACCTGGTCCACCAGGTCCTCCAGGCGCTCGCGGGTGAGCACGCCCGTGAGCGCCTGGCCGGGTCCGCGCGGAGCCTGCGCCCGGGAGGCGCCGGGCCGGTCCTCCGCCTCCGTCACCGGCCGCGCGTACACCTGTGGCGCGTCCGGCTGCGAGTTGACCGAAATACGCGTGCTCGCCGGCGGAGTGGGCGCAGGCGGTGACGCATACGCCGATGCGCTCGGCGGGGCGGAGTGCGTCGTCGATGCCCCGTGAGGCGGTAGGACACCCATGTCGGGAAGGATCCCGCGCCATGTGTCCCGGGCGGTTCTCGGGGCTCCCGGCGCCAGGAGCACTGCGACGGTGTACTCGCGCTGGTTCTCGTCGTAGAACAGCCGGGCCGCTGCCGTGGAGGCCCACCACACCTTGTTCGTGTTGTCGGCCAGTTCGCCCGGCAGGCTCCCGGCGACGGCGGGGCCGGGCGGCATGACGTGCGGGAAGGCGGCGATCGCCGGCGTGTACAAGTCGCGGGTCCGCAGCTCCGGATCGCGGTAGGCCAGGTCGCCGAACTCTCCGGGCGACGCGAAGGAGGGGTCGCCGTCGTAGACGAAGGGCTTCAGCGTCGACTCGTTCGCGTACCACGGAGCCTGTTCCGTGCCGACGGCGACGGGCGAACCGTCGTCCCCTGGCTGCAGCAGCGTGATGACGCGGTGATTGAAGTTCCCCGGCTGCCGTGCCCCGCCGGAGAAGTGCCTTCCCCAGCTTTTGCCCTCACCGTCCCGCAACACCGTGGCCGACGACAGAGCTCCGGCCTGCTCCAGAACGTGGGACCCGAGCTCTCCGGCGCTCGTCACGTTCCGGCCGGCCGCCGCTGCCCTGATCACCACATCGGCGGGGAAGCGCACCGGGTCGGGTATCAGCTGCCACCTGGCTGCGAGGTCGGTCCTGACATCAGCCCAGATCACCCGGGACGCCTCGTGCTCCCCGACCGGGGTGGTGGCGTCGAGCCCCAGTATGCTCCGAATGCCCGCCGCGGCGTCGGGCAGGCTCTCCAGCCACTCCAGGGCCCGGGTGACGGGCTCCGTCGGCAGCCAGTCGGACAGCGGAACATCTCGCTTCGCGTCCCATACGGCTGCCGCCTGCAGGAGCAGCCGACCGCGCCGGGTGAGGGCCGCTCCGCTCAGATGCTGACCGGTGACGCCCTGCGGAAGCTGCAGGGGTCCGGAATGGGGCCGCTCCGACGCCAGGTAGTCGAACAGTTCCATGGTGAACCGGCGGGCACCCGGGCGGTTCAGCGCTCCGTCGGCCTCTCGCATCCGCTCCAGCGCGCCGATACCGCTCCACATCGCCCAGAACTGCCCCTCCCTGTCCGCGAGCGGGCCGAATGCGCGCACCATGGCCCTCCACAGGCGCAGCGTCCGCTCCCGCGTGTCCGGCCGACCGACGGGGAGATGGGCCCGGTGGGCGAGTTCGTCGAGGACCCTCCCCTTCGGCGGGGGACGGCCGATGGTCCAGCGCGTCCGCCGAACGCGCTGGTCCGTGCTCAGCACGAAGATCGGCTCGTCGGGCATGGCCGCCAGCTCCTGCGGCAGGGCGCCTATTTCGGCCATGCTGATTGGTTGGGGAGACGCGAACACCCAGCGGTCCATTCCGTCCGCCACGAATTCGGCCTGGGACACGTCGTCCAGCGGATTGACGCCGACCGGCACTCCGTCGTAGAGCGGCGGGCTCTGTATGCGATGCCCGGTGGCGCTCCCTGAGGTCCCGAAGAGGCAACCCACGATCAGGAGCGGATGCTTCGGGGGGAGGCCGAACTGCTCCACCAGGAACGCGATCCTGCGGAGGTTCTCCGTCCGGTCCCTCTGGGAGAACACCCCGGTGTCCACGGGCCAGATGACCCCGCTCGCTTCGGAGTGGAAAAGCAAAGGAATGGGAAGCGGGAGGCCCATGGACAACCAGGGCACCTGCTGCAGGTCCCATGGAGCCGAGTCGATGTGGTCGGTCACCCACCGCCGGGTACGGAGTATCCGGGCCGCGCGATAGGTGCGCTTGTAGCCCTTGTCCCCGTCCGTGTCGAGGTCCACGGCGAGGAAGGCCGCCAGGCGGTGGTCCGGACCGATCACCGGCCGGGCGATCATCTTGCGGCCCCACTTGACCGCCACTCCACCCTGCTGTCCCGTCGCGGCGGAGGCGCTGCCCACGGTGCCCGGCGACCTCACCAGCCAGCCTCCGACGGGTCCGTAACCCTCCTGGAAGCTCAGCGCGATCACCGGCCGGCCCCGGCCGTCACCGGCGGGTACGAGGCACTTCACCGTGCTGTCGGTGGCCCAGACGGTCCAGTCGTACCGGGCCACGAGCCCGTCCTGAAGCTCGAGACCCCACGCAATGACGTTCGACATGTACAGCAGGACGTGGGAGTCCGCTCCGAGGCGTCGCTTGTCCGGATTGAGTGCCATCAGCTCGATCAGGACCGCGAACGGCACGCGCCGCCCCAGGATCCTGACCCACGACGGTCCGCTCTCCGCGCCGAGTATGTACGGGGCGGCGCCCTCGGCCCTGTCCTGCCTCCACCAGGCGCCGGTGCCGACGGTTTCCCCGGGGGCCGGGCCGCTCGTCCTCGCGTACGTCTGCACTGCCGCGCTGCTCGGATCGAGTTCTGCCGGCAGGCTCTCGGACCAGTCCCAGCCGAGGTCGTTTCCGTCGGCGTCGGTGTAGCGGAACTCGGGGCCGAACGCGCCTTTCCGGGTCAGGTGGAAGGCGGACAGCTCCGCCAGACTGCCCGCCTGCGGCCGCTCCGCCGCGAGCTCAACCAGACTGGCGAGCTCCTCCGCCATCACTTCCTCGTCGGGCTCCAGCATCAGCACCTGGCGGGCCACTGCCTCCGCGTCGAGCAGCGCCGGGCCGGCCAGCTCCGGGTCCTCGTCCCGCAGCCGGTCCAGCAGCCTGAGCGCCTGCCGCGCTCCGTCCGGGAAGTCCCCGGGTTCGCCGAACGCCTCCGCGAGGATGTCCTCGTCGTGCTCCTCCAGTTCCTCCTGAGTGAGTTCGCCTTCCGGCGCGGACACCTCCATCGGCGAGCCGGCCGCCGGGGGCACCGGATGGGAGGGCGCCGGCAGGGAGGCGAAGGACGACCCCGACAGCCTCGCCTGCGGTGGCGTCGGACCCGCCGGCCGCGTGTACACCTGCCGCGCGTCCGTTTCCGAGGGGGCTGTGTCGCCCCACTTCCCCTCCCACGGACCCGCAGCCGTCCTCCCGGCGCTCACCGCGGACGCGGGGGCGGTCGCGGGGGCCGTCGCCGGGTCAGGCGCGGAGGGCGCCGCGAGCCCCGTCCTCGGCCGACCGAACGAGGGCGCATACGGAGCTCCGGTCGGCACGGGCGTGCCCGTGGGCGTGCTCGCAGGCGTGCCCCCGGGCGGCGAGGGTGGCGACGTCGGCGTGCCGGGCAGCGACGCCGGCTCCGGGACCGCGGTCGGGGCCTGGTCGACCGAGGGGGGATCCAGTTCCGACCGGGTGGTGGAACCGCGCGCTCCCGAGAACCGGACGGACGGCGACCGCGGCGCCGCCGCGCCTCCGGCCGGCGCCCCGCCGTCCGACGTGATCGGCGCCACGGGCACCGGACCGGCAGACGTCGCCACCGTCCCGGCACTCGCCGTTGCCGGAGCCGGACCGGACGGGACGACGTTCCCGGCGGGGGCGGGAAACGTACCGCCGTCGTCCGGCTCCAGCTCGCTGGTCCTGACCCGCCGTTCCCGCAGCCCCAGCTCGGCACGCAGCGAATCGGCCAGCTCGATGCCCGACGCCGGGCGCCCTTGCCGCTCCTCGTCCAGCATGTGCTCGGCGACCTGCCGGACCGCGTCCCGGAATTCGGGCCCGGCGCAGCGGGAGTCCGCGCGCACGTCGGGCGAATCCTGCGGCAGCACCAAGGAGACGGCGCGGGACCACGCGCGGGCGTCCGCCTCCGGGGCATTGTGCGGGGCCGCGAATTCCTCGTACGCCGAAGCCCACAGCCTGCGGGCCACGTTGGCCGCCGTCTCCTCCAGCGCCTGCGGCCAGGAGTCGGAGAGCACCATCCGCAACCGCGCCTGCTCGTGCGGCTCGAAGGAGTCGAGGAACAGCCGCCCGTCGCCGCGCAGCACCGTTTGCGACTGGTGCCTCTGGGACAGCTTGAGGCCCGCCGCGTCCACGTCGTCCCGGCCGACGCTCTCGTCCGTCCCTGGCGTCGGCAGCCCCGGCGGCACGTCGGCGGCTGTTACCTGACGGGCCAGCCAGCGACGGTGCACGAGGTCACGGGAGACCGCCGGGGCCGGGGCGGCCGGCGCGCGCTCGTTCAGCTCGGCACGGCTCAGCGGCCGAGGAGGCACCGGCCCCACAGCCGCTCTCGCCGACGACGCCACAGCCGTGGGGTCCGGGCCTACGGGCGGGAGCGCCCTGCTCGGCGGTTCAGTGACGGCGGACCGGCCGGGCCGGTGCGCGTGTGGGGGCGCCGGGTCGAGGTACGCGTCAGCGGAGGGCGAGCCGGCGTTGGAGGAGGTACCGGCGATCTCGTCGCGAACGTCCCGGTAGCGCACGTATCCCCAAGTCTCTTCCGGGACCGTGAAGCTGCCCTCTTCGGGGTGGACGGCGAGGGTGATGACGCCCTGCGCGTCGCGGTACAGCTCGACCGGGTGCGTGCAGGCGTACCAGTCCTTGGACGTATTGAGGGCTGCCTGCGCCGGAAGGCTGTCCACCACCAGGTCGTCGCCCGGCGGCATGGCCCGGCCGATCGCCAGGATTCCCTCGGGCGGTGCGTCCAGCGCGCGCAGCCGGGGGTCACGGTAGGCGAGATCGGCGAACACGCCGGCCGGCGCGTAACCCTCCTCAGCGACGTAGACGAACGGGACCGGGTTGTCCGGCTCGTCCTCGTCGTACCACGGCGCGGTGACATGCCGGTCCGGCACGATCGAGCCGTCCGGCATTCGCTTCATGAGCGTGATGACGGTGTGGTCGAAGTCCCCGCCCGTGAGCTGACCGGTGAAGTCCCTGGCCCACACGTCCTCGTCGGAGTCGGCCACCAGCGCGCCCGAGGTCAGCACACCCGCCGACTCCAGGCCGTGCGAGGCCAGCGCACTGAGATCGCCCGGGTCACGCCCCGCGGTGATCGCCCGGACGGCTGCCGAGTGCGCCTGGGGGAACCGCTCGGGAGCGGGGTGGTCCAAACGCAGCACCGTCCTGGCGAACTCTCCCTTGGCCGTGTCGTCGGCGTCCCAGCCGACGATCCGCGCCGCCTTGACCTCCGCCCACAGCAGGTGCGACCACTCCAGCTCCGCTACCGGCGCGTCCTCGGGCAACCCCAGCGCCTCCCGCGCCAGGACCCGCGGGGCGTCGGCGCTCCCCAGCGTCTCCAGCGCCCGGGACACCTCTGGCAGCGCGATCCACTGGGTCAGTCCGAGAGCCGGCTGCTCGGCCCATGCCGAGACCGCGTTCTCCAACAGCTTCCCGTAGCTGCGCTGCCGGTCCGCCGACGACAGCTCCGCAGCGGGGCCGGACTCCCCGCTGAGGACCCTGTGCTTCTCCCACAACAGCTCCAGCAGGTCCGTGGTGAACAGCGGAGCGC
This sequence comes from Streptomyces mayonensis, assembly GCF_018982965.1. Lineage (GTDB taxonomy): Bacteria > Actinomycetota > Actinomycetes > Streptomycetales > Streptomycetaceae > Streptomyces > Streptomyces mayonensis. The sequence goes on along the minus strand of NZ_JACBYP010000118.1, from coordinate 3,348 downwards.
CGGGCCGGTTCAGTTGGGCGTCCCGCTGCCGCATAAGCTCCAGCGCACCGATGCCCCGTACCAGGACGCGGCTCAGGTGTCCACGAGGGTCGCCGGGGTCCCTCAGCAGCAGCGCGTGCTCGTCCAGGGCACGGTAGTTTCCGCTCCTGTCCTTCAAGGGCCGGAAGACCCGGCGCAGCACGTGCACGAGCCCCAGAGTCCGCTCCCGCACCTCCTCGGACACCAGTCCCGGTCTCTGGTGAAGGCCCATGGCGCGCGCGAGCGCGTCGAGCGCCTCGGACTGGGGCCGCGGCCGGACGACGGCCCACGCGTTCTGCGGGTCCACCCCCTGGAACCGCTGGTCGAGGCCCACCTCGAACACGCCTTCGTCGGCACCGATCCCCGGTATGGCCATGGCAGTGAAGGCGGTGGTGGACTCGTAGCGTTGCGAGAACACCGTCTTGCGGAGGGCGTCCGCCACATGCTCCGCCTCCGACCGGTCCACCAGCGGATCGGCCCCTCGCGGATCCGTGTCGTGAACCGACTCGCCCTCCTCCCCGAGGGTGCCGGGCTGCCGGGGCATCTCGCCGTAGCAGTGGTCCATCACGAAGGGGTGGTTGTCTGGCAGACCGGTCAGCGCCACCAGCGCTGCGACCCTGCGGCCGGACTCAGGCCCGGAGGTGGTCAGCGTCCCGTGCGGGGTGTGCCAGGCGGTGCAGCCCGCCAGTCCGTGGGCGACCCCGAAGACGGGAGTCGGCAGATTCTGCACGACCCAGGGCACCGGGCGGGCTTCCACCCGCTCGCCCTCGTCGTAGCGGATGACGTACTTCTCGGCCGGTCGGCCGGCGGTGAACCGGGCGTAGAACGAGGTGGTCTTCCAGCCCCCGTCGCCCTCCTCGGCGAAGTCCATCGAGATGTAGCCGATGAGGCGGTGATCTGAGCCGATGATGGGCCAGTAGGACAGGTTCCGGCTCCAGTAGGCCGCGTCGCCCAGGCCCCGGGCAGCGGCGGCGCGTACGGTCTCCGGGTCCCGCCGCAGCCAGCCGCCCAGCGGGTCCTGCCGTTCCCGCGCGGTGATCGCGAGCACGGAGCGGTCAGAGTCCCCGTCCGGCCGCGTCCACCCCAGCCTGCCGCTGGTGGACAGCACGTTCACGCCGTACCTGGCCACCAGCCCGTCCGCGAGGTGGATCCCCCGGGAGCTGACCGCGGACATGGCCAGCAGGCGGTCCGTGCCCTCCGGGACCCGGGCGGCGTCCGGGTCGAACGCGGGCACCTCGGTGAACACCTCGAACGGCACCCGCCGCATACGCCCGCCGAAGCCCGGCAGCGAGATCCACGACACGCCACTGGACGCGGAGTAGAGATAAGCGGGCCCCCACGGGGCGGGTACCAGCGTCTCCTCGAGCATCCCGTCCGCGCGCTCGACAACCTGAGCGGCGACGCTGAGGTCGGCGTCGGCGGGCACGCCCTCCGGGTGCCAGTTCCAGCCGCTGGGACGCCCCTGCGCGCCTGCCGGGAGACGGTACCGGTCGGCGAACAGGCCCTCACCGAAGGTCGCCAGGTGGTAGGCCGACAGCTCCGCAAGGCTCTGCGCCTGCGGGCGCTGTGCCGCCACCCGCAGCAACTCCGTGATCGTGTAGTCCGTGAGCGCCTCGCCCGGGTCGAGGTGCAGCACCCCGCGAGTCAGCTCCGCAAGGTCGAACCCGCCCCGGCGCAGCGCAGGATGCTGCCTGCGCAGCCGGTCCAGCCGCTCCAGCAGCGCCTCCAGCGCCCCGTCCTGGGACTCCACGGCCGGGTCCACCGCCGCGAACAGCCGCTCCATGGCCCGCCGCTGGGAGTCCGGAACGAGCTGTCGCTGCTCGTCCTCGGAGCTGCCCATGGACATGTCCGAGCTGCCGGACTCCGACATGACGGGGGCCGTCGGCACCGGACCGGGGCGCGACGCGTGGGGGCGCGAGGAGCGCAGCATCTCCTCGGGGCGCCGCCGGACGGCACCCGGCATGGCGGCCAGGGCTTGTGCCGACAGTCCGGTCGTCAGGCGACGGACGTAGTCCTCGCTCGCCCCGTGCCGGCGGGCCAGGTCCGCGAGCCGGTCCCGGGCCGCCTGGTCCGGGGCGGGACCGACGGGCTTCTGCGCCGTTCGGGGCGCCGGTGCCGGGCTGGGCGCCGACGCCGGGCTGGGCGCGACGGTCCCGGTCGGGGCGAGCGCCTCGTAGTGGTCCCGGCCGTTGTAGTAGAGGTAGACGGCGGGGTCGGTGGATCCGGGGTCGAGACGGTGGGTCAGGTACCCGTCACTGCCGACCGGCTGTACGAGCACGGGACTCAGGTCCAGCGAGCGGGCGAACAGCAGGGGCGCCTCGTCGTAGAACGGCGTCCGCCACAGCGCCGGGGACGCGAGGGACCGCTCGACCAGTTCGTCGTAGCGAAGCGCGACGAACGCGGTCCGCCGGTACGGGACTTCGTACGGCAGGCTGCCGAGGATCCGCTGCCACAGCGTGTCGGCGTCCGCATCGCCCCCGGGGGCGCGCAGACGTCGCAGCACCTCGGCTCGCAGGCCCTGGACCTGGGCCTGTGCGGTCAGCCGCTGCCGCTCGGCCTCGATCTCCGATTCCGGGACGGTGGGCTCGGCGGGCAGCAGGGCGCGTACGGCGTCCCTCGGCAGGTCGGCCAGCAACGTCCGGTCCTCGCCCCCGGCGGACAGGGCCAGCAGCTCGGCCCTGCGCCGGGAGTCCGTCAACCGCTCACTGATCCGGTCCCGCTGTTCGGCCGTGAGCTCCGGGGGCCCCGAGCGGCCCAGCAGCGTCAGCAGGCTCTCCAGGTCGCGGAACCCGTCCAGGACGAGCGTCTCCAGGGGATCCGGCGCCGCGTGCAGCTCACGGAGGCTCGCGGCGGCTGGGGACCTGTACCACGTCACCGCGCGCTGGCGGATCCACTGCACGGTGAAGGCGGCGCCGAACGCACGGGGCCGCTGCGCCTTGAGGCTGTCCCGCAGCGCACGGGGCAGACAGTCCCCGTCACCCGGCACCGGACGCTTCGTGAACGTCGCCCCGTCCGCCTCGATCCCCGGCCCCGGCTCCGGCCCCGGCTCCGGCTTTGGCTCCGGCTTTGGCTCCGGTGCAGGGGTGTACGCGGGCTCGGGCGCGGGCTCAGGCGCGGGCTTAGGCTCAGGCGCGGGCTCAGGCTCAGGCTCAGGCTCAGGCGCGGGCTTAGGCTCAGGCGCGGGCTCGGGCGCGGGCTCGGGCGCGGGCTCGGGCGCGGGCTCGGGCGCGGGCTCGGGCGCGGGCTCAGGCGCGGGCTCAGGCGCGGGCTCAGGCGCGGGCTCAGGCGCGGGCGGCGGCGGGGGGGCCGGCGGCCGCGGCGGCGCAGGCG
>NZ_JACBYP010000117.1 GCF_018982965.1 Streptomyces mayonensis | reverse complement strand
CCTGGGCGGCGCCGGCGGGGGCGGCTACGGCGGCGGCGGCGGCGGGGGGGGCCGCGGCGGCGGCCCCCCCGCCCCGCGGCCGGCCGCGCCGGCGCCCCCGCCGCCCGCCCCCGCCCCGGACACCGCGTCCTCCCCGCCGCGGTCCAGGCCTGCTCCGGCCGCCGCGCCCGCGCCCCGGCCCCAGGCGCCCGAGTCGCGCTCCGTCTCCATCGAGGACGACATCCCCGAGGACGACGACCCGGACCTCGACGAGTCGGCCCTCTCCGGCAGGGAACTGCTGGTCCGCGAGCTGGGCGCGACGGTCGTCGAGGAGATCGCCCACGAGTAGGGCCTGGGCGCGTGCGCGGGAGGGCGCGTGCGTGCGGTCCGGTCCGGGACGGGTTGGAGGAAAGTACGGGTGCGCCTGCCCCAGCCCTCCGGCGGCCCGCACAAAACGGTCCGGTCCGTTCCCATTAGGCTGACCCCGTGAAGGTCCTTGTCATCGGCGGCGGCGCCCGCGAACACGCCCTGTGCCGTTCCCTGTCCCTCGACCCCGACGTCACCGCGCTGCACTGCGCACCCGGCAACGCCGGTATCGCCGAGGTCGCCGAACTGCACCAGGTCGACGCCCTCGACGGCGCGGCCGTCACCGCCCTGGCCGGCCGGCTCGGTGCCGAGCTGGTCGTGGTCGGGCCGGAGGCGCCCCTCGTCGCCGGGGTCGCCGACGCCGTGCGCGAGGCGGGCATCCCGGTCTTCGGCCCCTCGGGGGAGGCCGCGCGGCTCGAGGGGTCCAAGGCCTTCGCCAAGGACGTCATGGCCGGCGCCGGGGTCCCCACGGCGCGTTCCTACGTCTGTACGACGGCCGACGAGGTCGCCGCGGCCCTGGACGCCTTCGGTGCCCCCTACGTCGTCAAGGACGACGGGCTGGCCGCGGGCAAGGGCGTCGTCGTCACCGAGGACATCGAGGTGGCCCGCGCGCACGCGGCGGCCTGTGAGCGGGTCGTCGTCGAGGAGTACCTGGACGGCCCCGAGGTCTCCCTCTTCGCCGTGACCGACGGCGAGACCGTCCGCCCGCTCCAGCCCGCCCAGGACTTCAAGCGCGCCCTCGACGGCGACCAGGGACCCAACACCGGCGGCATGGGCGCGTACTCGCCGCTGCCGTGGGCGGACCCCAAGCTGGTCGACGAGGTCGTGCAGCACGTGCTCCAGCCGACCGTCGACGAGATGCGCCGCCGCGGCACCCCGTTCTCCGGGCTGCTGTACGCCGGTCTCGCGATCACCTCGCGCGGAGTACGGGTGATCGAGTTCAACGCCCGTTTCGGCGACCCCGAGACCCAGGTCGTACTGGCCCGTCTGAAGACGCCGCTCGCCGGCCTGCTGATGGCCGCCGCCACCGGCAACCTCGCCGACCTGGAGCCCCTGCGCTGGAGCGAGGACGCCGCCGTCACGGTGGTCGTCGCCTCCCACAACTACCCCGGCACCCCGCGCACCGGCGACCCGGTCACCGGCCTCGAAGCGGTGGCCGCCGAGGACGCCCCGCACGCCTACGTCCTGCACGCCGGGACCCGCGCCGAGGGCGACGCCGTCCTCAGCGCCGGAGGCCGCGTCCTGTCCGTCACGGCCACCGGGGCCGACCTCACCGAGGCCCGCGACCGCGCCTACCGGGCCGTCGCCCGCATCGGGCTCGACGGCTCGCAGCACCGTACGGACATCGCCGCGAAGGCCGCCGCCGGCGCCTGATCCCGGCCCGCGGGACACGTCCGCGCACCGCACCGCGCAGGCCCCGGTTCCTGGGGCGCAAGATCCTCAGGAACCGGGGCCTGACCCTTGCTGTCTGTCGCCCACCTTTCCCCAAAGCCATTCCATCGAGTGACCGATGGGCCATACGGCTGACGGGCGTGAGGGCCCCAACTATGGTGCCGCGCAAGCATTCCGGCACTTGGCCCACCGGCATTGCGATGTCAGTGCCGGGTGCCACAGTGGGGGAGTGAGCAGAAGCAGCAGCGCAGCAGGACAGCCCGTGCGGACAGGACAGCGATGAAGGGGTGAGGTCCCGCCTTGACCGGTACCGGTGGAGAGGAGATGGGCGCGCGGGCCGCGCGCTCCCGGGCGCTGGCGGTGCTGCGTGTGCGCAGCCGCGCGCTGGCCGTCGCCCTGCTGCCCGCTGCCGCCGCCGTGATCCTCCTCGCGGGCGGCTCCACCGGGCATCTCACGGGCGGGCTGTGGGACGCCCTGCGCTGGGCCGTGTCCGGGCTCGCGCTCCTCGTGCTGGCGGCCGCCGCGGCCGTCGCCCTGGTCGTGGCCCGTGCCCGGCCCGCCGTGACGCCCACGGTCACGGTCGACGAGGAGTCCGCGCCGGACCTCTACGGCATGGTGCGCGACCTCGCCGACCGCCTCGACGTCCCCGCGCCTTCCGCGATAGCGCTCACCCCGGACTGCGACAGCTGGCTGGAGGACCGCACCCACCGGGCCCACGGCCGCCCGCCCCCCACGCCGGAGCCGGAGGAGGCGGCGCCTCCGGGCGGGCCCGCCCCGCGCCGCGGTCCCGCCGCACCCGTGCTGGTCATCGGCTCGCCCTTCCTGTGGTGGATGCGCGTCGGCGAGCTGCGCGCCGTCCTCGCCCCGGTCGTCGCCGGTACGGGACCCTCGGCGCACCCGGACATAGCAGCGGCCCGGCGCTTCATACGGGGCCTGGACGCCGCGGCGGCGGTGGCTGCGGCGGGCGACCGCAAGGGCCCGCTGTCCCGTGCGGTGCACGCGGGTCTCGGCCGGGTGGTGCGGCTCCTGCTGCGTGGCTGCCGCGTGCATGCGGCGGAGATGGAGCGCGGGGTCGCCTCGGCCGCCGCCGAGCGTGCACAGGCTGTGGACTACGGGGTGCGGATCGTCGCGCAGGAGCAGGTCGGACTGGCCTACGCCGGCTGGGACCGGCTGCTGACCCGGGTGGCGCTGCCCGCCTGGCGGATGGGCCGGTGGCCCGCGCGGCTGGACGTGGGCGTCGTGGCCGCCCTCACGGAGCTGTCCCGGCGGGACCGCCTGGCCGAGGGGTTCGCCTCACGCCTCGGCGAGCGTCCGGCCTGCGACCTGCTGGAGGAGCCCGGGGCGATGGACGAGGCGGTCTCCCTCCTCGCCGCGCGCCTCTTCCACGGCGGGCCCGGGGAGGCGAGCCCCGACTGGTCACCCGTGGCGTGGGACGAGTATCCGGAAGAGGTCGTCGACCGCACCTGGCGCACGGACGCCGCCCGTCTCCACCGCGTCCTGGACGGCCTGGGTGTCCGCCGCGCCGCCGAGCACACGGCACCGGGCACGGGCGGCCCGACCCTGGCCCGCGTCCTGGACCACCTCACGACCCCGGCCGCCCCGGCAGCCCCGGCCGACACACCGCCTCGGGACGCGGCCGCGCCCACCCAGGAAACCGCGGACGGCCCGCAAACCGCGGACGGCCCGGCAGCCGCGGCCGACCCGTTCGACCCGGCCGACCCGGCCGACCCGACTGACGCGTCCGGGCCTGCCCAGCTTGCCGACGCCTACGCCGCCCCCCTCGAAACCCACGTCACCCCTACCACCGACGCCACCCCCGCCACGCCCGTCACCGCGCCCACCGTCACCGCCACTGCCGCCCCTGCCCCGGCCGGCGACCCGGACGACGACGACCTCGCCGGTACCACGGCCCGCGGTGCCGCCCTGGCCGCCGGGCTCAGCGCGCAACTGGCCCGCGAGGAGGCGGCTGCGTCGCCCACGGCGGCCGGAGCACCCGGCGCGGTCCCTGCGGCGGCCGGACCGGCCGGCCCCGACCCCGCGCTGTGGGACGACCGGTCGCTGCCCCTCCTTCCCCTCCAGCCCCCGCGCACCGGCCGGGAGATCCTCACCGCTCACGTCACCGCGATGGTGTGCTGCGCGGCGATGGACACCGCGGGCGCGGTCCCCGGCCTCGACTGGCTCGACGGGCCGTCGCTGCTGTTCGACGGTGCCCGCGCCGCCGACCTGGCCCCCAGCGTGCTGACCCTGGTCGAGACCGGCGACCCGGGCCCGCTGCGCACCTGGATGAGCGAACTGGGCATACGCCCCGAGAAGCCGGTACGCCTGGTCTGAGCCCTGAGCCCTGAGCCCTGAGCCCTGAGCCCTGAGCCCTGAGCCCTGAGCCCTGAGCCCTGAGCCCTGAGCCCCCTGACGTCTTCGGTGAGACGAACCGGACTCCTCGGTTCCTCTTTCGGTCACTTCGCAACGAACAGTGACAGCACGCGTGCGAGATGTGATGTGCTGGGGACCGAATCGCGCACATGGCAAAGGCGTTCGTCATAGGCACGACCACGGGGGCACGAGGGAGGGGACTGTCCCATGGGGCCCGAGCAGATCCGCCGCTGGGAGTCGGGAGCACTCGCGCACGCCGTGACGGACCCCTTCGGACTGGGGCCCGTACCGTGGCTGCGCGGCGGTGAGACGTACTGGGGCGACAACGGCCAGGTCGTCCCCTGGTATGCGGAACAGGACGCCGCCCTCCCGGGAGCGGACCGGGACGACCCCGGCCCGAGGCGCCGCGACCAACACACCCGTACGGGCACCGGAACCGGCGGCGGTCCACGCGCCGCCGACGACGTGCGACGCCAGATCAAGGGCTTCACCGCGACCGGCGCCGCCGCCCCCGGCGAGGCCATCGACTTCCACGTCACCGTCGACCCGCCGCAGCAGTTCAGCGTCGACGTCTACCGCATCGGCCACTACGGGGGCGACGGCGCCGCCAAGATCACCACCAGCCCCCGCCTGTCCGGCATCGTGCAGCCCGCGCCGCTCACCGCCGACCGCACCGTCTCCTGCCACCACTGGTGGCTGTCGTGGCGGCTCCAGATCCCCTCGTACTGGAACATCGGCGCGTACGTCGCCGTCCTCACGACCGCTGACGGCTACCGCTCCCACGTGCCCTTCACCGTCCGCGACAACCACCCCGCCGACCTGCTCCTGCTCCTGCCGGACGTCACCTGGCAGGCGTACAACCTCTACCCGGAGGACGGCCGTACCGGCGCCAGCCTCTACCACGCCTGGGACGAGGAGGGCCGGCTCCTCGGCGAGGCGGACGCCGCGACCACCGTCTCCTTCGACCGCCCCTACGCCGGTGCGGGCCTCCCCCTCCACGTCGGCCACGCCTACGACTTCATCCGCTTCGCGGAGCGCTACGGATACGACCTCGCCTACGCCGACGCCCGCGACCTGCACTCCGGCCGGATCGACCCGACCCGCTACCGGGGCCTGGTCTTCCCCGGCCACGACGAGTACTGGTCCGCGGCCATGCGCCGCACCACCGAACTCGCCCGCGAGCAGGGCACGTCCCTGGTCTTCCTCTCCGCCAACACCATGTACTGGCAGGTGGAACTCGCCCCCTCGCCCTCCGGCGTCCCCGACCGCCTGCTGACCTGCCGCAAACGCAAGGGACCCGGCCGGCCCGCGCTGTGGCGGGAGATCGACCGCCCCGAGCAACTGCTGCTCGGCATCCAGTACGCCGGCCGCGTCCCCGAACCGCAGCCCATGATCGTCCGCAACGCCGACCACTGGCTCTGGGAGGCCACCGGGGCCCGCGAGGGCGACGAGATCGAGGACCTGGTGGCGGGCGAGGCCGACCGCTACTTCCCGCGCACCGCGCTCCCCGACCACGACGAACGGGTCCTGCTCGCCCACTCCCCCTACACCGACGTCGACGGCGCCCGGCGCCACCAGGAGACCTCGCTGTACCGGACGCCGTCGGGCGCCTGGGTCTTCGCGTCCGGCACGTTCGCCTGGTCCCCGGCCCTCGACCGCCCCGGCCACGTCGACCCGCGTGTCCAGCGCGCCACCGCCAACCTCCTGGACCGCATCTGCAAACGTGACTGACCTCCGTAGGAGCATCCCGCCGTCCCCGTCCGCCACGACGTACGGGACAATCGAGGCGTTGGACAGAACCACGGGGAGGAACCGTGTCCGGATTCGTTGAAAAGCCCGAACCGATCCAGGTTCCGGGCCTGGTGCACCTGCACACCGGCAAGGTGCGCGAGCTGTACCGGAACGAGGCGGGCGACCTCGTGATGGTCGCCAGCGACCGCATCTCCGCCTACGACTGGGTGCTGCCGACCGAGATCCCCGACAAGGGCCGGGTCCTCACCCAGCTCTCCCTGTGGTGGTTCGAGCAGCTCGCCGACCTGGCCCCGAACCACGTCCTGAGCACCGAGCTGCCCCCCGGCGCCCCCGCCGACTGGCAGGGCCGCGCCCTGGTCTGCAAGTCGCTGCGGATGATCCCCGTCGAGTGCGTGGCCCGCGGCTACCTCACCGGCTCGGGCCTGGCGGAGTACAACGACACCCGCACGGTCTGCGGCCTGGCCCTCCCCGAGGGCCTCGTCGACGGCTCCGAGCTGCCCGCGCCGATCTTCACCCCGGCCACCAAGGCCGAGGTGGGCGAGCACGACGAGAACGTCTCCTACGAGGAGGTCGCCCGCCAGGTCGGCGCGGAGACCGCGGCCGCCCTGCGCCAGGCCACCCTCGCCGTCTACTCCCGGGCCCGGGACATCGCCCGCGAGCGCGGCATCGTCCTCGCCGACACCAAGTTCGAGTTCGGCTTCGACGGGGACGGCCTGGTCCTCGCCGACGAGGTCCTCACCCCGGACTCCTCCCGCTTCTGGCCGGCCGGCCAGTGGCAGCCGGGCCGCGCGCAGCCGTCGTACGACAAGCAGTTCGTGCGGGACTGGCTGACCTCGGCCGAGTCCGGCTGGGACCGCCGGAGCGAGCAGCCCCCGCCGCCGCTGCCGCAGCAGGTCGTGGACGCCACCCGCGCCAAGTACGTGGAGGCCTACGAGCTCCTGACCGGCCAGAGCTGGTCGTAACGGCGGACGGCCGGACACGAGGACGCCCCCGGTTCCAGCCGGACACGAAGAAGCCCCCGGCCGGAGCCGGGGGCTTCTCGCACGGAGCGAACGACGAGGTTCGAACTCGCGACCTCAACCTTGGCAAGGTTGCGCTCTACCAACTGAGCTACGTTCGCACTGCGCGGCAGGCGGAGCGTGGACCGGAGTCGTGGACTCGCCGTGGCGCGACAGCCACTATACCCAACCCCGCTCCCGTGCGAGCCGCACCGCCGCGTGCCGGTTCTCCGCCCCGAGCTTGGTCGCGGCCGACGACAGGTAGTTCCGCACCGTCCCCTCGGCGAGCGCGGCGCGCTCGGCGATCTCCGCGACCGGCGCCCCGTCGGCCGCGTGCTCCAGCACCTCGGCCTCCCGCGCGGTCAGCGGCGAGTCCCCGGCGGAGATCGCGTCGGCGGCCAACTCGGGGTCGACGTACCGGTTTCCGGCGTGCACCGTGCGGATCAGCTCGGCGAGCCGCTGGGCGCTGGTGGTCTTGGGGACGAAGCCCCGCACCCCGGCGGCGAGGGCGCGCTTCAGGTGTCCGGGGCGTCCGTGGCTGGTCACGATCAGCACCTTGCAGGCGGGCAGTTCGGCCCGCAGCGTTGTGGCGACCCTCACACCGTCGGCGCCGGGCATCTGGAGGTCGAGGACGGCGACGTCGGGCGCGTGCGCCCGCGCCATCGCCATCGCCTCCGGGCCGGTGGCCGCCTCGGCGACCACGACGAGGTCCTCCTCGAGGGAGAGCAGCGCCGCCAGCGCCCCGCGGATGAGGTGCTCGTCGTCGGCGAGCAGTACCCGCACCGCCTCCGTCACGACGCCACCCCCCGCGGAGCCGAGGCCGAGGCCGAGGCAGCGGCCCCGGCCCCGGGCCCGGCGGCCGGCAGCGGCACCTCGGCCGTCAGCCGGAACAGGCCCTTGCCCGCGGCCCCCGCCTCCAGGGTGCCGTCCACCGCGGAGAGCCGCTCCCGCAGCCCCGCGAGGCCGGAACCACCGGTCCCGGCGGGCACGTCCGCGCCGGCCGAGGGGTCCGGTCCCTGTGCGACCCCGTCGTTCTCCACCGTCAGCACTACTCGCCCTTCCGACATCAGTACCGTCACGGCGACCTTCTTCGCGTCCCCGTGCCGCAGGACGTTCGTGGTCGCCTCCCGCACCACCCAGCCGAGGGCCGACTGCACCTCGGCGGGCAGCCCCTCGGTCTCCCCGGTGACCTCCGCGACGATCCCGGCCGCCGAGAGCACCCCGCGGGCACCGGCCAGCTCGACCTCCAGGGCCGCCTCCCGGTAGCCGCGCACCACGTCCCGTACCTCGCGCTGCGACTCCTGCGCGATGCGCTGCACCTCGATCATCTGCTCCACCGCCTCGGACCGTCCGCGCCGGGCCAGCTGGACGGCCAGCTCGCTCTTGAGGGCGATCACCGCCAGGTTCCGTCCCATCACGTCGTGCAGGTCCCGGCCGAAGCGCAGCCGCTCCTCGGCGACGGCGAGCCGGGCCTCGGTCTCCTTGGCCTCGTGCAGCGCGTAGACCACGCTCAGCAGCCAGACCGAGAGCATCGCGGTGGAGGCGAAGAACCCTCCGAGCAGGAGCACGACACCGGCGAGGAGCACTCCGGCCAGCCACGGCATGCCTGCGGCGAACGCCACGACGCCCGCGCCCGCCGAGAAGCCGCAGATCAGCGTGGCGGCCCGCCTGCGGGGCACGCCGAGGGCCAGGGTGCCGAGGCCGAAGCCCTGGATGCCCACGAAGACACCGACGGCCGCGGCCCCGGCGCCGTCGCCTCCCGGGCCGTGCTCCGCGAGGCCGACCGCGAGGACCGCGAGGGCCGCGGTGACGGCACCGAGCAGCCACAGCCGCCGTACCGGCTGTGGTCGCCGGCCGGCGAGCCAGTCCACCGCCTGCGAGGCGGTCGCCATGCCCACCACGGCGTGCGCGGCGACCATCAGGAAGAGCACGGTGGCGAGCTGCGGGCCGGTCCGGCCGTAGGACGCCAGTCCGATGCCGGCGATCTCGCTCACGCCGAGGAAGTGGAAGGACCACCGGGTGTAGGTCTCCACCTTCTCCGCGCTGCTCTTCCGCCGCCACCATCCACCTGGCCTGCGCATCCGCCCGTCGCTTCCGCTCGCCCCGTACGTCAGTGCCGCGGTTCCCAACGGAACCGCCGCCGTACAGCAAACACCGCCAGGACGGTCCAGGCCACCGCCGTCGCCACGGCGCCCAGCGTCTCGGCCCCGGTCAGGTCGCCGGTCCAGCCGCCGCGGACCAGGGTGATGACCGGCGTCAGCGGCAGCAGCTCGCAGACGGAGGCCAGCCGGTCGGGCAGCAGCTCCAGCGGAAGCACCGTGCCGGAGCCGAACATCGTCACGAACATGAACGGCAGCGGTGTGACCTGCGCGCTCTCACCGGTGCGCGTGAAGCTCGCGGTGACGGCGGCGAGCGCGGTGCACAGCACCAGGCCGAGCAGCAGCCCGAGAATGGACAGGTGGACGGCGGACGGCGCCCCCAGGTCGAGGAGGGCCGCGCAGCCCACGGCGAGCAGTACGGACTGCACGAGCCCGCTGAGGACAGCCGGCATCGCGGCTCCGGCGAGGATCTCCCCGTCGCGCAGCTCGCCGGTGCGCAGCCGTTTGAGGACGAGTTCCTCGCGCCGGACGACGAAGACGCCGACGAGCGCCGAGTAGACGGCGAACAGCAGGGAGAAGCCGATCGCGGCGGGCAGGATCAGGGTGCCGACGGTCAGCCCGGCCCCGGCGAGGTCCATCTGCTCGGACGCGGACCGCAGACTGAACGGCAGCACCAGCGGCACGAACAGCGCGGCGAAGAGGGTGCCCTTGTTCCGTCCGAGCAGGGTCATCTCGGCGCGGGCGAGGGCGGTCATGCGCGACATCGGCGTGCTCGCCGGGCCGCGCGCGGTGGACGGGGCGGAAGCCCGGGTGGTCGTGGCGCTCATGCCGCGTACTCCTTCTTCGTGCGGGATGCCGTGCCGTCGGCGGGCGGGCCGGCCGGCGACGCGGAGACCTCCTTGGCGATGCTCAGGAACGCCTCTTCCAGGGAGGCCGAGCGGACGTCCAGGCGGCGCAGCTCCACCCCCGCCTGCCCGGCCCACACCAGCAGCCCGGTGGCCGCGCGCTGCAGCTCGCGGGTGCGCAGCCGCACGGTCCGGTCGTGGACCTCGTGACCGTCCACGCCCAGGGAGGCGAGCGGCGGCAGGTCGCCCACGAAGTAGCCCGCGGGCAGTTCGAAGGAGATGTGGGACGGCTGCGCGGCGGTCACCTCGGCCGGGGTGCCGGTCACGGCGATCCGGCCCTCGTGCATGATCGCGAGCCGGTCGGCGAGGTTCTCGGCCTCCTCCAGGTAGTGCGTCGTCAGCAGTACGGTCGTACCGCCGTCGCGCAGCGCGCTCACCAACTCCCAGGTGTCCCGGCGGCCTTCGGCGTCGAGACCGGTGCTGGGCTCGTCGAGGAAGAGCACCTCCGGGTCGCCGAGCAGCGCGAGCGCCAGGTCCAGGCGGCGCCGCTGGCCGCCGGACAGCTGCTTGACGCGGGTGCCGAGCTTCGACTCCAGGCCGACCAGGGCCAGGACCTCGGCCGGTGGCCGGGCGCCGCTCACGCACCCCGCCCACATCCGGGCCGTCTCGGCGACGGTCAGCTCGGAGGGGAAGCCGCCCTCCTGGAGCATGACCCCGGTGCGGGGGCGTACGGCGGCGCGTTCGGTGTACGGGTCGTGCCCGAGGACGCGCACCCGGCCGCCGGCCGGAGCGGCGAGCCCTTCGAGGAGCTCCACCGTCGACGTCTTGCCGGCTCCGTTCGTGCCCAGCAGCGCGAAGACCTCGCCGCGGCGCACGGAGAAGTCGATTCCGCGTACGGCCTCGAACCCGCCCCCGTACACACGCCGCAGGTCGGTGACCTCAATCACGTGTTCGTGTCCGTCTGTTCCCATGCCTCAAGCATTCCGGCGCACGGGGAGGTCGGACAGTGCGGCCCGTCACCGGCCTCGCATGACAAATGTCAGGCCCCGGAGCGGGTCCCGGACCCGGGCGGACCCGGGCGGGTCCGGACGCACGAAAAGACCCCGATCCTGGAGGACCGGGGTCTGATTCCCGAGCGGACGACGAGGCTCGAACTCGCGACCTCAACCTTGGCAAGGTTGCGCTCTACCAACTGAGCTACGTCCGCATTGCTTCCGACCGCCCGCCTGAACAAGCACGGCCACCGATCGGTGCGAGCACCAGCCTACCTGATCCAGAAGGAGGTTCGGTACGGCGATGCAGAGCGGGTGACAGGAATTGCACACTGCGCCTTCCCCCTGGAAGGGGGATGTTCTACTACTGAACTACACCCGCGTGTTCCGTGAGCTGGGCCTTTCGGCCTTGCCCCTCGGCGTGCTCCAGACTTTAGCTGATCACCCGGGGTGCAGCGCAAGTCGGTTGCGGCGAGGGGCGGCTGAGCGGCCGTCGGTCGCGCGGTGCGGCCGCGCTGCCGCGGTCGCACCGCTCACCGGAGGCGCTTCGCCGGAGCCCCGCGGCTCAGCGGGCCGCGGCGAACGCCTCGTACACCCGCTTCGGGATCCGGCCGCGCGCCGGTACGTCCATCTTGTTCGCCTGCGCCCAGGCGCGGACCGCGGCCGGGTCGGGGGCGACCTCCGTCTGCCGGTACGCCTTGCCGGAGCGCGACCGCTTGCGGCCGGCCGACACGTACGGCTCCAGGGCCGCGCGCAGTTTGTGGGCATTGGCTTCGTTCAGGTCGATCTCGTACGTCCGGCCGTCGACCCCGAAGGCGACCGTCTCCGCCGCTTCCGAGCCGTCGATGTCGTCAAAGAGAGTGACCACGACACGCTGCGCCACGAATATCGGTCCCTTCGTGCGGCATCTCCGCGATGACGGGCCCGAACGTGCCGAGTCCGCCGCGAAGATGCCGACTGTTCGCCTGTAATTGGGCAAAGTATCGGCTAATGACATTTCATTTGTACCGTGCTTGGCATTGCAATGGGAAGCCCGACTTAATCTCCCCGCGTGTCCGTTGCGCAATAGGACTCGGAGGTCGATCCGGGATCTTTCCCGAAGCTTTTCGTGGCCGCCCCGCTCCGATGCCGAATCGTGACTGGGGTCACGTAGTTTCCTCCAAGGCTACGCGCGTAGAAATTTTGTACGGGTAGTCTGAAGGAACCTGCTCAGCACCACACACCGGGAGTGCCAGTGGCACGCGTCGTAGTCGACGTCATGCTCAAGCCGGAGATCCTCGACCCCCAGGGCCAGGCGGTGCAGCGCGCACTGCCGCGACTGGGTTTCGAAGGGATCTCGGACGTCCGCCAGGGAAAGCGATTCGAACTGGAAGTGGACGGGCCGGTCGACGAGGCCGCCCTCGCCCGCATCCATGATCTTGCGGAATCCTTCCTCGCCAACACCGTGATCGAGGACTTCACCGTCAAGGTCGAGTCCGAAGACGTAGTCGCGGGGGCCGCGAAGTGACCGCTCGTATTGGCGTCGTCACTTTCCCCGGCAGCCTCGACGACCGGGACACGCAGCGCGCGATCCGGGTCGCCGGCGCCGAACCCGTCGCCCTCTGGCACAAGGACAAGGACCTGGGGCAGGTCGACGCCGTCGTGCTGTGCGGCGGTTTCTCGTACGGCGATTATCTGCGGGCCGGCGCCATCGCACGCTTCTCGCCGGTGATGGACACCGTCATCGACCAGGCGAAGGCCGGTCTCCCGGTGCTCGGCATCTGCAACGGCTTCCAGATCCTGACCGAGGCCCACCTGCTGCCCGGCGGCATGCTGGGCAACGACCACCTGCACTTCATCTGCCGCGACCAGAAGCTGCGGGTGGAGAACGCGGACACCGCCTGGACCGGTGACTACACGGCAGGCCAGGAGATCCACATCCCGCTGAAGAACATGGACGGCCGCTACGTCGCCGACCGCCGCACGCTGGACGAGCTGGAGGCGGAGGGCCGGGTGGCCTTCCGCTACCTGGACCTGAACCCCAACGGCTCGCTCAACGACATCGCCGGCATCACCAACGCCGCCGGGAACGTCGTCGGCCTCATGCCGCACCCCGAGCACGCCGTCGAGCCGCTGATCGGTACGGGCCGCACCGACGGCCTCCCGTTCTTCACCTCGATCCTCAAGAAGCTGGTCAACGCATGAGCCGGATCCCGCTGGACACGGTCGAGCACGCGGCCGAGACCCCCGACACCGAGCTGCCCTGGGCCGAGCTGGGCCTGAAGAAGGACGAGTACGAGCGGGTCGTGGAGATCCTCGGCCGCCGCCCCACCGGCGCGGAGCTCGCCATGTACTCCGTCATGTGGTCCGAGCACTGCTCGTACAAGAGCAGCAAGGTGCACCTGCGCCAGTTCGGCGAGAAGGCCCCCGAGTCCGACGCGATGCTCGTCGGCATCGGCGAGAACGCCGGTGTCGTCGACGTCGGCCAGGGCTACGCGGTCACCTTCAAGGTCGAGTCGCACAACCACCCGTCCTACGTCGAGCCCTACCAGGGCGCGGCCACGGGCGTCGGCGGCATCGTCCGCGACATCATCGCGATGGGCGCGCGTCCCGTCGCCGTCGTGGACCCGCTCCGCTTCGGCGCCGCGGACCACCCCGACACCAAGCGCGTCCTGCCCGGCGTCGTCGCCGGCATCGGCGGCTACGGCAACTGCCTGGGCCTGCCCAACATCGGCGGCGAGGTCGTCTTCGACGCCTGCTACCAGGGAAACCCGCTGGTCAACGCCGGTGCCATCGGCGTCATGCGGCACGAGGACATCCACCTCGCGAAGGCGTCCGGCGCGGGCAACAAGGTCATCCTGTACGGCGCCCGCACCGGCGGCGACGGCATCGGCGGCGCGTCGATCCTGGCGAGTGAGACCTTCGACGATGCCAAGCCGTCGAAGCGTCCCGCGGTGCAGGTCGGCGACCCCTTCCAGGAGAAGCTGCTCATCGAGTGCACCCTGGAGGCGTTCGCCGAGAAGCTGGTCGTCGGCATCCAGGACCTGGGAGCGGCGGGCCTGTCCTGCGCGACCAGCGAACTGGCGTCGAACGGCTCCGGCGGCATGCGCGTCACCCTGGACGACGTACCGCTGCGCGACTCGACGCTCTCGCCCGAGGAAATCCTCATGAGCGAGTCGCAGGAACGCATGTGCGCGGTCGTCGAGCCGGACAAGGTCGACCGCTTCCTGGAGATCTGCGAGAAGTGGGACGTCATCGCCACCGTCATCGGCGAGGTGACCGACGGCGACCGGCTGGAGATCTACTGGCACGGCGGCAAGATCGTCGACGTCGACCCGCGCACGGTCGCGCACGAGGGCCCGGTCTACGAGCGCCCCTACGCCCGCCCGGACTGGCAGGACGCCCTCCAGGCCGACGACGCGAACAAGCTGCCCCGGCCGCAGACGTCCGACGAGCTGAAGGCCCAGGTCCTGAAGCTGGTCGGCTCGCCCAACCAGGCGTCCAAGCAGTGGATCACCCAGCAGTACGACCACTTCGTGCAGGGCAACACCGTCCTCGCCCAGCCCGAGGACTCCGGCATGATCCGCGTGGACGAGGAGTCCGGACTCGGCGTCGCCCTCGCCACCGACGGCAACGGCCGCTACGCCAAGCTCGACCCCTACACGGGCGCGCAGCTGGCGCTGGCGGAGGCGTACCGCAACGTGGCCACGACCGGCGCGAAGCCGCTGGCCGTGTCCGACTGCCTGAACTTCGGCTCGCCGGAGGACCCGGCGGTGATGTGGCAGTTCTCGGAGGCCGTGCGCGGCCTGGCCGACGGCTGCCTCCAGCTCGGCACCCCGGTGACCGGCGGCAACGTCTCGCTCTACAACCAGACGGGCGAGGCCGCCATTCACCCGACGCCGGTGGTCGCGGTCCTCGGCGTCATCGACGACGTGGCCCGGCGCACGCCGGTCGCCTTCCAGGAGGAGGGCCAGCTGCTGTACCTCCTCGGCGACACGGGTGAGGAGTTCGGCGGCTCGGCCTGGTCCCAGGTGGTCCACGACCACCTCGGCGGCCTGCCCCCGAAGGTCGACCTGGAGCGCGAGCGGCTGCTCGGCGAGATCCTGATCTCCGCCTCCCGCGACGGCATGATCGACTCCGCGCACGACCTGTCCGACGGCGGTCTGGTCCAGGCGGTCGTCGAGTCGGCGCTGCTGGGCGGCAAGGGCGCGCGTCTGGTCGTACCGGACGGGCTCGACGCCTTCACCTTCCTGTTCTCGGAGTCGGCGGGCCGCGCGGTCGTCGCCGTCCCGCGCTCGGAGGAGGTCCGCTTCAACGACATGTGCGGCGCCCGCGGCCTGCCCGTCACCCGCATCGGCGTGGTGGACGGCGACGCGGTCGAGGTCCAGGGCGAGTTCGCGCTGCCCCTGGCCGAGCTGCGCGAACTCCACGAGGGGACGATCCCGGGGCTGCTGGCGTAGTCGCCGCCGGTCCCCGAGAGTGCGAGGTCCCGTCCGGTTCGGGCGGGACCTCGTCGGCTCAGCGCACGTAGTTCTTGAGGATCTCCGTGTCGAGTTCGATGCCGACGGGGTCGGGGAGGACCAGCGTCTCACCGAACTTCGTGACGCGGGCGTTGCGGTAGCCGCCGACGTGCCGGTCCGGAGAGCTGTACACCGTGACGGTGCAGGAATCCCGGTCGATCAGGAGGTACAGGGGAATTCCTGCCTGCCCGTAGGCGGTCGGCTTCTCGTGTCGATCCCGCCGGTCCGTGTCCGAGTCGTACGAGGTGACCTCGACGACCACGAGCGCTCCGGCCGGGTCGGCCCACTCGCCGAACCCCGCGAAGTGGGCCTCGGGCGCGAGCACGGCGTCCGGCCGTGCCCTGCTCTGCCGGTACGCATCGACGCGCAGGCCCCGCCCGTAGTAGAGATCCAGGTCCGGCCGGGCCTGAATGCAGCGTTTGGCCAGCCAGGACACGATGGTGTCGTGATCCCCGTCGGTCACCTTCTTGACTCCGATCCGTCCGTCAATGAACTCCAACGTGACGGACTCGGGAGCGGTGGAAGCGATCGTTTCGAAGTCGTCCACCGACATCTGAGACGTGTGCTCGGCCATAACCGTCATGTTGCACCTCCTTCCAGGTGTCGACCAGTGTTTCCGGGGCTGCGGCCCTCCCGGCGGCCGTCTTCGGCGGCCGGGTACACGTACGGGTGACTCTTGTACGAGATTACGAAGGTACGTAATATCGTAGGAATGAAGCAGTTGGAACAGCGCGTGGCGGACCTCGAGCGGCGTCTCTCCGCACTGGAAGGCGCCTACCAGCCCGCCCCCGGTCCCAAGGAGGGCGACCTCTGGGCCCTGGAAGGCCTGAAGGAGCAGCTCGCCGAGCTGGGGGCGGAAGCCGGCGGCGTTCTGTTCACCGGCTCCGTGCGCCTGCCGGCCGGAGAGCGGTACGCCTGGCAGCACGGCGCGCTCACCGACGGTCTGCTGGACGCCGACTGGGCCGAGTCCGCCGAGGTGTTCGCCGCCCTCGGGCACCCCGTGCGGCTGCGGCTGCTCCGGGAGGTGCTGGGCGGCCGGCGCACCGCCGCGGAGCTGGCCGAGCTGGACGGGATGGGTACGACCGGGCAGATCTACCACCACCTGCGCCAGCTCACCGGTGCCGGCTGGCTGCACACCACCGGCCGGGGCCGCCACGAGGTGCCGGCGGCGCGGGTCGTGCCGC
Organism: Streptomyces mayonensis; assembly: GCF_018982965.1. Classification (GTDB taxonomy): domain Bacteria; phylum Actinomycetota; class Actinomycetes; order Streptomycetales; family Streptomycetaceae; genus Streptomyces; species Streptomyces mayonensis. Next base: position 9,965 of record NZ_JACBYP010000117.1, on the reverse strand, counting down.
TGCTGGTGGCGCTGTCGACGGCCCGGAACTGACCGGCCGCACCGCGATCAGCCACGGTCAAAGGAAAACGACCAAGCAAAGGGAAACGACCAAGCAAAGGGAAACGACCAAGGGGGAACGATGTCCGCACGCAAGCTCGCCATGATCACCTTCCGGGGGCTGCAACTCATCTTCGTCGCCCTGGTCGTCGTCGGCGTCCTCGTCGACCCGTGGCTTCCGTGGTGGTGCATCTTCCTGCCGCTGGTCCTCGCCTACGTCCTGATCACCGTGGTCAACCGGTGGAACGGCGGCGCCCCGGACGCCCCCGGCAAAGCCCGCGAGCCCGTCGGGGTCGCCCCGCCCGTCACCGGCCGCTGGTCCGCGCTGAACAGCCCGGCCGACCGCACCCCGAGCCACGGCCTCCACACCTACGGCCAGACCTTCGCCATCGACCTCGTCGCCGAACCCGAGCCCGGCGCACGCCCGCGCTTCCGCGCCCTGTGGCCGCTCGCCCGGCACGTCCGCGACTTCCCGGCGTTCGGCGCCCCGCTCCTCGCGGTGGCCGACGGCACGGTCGTACGCGTCGACGACGGCCAGCGCGACCACCTGAGCCGCACCTCGCTGCCCGCGCTGCTGTACCTGATGACCGTCGAGGGCTCGGAACGGGAGATGACCGGCGTCCGCCGCATCGTCGGCAACCACCTCGTCGTCGACCTCGGTGACGGCACGCACGCCCTCTACGCCCATGTCCGGCGCGGCTCCTTCGCGGTCCGGGAGGGCGACCGGGTCCGCGCCGGGCAGCCGGTCGCCCGGTGCGGCAACTCCGGCAACTCCACCGAGCCGCACGTCCACTTCCAGCTCATGGACGGCCCCGACCCGGACACCGCGCGGGGCGTCCCCTTCACCTGGACCGGCATCGGCGTACCGCGCAACGGCGAGGTCTTCGAGGTGGCGGAGGGGGCGCTGGAGACGGAAGAGGCGGAACAGGCGGAAGATACGGACGGGACAGAGGGGGCAGAGGGGATAGAGGGGGCAGATGGGCCGGAAGGGGCAGAGGAGGCGGAGGAGGCGCAGGCCGGGCTTGGCCTCAAGCGTGGTTGAGTCCCTGGGCCGCCAGCCGAACGCGTCGGGCGGGCAGGGCGCTCCTCGGGCACCCCTTAGGCTCACCGGCATGCCGCCCGCCAGAAAGCGCGCCCGCGCCTACGACCCCGCCCGCACCCGAGCCGCCGTGCTCGCCCAGTTCGGGAACGTCCGGGCGGCCGTACGGACCCTCACGCCCGAGCAGCTCGCGCTGCCCACCCGGCTCGGGGACTGGACGGTGCGGGAGCTGGTCGCGCACGTCGGGTGCGCGCTGGACGCCGTCGGCCGGCTGCTGGCGGAGCCCGAGCCCGCGCGGCAGGACGGGCGGCTGCTCGACTGGCCGTCCGCCGTCGCCGCCGACGCGGACGCCATCGCCGGCACCGCCCGCCGGACGGCCGCCGCCCACCCCGACCCCGACGCGTACCTCGCCGAGGCCGAGCGGCGCTTCACCGGCCACCTCGACGCCCAGCCCGGCAGCAGGCTGCTGCCCACCGCCGCGGGGGCGCTGCCGCTGGCCGACTACGTCGTCACCCGTACCGTCGAGCTGGTCGTGCACAGCGACGACCTCACCGCCGCCGTGCCCGGCCTCGACGTCCCGTACGACCGGCAGGCGCTGGCCGCCGCCACCCGGCTGCTCGCCGACGCGCTCGCCGTGCGGGCGCCCGGCGGTTCCACGGAGGTGCGGATCCCGCCGTACGCCGTGGTGCAGTGCGTCGAGGGTCCCCGGCACACCCGCGGCACCCCGCCCAACGTCGTCGAGACCGACCCGCTGACCTGGATCCGGCTGGCCACCGGGCGGCTGACCTGGGCGGACGCGCTGGCCGGGGCGAAGGTGAGCGCGAGCGGGGAGCGGGCCGACCTCGGGGATCTGCTGCCACTTCCGGGCTGAGGGGAACCGGATCTTCCCCGGCTCCGTCGAATGGGCATGTACAGGCAGAAGCAGCAGCGCAGCAAGACACTGACCGTGGCGGCCGTCGCCGCGCTCGTCCCGCTCGCCGCGGCCTGCGGCAGCGAGAAGGCGAACGACTCCGGCGGCGCCTCCGTGGGCACGGGAGGACAGCGCATCACCGGCGTCCAGTGGAGCATCGACAGCGTCACCGTCGACGGCACCACCCACAAGGCACCGGACGCGGCGCAGGTCCGGATCGACGACGCGGGCGAGGCGGCGGGGAGTACCGGCTGCAACAGTTTCAGCGCCCGCGCCGACGTCGACGGCGAACGCGTCCGGCTCAGCGACGCCATGTTCACCGAGAAGGCCTGCGACAAGACGCCCGCCGACTTCGAGAAGTCCCTCGGCCGCACCCTGACCACCGGGTCGCTCACCGCCGGCGACGAGGGCGGCCGCCTGACCCTCACCACCGCCGAGGGCGACACCGTCCGGCTCAGCAAGTCCGAGGACGCGTCCCTGTACGGGACGAAGTGGGCCGTGGACGTCCCCGGGCAGGAGGGGCAGAAGGGGCATAAGGGGCAGGGTAGCCAGAGCGTGCAGAAGGGTGAGCAGGGGCGGGCGCAGCTCGTGTTCGACCAGGACGCACGGACTGTCTCCGGCCGCCTCCCCTGCAACCGGGTCAACGCCAGTGCCACCGTCAGCGACGGCCGTATCACCCTCGGCGCTCCGTCCACGACCCGAATGATGTGCGAAGGCTCACTCATGGACGCCGAGAAGCGCCTGCTCGGCCTCTTCGACGGCAAGGTCGACTACCGGATCGATCATGAAACTCTCACGCTGACCAGCGAAAACGGCACCACGGTCCGGGCCGTCGCCGAAAAGTGACCCGCGCGTGGGTTCCGGTCCTCTCGCTCGTCCCCACATTCGGAACCGTGGTCGACCTCGCCTACACTCGGTGTCGTGCCACGTGGTGACGGTCGACTCAATCACGATCTGCTTCCCGGCGAGAAGGGCCCCCAGGACGCCTGCGGCGTCTTCGGTGTCTGGGCTCCGGGCGAAGAGGTCGCAAAGCTCTCCTACTTCGGGCTCTACGCCCTCCAGCATCGGGGCCAGGAATCCGCGGGAATCGCGGTCAGCAACGGCTCCCAGATCCTCGTCTTCAAGGACATGGGCCTGGTGTCCCAGGTCTTCGACGAGACCTCGCTCGGTTCGCTCCAGGGTCACATCGCGGTCGGTCACGCCCGCTACTCGACCACCGGTGCCTCCGTGTGGGAGAACGCCCAGCCGACGTTCCGTGCCACCGCGCAGGGTTCCATCGCGCTCGGGCACAACGGCAACCTCGTCAACACCGCCCAGCTCGCCGAGCTGGTCGCCGACCTGCCCAAGCAGGACGGCCGCTCCACGCGGGTCGCGGCGACCAACGACACCGACCTGGTCACCGCGCTGCTCGCGGGCCAGGTGGACGACGACGGCAAGCCGCTGACCGTCGAGGAGGCGGCCCCCAGGGTGCTGCCCCAGGTGCGCGGCGCCTTCTCCCTCGTCTTCATGGACGAGCACACCCTCTACGCCGCCCGTGACCCGCAGGGCATCCGCCCGCTGGTCCTGGGGCGGCTGGAGCGCGGCTGGGTGGTCGCCTCCGAGTCCGCCGCGCTCGACATCTGCGGCGCCAGCTTCGTCCGGGAGATCGAGCCGGGCGAGTTCGTCGCCATCGACGAGAACGGCCTCCGCACTTCACGATTCGCGGAAGCAAAGCCCAAGGGCTGTGTCTTCGAATACGTGTACCTGGCCCGCCCGGACACCGACATCGCCGGCCGCAACGTCTACCTCTCCCGCGTCGAGATGGGCCGCAGGCTGGCGAAGGAGGCCCCCGCGGAGGCCGATCTCGTCATAGCGACCCCGGAGTCCGGCACGCCCGCCGCGATCGGGTACGCCGAGGCATCCGGCATCCCCTTCGGCAACGGACTGGTGAAGAACGCCTACGTCGGGCGTACCTTCATCCAGCCCTCGCAGACCATCCGCCAGCTCGGCATCCGTCTGAAGCTGAACCCGCTCAAGGAAGTCATCAAGGGCAAGCGGCTGGTCGTCGTCGACGACTCCATCGTCCGCGGCAACACCCAGCGGGCCCTGGTCCGCATGCTCCGCGAGGCCGGTGCCGCCGAGGTCCACGTCCGGATCTCGTCCCCGCCCGTGAAGTGGCCGTGCTTCTTCGGTATCGACTTCGCCACCCGCGCCGAGCTCATCGCCAACGGCATGAGCGTCGACGAGATCGGCACCTCGATGGGCGCCGACTCCCTGGCGTACATCTCCATCGACGGCATGATCGAGGCGACCACCATCGCCAAGCCCAACCTGTGCCGCGCCTGCTTCGACGGCGAGTACCCGATGGAGCTCCCCGACCCCGAGCTGCTCGGCAAGCAGCTCCTGGAGACCGAGCTGGCCGCCGGGCCCGCCGGTACGGCCGCCGCCGACGCCATCCGTCGCCCGTAGCCGTAGCCGTAGCCCGTCCGCCTCTCCGGCCTCCCCGCCGTACGACACGAAGGTTCTCATCGTCATGCCTGACACAACTGGTGCCGGCGACGCAGCGGCGTCCTACAAGACAGCGGGCGTCGACATCGAGGCGGGCGACCGCGCCGTCGAACTGATGAAGGAGTGGGTGAAGAAGACCCGCCGCCCCGAGGTCCTCGGCGGCCTCGGCGGCTTCGCCGGCCTTTTCGACGCCTCCGCCCTCAAGAACTACGAGCGCCCGCTGCTCGCCTCCGCCACCGACGGCGTCGGCACCAAGGTCGACATCGCCCGCCGGCTCGGCGTCTACGACACCATCGGCCACGACCTGGTCGCGATGGTCATGGACGACATCGTGGTGTGCGGCGCCGAGCCGCTCTTCATGACCGACTACATCTGCGTCGGCAAGGTCCACCCCGAGCGCGTCGCCGCCGTCGTCAAGGGCATCGCCGAGGGCTGTGTGCTGGCCGGCTGCGCCCTGGTCGGCGGCGAGACGGCCGAGCACCCCGGCCTGCTGGGCCCGGACGACTTCGACGTCGCCGGCGCCGGCACGGGCGTCGTCGAGGCCGACCGGCTGCTCGGCCCGGACCGCATCCGCACGGGTGACACGGTGATCGCCATGGCGTCCTCGGGCCTTCACTCGAACGGCTACTCACTCGTCCGCCACGTCCTGCTGAACGAGGGCGGCCTGACGCTCGACTCCCACCTGGACGACGTCGGCCGCACCCTCGGCGAGGAGCTGCTGGAGCCCACCAAGATCTACTCCCTGGACTGCCTGGCCCTCACGGCCACCACCGAGGTCCACGCCTTCAGCCACGTCACCGGCGGCGGGCTCGCCGCCAACCTGGCCCGGGTGATCCCCGACGGTCTCCACGCGGTGGTCGACCGCTCCACCTGGACGCCGGGCGCGGTCTTCGACCTCGTCGGCCGGACCGGCCGGGTCGAGCGCCTGGAGCTGGAGAAGACCCTGAACATGGGCGTCGGCATGATCGCGATCCTGCCCGAGGAGTCGACGGACACGGCCCTGACGACCCTGGCCGACCGCGGCGTGGACGCCTGGGTGGCCGGCGAGATCACCGACCGCGGCGACCACGGAACGGGCGCGGCCCTGGTGGGCGACTACGCCGTCTGAGGCAGCGTGGACGCGTGGACGGCACGGATGATGCCGTGGACAGCACAGAACCCGGTCGGTGACATGCATCACCGACCGGGAAGGTGCCCAGTGCTAGGTCAAGCGCCGCGTCGCTGTTGCGGGGACTGGCCGTCCTCGTCCTCGTCGTCGTCCTCATAGAGGTCGGCGTACTTTGCGTACACGTCGTCGTCCTGCTCATCGTCCTCGAATTTCTCGCCGTTCGGCGGTTGTGAATTCGACGGCGATGCGCCCAGCTCCTCGGCCAGGCGGGAGAGATCAGTCCCACCGCTGTTGTACTTCAGCTGGCGGGCGACCTTCGTCTGCTTGGCCTTGGCCCGGCCGCGCCCCATGGCTCGACCCCCTCAACGACGGGGCTCGACGGCCCCAGAGTCTTGACACGCGTTCATGGTCCGGAACGGGCTCTCCGTGGAGAGACCGGTCCGTAGGGCTTCCACGGTACCTGAGCCCACGCCCATACGGTACGTCGCCCGCAGCACGTGGCCCTGCCCAGGACCCTCGAGGCGCCCCGTCCTCGCTGGTCAACGGCGATTTTAACCACCTTTCGACGGTCGACCCGCCGGATAAGTGAGAGTTCTCTCCAACCGGCCCACCCGACGGGTACCCGTCAAACCGGCAGCCGACGGGCGGTGGACCCGGCCGGGCCCACCCTCCCACCGGTCACCGGTCACCACTCCCCGGTCGACCCGCCCGGTCAGTGCCGGGCGCGCGCGTCCGCCATCCGCTGCTCGGCGATCCGGTCGGCCGCGGCGGCCGGCGGAATGCCGTCCTCCTTCGCACGTGCGAATATGGCCAGCGTGGTGTCGTAGATCTTCGCGGCCTTGCCCTTGCACCGCTCGAAGTCGAAGCCGCGCTGTTCGTCGGCGACCTGGATGACACCGCCCGCGTTCACCACGTAGTCGGGCGCGTAGAGGATCCCGCGGTCGGCGAGGTCCTTCTCGACGCCGGGGTGGGCGAGCTGGTTGTTGGCCGCGCCGCACACCACCCCGGCGGTCAGCACCGGCACGGTCTCGTCGTTCAGCGCGCCGCCGAGCGCGCACGGCGCGTAGATGTCCAGGTTCTCCACCCGGATCAGCGCGTCGGTGTCGGCGACGGCGACCACCGAGGGGTGCCGCTCGGTGATGTTCCGTACGACGTCCTTGCGCACGTCGGTGACGACGACGTGCGCGCCCTCGGCGAGCAGGTGGTCGACCAGGTGGCGGCCGACCTTGCCGACGCCGGCGACGCCGACGGTGCGGTCGCGCAGCGTCGGGTCGCCCCACAGGTGCTGGGCGGCGGCCCGCATGCCCTGGTAGACGCCGAAGGCGGTGAGCACCGAGGAGTCGCCCGCGCCGCCGTTCTCCGGGGAGCGTCCGGTCGTCCAGCGGCACTCGCGGGCCACGACGTCCATGTCGGCGACGTAGGTGCCGACGTCGCAGGCGGTGACGTACCGGCCGCCGAGCGAGGCGACGAACCGGCCGTAGGCGAGGAGCAGTTCCTCGCTCTTGATCTGCTCGGGATCGCCGATGATCACGGCCTTGCCGCCGCCGTGGTCCAGACCGGCCATGGCGTTCTTGTACGACATCCCGCGGGCGAGGTTCAGCGCGTCGGTGACGGCCTCCGCCTCGGTCGCGTACGGATAGAAGCGGGTGCCGCCGAGGGCGGGGCCCAGCGCGGTGGAATGGATGGCGATGACGGCCTTCAGACCGCTGGCGCGGTCCTGGCAGAGCACGACTTGCTCATGACCCCCCTGGTCCGAGTGGAACAGGGTGTGCAGTACATCAGCAGGTGCGCCGGTTACGTCGGTCACGGTGGTGACTCCTGTGTAGGTGCGGCGGGTGGAGACGGTCCCCGTGCGGGTGGCGGGGACTCTGGCACGAGATTAGGGCCTGGGGGTGCAGGTCCGCCGCACAGTGCCCAGGATCACCTCCGCAAGGAGTACGGGCGTGCGACGATTCGTAGAGGTTCCCGTGCGTTTGTGATCCGTTTCTGCAGGTTTTCGCAGCGGTGCGCGGGGGAGGGAGCAGGCGTGCCCAAGGTGTCCTCCGTGATCGTCCCCTACGCGGCGTACCTGCGTGTGTACGAGCCGCTGGCCGCCTTCCCCGACGCGGAACGCGCCCACTGGACCCGGTACGCCCGCCGCTCCGACCTGCCCTCGTACCAGGACGAGCTGCGCCGCTCCCTGGCCGACCTGCTGCCCACCCCGCCGGTGGCCGTCCGGGTGCACGAGAGCGCCGACGCCTTCGTGACCGAGGTCGACGGGGTGGTCTGTGTCTGCCCCTGGCGGACCCGGCTGCGCGGCTGGCAGGCACTGGGCGAGCTGACCGGCGACTTCCCGGAGCCCGTACTGGACGCGCTGATCCCGCCGGTCGTGCGCCGGCAGAGCACGCAGGACTACGAACGCTGGCTGGAAAACAATCCGGACGCCCGCCCTTGGATCCGCACGGCCACTTGGCAGGTGCCGATCAACTGGTTCGTGCTGGTCTCCGACGCCGAGCGGGAGTACGACGGGGGTGACGGCGAGGCGGCGGCCGCGCCCGTGCTGCGCTACCGCACCCCCATGGTGCAGGCCCGCCGGAGGGTGGCCAGGGGGCTGCGGGCGCTTCGGGAGGCCGTCGACGAAGGGCCGCTCATCGACGGCCTGGTGGACGTGGGGCGCTGGTTGGAGGAGTTTCACCCGCGCTCCCTGGTGGAGCTGGACTACGGCGGGCTCGTGCACGCCCTGCCCGCCGGTGAGTTGGCCGACGACCACTCCGCGGCGGACGTGGCCGAGGGGATCGAGGCACTGCGCCACGGTGATCCGGCCACGGCCGGGGCGGCGTACGGACGTCTCGTGGAGCGCTGGCGGGGGGTCCGCGACCGGCGGTCCGCGAACTGACGTTTGACGTACCGCTCGATGTGGGGTTTCGTCTTTCGCTCCGACATGTGTTCGGTGTGGGCTGATGTTCCCTCAACAAGGGACGTACGTCCCGATCCGGGCGTATGTGTCAAGCGTGACGGACTACACGTACATCACTCTTGCGCCGCTTCCCCTTCCTCGTGCCAAAATAGGACAAGGAGCCCGGGGAGGGCTCCTTCCGTCCTCTTGTGATGCACTGTGGGCGGAATCTTCGCATTGCACGCTTTGGGGGGTCTGATGGCAGGTCGAGTGACCCCTGATCGCTCTGTGACTGATCGTCACAGTGGAGTGACTGTCCGCTATGGCATGGTCCATCGGCTTCCGTCGCTGATGAACACCTGGGAGGGCAATTCCATCGGTTTGGCCGACGCGGCTGGACAGATGGTGTAGTTGTAGTGCCGAGGACAAGCCGTTCGTCCTATAACCGACTCGACTCGCGTCCGCCATTTCGGGCAACGCGGGTCAAGGTGCAGAATTTAGAGGAAAGAACCGAGAAGGTTCGGTTCTCCCGAGGAGGCCGCTCATGACCGCTCGCACCCCTGATGCCGAGCCGCTGCTGACCCCGGCTGAGGTCGCCACCATGTTCCGCGTCGACCCGAAGACGGTCACGCGCTGGGCGAAGGCCGGCAAGCTCACGTCGATCCGCACGCTCGGCGGGCATCGCCGCTACCGCGAAGCCGAGGTCCGCGCCCTGCTCGCGGGCATTCCGCAGCAGCGCAGCGAGGCCTGAACAACTGAATAACCGGGCAAAACGGCAGGTCCCCCATCTGCCGAGGCGCCTGGAACCACAGCTCCAAGCGACGCCGTTCCTGCCCCAACAGGGGTGCGTCGTTGATCGCGCTGGACTCCGCCGGGTCCAGCGCGATCTTTGTGTGTACGGCCCCTGTGCCCGGTGGTGGACTGTGGTGGACTGCCGGGCCGCCCTGTGAGCGGCCTTGTCGGAGTCTGGGGAGGGCTGTCGGATCGGCTGTGCGAGCACTGGGAGAAGCGGTGCAATTGCACATATTAAATTGACTGGTTGTAGGGGCGTGGTAAGTGCCACGGTTTCGGAAACTCATGCGGTGACACCCGTCACACCGCGTGGTGGTTGTTGACCCGGGCGCCGGTGCGCTAGAGGAGGCCCCGGCTCCAGGAGGTCTGCGCGGCACGGGCGTTGGGGTCCGGCAGACATCACACCGAGGCCGTGCTCCCGTTCTCGACGCCTTCTTGACGTTCCGTCGTGGACTGTGACCCCGGGGCGTCCAGCGCGAGCCGCAGCAGCCGGTGGCAGATCGGACAGTGCCGCGTCACATGACCGTAGGACGACGCGGCCGACAGATGTGCGCGGAGCAGGGCCCGCGTCTCGTGCCTGACCGATGCCGCCATACGCCACCTCCAGGGGCCTCACGGGGAAGGGGCCCTGTCTTTGGAGTACCGAGCGAATGTGACGCCGTCAAGGCCGCGAGAGGGCCACTGAGAGCCTTTGGGGGCCTCGGGGCGTAAGGGGC